>CAMDQT010000014.1:82500-86203 GCA_945906305.1 Ferrithrix thermotolerans DSM 19514 | reverse complement strand
TCCGCCCACGAGCTTCCCGTTCAACCGGGCGGCAGATTGCACCCGCGGCCCACGGGGAACAGGCTCCGCCTGACCATCGGAGCGTCCCCACCCGCCGGAGCCCCTCGAGGACGCCGAGCTCGAACCCCCGCCCCGTGACTCGCCGCCGTAGCGAACGTTCGATCCTCGAGCCCCACCCTGATAGCCACCGGAGGAGCTCCCGCGCCCGGGGCCGCGCCCCGCGGATGCGTCCCGAGGCGGGCCACCCGCCGGACCTGGCCCGCGGAAACCATCGCCCCGCTGCCCTGCACCGCGTCCCTCTGGACGCGTACCGGCCCCGCGAGGCTCACTGCGCAACCCCGCGGCGCGAGTGCCGGCGGGCCGTTCGCTCCGCCCTCCTACACCGCCGCCCCGCTGGTCGTCCCGGTCGCGAATTGGGCCGGACCCTCGTCTTTCGCCGCCAAACCGTGCACCACCGGACGCAGAGCGTGCACCACCAACGGCGGAGCTACCCCCACCGGGGCCACGCGTCGCAGCGCCAGCGCTGCGGGGGCCGCGATCATCAGGCCCCCTGCTGGCGGACCGCTCACCCCGCCCCACTACACCCGCCCCGCGTCGGTCATCGCGGTCGCGCATTGGGCCTGACCCTCGTCCCTCGCCGCTAAACCGTGCGCCACCGGACGCAGAGCGTGCACCACCAACGGCGGAGCTACCGCCACCGGGGCCCCGCGTCCCAGCACCACCGGTGCGGGGCCCACGGTCATCAGGGCCAAACCTGCCCGGCGAAGAACGTGACGCACCCGTGCCGCGCGCCGCTCCACCACCTTGCGCACCGCCCACCGAGCGGCTCGACGGAGAGCCAGACGCCCGGCCCTCGCGCCCACCAGCCCCCTCGGCAGATCGGGGGGGCCCCGTACGGCGCCCCCCGGTGTCCGGCCGGGCCGCCACATTGCGCCCCGCACTCGGAGCGCGAGGCGAGCGGCGCACGTCGGAGAACTCCTCATCCTCGACCCGGCCGGGACGGCCTGCGCCGTTCCCCTTCCGGGGCGAACTTGCTTTCAAAGGGGCGCCACTTGGTTGTCCTGCCGAGCCACGACCGGACTGCGCTCGCGGATAACCAGAGGCGGGGGCGTCAGACATAGGCCGTCCAGCGTAGTCGTACCTCGCCCCCCAAGACGGGGGAAAACGTCACAAGGGGACCCCCGTTAGAGGGTCCCCTTGTGAGAGAAATTCGGCGGCGTCCTACTCTCCCAGGGCGATTCCACCCAAGTACCATTGGCGCTGGCAGGCTTAACTTCCGTGTTCGGAATGGGAACGGGTGTGACCCCACCGCTAAAGCCACCGAAATCTTGTGTTCACATCGGTCTACGACCGGAAAGAACTCCATAGCGAGCACGAACAACTTCGTCGAATCCAAGCCCTCGGCCGATTAGTACCGGTCGGCTGAACGCATTACTGCGCTTACACCTCCGGCCTATCAACGTGGTGACCTACCACGGGCCTTACCTGGTTAACCCAGTGGGGGATCTCATCTCGAGACGAGTTTCCCGCTTAGATGCTTTCAGCGGTTATCTCTTCCGTAGGTCGCTAACCAGCCATGCTCTTGGCAGAACAACTGGCACACGAGAGCTACGTCCGTTCCGGTCCTCTCGTACTAGGAACAGCCTCTCTCAAATCCCCTTCGGCTGCAGAGGATAGGGACCGAACTGTCTCACGACGTTCTAAACCCAGCTCGCGTACCGCTTTAATGGGCGAACAGCCCAACCCTTCGGACCTGCTTCAGCCCGAGGATGCGATGAGCCGACATCGAGGTGCCAAACCTTCCCGTCGATATGGACTCTTGGGGAAGATAAGCCTGTTATCCCCGGGGTACCTTTTATCCGTTGAGCGACGGCGCTTCCACACGCAACCGCCGGATCACTATGTCCTGCTTTCGCACCTGCTTGACTTGTAGGTCTCGCAGTCAAGCTCCCTTGTGCCATTGCACTCGACGCCTGATTGCCAACCAGGCTGAGGGAACCTTTGAGCGCCTCCGTTACTCTTTAGGAGGCGACCGCCCCAGTCAAACTACCCGCCTGACGATGTCCCTGACCCGGATAACGGGCCCAGGTTAGAGTCCCGGCATACGCAGGGTGGTATTTCAAGGTTGACTCCACCGACACTGGCGTGCCGGCTTCCAAGTCTCCCACCTATCCTACACAACGCATACCAAAACCCAACATCAAGTTGTAGTAAAGGTCCACGGGGTCTTTCCGTCCTTCTGCAGCTAACGAGCATCTTTACTCGTACTTCAATTTCGCTGGGTCTGTGGTTGAGACAGTAGGGAAGTCGTTACGCCATTCGTGCAGGTCGGAACTTACCCGACAAGGAATTTCGCTACCTTAGGACCGTTATAGTTACGGCCGCCGTTTACCGGGGCTTAGGTTCAGAGCTTCGCCTTGCGGCTAACCCTTCCCCGTAACCTTCCGGCACCGGGCAGGCGTCACAGCGTATACAGCGCCTTGCGGCTTGGCACGCTGCTGTGTTTTTAGTAAACAGTCGCTTCCCCCTGGTTTGTGCCACCCCCTCGAGCTCCAGACGCAAGGTCTATCACCCTAATGGGGTCCTCTTTATCCCGAAGTTACAGAGGTATTTTGCCGAGTTCCTTAACCACAGTTCACCCAATCACCTTGGTATTCTCTACCCGCCCACCTGAGTTGGTTTGGGGTACGGGCACCATGTCAGCTCGCTAGCGGCTTTTCTTGGCAGCATGGACTCAGTGACTTCGCCTAAATCGGCTCGGCATCGTGTCTCAGGCTTAATGAGGCCCGGATTTCCCTGGTCCTCGCCCTACACACTTACCCCAGGACAACCAACGCCTGGGATCACGTATCCTCCTGCGTCCCCCCTTCGCTAACCTCCCCACTGAGGGTCAAGCCCTTCCCGAAGGAACGGCCCTTAGCATCAATAGCTTGGCTCGGACGCGAACATGGTGGTACGGGAATATCAACCCGTTGTGCATCGACTACGCCTATCGGCCTCGCCTTAGCTCCCGACTTACCCTGGGAGGATTAGCCTTCCCCAGGAACCCTTGGGCTTTCGGTGGAGGGGTTTCTCACCCCTCTGTCGCTACTCATGCCTACATTCGCACTCGACTACAGTCCACGACGGATTCCTCCCCCGCTTCAACCCGTAGTCGACGCTCCGCTACCATTGCTTACGCAATCCGCGGCTTCGGCTCTGGACTTGAGCCCCGTTACATTGTCCGCGCAGGATCACTCGACCAGTGAGCTATTACGCACTCTTTAAAGGGTGGCTGCTTCTAAGCCAACCTCTTGGTTGTCTATGCGATCCCACATCGTTTACCACTTAGTCCAGAATTAGGGGCCTTAGCCGGCGATCTGGGCTGTTTCCCTCTCGACCATGAAGCTCATCCCCCATGGTCTCACTGCTGCGCTCTGGAGCCACGGTATTCGGAGTTTGATTGGGGTCGGTAAGCTTGTGGGCCCCCTAACCCATTCAGTGCTCTACCTCCGTGGCTGAACACGCAACGCTGCACCTAAATGCATTTCGCGGAGAACCAGCTATCACCGAGTTTGATTGGCCTTTCACCCCTATCCACAGGTCATCCGTGCAGTTTTCAACCTACACCGGTTCGGTCCTTCACGAGGTCTTACCCCCGCTTCAACCTGCCCATGGATAGATCACTCGGCTTCGGGTCTACAGCATGCGACTATACGCCCTA
>CAMDQT010000014.1:0-77500 GCA_945906305.1 Ferrithrix thermotolerans DSM 19514 | reverse complement strand
CCGCGTTCGTCCGCCGCAACGTCGTACTCCAGCAGATGCTGGGAGACGGCAAGATTTCCGTCGCCGAGGAACTTGCAGCCCGAAACTCTCCGCTCGGATTGCGCCCCGAGTTCACCGAGGCCGATCGTTTCTCCGGTGCTCATTTCGTCGAAGAGGTCAAGCAGTTCATACTCACCGACTCCCATTTCGGGGCAACCGAGCGGGCCCGCCGTGATCTGCTTTTCGGCGGAGGGATGCGCATTTACACCACCCTCGATCTCAAGCTGCAAGCGCACGCCGAGCGCGCCGTGGCCGAAGTTCTGCCCGACCCTGACACCCAACCTGACGCCTCGCTGGTCAGCATGGACGTGGCCACCGGCAAGGTGCTCGCCATGGTCGGCGGCCGCAACTTCTTTGGCCCCAGCCCTTATGCCAAGGTGAACCTGGCCATGGGCAACGGCCGCCAGGCGGGCTCCACGTTCAAAGCCTTCGTGTTGTCCACCGCCATTGAAAAGGGGGTGCCGCTGGGCAAGATCTACGACGCACCACCACAGATCGAATTCAAACTCGACAACCGTGACACGTGGATCGTGCGGAACTATGGCGGTGCCGGCGGAGGGATGGCGAACCTTCTCGAGGCCACCATTCGCTCGTACAACACCGTCTTTGCCCAGCTGATGATGGAAGTGACACCCGCTGCCGCCGTCAAGGTCGCCCACGCCATGGGTATCACCTCTGCCTTGCTGCCCGTTCCCGCCGCCGTGCTGGGAACCGAGAACGTGACCGTGCTCGAGATGGCCAATGCCTACGGCACGCTCGCCAACCGCGGGGTCCACGTCCCGCCGGTATTCGTCTCGCTGATAACCGACGCGGGCGGCAAGGTGCTCTATGAAGCACCCCATGACCGAACCAGGGCCATCGAAGCAGAAAGCGCCGACCAGGTGACCTACGCCCTGCAGCAAGCCGTGGCCCGCGGAACAGGCACTGCAGCGCAGATCGGCCGCCCGGTCGCAGGCAAGACCGGTACGGCCGAGGAGTACCGCGATGCCTGGTTCGTCGGTTACACCCCGCAGATAGTCACCGCGGTCTGGGTCGGATACCCCCAAGAACAACGGTCCATGGTGCCACCCACGACGCCGTTCACAGTGACCGGCGGATCCTGGCCGGCGGAGATCTGGCGCACCTACATGGCTGAAGCAACTGCCGGGCTGGACGAAGTCGACTTCCATCCGGCCCCGTCGAAGGTTGCGGCGTATATGGCCGTCACCACCACGTCGACCAGCGTGACCTCCACGACGGTGGCCACGGCGAAGACAACGGCAACACCCCCGCCTTCGACAACGCCGACCAACCCCGCGACGAGCACCCCGACTGCGGCGTCCACAACCCTTGTGTCCTCCACCACCGCATCGCCGACTACCTCAACGACACCGTGAGGCCCCACCAGCCGCTGCTGTCTGCCCACCAACGTCATAGGTTCTCCCCCAGCCGCCCCTTCAGGTGGGGCGGGAAAGCAGACTCCCCCGCCGTGATAACGCCCCCGCCTTCGGGCACCAGCACGACACATGACCAGAGCCCCAAACGGCGGCCGTGGTATCGCCGACCTTCCGGTATCGCCGCCGCCACCGTGGTCGCAGCGTCATTTCTGCTGTGGACCTACGCCTTGTCGGGTGTGGCCCGAAAGGACCCACCCGACACCCTCGCGGACTCCGATTATGGCGCCGCGGCGCAGGCGCTGTGCGCCCCCTTCCGGATCAGCGTCGACGCGTTGCCCCCAGCCCCCGCATCAAAGACCCCGCAAGAGCGTGCCGTGGTCCTCGGGGCAGCCACCGAAGAACTGCGCCAGATGGTGGCCGCCTTGCGCACCATCAGCCCCAATAACGGACCCGACCAGTACATCGTCACGAAGTGGCTCGCCGACTGGGACCAGTACCTGGCCGACCGCACCGCGTACCGTGACATCCTCGCCTCGGGCAAGGACGCCAGGTTCGTGCTCCGCTCATTCGACGGCGAGTTCTACACCAAGTCGATGGACAACATCGCCGCGGTGAACAACATGAGGTCGTGCGACACACCCGGCGACGTCTGAGGGCAACGCCCGGCGCGGTCCGACGCTCAGGCCGTCAGCTGCGCGAACAGCCCAAGCCCACGAGCCACGAGGCGGCGCAGGCCTATATCGGGGTCGAAACCATCGAGATCGTCGGGGTTCACCCAACGGTGAGCTGTCGATTCGTGGTTGGGAGCAGCAACAGCACCAAGTGGCGCGATGACCAGGTAGCGGACATCGAGGTGTAGATGGCTGGGTTCGTTCGGCGGACGGACCTCGTGGACATCAAGATCAATCGCGGGGCCGTAGACGACCAACGAGTCGATGCCCGTTTCTTCTGTTGCCTCACGCCAAGCGGACAACGCCAGGTTGGCCTCGCCGTCGGCATGGCCGCCGGGTTGGAACCAGCGGCGCAGCTTGCGATGTTCGAGTAACAGCACCCGGTGGTCCGCCGCCGCCACCACCAAGGCCGAGGAGGTCAAGTGAGCACGCTCACAGCTACGCCAGAGAGCGTCGTCATTGTCGCCCACAAAGCGAAGCATCAGCGCTCGATTTGCTTCATGGGACGCGTCACCGACCAAGGCGCTCAGGATCTCGCTCCGGGCCCGGGCCAGCGAACGGTTGGAGGTCAAATCCGCCGGAGCGAGCACGGCCATGGCCCGCGACGCTAGCCCCGTGGGGTTCTGGGCGACACGTGCGGGCTTGAGGCCACCAGCCAGCGCCAGGGACGATCCACGGCCTTGGAGATCCCGATGCGTCTGGTCACCACCACGTCGCGGTGGCCCGGCGCCCAGCCCGCGGGGCCTCGAGCCGTGTCGACACCGGCCGGAGCGACCAGTCGCAGCGCCGATCCACGACCACAGAGATCGACGCCATCGTGCGTGGCCCCGATGGCCAGGGCCGCACACAGCTTGCCCGGACCCGAGCAGAGCATCCGTGTCGCCATCATTGGTGACCTCCGCTCGGCCATCAGGGCCTCGCCCGTTATTGGTTCCCCCGCTCGCAACAACACCGCCGAGCCCACGCCCGGGCGAGAGCAGACCACATTGGCGCACCAATGAATGCCATAGGAGCGGTAGACGTACAAATGACCGGGCGGACCAAACATCGATTTGGTCCGCGGCCGGGGCCCGATGAAGCTGTGGCTCGCCGGGTCATCTGGCTCGTAGGCCTCGACTTCGACGATGCGGACCGCCGTCGGACCGTGGTAGAGCCACAGTCCGAGCAACTCTGGGGCAACCTCGACTGCGGACCGATCAAAAAAGGATCTCGGTAGCACGTCGCCCGAACGGTCCGAACCCCTACCAGATGACCGCATGCTGACCAGACGCCCGCTACCTAACTGTCCTGTAACCGCGTCATCATCGTGTCCAACTGCTTTTGGAACTTGGCCAACTGCTTCGCGACCTGCACGGGACCACCAGCACCGGGGCTCGAGCGACGCTGCACCGCTTGTCCGGGGGCACACAATGCCGCCGCCTCATCTCCCAAGAGTGGATGGGCGGCCACCAATTCGGGCAGCGCGACGTTGCGCTCCAGCGAGTCGCGCACCAGCGAGCCGACGAGAGCGTGGGCGTCACGGAATGGGGTTCCCCGCCCGACCATCCATTCGGCCAGGTCAGTCGCCGCCAGATAGGGCGAGTCCGCCGCCGCCTCCATACGCTTACGCTCAAAGCGCACCGTGTCTATGAGGCCACTCATCGCTGACAGCGCAAGCTTCAACTGGTCCACCGCGTCGAACAACGGTTCCTTGTCCTCTTGGAGGTCACGGTTGTAGGACAGCGGCAAGCCCTTGAGCATGGCCAGCACACCGGTGAGGTGGCCGATCAACCGGGCCGCCTTGGCCCGGGTCAATTCGGCGATATCAGGGTTTTTCTTCTGCGGCATCATCGACGAGCCGGTTGAATACCGATCGTCCAAACGGATGAAGCCGACCTCCTCGCTCGACCAAATGATGATCTCCTCCGCCACCCGCGACAGATGCACCGCCAGCAAAGTGCAACAAAAGAGTGCCTCGGCCACGAAGTCTCGATCCGACACTGCGTCGAGCGAATTGTCGAAGACCCGGCTGAACCCCAGCTCGTTGGCGGTGAAGCGCGGGTCAAGCGGGAGGGAGGAACCGGCAAGAGCGCCTGCGCCGAGCGGAGAGACATCTGCCCGTCGCCGCGCGTCGAGCAACCTTTCGACGTCCCGAAACAGCGCCCAACCATGCGCCAACAGGTGGTGGGCGAGCAGCACCGGCTGGGCCCGCTGCAAATGGGTGTAGCCCGGCATGTAGGTCTCGCCGGCCTCCTTCGCTCGATGCAGCAATGTGCGCTGCAGCAGCGTCACCCGCCGGGCCACATCAAGCAACTCGCGACGGGTATAAAGGCGCAGGTCGGTGGCGGCTTGGTCGTTGCGGCTGCGACCGGTGTGCAGCTTCGCACCAGGTGGGCCGGCAATCTCCGTCACCCGACGTTCGACGGCGGTGTGAATGTCCTCGTCGCTGGCGAGAAAGGTGAAGGAGCCGCCACCCATCTCCGTTTCCACCTGATCGAGAGCGTCGAGCATCGCAGCCTCCTCGGCCGCGGTGATCAGCTCCACCTTGGCCAAGCCCTTGACGTGGGCCCGCGACCCGGTGATGTCGTCGAGCCAGAGTCGGCGATCGAAGGGCAAGCTGACCGTGAACGCCCACAGTTCATCGGAGGGGCCCTGCTCGAAGCGTCCGTGCCACAAAGGCACACCGCTGGAACTCTTCGCACCGTCCTCGGTGGCGGCATCCTTGGGCCCATTGCTAGCCATGTGTTCGTTCGTCATTTCGATCCCTCGCTGGCCAACCCGGCCAGTTCTGCCAATTCCTCGGCCATGCTGGCGCCGCTTCGGCCTTCCACCACCACAACCAGCAGTGTGTCATCGCCGGCGACGGTTCCGAGAACTCCGTCCAAACCTGATCGATCTAAGGCCGATGCCACAACATGGGCCGACCCTGGTGGGGTGCGCAAGAGCACCAGATTGCCCGACGGTGCGAGCTCGACCACCCATTCACCGAGCACCCGGCGCAGATGTTCACGAGGGGCAAGCTTCTCCGAGGGAAGCTCCGGGATGGCATAGGCCGCTTCGCCGCCGCGCAGTCGCACCTTTACCGCTCCCAAGTCCTCGAGATCTCGGGACACCGTGGCCTGCGTCGCCGCCACTCCCTGCGCCGCCAGCAGCTCCACCAGGAGCGACTGGCTCGTGACGATGTGCTGCTCCAGCAGTCGAGCTATCCGGTGACGTCGTTGAGCCTTGGAGAGCGTCATGATTGCTTGGCCTCTGTCCACAGCCAGCACAGCAGCCCCCGGGCGGCGTGCATACGGTTCTCGGCCTGACGCCACACCCGGCTGTGGGTCCCGTCGATCACCTCGGCGGCGACTTCCTCACCGCGGTGCGCCGGCAAACAATGCAGGAACACCGAGTGCGTTGCCGCCCGCTTCATTAGCGCCGACGTCACCCCGAAGGGGATGAGCGCTGCTCGCTTCTGTTCTGCCACCTGCTCCTCCCCCATCGAAACCCACACGTCGGTGTACACCGCATCTGCTCCCGCCACTGCCTCGTCGGGATCTTCCGTGCGGACCAACTTGCCCCCGAGCGCCGCCACCCGGGCGGCATCCTCATCGCCGAGGCCGTACCCGGCGGGGCTGGCCACCCTCATCTCGATGCCACACATGGCCGCACCGAGCGCCAGGGAGCGGCACACGTTGTTGCCGTCGCCGACATATGCCAGCGTCTGGCCGCCAAGGTGGCCCCACTCCTGTTTCAGGGTGAGAAGGTCGGCGAGCGCCTGCATCGGATGGGAGCGATTCGACAGCAGGTTGAGCACCGGCGCCGCCCCCACCGCCGCCATCCGCTGCACCGTCTGGTGGTCGAACACGCGGGCACCGATCATGGCGTAATAGCAGCTCAGGGTCCTCGTGACGTCCTCCACGGACTCGCGTTGGTCCATGCCGACCTCGGCCCCGGTGATATAGGACGGATGCCCACCGAGTTGCACGACCGCCATTTCCAAGGAATGACGGGTACGAGCGGAGGGCTTTTCGAACACCAACGCCACGCCCGACCCGGCCAGCACTCGCTCGGGCGAAGCAATGCCCGCCAGGTCCAAGACGCGCGCCAGTTCCTCGGGCCGCAGGTCATCCATTTCGAGCAAGTGACGCATCACAACGACTGCAGCACCTGGCCGAGGAGGTGCGCCGCGGTGTCCATGTCGGCTGCACTCACATTCAGCGGCGGCGTCAGTCGCAGGGCACTCGCCGTGATTGCGTTGAGCACCAAGCCGGCCTCCAAACAGGCGATGTATACCGCCTTGGCATCGATGCCGGGGGCGAGTTCGGCGGCCAGAAGCAGGCCTGAACCGCGGACCGACACCACCTGAGGGATCTGCTCCAGCTTGGCGCGGAGATACGCACCGTTCTCCCGGGACCGCGCGGGCAGATCTTCGCGTTGCATGATCTCGAGCACCTTGCGTACCGCCGCGGTGGCCATCGGCTGGCCGGAATAGGTGGAACCGTGATCGCCGGGTTGGAAGGCGGCGGCCACGTCGGCCCGGGCCCAGATTGCTCCGATGGGCATACCGTTGCCCATCGCCTTGGCCAGACACACCACATCGGGCTCGATCCCGTGATGCTGGAAGCCAAACCACCGACCAGTCCGAGCGAAGCCGGTCTGTACCTCGTCCATCATCAGCAGCAGTCCGCGCTCGTCGCAAAGTCGGCGGGCAGCCTGGAGGTACTCCGTTGACGCCGGGTACACGCCACCCTCGCCCTGGATGGGTTCGAGCAATATGGCGGCGACGGTAGGATCGATGGCCGCTTCGAGGGCCTCGATGTCGCCCAGGGCAACATGACGAAACCCTTCTGGCATCGGCGCGAACGGTTCATGCTTGGATGGCTGACCGGTTGCTGCGAGCGTCGCCAAGGTCCGACCGTGGAAACTCCCGTACGTCGTGATCACCCCATAGCGTCCGTGACCAGCCCATTTACGCGCCAGCTTGATGGCGGCCTCATTGGCCTCAGCACCGGAGTTGCAAAAGAACACCTGGCCACCGGCTGGGCTTCCGTCGCCGATGAGCAGGTCGATGGTTTGCGCCACGTGCCACGCGTGTTCGGTGGCGAAAATCGATGACACGTGCAACAGGGTCCGGGCTTGCTCGGCGATGGCCTCGGCCACCTCCGGGTGGGCGTGACCAAGGGAGGCGACCGCTAGCCCACAGAGAAAGTCGAGATACTCCTTGCCGTGGTTGTCCCACAGGCGCGTGCCCTCGCCGCGCACGAACATCACCGTCGGGGCGGCGAAGTTGGACATGATCGGACAGCGGTCGAGCTCGGCTGGAGCGTCCATCTGGATGGAGTGCGTCGACATGGTGGTTCCCCTGTTAGGCGTTTCGTGGACGAGCGGACAATGTTCCGGCGGCGGGACCCGCCCAATGCGGCGATCGCGGACGAGTGGATGAGATCACCCCTACGGCGCGGTCAGCGAGGCGAAAGGTCGGTCAATCGGACGTGATCATGGTGCCGATGCCGCGGTCGGTAAACACTTCGAGCAGCAACACATGATCAATGCGACCATCGAGGAGATGAGCTGAGCCCACGCTCGCGCCGACCGCGTTGAGACAGGCTTGGACCTTGGGAATCATCCCCGATGCCACCGTTCCGTCCTCGACGAGTAGCTGCAACTCGGCGGTGGTGATTTGCGAGACCAGCGTGGACGGATCGGCCACATCGCGGCGAAGACCCTCGATATCGGTGAGAAACACGAGCTTTTCGGCATGGAGGGCCACGGCAATCGCGCCGGCCACCGTGTCGGCGTTGATGTTGTAGGCCTGACCGGCCTCGTCGACGCCGATGGTGGCGATCACCGGGATCAGGTCATGCTCAAGCAGCCGTAAGAGCAACGATGGATTGACGCTCGCGACGTCACCGACAAAACCGAGCTCGGCGTCGTGCAGCACCGCGGTGATCAGCCCTCCGTCCTCCCCGGACACGCCGACCGCCAGCGGGCCGTGCCGGTTGATGTCGGAGACAAGCTCGCGATTCACCTTGCCCACCAGCACCATACGAGTGATTTCCAAAGACTCGGCGTCGGTGACGCGTAGACCGTGTCGAAACTCGGACTTCTTGCCCAATCGGGTCATCATGTCGGTGATCTGCGGGCCGCCGCCGTGGACCACAACGGGCTTGAGCCCGACGGAATGCATGAGCACGATGTCCTCGGCGAACTGCGCCGCCCCACCCTCGGGGTTCATGGCATTGCCGCCGTACTTGACCACCACCACCTTGTTGCGAAATCGCTTGATGTAGGGCAAGGCCTGAGTGAGTACGGCGGCGGTCTCCGCGGCCCCCACGGTGCTGCTCATGGATACACCCCAACGACGGGCAAGCCGGTGGTCTCCGCCAGCCCACAGATGATGTTGGCGCACTGCACCGCGGCGCCAGAGGCACCCTTGGTGAGGTTGTCGATGGCACAAATCCCCAACACGAACCCAGTCCGTTCGTCATAGCGCACCGTCACCTGGGCGACGTTCGAACCGAGGGTCGCCTTGGTCGAAGGTGAGCCGTCGGTGACCACGACGAAGGGTTCATCGGCGTAGAACTCACGATAGAGGCGCAACAGCGCTTCGGTGCTCAACTCGGCGCCCCTACCCGCTGCGGGCCGGGCATAGCAGGTGGCCAAGATGCCCCGGTTCATCGGAGCGAGATGGGGGGTGAACAGCACTTTGGCCCCCAACAACATTTCCATCTCGGGAGTGTGACGGTGGTTCAACAGGCCATAGGCAGTGAAGTCCTCGTCAACGGTGCAGAAGCTGGTGTTGGCCTTGGGTGGGCGCCCCGCCCCCGACACCCCGCTCGCCGCATCGACGATCACCGCAGCGAGATCGATCAACCCGGCACGGGCCACGGGTAGCAATGACAACGTGGCTGCGGTCGGGTAGCACCCAGGCGAGGCGACGAGGTCCGCGCCGCGGAGTTGCTCCCGAAACAGCTCGGGAAGGCCGTACACGAAGGAGGCCAACAACTCCGGCGCCTGGTGTTCATCGTGATACCAAATCGGGTACAAACCGGGGTCCTTCAGCCGGAAGTCCGCCGCCAGATCGACGATGCGCTTGGCCCCCGCGGCTCGAAGCTGGGGCACGATCGACTGTGACGCTCCATGGGGCAGGCCGAGGAACACCACATCGGCCCGCGCTGCGGCGGCAAGGTCGACCTCATCGAAACAGCGGTTGCCGTAAGCGGCGGCCAAACTTGGGTACAGCGTGGCAATCGGCGTTCCGGCCTGGGAATCACCCGTGGCCAGCTCGACGTCGAAGTGCGGATGTGTGGCCAACAGGCGGAGCAACTCGGCCCCCGTGTAGCCCGAGGCACCGATGATGGCGGCAGAAAGCACTCAGATAGAATACACACCTATGCATACATATGCAAAGTATATAAAATGACGGCCATGGTTCCCGGGTACCGTTGCGAACATGCAACCGCAGAACCACTCCGGCCACGCGGCCCTCCAGCGGCTCGAGGGGCTACCTCGGGTGGCCCTGACCCCCCTGCCAACCCCGTTTCATCGGGTGGAACGTTTCGCCGCAGCCATCGGGGCCGATGTCTGGATGAAGCGCGATGACATCGGCAGCGTCGGACACGCCGGCAACAAGGTCCGCAAATACGAACTTCTTTTGGGCGAGGCCCTCGAACACCAGGCCGACACCTTGATCACGGTGGGGGCAATCCAATCGAACTCGGCCCGAGCAGGAGCCGCCGCGGCCGCCCAGTTGGGCCTGCGATGCATCCTGGTACTCACCGGCGAGCCGCCCACCAGCCGCCGCGCCAACTTGCTGCTCGACGAACTCTTCGGGGCCGAGATACGCCTCGTCGGCAACATCGCCTGGTCGGAGCTGACGCCGATTCTCGAGGCCGTCGCCACCGAGGTTCGCCGGGACGGTGGTCGCCCCTATGTCGCTCCGATCGGAGCCTCGTCCCCGTTGGGTTCACTGGGCTTCGCACTGGCCTACGGCGAATTGCTCCAGCAACTCTCCTCGGCTGGGCTGATGAATGCGACAGCGCAGAGCGAGGCAGCTCGCGCCCGACCGGAACCGGCTCTGATCCACGCCACCACGTCGGGTGGCACCCACGCTGGCCTGGTCCTCGGCCGGGCGTTGCACGGCCGGGGGCCACAACCGATCGGCATCGACGCCGGCCTGGTCCTGCCCGACCCTGCCCATGACTTGGCGCTACTCGCCACCGATGCCGCGGCGCTGGTCGGCTTCGATCACCGCTTCGAGGCCAGCCAGATCATGGTCGAACTCGGCTATAGCGGGCCGAGCTACGGTGCCGTTACCGAGCCCGCCGTTGCGGCCATCAAGCTGCTCGCCCGAACCGAGGCCATAGTGGCCGACCCCGTCTATTCGGGCAAGGCGCTGGCCGCGCTGGTCGATCAAGCCCGCGCCGGACGTTTCGACGGTAGGCCGGTGGTGTTCTGGCATACCGGAGGCTGGCAGGCCAACTTCGATCCGCACTATGGCGACGCGCTGGGCTGAGACCAACGGGGATCGAACAGCGGGCCGCACCCCCCGGCGTCGGTCAGCTCCGCAACGCCGCGCCGAGGTCGCGGGTGATCGCCTCGATGCAGCGCGTCCGAGCGGCGGCGACTTCCGTATCGGTCAGGGTGCGGTCTCCGGCCTGGAAACGCAAGCGATAGGCCAGCGACCGGCTGCCCGAGGGGACCCGATCACCGCGGTAGACATCGAAGAGTGCCAGATCTACGAGCAGCTCACCGGCGGCATCGTGCAACGCTGCCGCCACCGCTGCCGCGGGTACGGACTCCACCACGACGAAGGCCAAATCGACGTCGGATGAGGGGTAACGCGACACCTTCCGGTAGGCGCCACTGCCATGCGGCGAGGCCAGCAGGGCGGTCAAATCAACCTGCAGCCAGGCGATGCGCCGTTCGACGCCATAGCTGGCCGCGACGGCAGGATCGACCTCGCCCACCGCACCGAGGATGGTCCCCGCCAACTCGATGTAGGCGCTGCGGGTCGGATGCATGCCCGCGGGGGCGTCGGCGCGCAGCCGCCACTGGCCCACACCGAGCACATCGGCGATGACCTGCCACACCTCGATCGCCGCGGGCGACGCCGCGCCGGCGATGGCCACACCAAGCTGTTCGCGCTCGTCGGGCAACGGTGCCGAGCGATCCGTAGGCAGGAAAACGTGACCGATCTCAAAGCACGCCAGGTCGGGATTACGGTGCGACGCGTTGAAGGCCAAGGTTTTGAGCACTCCAGGCAGAAGCGACGTCCGCATGACCGACTCCGCCTCCACCAACGGGTTCGTGACGCGCACCGCGTCAGCCGGTAGACCGGCTCGGGCCAGATCGCCCGGGGCCAGGAACGGCAGCGGCATCACCTCTGTCAACCCAAAGCCCACCAACGCATGGCGCATCCGGCGGCGGTCCCACTGCAGTGCGCTGAGTGCACCGGCCTGGGCTGTTGGGCGAGGCACGGTCTTGGGAATCCGCTCGAAGCCATAATGCCGTCCGACCTCCTCGATGACGTCGATCTCGCTGGTGGTGTCCACCATGCGGAAGGAGGGCACCCGTACTTCGAGGTCTTCGCCCACCGCTTGGCTGCTGAAGCCGATTGGAGCGAGCAACGCGGCGATGGCGTCTCGACTGAGCGCCACGCCAAGCATGGCGTTCACCCGATCTGTACGCACCGCCACGGTTGCGGCTTCAGGCAGGTTCCCCTGCGCGACGATCTCCCCCGATGCGAGGCGTACTGGGCTGCTCTCGCGCAACAATTGCACGAACCGTCGCATCGCAACATCGATGATCTCAGGGTCGGTGCCTCGTTCGAAGCGAGTGGAAGCCTCCGAGCGCAGACCGAGACGTCGCGCGGTACGGGCGATGGACATGGGATCCCACCACGCCATCTCGAGCAGCACCTCGGTGGTGGTCGGGGAGATCTCCGTCGAGGCCCCACCCATGACCCCGGCGATACCGATGACCGTCCCGTCGCCATCGCAAATCGCCCCGTCCCGACCACTCAAATAGCGAAGTTGACCATCGAGGGTCTGCACGGTCTCACCCTCCCCCGCCCAACGCACGGTGATGGTCCGACCGGCCACCCGGCCTAGGTCGAACGTGTGGGAGGGCTGGCCCAGTTCCAGCATCACGTAATTCGAGGCATCAACCACGTTGTTGATCGGACGCATTCCCATCGCCGTGAGTCGCTGGGCCAGCCAACGCGGCGATGGGCCCACCGCGACGTCGCGCAGCACTCGAGCCGCGAATCGTCCACAAAGATCCCCATTCAGGATCTGAACCGCGGCCTCATCGGACCCCTGCCAGCTCGCGTCGGCGGCCGCGACGGGATCGATCATGGTGAACACGACGCCCAGCCACGCCGCGAGGTCGCGGGCCACCCCGGCCACGCAGAGCGCATCGGGGCGGTTCCCGGTGACGTCGAGGTCGTATAGCACGTCGGTCTCAATGCCCATAGCGGCGGCGAAGTCGGCCCCCACCTCGAGGCCGGACGGAAGGATCAGGATTCCGTCCGCGGCATCGGTGAGACCGATCTCACGCGCCGCGCAGAGCATGCCGTTCGACCACTCACCGCGCAGTTTGCGCCGTTCGATCAGCATCCCGTTCGCCATGGTCGTGCCCAGGGTTGCCAGCGGCACGAGATCGCCGGGGGCCATGTTGAATGCGCCGCAGCAGACTTGCAGCGATTCGCCGTCACCTCGGTCGACATCGACAAGCTGGATTCGGTCGGCTTGGGGATGGGGCCGAGTTGCCAGCACCTTGGCCACCACGACGCCCTCGAGGTTCGCCCCGAGCACTTCCACCGACTCGACCGCGAGGCCGAGCGCGCTGAGCTGGTCAGCAAGCCAATGGGGGTCACCTTCGATAGGTGCGAACTCGCGTAGCCACGACAGCAGGACCTTCATGGTCGGGTGTCCCTTCTCGTGCTTAGAACTGACTCAGGAAGCGGACGTCGCCGCTCCAGAACTCGCGCAGGTCCTCGACGCCGTGACGGGTGAGGGCAAAGCGATCGATGCCGAAGCCGAACGCGAAGCCCGACCATTGCTCGGGGTCGATGCCGCCAGCCCGCAGCACGTTGGGGTGGACCATGCCGCACCCACCCAGCTCCAACCACGAGCCGTCGGGCCGGCGCACGTCGAACTCGGCCGAAGGCTCGGTGAAGGGGAAATACGACGGACGCAGCCGCGACGAGAATTCGCCCCCGAAAAAGGCCTTCACGAAGGAATCGAGCGTACCGGCGAGATCACCGACGCTGATGCCGCGGTCTATGACCAGGCCTTCGATCTGGTGGAAGACCGGCATATGGGTCGCATCTGGGGTGTCCTGACGGAAAACACGACCCGGGCAGACGACGTAGATCGGTGGCTCCTGCGCCAGCATGGTACGGACCTGCACCGGGGAGGTATGTGTCCGCAGCAGCGTGTGACCCGGCTCACCCCAGTCGACCCACAACGAATCCTGACTCTCGCGCGCCGGATGGCCCGCCGGAAAATTCAGCGCACCGAAATTGAACCACTCCGTCTCGATCTCAGGACCTTCGGCCACCTGAAATCCCATACCCACGAACACATCCTCAAGCCGTTCCCAGGCCGCGGTGAACGGATGGAGATGGCCGCGGCGGCGCTGCGGGGAGAACTCCGTCAGGTCAAGCCGTTCGGCCTCGAGCTGGCCGGCCCGCTCAACCGCCTCGATGGCGCTGCGACGCAGGACAACAGCGTCACCCACCGCTGACATGGCGGCATTGAGCAACTGGCCGACCGAGCGACGGGCCTGCGCATCAAGCCCGCCTAGCGCCTTTCGCATCTCCACGATGACCGAGCGACGCCCTAGGACCTCGGTCTCAACGGTGGCCAATTCGGCGAAAGTGACCGCGCCACCAACCCTGGCGAGGGCCTCGTCACGGGCGCGTTCGACGGCCTCGAACTCAGTGGTCATAGCTGCAGAGCCTGCCCTTTGGCCATCCAAGCGTCCAATTCTGCACCCGACTCCTTCGCCCGGACCACTTACCCGAACCGCCGTTGACGACGGGCCTCGAAGGCAACCACCGTCGCCGCCATGGCCACATTGAGCGACTGCACCGTTGCTGCCATGGGCACGGTGAGCCGACGATCCGCCGCCGCAATCATGGTGGCGTTCAGACCGTGGGCCTCGCTGCCGAGCAGTACCGCGCTCCGGCCCCGAAGATCGCTCCGGTAGAGGTCCTCACCATCGTCGAGCACCGTGGCATAAGAGCTGAGCTGATGCGTGCGCAACCAGCCCATGACGACATCGACGTCTTTTTCCACTGCAACGGGCAGGCGAAACAACGCCCCGGCAGCAGCACGCACCACTTTCGGCGACAAGGGATCGACGCCATGGCCGGCGAACAACACCGCGGCGGCACCAGCAGCCTCGGCGCTACGCAATATGGTGCCGGCATTTCCGGGATCCGCTACCTCGACCAGGACTAGGACCAGGGGCGGCTCCAATGGGTTCCACCGCTTATCCAGCGGCACCTCGCCCACCCCCGTCGCCGCCTCAAGAGCCAGTGAGGGGGCCCCGACCACCGCGAGGACCCCTTGGCTGGTCACCGCATCGCCCAACCGGTCCAGTGTGCCGCTTCGCACCACCGTGGCCCCGGGCCAGTCCGCTTCGCGTTCCACGAACACCTCGTGCACCGGTAGCGACGCGGCAAGGGCCTCGGCTACCAGCCGAGGCCCTTCAACGACGAAACAGGAATGTTCCCGGCGAGCCGCCCGCGAATCCAGGAGCCGGCGCAGTTCCGCCAGACGGGGATTACGGGGGGCAAGGGGCTCAGTCAGCAACGACTCCGGTTCAAGATGCCTGAGCCGGCACTGCCAGCCCATTGCGGGCAGCCTCGACCAGCGCGGTGAACGCCGCGGCGTCGGTGACGGCCACCTCGGCCAGCACCTTACGGTCGACCTCGATGCCAGCCAGGCGCATCCCGGCGATGAACCGGCTGTAGCTCATGCCGTTCTGACGACAGGCGGCATTGATTCGGGTGATCCACAACCGCCGGAAGTCGCCCTTGCGGGCACGGCGATCGCGGAAGGCATACTGCAGCGCATGCATAACCGCCTCGTTGGCGGAGCGGTAGTTGCGGCTGCGGTGGCCGTAGTAGCCACGGGCGCGTTCGAGGACGACGCGGCGGCGCTTTTTCGAGTGGACGGCGCGCTTCACACGTGCCATGGGGAAGCCTCCTCGGGAGTCGAGCGAATGGTCTATAGGGAAGCCGGTGGGACAACCACACCGGCCGATGGGCTACATGCCCAGTTGGCGCTTGATGGAAGACGTGTCGCCGTCGGACACGGTGACCATCGGCTTGAGGCGACGTGTGCGGGTGGACGGCTTGTGCTCGAACAGGTGCTTACGGAATGCCCGGCGACGCTTGATCTTGCCGGTGCCTGTCACCTTGAAGCGCTTCGCCGCCCCGCGATGGGTTTTCATTTTCGGCATGAGAATTCAACCTTTCCTTCACCCGCACCTGGAGGCAGCGTGCTGCCTTCGACGGTACCCGCCGGGGGCGGGTACCCAAGCGAGTTCGTCCTGGTCAGTCGACGGTGTCGTCGACGGATTGTTCAATGATGTCCTCACCGTTGGGCTCCTCCGTCTCACCCGTCTCGGGGTTCTTGCGACGTTGGGCTTCCCATGCGGCCTGGGCCTTCTTGTCCGGAGCCAGGACCATGGTCATGTTCCGTCCGTCGAGTTTGGACTGCACTTCGACTCGACCGACATGACCAATCGCCTCGGAAACATCCTCCAGGATCTTCCGGCCGATCTCCGGGTGATAAATCTCCCGTCCGCGGAACATGATGGTCACTTTGACCTTGTGCCCCTCGTGCAGGAACTTCTCGACATTGCGGGTCTTGGTTTCGAAGTCGGCCTTCCCAATTTTGGGTCGGTACTTCATCTCCTTGAGCACCACAGCTGTCTGATTGCGACGGGACTCCCGTTGACGCTGGGCCGCCTCGTATTTGAACTTGCCGTAGTCCATGATCCGGACCACCGGCGGATTGGCCTTATCGGCCACTTCGACCAAGTCGAGGTCCAACTCACGAGCCAAAGACAACGCTTCAGGCAGTGGTTTGATACCGACCTGTGACCCATCAGGGCCAACCACACGGACTTCACGCGCTCGGATGCGCTCGTTGACCCTGGGCTCGTTCACCGGCGGCGTTGTTATTGCTGATCACTCCTCATAAGCGACGCGCTTTCCTCCATCGATTAGGCGTCTGGTTGGGATTCGGTCCGACCCGAACGTCGAAAACGACGAGCGAGCGTCGGAAAACCGACGCTCGCAGCGAACCAATCCGTCTTCGACGGACCGGTACCCCTGGCAACATCGACCCTGCGCACCGCCCGGTGGCCGGGTGGGGGTCCCTGGACCAAGGCTCCCCACTTTCCGAAAGATTATTCAATTAGTGACCCAACCGACAACGATAGTCGAGTAGGGCCGCCCCCTAGAGTAGCACCATGAGCAGCTTGTGGACACCCGGGGGCGAAATCCCCGTCGATCGAGGACCCGGTCAGGTGCCTACTGAGGACCCCGGCCTCACCACCGAGCAGGAAGAGGCCTTGGCTATCGCCGCCACCGAGATGGCCGCGGTGCGCCAACAATTGCTAGCCACACCGGTGGACGTCGTGGTCACCAACCACATCATGGGGCTGTACGAACTCGCCGCGATCCATCTCAATCGGGACGAACCGGACCTGAGCTCAGCCCGGCTGGCCATCGACGCCCTCGCCGGGGCCATGGACGCCTGCAAGGGCCGCCTCGGCGAACATGAGCCCACGCTGGTTGAGGCCCGCACCCAGTTGCAGATGGCCTTCGTCAACATTGCGAAGTGGATCAGCGAGCCGCGCTCGGACTGACGCCGACGTCAGGCTCAATGCCTGCCGCCTCCCACCGACCATGCACACCGGCCACCAGCCGATAGCTCACCGAGGTGCCGACCTCGATCATCCGGCCACCACCGGCAATGGCCACACAATGGAACCCGACCATCTCGGTGTCATCGCCACCGATCTGACCGAGGCCAACCACGGCATCGAAGGCGCTCACCACCCCGCGTCGCAGTTCGCCCCCGAAGTTCACGGGATGATCTTCAAGATGGGCAACTCGAGCACGTCGCTCGCTCCGAGCTCCAACAGCCGCGGGATGAGCGTGTTTATGCCCAGCTTTGGCACCACCGACTCCACGGCATAGCCGCTGCCGCCATACAACTCGTTGACGGTCGGGCTCTTCGCCGCCGGCATCTCGGCGATGACTGCATCGAGGCGGTCCTTGGGCACATTCAGCTTCAGCAGGACACGACCGCGAGCATCGAGGGAACCCATGAGCAAGGTCCGGATCTGCGCCATGGCCCGGGCCTTGTCCGGATCGGCGGCAGCAATGGGGTTGGCCACCATTTCGGTATAGGAGGTGACGATGACGTCGATGATCTTCAGCCCCGCCGCCCGTAGTGCCCGACCGGTCTCGGTGATGTCGACCACACAATCAACGATGTCGGGAATCTTGGCCTCTGTCGCCCCATAGGAAAGCCTGATATCAGCGTCGATGCCCCGCTCGAGGAAGAATCGCCGGGTGAGGTTGGGGTACTCCGTGGCGACACGTACGCCCTGGGGCAGGTCGTCGACGGACATCGCCGCTGACTCCTGCTGCACCGCCACCACGATTCGGACCGGCTTCGTAGTGGCCTTGGAGTACTTCAACTCGCCTAGGGATTGGACGTCAGCGCCGGTTTCCTCTACCCAATCCCGACCGGTTATACCGAGGTCGAATAGCCCCTCGGCCACGTACATCGGAATCTCCTGTGGCCGGAGAATCCGCACATCGATAATCCTTGGATCGTCGATGGTCGCTTTGTAGTCGACCGACGAGGAGCGATTGACCGCCAGGTCAGCGGCCTCGAACAATTCGAGGGTGGCTTTTTCCAACGAACCCTTGGGCAACACCAACTTCAGCACCGTGGCACCCTACCGGCCAGAACGGCTGCCAGCCGAAGGAGATTCGTCACACCAACGTTACGTTTCGGTCGCGCCGAACTCAGCTCGGGCCCAGCGGCCTGTATTTCGCTACCAAAGGCACGCTCAGTGCTCGGTTGGTTGCCCCGCGAGCAGCCGAAGCGCATGGGGAAGCACGTCGATTACGGCGTTGAGGCACTCCTCGGCACCCTTGGGCGATCCAGGGGTGTTGAGAATGAGTGCTCGATCGAGGGTGCCCGCAACCCCGCGGGACAACCGACCGGGGCCCGGGTTGATGGCCCGTGTCGCCTCGGCCAGACCAGGAGCCTCACGCTCGATCACGGTGCGGGTGGCCTCCGGGGTGAGATCCCGCGGGCCGAACCCGGTGCCGCCGGTGGTCACGATCACCCCGGCGAAGCCTGACGCCATCTGCCGCAACGCCTCGCCGACCGACACCACCCCATCGGCCACGACCCGGTGATCAACCACATCGAAGCCGGCCCCTTGGAGCAGGCCCACCAACACCTCACCCGAACGATCGACCCGGGTACCCGCCACCACACCATCCGACGCCGTCAACACCTTGGCCGCCAACCCCTCGGCAGGAAACGATGCGGTCATAGGTGACTCTCCTGTCTGACTTCACGGTCGGCGTAGCCGCAGAACGTACATCCCGTCAGTCCCCGCGGCTTGCGGCAGCAGCAACCAACCCCGGCCCGAGGCAATCCAGGGGCCCTCCATTGGGGCGGCGGGGACCAACTCGGGATGCACCGATGCAAGGTGGTCGTCCACACCGGTGGACTCAAGGACGGAGAGCGTGCAGACGCTGTACACCAGCATCGCCCCCGGGGCGAGCACGCGAACGGCTTCATCAACCAAGCGTCGTTGGAGCGTTGCCAGCCGCTCGATCGCATCGGGTTCGATTCGCCACCGAGCGTCGGGGCGGCGGCGCAGCGCACCAAGCCCGCTGCAGGGAGCATCGACCAGCACACGGTCAAAAGAGCCATCACGAAAGGGCAACTGGGCGCCATCGGCCCGCAAGACTGCGACGTTGCTGCGCAGACGCTCAACGTTACGGCGCAACAGCAGGGCCCGCGACCCCCGCAAATCGGCGGCCACCACAGCCGACGACGACGTCGCCCTTCCCGCCGCCAGTGCAGTGGCTTTCCCCCCCGGTGCGGCACAGACGTCGAGCACCCGCTCGCGGTCGGTGGCCTCGAGCGCGGCAGCCACCCATTGCGAGGCAAGATCCTGGATGTAGCCGTCACCGCGTTCGGTAACCGGCGGGGGTTGATTCATCACCTCAAGGGCCGCTACCGCCACCTCTGGGCCGAGGTCCAAGCAGAGCCGATCGAAGATCCAGTCGGGATAGCTCAGCCTCGTCGCGACATCAGGCCAGGTCGGAGGCCGAGCGGCGAGGCGACGAAGCACGGCATTGACCAGGCCGCTGGTCTTGCGGCCGACCGCATCCACGGTGGCACTCACTGCGGCGTGGGGCGGGGTCCGCAGGAACAACAGCTGATAGGCACCTAGGCGCAGCGCCGCCCTGGTCGGGGGATCGAGGGCGCCGAGGATGTAAGGCTCGATGGCCGCATCACAGGCCCGCCGCATGCGCGTCGTGCCATACACCAACTCGGTGGTGAAGCGACGATCCTCGCTTGAGAGCCGAGCCTGGTCCAGCATTCCAGCCAGCACGAGGTTGGCATACGCCCCCCCTTGATCAATTCGCACCAACGCGTCGATGGCCACGCGCCGCGAGGTCGGTCTCGACGGGCTCATGGACCGAGCTTCTCCCCCGCGGTCGGCTGCGCACCATGGCGCCACGCCAGAGCATCCAGCCTCGAACGGCCTTCCGGTTGCAGCTCACGTAACGCCAGCCAGCCCTGGCCGGTACTCACCAACACCGCGCCGGCGACGTTGGCCAACGTGCCTGGCACCACGGCGAGTGCGGAGTCGGGGGCGACATCGGAGCCGCCCAGCGGGCCGACCGCCAGTGCCGCATCGTGCACCAGCAGCCGGCGGCCGCGAAAGGTCGTCCAGGCCCGGCCAACGCGTACCGTGCGCAACAGCTCGCGAGCCGAACGCGGCCAGTCCAGCTGGAGTTCGGCCGGGCCGATTTTGGCGGCATATACCGCGTCGCCCTGCTGGGGGGTCGGCACCGTGAACCCCAACCGCAGCGCGTCGAGCAACAGGTCGGTGCCGAGCAGTACCAGTCGATTGCGCAGTACCTCTACCGTGTCCTCGGGGCCGATCTCGACTTCCGCCGACCGATAAACCCCGCCGGTATCAAGTCCCTCCTCCAGCGCCATCAGACACACCCCGGTCTGGGCGTCGCCCGCCAGCATCGCCCGCTCAACTGGGGCCGCGCCGCGCCAGCGCGGCAGGAGCGAGAAATGCAGGTTCACGAAGGGAAGATGCGCGAGCAATGGCGACTTGATGATCCGACCGTAGGCCACCACCACACCCAGATCCGCCGCCACCTCCAAAACGTCATCGGGGTCATCGGTGACGGCCAAACCCATCTCCAGCGCCGCGGCCTTGACCGGGCTGGGCGACAACGCCGCACCCCTTCCCCGCCGCCGGTCCTCCCGTGAGACCACCAGCAGCACCTCGAAGCCTGCCTCGACGAGCGCCCGCAGCGGGGCAACCGCCAGCTCCGGCGAGCCGAGATAAACCAAGCGCCTCGGATGGGCGGGCGGGGCAGGCAGTGGGTGGTCCACGACTGCTCGACACTAGCGTGAGCGCGCCATGTCCCCCGCCGAGCCTTCCGCCGCCTCTGGAGCCGAGCACTACTTCGCGGGCGAACCGGCAACGCCGTCGCGGCGTCGTGAGGTCGTACTGCACCTACCGGAGGGCCAGTTGGTACTCACCACCGACCGCGGCGTGTTCTCCGCCGGGGAGGTCGACGTCGGCACCCGCTACCTGTTGCTCGATGCTCCGATGCCAGTGCTCGACCAGCCATTGACCATCGCCGACATCGGCTGCGGGTATGGTCCGATCGCGCTGACCCTCGCCCGGCGACTGCCACTGGCCCGGGTTATCGCCGTCGAGGTCAATCGCCGTGCCCGCGAGCTGTGCCAAAGCAACGCCGACCGGGCTGGACTGACCAACGTGGAGGTTGTCGCACCGGACGAGGTTGACCCCCATGAGCGCTTCGACGCCATCTACTCCAACCCGCCGATCAGGATCGGCAAGGTGGCACTGCACGCCTTGTTGAGCGAATGGCTCCAACGTCTGCACCCCAGCGGCTTCGCAGTGCTCGTCGTTCAGAAGCATCTCGGCTCCGATTCCCTGCAAGCGTGGCTCGAGGGCCAAGGCCACCGCACGGTCCGGCTCGGATCACGTCTCGGATTCCGGCTGCTAGAGGTCCGACCCCACCCCACCGAGGAGGCCTTCCCATGAACGAACCACGCCCGAAACAGCCGACAACCGGCATCGAAGCGGCCCGCAAACCCTTGGACCCCACCGGCTTGAAGCGGTTGCACCGAACCTGGCGGCGACAGACCCACGGTCGCTTGGCGCTGATCCTCGATGGCGTCGCCAACCCCTTCAACCTGGGCACCATTGTTCGCCACGCCGCGGTGTACAAGGTGGAGCAAGCGTGGTTAGTTGGTAGCCCTGAGGCCTTCAACCATCCGCGCTTCCACAAGACGTCGATGGGATCGGAACGCTTTGTGCCGTGGTCCGTGGTGGCTACCCCAGCCGAGGCCCTCCGCGCCGCGCGAGCCGCGGGGTTTCAGCCCATCGGCGTGGAGTTGAACGGAGTGGCTGAGCCGCTCTTCAATGTGGACCTCACCGTTGGCGTGGCCCTGGTGCTCGGCCATGAGGAGCGGGGCCTTTCCAAAGCCATGCTCGAAGGCTGCGACGCGTTCACCTTCGCGCCCCAGGTCGGAAAGGTCGGCTCGCTCAACGTGTCCGCCGCCGCCGCAATTGCCCTCTACGAGGCGCGTCGCCAGGAGTGGACCGGGCCTGCGTTACCAGACGAGCCGTCCTGATTCGCCCACCACGCTGACCGGGTACCGCTCAGCCAGCACCACCGGCGGCCTGGATGTTCTGCTGCACGATCGC
Source organism: Ferrithrix thermotolerans DSM 19514 (assembly GCA_945906305.1). Lineage (GTDB taxonomy): Bacteria > Actinomycetota > Acidimicrobiia > Acidimicrobiales > CAIXPF01 > CAIXPF01. Next base: position 55,398 of record CAMDQT010000014.1, on the reverse strand, counting down.
CAGACGTCCCCTCAGCTCGGCCAGATCTCCTAACAGGCGCTGGAGATCGGCCTTGGTTTGACCCCACACCGACCGGAATTGGACCGCCAGCGGGCCGTCCCAGTTCGCCGGGTCGCCGGCGGTGTCCCCGGCCCCGGCGAGGGCCTGCACTTGTTCGGTCAGACCGCCGTTGATGATGGCTGCCATCGTGGTAATGGCCCCGATCGCTTCCGGTGTGGACTTGATGATCACTGACATGACTTCCGCCCTCTCAGTCCTTCGACGCCATCGGCCTCGAATGTAGTACATTCAAACTACATGATATATCATGTTATGTCAGGCATTTATCCTGCCCCGCGGCGGTCTGCGAGCAGGAAACACTGCACGAGCGCCAACTCGTCATCAGCGACGAGGTAAGCCCGACCAACCGGTCGAAGCGACGACTCCGCCCGGCGCGGCAGCCGTACCCCCAGCAGCTCACCATCGAGGTCCACATCGGGCCGCAGGATCAAGCCCTGGCCGGAGCCGCGAAGCTGCCTGCTCCAATGCCCGAAGGAGCCGCGAAGTGCGTCGGATCGTCCCGCGGCAACCACCACCCAGCCGCCGGCAAGGGCCGCTGACACCAAGCCGGTGGGGTCCGCGGTGTCCTCGGCGTCATCCACGAGCAGCAGACGACGCCCGCGGTCCTTGGCCTGGGCCACGAGTTGGGCCAGGTCCGCTCCGGGCTGATCGCCATGGAAATGGGTCGCGGCAACCACCTGGCGCAACGGGGATGGCCGCGGTGTCCAACAAAGCACCGTCGCAGTGCCACGGTCAGAACCGAACCGCCGAGCCAGGCCCACCAGGACGTTGGATCGTCCCGAGCGACGCGGTCCGGCCACCAGCGCGGCCGACCCTGGGCCCAGCCACCAGCCCCGCACGCTCAGATCAGAACCGCCCAACCCCATTGGCATCCAGCAATCGGTGCGTCCCTCGCCAGGCGCGTCCGGGCCTCGGGCTTCGCCGCCCTCGAGGACCGACTCGCACACCACGTCGGGCAGATGTCCGGCCACGAATGCCGCCCGATCCGGTTGCGGCGCAGGCCAGCGTCGAGCCAGGCTTTGCAGTCCCTGTCCCACTTCCCTGGGATCGATCACCTGCAGGAGGCGGCCGCGGTGGGCCTCACGACCACGGCCTGGTGGACCCCCAACCGGTGCCACGCCAAGCTGACGGGCATCGAGTGGATCGCCGGTGCGTAGGACAATGCGCTGCTGTACCGAGGCCAGCAGCGAGTGCCGTACCGAAGACACCGTCGCCGCGGTGGCCACGGTGTACAACCCATAGGCAGGGCCATCGCGAAAGATTCGCTCCAAGCGATCGGCCTCCTCGTAGAACTCAGTGGTGCCGTGCAATTCGGCCAGGAGGGACCCAAGCGCGTCGATCACGACCAGAACCTGGGGCGGTGCCGTCGGCGAGAGCTCGGTGTCCGGTAGCAGCAATTGTCCCCGGTCGCGGCGCCGCTTCAACTCGTTGTCAAGAAACCACAGCAGCCGTGCACGGGCTTCGACATCGGCTCCTCGTACCACGGTCCCGAGGTGCGGGAGCAACCCGAGGCCGAGCAACGCGGGGTCGTCCCCGAAGATGTGGACATGGCTCGCCTCGGGCCCGAGGCGAGCCGCAGTGGCAGCCACCAGCGCAACCAACGCACTCGTTGCGCCGCTGCCGGTGGTACCGAAGATCAGCAGGTTGCCTTGCTGCGGGTCCCAGCCTGCGACCACCCGGCGCTGGTACTCCGGGTCGTCGAGCAGATAAAACGCCACGCTCGACGGGATCGTCGGGGCGGCACTTCGAGCTGCGAGCAGGTCGGCGCGGCCCACCCGGTCGGGCAGCGGTTCGGGCCAAGGCACCCGAGGAGGCGGAAAGGCCTGGAGCGTCGCGACGCGCCGAGCCGCGCCGATGATCCGAGCGAGATGGTCCTCGCCAGCAGCGGTTGAAACCTCGCTGGAACCAAGGGGCTGAGCCTGGCCCGTGACGCTGCTACTGCGGTGCTCGCCGGTATCACCGCCGAGCCAGGGCCGAGGACCTGGGGCCACGTGGGGGGGCGGCTCGAAGACCTCGACCGTGCTGGTCAGGCCGTCCCGGCCGACGCTGCCGCTGAAAGCGGTCTGCACGAGGGCGACATCGTGACGGCCGAGCCGCACGTAGGCCCGGCCAGGCAGATGCCGGGCCAGATCGGCCGCATCGGGCCGTTCAATCACGTCGAGCGAGTCGGACCGATCCTGCACTCGCAGCGCGATACGGATGTTGGTATTCGCTTTGATCTGCTCGCTCACCACGCCCGCGGGACGCTGAGTAGCCAGGATGAGGTGAACACCCAGGCTGCGCCCGCGCTGGGCGATGCCGACGAGAGACTCCAGGAATCGGGGCTGCTCCTTGGCCAACGTGGCGAACTCGTCGACGACCACCACCAGACGGGCCAATGCAGCCAACGTGCCCGTTGCGACGCCACGAACATGCAACTCAGTGAGGTCGAGCGCGCCGGCGTCGCGCAGCACCTGTTCGCGGTGGCGAAGCTCGGCCGCCAGACATTGCAGCACCCGATCGGCCAACTCGCCGTCGAGATCGCTCACCACGGCCACGGTGTGGGGCAGCGCCGCGCAGGCATCGAACGCACTGCCGCCTTTGAAGTCCAAAAGGACCAGGTTGCACATTGCAGGCGAGTAGCTCGCCGCAAGCGCCGCGACCCAGCTACGAAGAAGTTCGCTTTTGCCGGCACCGGTCGTACCAGCGACCAGCGCATGCGGGCCATCGGCCACGAGGTCCACCGTCAACGGGCCGTCAGCACCGATTCCAAGGGTCGTCCGCAGTCCCACCTCGTCGGGGTCCGACGCCGACGCCGCCCACCGTCGGGCGATCAGGGCGTCCAAGCCGTCCTCGGCCGGTCCCAACAGGTCGACCAAGCCGACCTGGCTCGGCAGGCCCGCATGGGGCAACGCCAGGTCAGGATCCTCGAAGCGGGCAAGGTCCGCCGCCAGCCCTTCGGCGGTATCCGCCGAGGCTCCCATGAGCACGATCCCGCCCACCGAGCTACCGTCGTGCATCGTGGTCAAGCGGCCAGAGCCATTGGCGCTCACGTCAAGCACGACACGGCACATGGCGGGCAACCGGTCGGCGCTGGCGGCCACAACGACACCGATGAGGGGGCCCGCCTCGCCCCGAAGCAGGGCCCGCACCGGTGCCGCCCGCGCCGCCCAGGCCGCTTCGTCGTCGACCACAACCAACAGCCGCCGCAATTGGCCCGGCACGCCATCGGTGGCACCGACGCGGCCCGATGCATCGCGCCGGTCGTCCGATCCTCGGCCCCCGAACCCCGGGGCGCTCCCGGAGATCGACCCCCTACGGGCGTGGGCCAGGACGGCTTCCACCTCCGAAGTGCCCGACCCCGCAATGCTTTGAGCGTGTGGCAACCAATCCGTCCACGACCACTGCACGGTGCATGCGGCCACCACCAACAAAGCGAAGTCGGCCGGACCGTGATGCACCGCAAGCTGCACCAGCACGCTGCGGGCCACCGCGCAGGCCGCCTCGCGATCGCCGACGATGCCCAGCACCGAATGGCGGAGCAGGTCGACTTCCACCGGTCCGAATGCCATATCCCCCGCCGCCTCCACGCGGGCGAGCAGCGCCGGGTCAACGCAACGCGAATCCGTCCAGCCATCAATCACCGCGGGCGCATGCCATGGTTGGAGGGCTCCGCCCAGCAGGACCCGAGCGGCATCGGGATGATCGAGCCGACGCTCCCACAACGTCGGCGACACACGCTGCACCCGGCGCACCAGTTCGGCCAGGCCGACACTGCGCTGGGCCAGCTCCGCGTCGTGACTGGCCCGTGCCCTGTCCAACGCGGCGGAGAAACGGTCCAGTTCCGTGGCGAATCGACGACGTTCGCCCCGGCTGACCCTGCGGGCTGAACGTCGCGACGTCCACCACGTCGTCGCGGCCAAGAGAGGCGACAGCGCCGTGAGCATGGCGAAGGCCCAATTTCCGCTGATCACCACCAGCGCGGCGGAGATCACCAACGGCAGCACCACGCTGGCCACCGCGAACGGCGTGGCATGAGCGGCGGCCGGTGCGAGCGGCAACACCACCCGCTCGGCCCTAACTGGCGAACGTGTTCGGGGAGGCCGATTCAGCACCATCGTGGCCCGAGGACCACGATCGGATCGCGGATCGACCCGACTCCGGACCGAATCGCGCTGAATCGCCTCCAAACACCATTCGGTGCGACCGATCCGTAGGACTTCGCCCGCCAGGAGACGGTGACCCGCTGGATCGCCGGCACCGTGCAGCCAGCTCACGACAACCTCACCCGTGGCGCCGACCTCCAGCGAAGCGTGCAGTGGCTCGACACCACAATCGTGCAGCACCAGATCGCACGCGGCCGAGGTGCCGAGCAGGTAGATACCGGGGGACATCTCAAGGCACCGACCGCAATCAAGACCGCTACCGCTGACCAGACGGAGCATCGCGCCAGACCCAACACCGCAGACGGCCATCGCGTCGGTTGGACCCTCACCGGCCAACACGCGCCGAACGGTGCTGCCTTGGCACAGGCCTACCTCATCGATGCGGTCTGTGGGCCGGGTTGGGCGGCCATCCACCACCAAGGCGTCACCCTCGCCACCGCTCAACGAGCGGGCCAGATCGCGAACCAGCGCGTCGTCTCGAACCCGTCGCAACACCAAGTTGCCCGACGCGTCACCGTCACGCAGCCGTAGGACCATCCAGCCCGTTGCCCCCGCCATGTCGGCCAGTGTGGCCCACGCTGGCCGGGTTGCTCCTATGCTTTTCTGGAGGTTGGCCGCTCCGAGTTGGCCTTTCCTCGCCCGACGGTTCCGCTGACGCCAGGCCGATCAGGCGCCGCGGGGGTCCACCGCTATCCGGAGGCGCTCCAGCGGACGTGCCCGCGCCGCGAGCCCGTCGGCCAGCGCTTCTTGGTCGGCGGCGCGAACCAGATAGCGACCGTCAGTGGGACCCAACACCGTGATTTCGGGCCGGGTCGAAAGGCCCGACGCAAAGCTGGCGGCACCGGGGCCCTCGAGCAGGGCCAGCGCGGCGTAGGGCGGAAGTTTCAGCGCCTCCCGGCGTACCGCTTCCGCCGCGCTCCAGCGGGTTGGGTCGCCGTGCAGGACGGCCTGAATCACCTCGTGATCGGGGTTGCGAGTCTGCAGCACCATGCGCCCCGCCCCGCGACGGCCACCGAGCATCCGAGCCGCCAGAGCCAGCATGGCCAGGGTCTGCTCCGTGCCACGGTATCGGGGCGCGAACAGATCCTGGTCGAGGTCGAGGAACACCACCACGGCGGCACGTCGCACCCGATGCAGCACCGCCTCGGTACCCACCCACACTCGGGGACTTTGATCCGCCCCCGTCCCGGCCTCGCCCGCACCGAGCGATGGGCCTGAGGTCCCGGCTGCGGTGACCTCGAACACCGGCTCGGACACGAGGGCCTCGACGTCATCTCGCACCCGTCCTACTCCGGGGCGAAGCACCGCCAGACGGGTGGCACCACAGCCGCTGCACACCTCGGGCCGTTCGTGACCTGACGCCGCGCAGCGCAGTCGCCGGGTGCGCCCATCAGGCAGAACCAAGCTGTGCATGGCGGCTCCGCACTCCTCACACCGGCACAGTTCGCCGCAACGGGTACAGGCCAGCAGCTTGGCCCGCCCGGTGCGATTGTGGACCACCACCACGGGACCATCGCCGCGCAGGGCCTCGACCACCTCGCTCGAATAGAGCCCCTCCCGGGGATCGAGCTCGCGGCGATCCACCACGGTGACCGCAGGCCAACCGGAACGTTCGGTCGATCGCGACGCGCTGAGCAGGGGCGCGGCGCGCAGTGCCTCCAGGCTAGGAATCGGCGAGACGAGAACGCAGGGCACACCCGCCCGGCGAGCGCGTTGCACCGCGACGTCGCGAGCGTTCCACGTGGGGGCTCGTTCATCCTGATAGCGCGCATCGTGCTCGTCGAATACCACCACGCTGCGCAAACCCCCCACGGGGGCCCACGCCGCAGCCCGACAGCCGATTACCGTGGCCCCAGCAGCACCGGCCGCCCAATCATTGGGGTGTCTCGCAATCCAATGCCCCTCGGCCCGCAAGGCCCGGGCGAGCCCGTCTGCCTCATGCTGGGAGGGGGTGAGCAACAGCGCCGGTCCGTCCTGCAATGCCGCCCGGGCAAATCCGAGCCGCGCTATCCCCGGTGGCCAGCGCAGCACCGTCACCCCACCCGGTCCGCCATCGTTCAAGGCCTGGCGACCAAGGCTCAGCGCTTCCTGCGCGAATGGCACGGCGGGTGCGGTTGTGGCTGCGCCTGCGGACCGGTCGACGCGTACTGCTTCGCGGCGGGCGGGCACCGCCAAGGTGCTCACCGTACGCTCGGGGGTACCAGCACGTACGAAGCTCAGCAGTCGCCCCGACCACCGATGTGCCGCCCAACGGGCCAGATCCAACATCTCCGCATCGGGCCCGATGCCCGACACTTTGGTGATCTCGCGCAAGGTCAGACCGGCCGGCGCGCCGCGGCGTATTTCAAGTACCCAGCCCCGCACCCGGCGCCCCTGTAACGGCACCCGGACCACGCTGCCGATCGCGATACGGTCCGCGAATCGAGCCGGAACGGAATAATCGAGCAGACGATCGATCGCGGGCACATCGGCAAGGACCCCGACCACAAGGTCGGGGTCCTGCTCAGCGCGGCTGGGCTCGTCTGCTGCGGACACCGGCGGTCCGGGTGGGCTCGGGAGGAGACTCAGCTCACAGACCGAGTGCCGAGCGCAGCTCGTTCACCCGATTGGTCTGCTCCCAGGGGAAATCGCCCTCACGCCCGAAGTGTCCGTAGGCCGCGGTCTGTTTGTAAATCGGCCGCCGCAGGTCAAGGTCACGCAGGATCGCCGCCGGTCGGAGGTCGAACACCTGCTGCACGACGTCGGAGATCCGGTCGGCATCGACAATCGCCGTACCGAAGGTCTCCACCAGCACCGACAGAGGCCGGGCAACCCCGATGGCATAGGCCACCTGGATCTCGCAGCGCCGAGCGATGCCCGCAGCCACGACGTTCTTCGCCACCCAGCGGGCCGCGTAGGCCGCAGACCGGTCGACCTTGGAGGGATCCTTACCGGAGAACGCCCCACCGCCGTGGCGGGCGTAACCGCCATAGGTGTCCACGATGATCTTGCGACCGGTAAGGCCGGCGTCGCCCACGGGGCCGCCGATTACGAACCGGCCCGTCGGGTTGACGTACACGGTGTAGTCGTCGTCTTGGTAGCGCTCCGGGATGGTCGGTCGGATCACCTGCTCGATGAGATCGGGGCGGATCATGGTGTCGCGGTCAATGCCATCAGCGTGCTGAGTGGACACGACCACCGTCGTCAGCCGGACCGGCTCACCGTCGCGGTATTCGAAGGTGACCTGGGTCTTGCCGTCGGGCCGCAGGTACGGGATTTCACCGGACTTGCGCACCTCGGACAGCCGCTCGGCCAGTCGATGGGCCACGTGAATGGGCAGCGGCATCAGCATGTCGGTCTCGTCGCAGGCGTAACCAAACATCATCCCTTGGTCGCCAGCACCCTGCTTGTCAAGGTCGGTCTCCTCCCCCGCCGTGCCACCACGCACCTCCTCGGAGGCATCCACACCGCGGGCAATATCGGGCGACTGCTCGTCAAGGGCAACCATCACGCCGCAGGTGTGCCCGTCGAAGCCGTACGTACCTTTGTCGTAGCCGATGTCACAAATCGTCTTGCGCACGATCGAGGGGATGTCCACGTACGCCTCGGTGGTGATCTCCCCGCCGACGATGCACAGACCGGTCGTCAGAAAGGTCTCGCACGCGACCCGACTCAAGGGGTCCTGCTCCAGCAAGGCATCGAGCACCGCATCGGACACTTGGTCGGCCATCTTGTCGGGATGGCCCTCCGTCACTGACTCCGAAGTAAAGGTCCAGGTCGTCACGCGCTCCTCCAGAGTGCTGTGGGGCGACGCCGCCCCCAAGTTAGTTGGCGGGGGTACCGCCGCTTCCGTGTTCTATCTTCGCCAATGTTGTGCCAGGACATGGGTCAGTTGCTCCTCGCGACGCCGTCTGTAGGGCGTAGCGATGCCGCCACGTCGAGTACGACCGCGGCAATGCGGCGCTTGTCGTCGAGGGGGACGTCGATGATGTCAACCTCATCCGCCTCGGCGCGACGTACCAGAATGATCACTTGGTTGGTGTCGTGCTCGAAGCCCACCAGCGGCGCCGACACATCGTTGGCCACAATCACATCGGCACCCTTACGGGTCAGCTTACCCAGAGCATTTTCTCGCAGATCGGACGTCTCCGCCGCGAAGCCGACCAAGATCTGCCCCGCGGGTTTGACAACTCCCAAGGCTGCGAGAATGTCCGGTGTCGGTTCGAGAATGACCTGGGGCACGCCCCGATCCTTCTTGATCTTGTCCGCCGCGGGGGCAACCGGACGGAAGTCCGCTACCGCAGCCGCCATCACCACGAGATCGGCATCGGCCGCCGCCGCCATCATCGCCTGGCGCATCTGCTCTGCCGATTCCACCCGTACTTGAATGATGGATTGATTTATAGGCCGATCAACCGTTGTGACCAAGGTGACCTTTGCCCCGCGTCGATCGGCCTCCGCCGCTATGGCGTGTCCCTGCTTGCCCGAGCTGCGATTGCCGATGAAGCGCACGGGATCAATGGCTTCGCGGGTTCCGCCGGAGCTCACGACCACCTTCCAGCCCTGTAGATCCGGTGGCACGAACATCCGCTCGATGGCCTCGATGATCACCGCGGGATCGGCCAAGCGCCCTGCACCGATGTCCCCGCCGGCCAGGCGGCCTTCCTCCGGCGCAACGACATGCACCCCCCGGGAAAGGAGCAGGGCGAGGTTGTCCTGCACCGCCGGGTGCTCCCACATTTCGGTGTGCATGGCCGGACAGACCAGCACCGGGGCCCGCGTGGCCAGCAGCGTGGCCGTCAGCAGGTCATTGGCGATGCCCGCGGCGTAGGTCCCGAGCAACCTTGCGGTCGCCGGACACACCACGACGAGGTCGGCACCCTGGCCGAGCTTGGTGTGCGGGATAGGACTCGTCTCGTCCCACAAGCTGGTCTGCACTGGCTCGGAGGCCAAGGCGGAAAAGGTGGTCTCACCGACGAAATGACGAGATGCCTCGGTCAAAACTGGGGAGACATGCGCGCCCGCATCGACCAGCCGACGGCATACCTCCACCGCCTTGTAGGCGGCGATCCCCCCGCTAACCCCAAGGACGATCCGCCGACCACTCAGGATGGACATGCAGCTACCCGTGGGCCCCGAGATCAGTTCGCGGTGTCGTCGGTGTCGTCGTTCGCGACTTCATCGTCTGTCGCTGGCTCGCGTTCGACGACCACGATCTTGCCCGCGTCGATCTCCTCGAAGGCAATGGACAGCGGCTTGCGGGCCAATGATGTCACCTGCGGTGGCACCAATGCTCCAAGCCCATCGCCGAGTTGACCGAAGTAGGCGTTGATCTCACGCGCCCGCTTCGACGCCACGGTGACGAGGCGAAACTTGGACCGCGTCAAGCTGAGCAAATGCTCGATCGGCGGGTTCATCATGGTGTCGTGGCGCTCGGCCAAGGCAAACTCCGATGCAGGGGTGACCGGGGAAGGGCCCCGATAGGGGCTCGCGACCAACGGTCAGCGAGACGGGCAATCCAGTATACCAGTGCAGCCACGTCCCATCGGCGCGCCTCGGGGCGATAATCAGCCTCGAGCCCGGGATCGGGCCTTGTCGATGAGGGCGAGAACTTCGCCCGTGGCTCGTTCGAGGTCGTCGTTGATCACCACCACCGCGCCTAGTTCCCGGGAACGGAGGGTCTCGACCTCGGCCTGCGCGAGCCGGGCACGAATAATCGGCTCGGAATCGCCACGATGGCGTAAGCGGGATTCCTGCTCATTACGGGAGGGAGCGGCGATGAAGATCATCAGCGCCGCGGGGAAGCGGCGGACCACCTGCGCCGCCCCCTGGACGTCGATCTCCAGAACAAGATCACGACCTTCGGGCGGATCGGGCAGTGGGGTGCCATAAAGGTTGCCGAGGAACTCGGCGTGTTCGAGAAAACCACCCTCGGCGACACGTCGATCGAACGCGGCTTGGTCGACAAAGACGTAGCTGTCCTCGCCTTCGCCAGCACGACGTTCTCTGGTGGTCCATGAGCGGCTCAACCACAGCCGGTCATCAACCGACACCAGCCGCGACACGATGGTCCCCTTTCCCACCCCACCGGGGCCGGAGATGACGACGATGAGCGGCGACGCCTCAGGAGACAGGGCTGAACTCGGCCAACAGCGACTTGCGCTGCTGATCGCCCAAGCCGCGCACTCGACGGGTCTCGCTAATGCCGATCTCATCCATTTTGCGCCGGGCTTTCACCTTGCCGACTCCAGGCAGGGACTCCAACAGGGCAAGCACCTTGAGCTTGCCCACGATGTCGTCGGTCTCCGCTTTGTCAAAAACCTCGGCCAAGCTGACCGAACCCATTTTGAGTCGCTCCTTGAGCTCGGCACGGACACGACGGGCCTCCGCGGCCTTGGCAAGCGCAGCAGTGCGCTGTTCGGCGGAGAGAGCGGGGGGATTTGGCATGGCTGCCATGTTACCTGTTCAGTGGGGCCAGAACGGACCATGCTGGCTCCCAATAGCCGAACGAGAGAGCCGATTTCGGCTCGGAGGCGGTCGTCGACTCGTTGCTCAGTTGGAACGTCGGTGGGCCGCGCCGACGAGCTCGGCCACGGACCCGACGCCATGCTCCTGACACCATTTCGACACTGCGGTGGCTACCCGATGAGCGGCCCGGGGATCGGCGAATGACGCCGTTCCTACCTGCACCGCGCAGGCACCGGCGAGCACGAGTTCGATGGCGTCCACGGCGCTCGCTACCCCACCGACTCCGATGATGGCGAGATCTGGCAGTGCTTGGTGGACGTCGAAACAGGCGCGTACCGCCACCGGGTGCACCGCCCGGCCCGACAGCCCACCGCGCTGCGCGCCGAGTACCGGCCGTCGGGTCTCGACATCAATGGCCATACCCACGACGGTGTTGATCAAGGTCACGGCCTCTGCACCGCCTCGTTGCGCCGCCTGCGCAACCTCCACGATCCGATCGGTGTTGGGGCTCAGCTTTGCCCAACGAGGGCGGCCACACCCATCGGTAGCGGCCATCACGGCTTCGGTCATTTCCGGATCGTGGGCGAATATGCGGTTGCGGTCCTCGAGGTTGGGACACGAGACGTTCACCTCGACCGCCACCACTTCGGGACCGACGTCGGCGAGCAAGGCCGCGGCACGGGCGAAATCTTCGACGGTACGGCCCCATATGGATGCCACCACGGCCGCTCCGCTGGCCTGAAGGCCGGGCAGCTCCTCGTCGCGCCAGGCCGCCACGCCTCGACCCTGCAACCCGACGCTGTTGAGCATGCCCCCGCTCGTGGGGTGGACCCGAGGGGCGGGGTTACCGGCCCATGGGTCTGCGGCGAGCGACTTCACCACAATGGCTCCGAGGTCCGACAGCGGGAAGAAGGCACCGAGTTCCGCCCCATGCCCCGCCGTACCCGACGCCGTCATCACCGGATGGCGCAGCTGCACCGAGCCAACCCGAACCGGCAGTGCCGCCACCGAGGCGGAGGCCAACCGCCTCATCACAACGCCCCGACCGAAGGACCGGGCCGTGCCTGATGGTATTCCTGCAAGGTCCGTACCTCAAGGTTTGTCGTGGCCCACTCCACCATGCCCCGGGCGGCGGCCAAAGCCGCCGCGCCGGTGGTTACGAGCGGAACCCGATACTGGCCCGCCGCCCGACGGATGTGCTCCCCGTCGGCCCGCGATCCACGACCACGAGGCGAGTTGACCACGAGGGAGATTTCCCCGTTGGCCATGAGCTCGAGAGCGTCGACACCCTCTTCGCTGCCCAGTTTGGCCACCACCTTCTCCACCGCAACGCCAGCAGCCGTAAGGGCGGCGGCGGTACCCACCGTGGCCACAATCCCAAAGCCGAGACCGTGCAGGAGCCGCCCGGCTTCCACGCCCTGCGCCTTGTCGCGGTCGGCCAGGGACAGAAACACCGTCCCCTGTGACGGCAGGCGGGTGCCTGCCGCGAGCTGGCTTTTGGCAAAGGCCATCCCGAAGGACGCGTCGATACCCATGACCTCACCGGTTGAACGCATCTCGGGACCCAACACCGCATCGGCATCAGGGAAGCGATTGAAAGGAAGCACTGCCTCCTTCACCGCCACGTGGCCCGCCCCAACCGCGGGCGGAAGCAGGCCCTGCGATCGCAGGGAATCGAGGGTTTCGCCCGGGCCGGGCGCTGCTGCGCTTCCGGCCATCAGGCGGGCGGCGACCTTTACCAAAGGCACGCCGGTGGCCTTGGCCACAAAGGGCACGGTGCGCGACGCACGGGGGTTGGCCTCAATCACGAAGACCTGGCCCAACTTCACCGCATACTGGACGTTGATGAGTCCCACGACACCGAGTTCATCGGCGAGGCGATGGGTGTACTCGGAAATGACCATCTTGGTCTCCGCCGACAACGTCATCGGCGGCAGGACACACGCCGAGTCACCCGAGTGCACCCCGGCCGCTTCCACGTGCTCCATGATGCCGCCGATATGGAATCCACCGGTGGCGTCGCGCAGCGCATCGACATCGACTTCGATGGCATCCTCGAGGAATCGATCGACCAGAACCGGGCGTGAGGCCGATAGCCCACCTTCACGCCCCAACGATCCGGCCAGGGCCAGTTCAGCCATCGCTGCGGTCAACCCGCCGTCGTCATAGACGATCTGCATGGCCCGGCCGCCCAGCACATAGGAGGGCCTCACCAGTACCGGAAATCCCACTCTGGCCGCGATGAGGCGGGCCGCGTCGATGTTGGTCGCGGTACCACCGGCAGGCTGGGGGATCTCCGAACGGGCGCACAGAGCGTTCCACCGCTCGCGGTCCTCCGCGAGATCAATCGACGCCGGCGAGGTTCCGAGGATGAGTTCGGTCGGCAGCCGCGAGGCGAGCTTAAGCGGCGTCTGCCCACCGAGGGAGACAATGACGCCGACTAAGCGACCGGTTCGTTGTTCGGCCTCGATGACGTTCATGACGTCCTCGTAGGTGACGGGCTCGAAGTACAGCCGATCGGAGGTGTCGTAGTCGGTGGAAACCGTCTCCGGGTTGCAATTCACCATCACCGTGTCGAATCCCGCATCGGCCAAAGCGAAGCAGGCGTGAACGCAGCAGTAGTCGAACTCGATGCCTTGGCCAATTCGATTAGGACCGGAGCCGAGAATGATCACCGTGGGTTTGTGCGATCGTGGGATCTCGTCCTCGTCCTCGTAGGTCGAGTAGTAGTAGGGCGTCTCGGCCACGAACTCGGCCGCACAGGTATCCACCGTCTTATACGTGGGCAACACCCCGGCCGCCACCCGGGCGGCTCGGACCGCATCCTCGGTCGCCGACCAGAGGTATCCCAGCTGCGCGTCGGAGAAGCCGAACTGCTTGGCCTTCTTCCAGCGACGGGCACTGAGCGCGGGGTCCTGCGGGCCGCCTAAGGCGCTGAGGCTGGCGCGCTCCTCGCTGATCTGCAAGATCTGATCGAGGAACCAAGGGTCGATACGACAGGCGCCGTACACCCGCTCGAGCGGGATGCCGCGCCGAAGAGCCGATTCGACCTCGAAAAGTCGGTCCGGCGTGGCCACCGCCAGGCGGGCCAGAACTTCTTCGTCGGACAAGGCATCAACGGGCAGCTCGCCCTCGTCGGCGTTGAGCCCGCTCCGGCCTTGCTCCAACGATCGCATGGCCTTCTGCAAGCTCTCGGTGAAGGTCCGTCCGATGGCCATGACCTCGCCGACGGACTGCATCTGGGTTCCGAGCACTGGGCTGACATTGGGGAACTTCTCGAACGCCCAACGCGGCACCTTGGTCACGACGTAGTCGATGACCGGCTCGAAGCTCGCCGGAGTCTTGAGCGTTATGTCATTGGTGATCTCATCGAGGGTGTAACCCACCGCCAGCCGGGCCGCGATCTTGGCGATGGGGAAGCCGGTCGCCTTTGACGCCAAGGCCGAGGAACGACTGACCCGCGGGTTCATCTCAATGACGACCATCTCACCGGTCTCGGGGTTGAGGGCGAACTGCACATTCGACCCACCGGTCTCCACCCCGACCCGCCGGATGCAGGCGAAAGCGGCGTCACGCATGTCCTGGTATTCACGGTCGGTGAGGGTCTGTGCGGGAGCAACGGTGATCGAATCGCCGGTGTGCACGCCCATCGGGTCCACGTTCTCGATCGAACACACGATCACGCAGTTGTCCTTGCGGTCTCGCATCACTTCAAGTTCGAACTCCTTCCATCCGGCGATCGACTTCTCGATGAGGATCTCCGAAATGGGGCTGGCCTGCAGGCCGCGATCGGCCAGCAGAGTGAACTCCTCCGCCGTAGCCGCAATACCGGTGCCCTTGCCCCCCAGGATGTAGGCCGGCCGGATGATGGCCGGCAAGCCGATCTCGGCGATGACAGCTTCGGCCTGGGCCAGGGTGTGCGCCGTGCCCGACGCGGGCACCCTCAGGCCGATCTCGATCATGGCCTGCTTGAACCGGCCGCGATCCTCCGCGGTCGCAATGGCCTCGGCGGTAGCCCCGATCAGCTCGACGCCGTACCGGTCCAGGGTGCCGCGTTCCACCAGCTCCATCGCCAGGTTCAGCCCGGTCTGGCCACCCAGGGTCGCCAGCAGCGCGTCGGGTCGCTCCCGGGCAATGATCCGTTCGATCACCTCCGCGTCCAGCGGCTCGATGTAGGTGGCATCGGCGAACTCCGGGTCGGTCATGATCGTCGCCGGATTGGAGTTGGCCAGAATCACCCGGTAGCCCTCCGCCCGCAGCACACGACAGGCCTGGGTGCCCGAGTAGTCGAACTCGCAGGCCTGACCAATCACGATGGGACCCGAACCGATCACCAGAATGGAGCTGAGATCCTCACGACGCGGCACGAGCTTCCTTCCATGCATCGATGAGGGCGGCGAACTCGGTGAAGAGATACCGCGGGTCATGCGGTCCTGGCCCGGCCTCGGGGTGGTACTGCACGCTGAAACACCAGCGGTCAGCTTGACGCAACCCGGCCACGGTGCCGTCGTTGAGGTTCACGTGGGTGATCTCCACTCCTTCCGCCAGACTCGCAGGATCGATGGCGTAGTTGTGGTTGTGCGAGGCAATCTCAATGCCACCCGTCGCAATCCGACGTATGGGGTGGTTGCCGCCGTGATGGCCGAAGCGAAGCTTGAACGTGCTGCCGCCGAGGGCCTGACCAAGCAACTGGTGACCGAGGCAAATGCCGAAGATCGGCACCTGGCCGAGCAGCTCGTGAACTGCGGCGACGGCATAGCCCAGTGCGGCAGGATCGCCCGGCCCATTGGAGAGGAATACGCCGTCCGGTCGGCGAGCGAGCACCTCTCCAGCCGACGTCGTGGCGGGGACGATCTCGACGTCGGCGATCTCCGCCAACTGATCGATGATTGATGTCTTGATCCCAAAGTCGTAGGCCACCACGCGGCGCCGACTGTCGCCTTGACGGTGATAGGCCTGGGCGCACGTGACCTCGCGGACGAGGTCCAGCCCGTCCGTCCCTGCCGCCGCTCGGGCCGCCTCCAGCAACTGTTGCGGTGGCGCGGTTCCGAACGCTGCGGGCATGGCACCACGGTCGCGCAACACCCGGGTGAGGCGTCGGGTGTCGACTCCGCTGATGACGGGAATTCGGTGCGACTCGAGCCATGCGGCCAAGGAAAGCTCGGATCGCCAGTTCGACGCCCGGCGGGCAAGGTCGCGCACGATGATGCCCCGGCAATACGGGCGATCGGACTCCATGTCGGCGTCGTTGGTGCCGTAGTTGCCGATATGAGGATGGGTAAAGGTGATGATCTGGCCGGCGTAGGAAGGGTCGGACATCACCTCCTGATAGCCGCTGAGCACGGTGTTGAACACCACCTCGCCCACCGCGATGCCCGCCGGGGACGTCCAGCCCGCGGCCTCACCGTGGAAAAGGGTGCCGTCGGCGAGCAGCAAATGCGCGGCAACGCCATGTCCTGACCCGATGGAAGTCGAGCCGTCCTGCGGCGCGGTCGATGATTGATGCATCGTGCGCTCTCCTCAGCGCTCGGCGACGGCGTCGATGACGACTGGCACGCCGCGCACAATGGTGTGACGCACCCTGCCCCGCAAGGCGCGGCCGGCAAAGGGGGTGCTACGACTGCGGCTGGCGCCGAGCCTCGGGTCGAGGACCCACGTTGCGGTGGGATCGATCACGGTGAGGTCGGCCACCGCGCCTCGCTCGATCAGGCCCCGGTGGGCCGGGTCGATCAGCGCCGCTGGCTTCCAGGACAGAGCCCCTATCAGCTCGGCCAGACCTACTGGTATGGCAGCTCGATCACCTCCGTCGCGGGCATCGACCAAGGTCAACTCGCTCAACGCCAGCGCCACCAACCACTCCAGGCCAGACGCACCGACGGCTGCCTCACCAAAAGGGACTTCCTTGTCCTGTACCGAGTGGGGGGTGTGATCGCTGACCAGGCAATCGATCTCTCCGGCCGCGAGCGCGGCCTGGAGCGCCCGACAATCATCCTCGGGCCGCAAAGGGGGCCGAAACTTGGTCGCGGGATCGAACTCGGCGCAGGCCGAATCCGACAGCAGCAGATGGTGCAACGCGGCCTCGGCACTGACCTGCAGCCCACGCCGACGGGCACCGGCCACCATGGCCCACGAGGCCGCCGTGCTCAACGTCCGAAAGTGCAGATGTCCACCCGTCAGACGGGCGAGAGCGAGGTCGCGCATGACGACCACCTCCTCAGCCTCGGAGGGGATCCCCGCAATGCCCAGCAGCGAGGACCACATGCCCTCGTGCATCTCCCCACCCGCCGCCAGCGAGGGCTCCTCGGCGAACTGCACGATCACCACGCCCAAAGCGGCGCCATACTCCAAAGCCCGGCGCAACAAGCGCGCGTCGGGAATACCGCGGCCGTCATCGGCGAAGAACCGCACGCCGAGCGCGGCCAGTTCCGCCAACGGAGAAAGTCGCTCGCCCTTGGCCCCAACAGTGACCGTTGCTGCGGGCAGCACCCGGCAGGCCGCATCGGCGCCTAGCGCCACGATCTCTTTGACCATCGCGGCACAATCGATGACGGGATTGGTGTCCGCCCGGGCAACGATGGTGGTGAACCCGCCCAAGGCCGCAGCCCTCGCCGCACTGTGCACGCTCTCGGTCTCCTCGAAACCGGGCTGACCGACGCCAGCATTGAGGTCGACCAGGCCAGGGGTGATGATGCAGCCGCCGGCGTCGAGCACCAACGGCGCGCTCAGAGCGTCGCCCACTGCGGCTATCAGCCCGTCACGAACCACCACATCGGCCCGGCGACGACCGGAGCGATCGAGCACTTCGGCCCCCCGAAGCACGAACTCACCCGGGTAGTGCGGTGTTTCAGCCATTGCCGGCACGATCGAGTTCCTCCGAGGCGGTGGAGCCATCGGCTCCGGCCAGCAACTTGAAGAGCACCGCCATGCGTACCGAGACCCCGTTGGCCACCTGGTCCAACACCAGGCACCGTTCAAGGTCGGCCACCTCGGGGGCGATTTCCACTCCTCGATTCATTGGACCGGGATGAAGCACCACCGCCCGATCGGCCAAGCGCGCCGCCCGGTCCACGGTGAGACCGAAACGCGCCGTGTATTCGCGCAGGGTCGGCACCAACGCCTCGTTCTGCCGTTCGAGTTGCATCCGCAACAGGTAAACCACGTCCACGGTGGGAAGCACGGCATCGAGGTCCTCGCTCATCTGCACCGGCCAACCCTCCAGGCTCGGTGGCAGCAAGGTCCGCGGTGCGACCAGCACCACCTCCGCCCCGAGCGCGGTGAAGGCCCAGACGTTTGAACGGGCCACCCGCGAGTGTTTGATATCGCCGACGATGGCGACGCGGAGTCCGTCGAGGGAGCCAAATCGCTGGCGCAGGGTGAAGGCGTCGAGCAGGGCTTGGGTGGGATGCTCGTGCCAACCGTCCCCCGCGTTGAGTACCGAGCAATCCAGCCAGCGGGCTAGCTGCCACGGCGCTCCTGAACTTCCGTGGCGCACGACCACCGCGTCGATTCGCATGGCTTCGAGGGTCAGTGCGGTGTCGCGCAGGCTCTCGCCCTTCTTCACCGAGGACGAACTGACCGAGAAGCTCAACGTGTCAGCCGAAAGGCGCTTGGCCGCGGTCTCGAAGCTGAGGCGAGTTCGGGTGGAGTCCTCGAAGAAAAGCGTCGCGACGGTCTTACCCCGCAGGGCGGGAACCTTGGGGATGGCCCGAGCGTTGATCTCGGCGAACGAGTCGGTGAGAACTAGCAACTCATCAAGCGACTCGCGGCTCATCCCGGCGATGCCGAGTAGATGTTTCATGAGGCACCCGACTCGGAAGAACCCGGATCTGCCGCATCGTTGGCCGAGAATTGGCGGAGGATCTCCACCCCATCCAAGCCGACCTTCACGTCCTCATCACGACGCGTCGGCAGGTTCTTGCCCACGTAGTCGGGCCGGATGGGCAACTCCCGGTGGCCACGGTCGACCAATACCGCCAACTGAACGGCGCGGGGACGGCCGTGGTCGTTGAGGGCGTCGAGCGCGGCCCGCACGGTCCGACCGGTGAAAAGCACGTCGTCGACCAGTACCACCACCCGGTCGGTGAGGTCGCCCGGAATCTCCGTCACGGCGTGGGGTAGCACCCGACGCAGCGAGATATCGTCCCGATAGAACGACACGTCGAGGCGGCCTACCGGAGGTGGGGACGGCTCGAACTCGCTCAACACGAGCGCCAGTTGTTCGGCCAGGAGCACCCCGCCGGTCACCAGGCCGACGAGCACCACCCCTTCTAGGCCGTGGTTCCTCTCGGCAATCTCATGGGCCATACGACGCAAGGCCCGAGCGACATCGCCGGCCTCCATCACCCGGGTTCGGGCAGAAAAAAGGCCCCGGTCAGGGGGCGTAGGATTACGAGGTGGGTGTTCTGGCGCGCCAGCCATGATGCTCCTGTCCGTTCGGGCCTCACGGGACCCGCTTCACGGTCAGGCGTTGAGCTTAGCAGTTCGCCGTGCCCGGGTGAAGCCGCACTGCACCGCGCTGATCAATGCGCCGACGGATCGCGGCCCGGGCGAACCTCGGCGGAGATCGACGCCAGTACCCCATTCACGAAGCGCCCCGAATTGTCCGTGGAGAAGCGCTTCGCCAACTCCACCGCCTCCGAGATCACCGCGGCTGTCGGCACGTCAGATCGTTCGGTCAACTCGAACGCGGCCATGCGCAACACCGTCAGGTCGAGCAGCGGCATACGCTCGAGCCGCCACCCACGGGCGAAGCGACCGATTAGCGCATCGATCTGCTCGCGGTGCGCTTCAACCCCTCTGACCACTTCGACGGCGAAGGGATCCGCTGGCACCGGCAGCGACGCGAGCACCTCATCGATGCCGAGGTCCTTGGTGGCGGCCTCGTACAGCAGCCCCAGCGCCCGCTCACGAGCAGCGCGACGTCCTCCGGCGGTAGCACTCATGCGCGGGTGAGGTACTCCCCGCTACGGGTATCAACCTTCACCCGGTCACCCGGGTTGACGAACAACGGCACCGCAATGACCAGGCCGGTTTCGAGGGTCGCGGGCTTGCGGGCTCCCGACACCCGATCGCCCTGTACGCCCGGCTCGGTTACGGCGATGTTCAACTCGACCGCAGCAGGCAACTCGACCCCGGTGATCTCGTCCTCGAACATCACCAGAATCGCCGTGGATCCCTCGACCACATAATTCGCGGCTTCGCCGAGAGCGCCGGGACCAACATTCATCTGGTCGTAGCTGCTGTTGTCCATGAACACGTAGTCCTCCCCGTCGCGGTAGAGAAACTGCATTTCACGCTTGTTCAACACTGCCCGGTCGAAACGTTCGCCGGCTCGGTAGGTGCGATCGACGACCTGGCCGGTCCGAATGTTCTTCAGGGTGGTCCGCACAAATGCACCGCCCTTGCCCGGCTTGACGTGCTGAAACTCGACGACGTTGTAGAGGCCTTCATCGAGGTTCAACGTCATCCCGTTGCGCAGGTCGCTGGTTGAGATCATCGCCATGGTGGTCCTCGTCCTTCCTCGGGCGGCCGCTGGTTGGGGCAGGGATGCCCCCACGCTGCGTACCGATCAGACTTCGAGCGCTTTTGGAAAGAGGGTGAGGCTACGGCATCCGCTCTCGCTGACGACAACCGTGTCCTCCACCCGCACTCCGCCGAGGCCGGAGAGGTACACGCCCGGCTCGACGGTCACCACATTGTCCTGCACCAGCACTACCGCGGTGGAGCGCGACAGAATCGGGTACTCGTGCACGGCTAGCCCGATGCCGTGGCCGGTGCCGTGGTCGAATTGCTCCGCCCAACCCGCCTCGGCGATTACCGCCCGGGCCTGCGCGTCGATGTCCTTGGTCACAACCCCCGCCCGAACCGCGTCGCGAGCGGTCTGTTGGGCCACGAGCACCACGTCGAAGAGCCGACGCTGCTGCGGAGATGGCGGGCCGATGCAGACCGTGCGGGTCATGTCGGAGTGGTAGCCGTCCAGCAGTGCCCCGAAATCGAGCACCACGAGGTCGCCGCGTTCGATGCGGCGGCTCGAGGGCCGAGCATGGGGCCGCGCCCCGTTCGGTCCGCTCGCCACGATGGTGTCAAACGATGGCCCGTCGGCGCCCATACGCCGCATGGCCGTCTCCAACGTGAGGGCGAAGTCGCGTTCGGTCGGACGGCCGTGCAGCCGACCGATGCTCTGCGTGAGCGCCGCATCGGCGATCTCCGAGGCGCGTTCGATCCGGTCGATCTCACCGGCGTCTTTCACCGACCGCAGCAGTTCGACCACGTTGGTCAACGGCACCAACTCAGCTTCGTTGAACCGCGCCGCGTAACGCTGCTGTGCCGCCCATGTGATGGTGGCCGCCTCGAGGCCGATGCGCCTCTGACCCGCCACGGCCTCTGCCACCGCCGTGTCGAGATCGCTGCTGTTGACCCTCAGCGTGATGTGTTCCGCCATATGGGCGTGCTCGAGTTCGGCCGCCGCCTGCTCCCGATAACGACCGTCGGTGACCAGCACTGCCGCCTCGGCGGTAAGTACCAGGACGGCGTTCGAGCCGGTGAACCCACTCAGGTAGCGGACGTTGAGCAGGTTCGTGACGACAAAGGCGTCAAGGTCATGAGCACCGAGGGCCACCCGCATCGACCGCAGCCGAGCGGCGAGGTCCATCACTGGCGGGGCGAGGCTGTCCCCGGTCACGAGCGGGCACCGAGCAAGTCAACAATCGCCAGTGCGGCCAATCGATAGCCGGCGCCGCCAAATCCGCAGATCATCGCCGTCGCCACCGGGGCCACGACCGACGTGTGCCGCCAGGACTCGCGCCGTTGCGGGTTGGAAAGGTGCAGTTCCACGATGGGGCCCTCGAAGGCCGCCAGCGCATCGTGCAGAGCCCATGAATAGTGGGTGAAGGCCCCAGGGTTGATCACAATGGCGTCGGCCCGATCACGGGCGCGATGCACGGCCTCGACCACCACAGCTTCATGGTTGGACTGGATGTGCTCGAGCTCAATGCCTGCGGGGTCGAGGACCTGGCGCAAGGTTGCGACATGGTCGGCGAGGGTGGCGGTGCCATAGACCGCTGGTTCCCGCGTGCCGAGCAGGTTGAGATTAGGGCCGGACAGCAACACCACCAGGCTCACAACACGCTCCGTTCCATCATCAGCATCAGTGCCGCTCGTACCTCGTCGGGATCAACGCCTTCCACGACAGCTACATCATGCGCCCCGTCGGCCACGACGTGCTCGAGCACGAAGGTCAGCCCCCGCAGCGCCTTTTTGTCTCGCCCCATGAGGTCGAGCAGTTGGTTGGGGTCCACCCCGGCGGGCAACCGAGAGTCCAGTCCGTAGGCCCGCAAGACGCGGTAGTGCTCCTCGACCCGGGCGGGCCCGATTCGTCCGAGCCGGTGAGCCAGATGCGCGGCGAAGGCCAGCCCGACGGCCACCGCCTCGCCGTGGCGCAAGTCGAACGTACCGGCGATCTCCAGCGCGTGGGCGAGCGTGTGCCCGTAGTTCAGAATGGCCCGACGCTGACCCTCACGCTCGTCGGCGGACACCACCTCGGCCTTGATCCGCACCGCGTGGTAAACCCGCTCGGGCAACGCCACCGTGTCCAGGGAACCACCGCCGAGAAAATGGTACTTCGCCAACTCGCCCATCCCCGCCCGGTACTCCCGAGCCGGTAAGCCGATCAGGGTGTCGGTGTCACACACCACCGCGCACGGCTGCCAGAACGCCCCGACGAGGTTCTTGCCCTCGGGCAGGTTCACCCCCGTCTTGCCCCCAATCGCGGCGTCGATCTGGCCCAATAGCGTGGTCGGAACGTGCAGCACCGCAATACCGCGGTGGTAGGCGGCCGCAGCAAAGCCCGCCACATCGGTCACGACACCACCGCCCACCGCGACGACGGCGTCGGCCCGGGAAAGTCCCCACTGCGACCACTGCCGGCACAACTGTTCCACCGAAGCCATGGTCTTGGCTGGTTCGCCCTCGCCGAGCAGGAACGTGCGCTGCTCAACCGGCACGTCCACCCTGATACCGATGGCGGCCTGGGTCACCACCGCGACCTTGCCTGTCCCCGCCGGCAACAGTGCACCGACGGCCCCGAGGGCTCCGGCACCTACTACGACTGGATAGCTGCGCTCGCCTAGTTCCACCCGGGCGGTGAAACGTTGGTCCGCCCCGGGGCCACGCAGACGCCGAACAATCTCTTCCGCCACCTGTTCCGGTAGCGCCTCCGCCGACACCTGCTCGGTTGCCACCTCGGCGTAGAACGGGTCCCGTTCCAGCGCCAAGCGCTGCAACGCGGCGCGGGCACCGCCAGCGAGCAGCGGACGTCCCTCGCCTTCGCCCACCCGGCGGGCGAGCGTCTCGGCATCGGCGCGGAGCCATAGCACCGTCACGCCCGAGCGGCGTAGAAGCTCGCGGTTCACCGCGGCGAGGACCACCCCTCCCCCGGCACCGATGACCGGCCGATCGGCTCGGCCCAAGAGCGACTCGAGCACCTCGCTCTCCAAGCGGCGGAACGCCGCTTCACCATCCTCGGCGAAGATCTGCGGGATTGGTCGCCCGCCCGCGAGCTCGATGGCATGGTCAGCATCGACGAATGGCCGACCAACCCGGCGCGCCACAAGAGGTCCGACGGTGGATTTGCCCGCGCCCATCAGACCGATGAGCACGAGCGGAGCGTCGCGGCGGTCAGCTTGCATGCGCCCCCAGCGTACCGAACGCCATGGACCTGCCTCGTCATCGAAGGACGATCTGAACCCCGACGGACGCGTTAGCCAAACATCGCCGAGCCAGAGCCCAGCATGATGGCAATGGCGCCGGCACTCAGCGCCGGACCGAACGGGTACGGCTCGCTGCGCCGCTTCAAGACCAACAGCACTAGGCCGAGGGCCGTCCCGATCAGGCTCGCCAGCAACAAGGCGGCAAAGCTCGCCCGCCAGGCCGCCGCGGTGCTCGCTGCCTCCCAGCCAATGGCGATGCCGAGCACGACACCGAGTTTCACATCGCCCCGGCCCAAGCCACGGGGCGACACCAAATGGGCCACTCCCAATCCGCCCCACAACACCAATGCGGCAACTGCCGCTGCCGCCAGTCGATCAACCGGCGCCGTCCAGCACGTCGCACCGACCACGACCGCTGCACCCACCGCCATGGCAGGAAAGGTAATGCGGTCCGGAATACGGCGATGCTGCGTATCGATCACCGCCACCATGACCAAGACGCTGAACAGAGCGGCGTAGAAGATGGTGGTCACCGACCATCCCCAGCGCAGGACGGCGAGCGCATAGAGCACCCCGTTCAGCAGGCTGCACACCCCAGCCACGTGGTCCAAGTGCCACCCACGCCGAATCGACGTTGAATGGACCGCCTCCCGCCACGGGCCTCGGACAGGCAGTACCTGCGATCCCCACGCCAAGCCAGGCCCGCCCATGCAGCCCAACAGTGCGGCCATCGGAACCAGCCAAGGCACCTGGTCAGCGCCCGGGAAGGCCTGGCTGCAGTCCGGCGCTCTGCTTGATTGCCTCCCGGGCCCGCGGGCTGAGGTTGAGCAACTGTTGTTCCAGATCTGCGTCGGCCGCGACGGTGCTGTCCCCACCGGCCGAAACCCCCGTGCTATCGGACGAGGGACTAGAACCCGCCGCTGGTGGCGGGGGTGGCGGGGGCGCCAGTCGTTGCGGAGGGCCGCTCGTGAACAGCGATGCGGGAGCACCCCAGGACCCGACGGGAGCCAACGGAGCGGAAGGCAACGCCGGGGCCGCCGGGTCGATCAGTCCGGGATAGGAATACAGATCCCCGTCGGCGGATACCGGCGGGATGACCGCCACCGCCAGCCAGTCCGATTCGATTTCGGCCCGAACGTACTCCTCCAGGGGCGTACCGGCCGGGCCAAATTGCCCCGCCACCGCAGCAGTCGAAGTCGACACCTCAGCCGCAACGGGGATCTCAGCGGAGCGGAGCTCCTCCGGCGGCACCAAGTCAAGCGGAGCCTCGCCGATCTCCACGAGGCCCAAATCCATCAGCCGACTCACCATCCTCGCCGCGAGCAACTCGCCGGTTTCGAGCGCATCGCCGACACCGGCCAAGCTGCATCCACCCGAGATCGCCACGACGGCCAGCCACTCCTCACGGCTCAGCGTCACCGCGGTGGCATCGATCACCGGCTGGAGTTGGACCCAGGACTGGGCGGACGGTATCCGCGCCTCGAGGTCTTGCCACTCGGCCAGCATGCTTTCGGCCTCAACCAGAACGGCCTCGATATCAACCGGACCGACCGGCTCGACCGGCTGCTGGCCAAGCTCGAAGCGAAACGAGCCTCGTTCGAGACGCAGAAGCTGAAACAGCTCCTCGGCGGGTTCAACCAAGTAGGGGCTCGACGAGCGGTCGATCCCGACGATGCTGGCATTATGGACCCACACGGTGCCGGCCCTGGTTGGACCTTGGACGTGCAATCGCCCCGATTTGAACGTCGCCGCGAGCAGGCGCAGTACGTCGGCGACCGCGAACGTCTCGATCGAACCATGTAAGGACACTGTGGCCTCCCGTCCGCGGGCACCGCGGTCCGCTGCACGATGGCGGATGACCAGCGGCGGCGGGTATCACTCTACCGAGGTGACGCCAGGGTGGGATTGACCCCCGCCTCGCCGGAGCACAGGATCATGGCGGACCGTCAGACCGAGATCCCCATCTGGCAGCGGGAGGCGACCCCGCTCACTGAGCGAGGTGACCGAGCACGGCCACGCGCATAGCCCCGACCGGCGCCGCCACCCCAGTCCACAGCTCGAAGGCATACGCCGCTTGGTGCAGCAGCATCCCCACCCCATTGACTATGTGGGCGCCTTGGGCGGCGGCGGCCTCGAGCAAACCGGTTCGTATGGGCTGGTAGACGAGATCGACAACGACCTGCTCCGCTCGCAGCAACCGCGGATCGAACGGCATGACTGCAGGAGCTGGCGGGCGCACTCCCATGCCCACCGAGGTGGCATTGACCACGATGTCCGCCTCGCCTACCGCGGACTCCTCGGCGAGCACTCCCACCGAACCGGCGAGCGCCACTGCCTGCTCGGCCCGTGCCCGGTTGCGGTTGATCACCAGTATTCGTGCGGCACCACATTCGGCCAGCGCTGCCGTCACCGCCCGTCCGGCGCCCCCGGCGCCGACAACGGCGATGCACGCCCCGGCCGGGTCCACCCCGGCCTCATGTCGCAGCGCATCGACAAACCCGCGTCCGTCGGTGTTCTCACCGATCAGCTCGTCGCCGTCGCGGCGCACGCAGTTCACCGCTCCGAGTCGCTGCGCGGCGCCGCTGAGGTGCCCGGCCAGCGCCTGAGCCACCGCCTCTTTGTGGGGCATGGTGACGGACAGGCCGGCCAGCCCAAACGTGCGCATGGCGTCAAGCGCCGCCGGTGCCCCGCCAGCGGCCACCGTGAGGGCGACGTACACCCAATCCAGCCCGGCCGCTTGGAAGCCGGCATTGTGCAACACCGGGGACAGCGAGTGCGTCACCGGCTCACCAATGACCGCCGCCACCCGGGTAGACCCCGCTGGTCGCCAATTCGACGGAAGTTCTTTCATCCGAGCAGGCCTTTGGCTTCGGCGGCGTCCACGAGCTCATCGAATTCATCGGCGTCAGCGGTAAACGCATGGTGTCCATCGCCGTCCTTGAGCACGTAATACAGCCACGGCCCGGCCGCAGGGCTGAGTGCAGCCTCCAACGAGGCACGTCCCGGAGCCGAGATAGGCCCAGGCGGCAGCCCCGCAACGCGGCGGGTGTTGTACGGCGAATCGCTGTTCAGCTCGGCCACGGTCAAGGTGTTGCCCTCCTTACCGAATCCGTACAGGGTGGTGGCATCAATACCAAGCGGCATGTCCTGCGCCAGCCGGTTGAAGATGACACGGGCGATCTTGGCCCGTTCCTCCGGCACCTTGGCCTCCTCCTCGATCATGGAGGCGATGGTGACGATTTGGAACGAGGTCATACCAATAGCGGCTGCTCGCTTGTCCAGATGGATTTCCGTCGCCACCGCCTCGAACTGTGCGGCCATCTGGCGCAGGACCGTGACCTCACTCGAGTCATCGGACACCTGGTAGGTGTCAGGGAACAAAAGCCCCTCAAGGGAACGACCCTTCGGGAGGTAGGAGGATCCAACGTCGCCACTGGCGAGGGCCGCCCGGATCTGCTCTGAGGTGAATCGCGGCAACGACTTGGCGATTACTTGGGCCATATCCGTCAAGCGCAGACCTTCGGGCACCGTGAGATTGACGTACCCCATCGGCGTCGGCTCGGTCTTGAGCGCCGCCAGGGCTTCCCAGAGGGCCATTTTCTGGCGCAGCGTATAGGTGCCGGCGTTGAGCACGCTGCCGCTCTTGAGCCGGGCGTACTCCTGGAACAGCCGCGCGTTGCCGACAACGCCGGCATCGGCGAGTACCTCCGCCACCTCGGCCGTCGAGGACCCCAGCGCGATGTCAACCAGTACCGTCTCGCCCGGCTCACCAGCGGGATTCACCAGGTGGTAGGCCCACAGCATGGTGTAGCCAAGGCCGACGATGACCGCCAATTTCACCAGCAGCGCAGGACTGACATAGCGCGGTGGCTGCGCGGCCCGGCGGGGAATGGGCACGAAATCGTCCGGGCGTTGCACCGAGCCGAAGAAGGAGCCCGCGTCGTCCTCGCCTTCATACCAGTCCTCGCCGTCATACCCGTCCTCGCCCTGGTCGTACAGCCCCGCGCCAGCGGGCTGACCATGCTTCGTCACCGACGCCGCTCGGTCGCGCCGGCTTTGAGATGAGCGCCTTCGGTGCCGGGGATCGGTCATGGGTCCTCCGATTGGTTGCGCTGCCCGGTCACCGTTACCGCCCGTTGCGAGGCGGCGGGCCCATCTTGGCGCGGCGGGGGCGTCTCCGTGTTCATGGCGGCGGCCTCGGTGTCGAGCCAAGCCTGCAGAATGACCGCCGCCGCGACCTGGTCAACAACCTTGCGGCCTTTCTTGGAGTTCACCCCGGCCCGTCGTAGCGACTGTTGGGCCATGACCGTCGTCAGACGTTCGTCGTGAGTGCACACCGGCACCGACAGCACCGCAGCTAGCTGCTCGATCTCCTCGAGCACCGCTAGGGCAGCGGGGCCCGATGCACCGTCGAGCGATCTCGGTAAGCCGACCACCACCCGCACCGCCGCGGCCTCCGCCACGAGCTGGGCGATGCGCCGATGATCTTGTCCCCGATCACCACTGCGTTGCAGCACCTCGTAGGGCGTGGCCAGCAAGCCGGCGGAGTCGCACAGCGCCACACCAATACGCCGCTCGCCCAGGTCGAGACCGAGCGAACGCCGATCGGTGGACTCAGCCACGTCCGAGTGCGGCCCGAATGGCATCGAGCGCAGGATCGATACCTGCGGGGTCTTTGCCGCCGGCGACGGCAAGCTCGTCGCCCTTGCCGCCCCCGCCTTTGATGAGCCGAGACACGTCGCCGACGAGCGTTCCCGCATGGTAACCACTGTCTTTACGCGCCGCGGCGACCAAAGCGACACCACCACCGTCAGCTTCGCCCGCCAGCACGGCAAGTTGAATACCAGCCTTGTTGCGAACCGACAGGGCCAGCTCCCGGTAGTCGTCGCGGGCCAAGCCGTCGACCCGAGCTACCACGACACCGTCAAGCGCCGTCGCGGCAAGTTCATCGGCACGGCCTACGGAGAGCTGTTGGCGCAGGGCCTTCAGCTCAGCCTCGAGCAATTTGACCTGGCTGACGCGACGCTCTGCACCCTGCACCAAATCGTCGACGCTGACACTGAGCACCGCCGCCACCTGACGCAAGTTGAACTCGGTCTCCCGCAACCGCGCCAGCGTGTCGAACCCGGTGATCGCTTCGATACGACGGAGGTTGGAACCGATCGAACCCTCCGACACCACCTTCACCGTGCCGATATCACCGGTCTGGCGCACATGAGTGCCGCCGCACAGCTCCACCGAGGGCCCCGCTTCGATCACGCGCACCACGTCACCGTACTTGTCGCCGAAAAAGGCCAACGCACCAAGTTCCTCGGCGGTTGATTTCGTCGTCTCGTAGGTGCGCACCGGATGGTTGGCCAGTACCTCGGCGGCCACCAGATCCTCGATACGGGCGACCTGGTCGGGGGTGACGGCGTCGTAGTGGCTGAAGTCGAAACGCAGACGACCAGGCTCCACCAACGATCCCTGCTGCCGAACGTGATCGCCGAGCACGTCGCGCATGGCCCAGTGCAACAGGTGGGTGCCGGTGTGATTGCGGCGAATGGCATTACGTCGGTCCACCGCAATTCCGGCCTTAGCCGCCTGGCCGGGGTACACCGTTCCGTCATGGCGGGCAATGTGATGGCGCACCAAGCCCGGCAGGGCATACGTGCAGTCACCAATCTCGAGCACTCCGGTGGCGGTGGAGATAGACCCGGTGTCACCCACCTGGCCACCGGCCTCGGCGTAGAACGGCGTGCGGTCGAGGAACACGGCGTCACCAATGACGGCGAGGACCGTGGCATCGAGCTCGGTCTGGTCCGAACGAGCCTGGTAGTCAGTCAACCCGAACTGCTCGACGAGTTCGTGGTAGTCGTCGAGATGCTCGTGGGCGGTGACGCCCTTACGGGCGTCCTTGGCCCGCTTGCGTTGAGCTGCCATTTCGGCGGTGAAACCCTCGACGTCAACGCCGATATCACGCTCGGCGGTGATCTCCTGGGTGACTTCGAGCGGGAAGCCGTAGGTGTCATGCAACTGGAAGGCCACTGAACCCCCCAGGCGCCCACCAGCCGGAATGACCGCCAAGGCATCGTCGAGAATGGAGGACCCGGTACGCAACGTCTGCCGGAAGCGCTCCTCCTCCCGGGTGATCACGCCGCGCACGAAGTCATGGGAGCGATGCAGCTGCGGATAGTCAACACCCATGACCCCAACCACGGCATCGACCATGGAGGGCATGACGAGGTCATTGAGCCCAAGGATGTAGGCGTGTCGAACGGCTCGACGGATGATGCGGCGCAGGACATAGCCACGGCCCTCGTTGGAGGGAAACACGCCGTCGGATACCAAGAACGTCATCGTGCGGGCATGCTCGGCGAAAATGCGCAGCGACACGTCGCGGACGGGGTCGTGGCCGTAACGAACACCCGAGGCGGACTGCGCCACATCGAGCAGTTCCTTGAACTCGTCGATGTCCCAGACCGAGTCGACGCCTTGCAACACGGTCAAGACCCGCTCGAGTCCGGCGCCGGTGTCGATGGACGGCTTGGGCAGCGGCACCCTGGTGCCATCCGCCTGACCGTCGTACTGCATGAACACCAGGTTCCAGATCTCCACGAAACGCTCATCGCCGCCGAAGGCCGGCCCGCCGTCCGCACCGTGTTCGGGGCCTTTGTCCCAGAAGATCTCGCTACATGGCCCACAGGGCCCGGTGTCGCCGGCCTGCCAGAAATTGTCCTTGTCGAGACGCTGGATACGCGCCTTTGGCACCCCGATCTGCTCGTGCCAGATGCGCTCAGCTTCATCGTCACTCACGTGAACGGTGATCCACAGCCGGTCGGGGTCAAGCCCAAGCTTCTCGGTGAAAAGTTCCCAGGCCCAGGCGATGGCCTCGGCCTTGAAGTAATCGCCGAAGGAAAAGTTGCCGAGCATCTCGAAGAAGGTGAGATGCCGCTTCGTGCGACCCACCTCTTCGAGGTCGTTGTGCTTCCCGCCCGCACGGACGCATTTCTGCACCGAAACCGCCCGCCGGAACGGCGGTACCTCTTCACCCACGAAATAGGGCTTGAACGGCACCATGCCCGCCACGGTGAACAGCAGCGTGGGGTCAATGGGGATCAAGCTGGCCGACGGAACGTGAGTATGGCCCCGTTCGGTAAAGAAATCGACGAAGGCGCGGCGGAGCTGATTGGCCTGCATATGCAGCGGTGAGCTTACCCCAGCCCCTGTAGTCTTTCGCGGTCTTGACCTCAGCGAAGTTTGGCCCGCAAGCGCTGCTCGGTTTCGACCATCGCGGCTTTGCCCTCGCGGCGGGCTGCGTCGACCCGCTGACCGGCATTGATCACCACTCGTTTGCCCATCGCCGCCGGCGCATACTGGTCAATGACCGCGGCGGCGGTACGCACCGTCCATCGCTTCGCAAGCGTGACGACGGCCGCGCCGAACGCCATCCAGAAAATCCGCCTCATGCTGGCTGCCTCGTCATCGTCGATCTTTCCCCTCACCACGGCGCCGAGTCTGCTCCGAAGGTGGAGCTGGCTCATCCTCGCCGCTTTGACGCAGCCGGTTCGCCCCTCGTCGGACTCCCGACGCCACTGCCGCGGCCTTGATCACCGGGTTGGCCACCGTACGGTAGGTCATCTTGGATGCCTGCTCGATGACTTCGACCAGGTGGCCGGCCCGGTCTAGCTGGTCTTCGGCCCGCATCAGGGAGCGCCGGGCTTCCGCGGACACCGCGAGCAACTCGTTACGCAAGGCGTCCGCGGCCGCTTCAAGGCGCGCCGCACCACGCCGTAGTCGGCGGGCCGCCAGGACAAGGTTCCAGGCCGTCACCACCAACGCCCCACACGCCAGCGTGGCGACGATGACCACCACCACCGCCGCAAGATCCGAGGCGCTCATTGCTCACCTGGGGGTGGGTAAGGCCAGCGCTGCGCGGTGGTGGCCTCTCGACCATGTTGGGACGGATGGTAGAAGCCTCCGCTCACCCCATCGGGCAGGTACTGCTGCTCAACCCATCCACGCGGGTCGTCATGGGGGTAGCGATAGCCGACGCCGTGACCGAGTTGCTCCGCCCCCCGGTAACCGCTACCCCGCAGGTGCGCTGGCACCCCGGGGTTGGGGCGGCTTCGTACCGCGTCCACCGCTGCCTCTAGCGCCAGGTACACCCGGTTCGACTTCGGCGCGGTGGCCAGGTACAACACGGCGTGAGCCAGGCTGAGTCTGGCTTCGGGCAAGCCCACATAGTCGACCGCACGAGCTGCCGCGTCGGCGAGGACTAGGGCCATGGGGTCCGCCAGGCCGACATCCTCCGAGGCGAGGATGACCAAACGTCGGGCGATGAAGCGGGCGTCCTCGCCGGCCTCGAGCATGTGGGCCAGCCAGTACATTCCACCGTCGGGATCAGACCCGCGGATGGCCTTGATAAGGGCACTGGCTACGTCATAGTGCTCGTCGATGCCGTACCCAATTGCCTTGGTCCCTAACGCCTCGACGGCATCGTCGAAGGTAATGACCGCCTCCATGGCCGGCGTTCGGGGGTCGCGGCGGCTCCTCGCGAGCGCGGCCGCCACCTCAAGGGCACCGAGGGCATGACGGGCATCGCCGTTGGCCACGCGGGCGAGGTGCCCCAGGGCCACTTCCTCGGCTTGCACAGCGAGCGCACCAAGCCCCCGCTGAAGAAGCTGAAGGATGTCCGGAACCGTCAGCGGGTCGAGGCGAAACAGCGAGGAACGCGAAAGCAGCGGCGGGTTGACCTCGAAGTAGGGGTTCTCCGTGGTCGCGCCAATGAAGGTCAACAGGCCAGACTCCACTGCTGGGAGCAGGGCGTCTTGCTGGGCACGGTTGAACCGGTGGACCTCGTCGAGGAACAAGATGGTGCCCTGGCCATGCTCACCGAGGCGTCGCTGGGCCTCGGCGTTGACCTCCCGCACGTCTTTCACCGTGGCCGTGACCGCCGACAACTGCACGAACGCCGACGAGGACGCCTCCGCCAGCAACCTGGCCAGCGTGGTCTTTCCGGTCCCCGGTGGACCCCACAGGATCAACGAGGTGAGACGATCGGCATCGACGAGCGCCCGTAGTGGCCTCCCCGGCCCTAGCAACTGCTGGTGGCCTACCACCTCGTCAAGTCGTCGCGGCCGAAGCCGCTCGGCGAGCGGCGCTCGCCCTCTGAGCTGTTGTTCCGCTACCACACCAAAGAGGTCGTCGGACGCGCTCACGGCCACGCATCCTAGGACACCGCCCACGGCGCAGGGCACGGCCGCTGTCAACGCCAACGGTGCCCATGTACTCTCGCAGCGTCACCGGCCTTTTCGCCCGCGCAGATCACGGGCAGAATACTGCCGTGGGAACTGTCACCGTGGAAACCTGGCTGGGGAGAATTGGGCTGCTCTGGCTGGTGGCATCGCTGTTGGCGATGATGGTGTTGAGCGCCTTCGTGTTCGTCGGCACGTGGCGCCGCAGGCTGGCTGGGCTGGGATTCGGCTATGTCACCTTTGAGCCGACCGGTCGCGTGATCGATCTGACGACTCGAGCGTTCTCGGAACAGGAGGAACTCCTCGGTGCCGACCTGAGCTTGACCCGCTCGGTGAGCGAACGTTCCGGGGCCATTGATCGGCTGCTGGCTGGGGTGAGCCTGCCTTGCGGGCTCACCGAGGTCGCGGGCCAGTCCGTCCAGAACATAGGCCGGGTCGCGTTCCAAACCACCGGGTTCAACGCCCGCGAGGTTGCCGTAGCCGTTGTCCACGAACTTCAGCGGATGGGCGTTCACGTCGAGTCCCTGAGCCAAAACGAGGCCCGGGCGTTTCGCGATGGCATCGAAGTGTCCGTGACGATGTTCGTCGATCCAAACCGGGTCGTGCGCGACCGGCGGCTGGCCTTTCCGAGTCTCGACTCCGCCAGCGTCGTCATCGAATTCGCCGTCGTCTGAGGCGCACCGCGCCGCGAGGGCTCAGCCCTTCGGCAGCACCCGGAGACCCAACTCGTTGAGTTGGCGCTGATCGAGCTCCGTCGGCGCGTTGGTAAGCGGATCGAGGCCGGACTGGGTTTTGGGGAAAGCAATGACCTCGCGAATGTTCTCCTCACCCGAGAGCAGGGCCACGAGGCGATCAATCCCAAAGGCAAACCCGGCGTGCGGTGGGGCACCGTAGCGGAAGGCGTCGAGGAGGAACCCGAACTTGCGCTGTTGTTCGACCTCGCCGATGCCGAGCAACTCAAAGATCCGCTGCTGCACATCGCCACGGTGGATCCGGACACTTCCCGAGCCCAGCTCCCAACCGTTGAGCACGAGGTCATAGGCCTGGGACCGGCAGGCCAGCAGCACGTCTGCGCCGGGCACGGCGTCGTGGAGATCACCGAGGCTGGCGATGTCCTCGGGGTGGGGCATGGTGAAGGGATGATGGGCCGGGATGGGACCGCCAGTCTCGGCGTCGATACCTTCGAAGAGCGGGAAGTCCATGACCCACAAGAAGTTGAGGCCCCCTTGGTTGACCGGTGGGCGGCCGAGATGCAACCGCAACAGACCCAAGACGTGGCGCACGACGTTGCGTTCGTCGGCCACCAGATACAACACGTCGCCGGGTCGCGCCTCCATGGTGGTGACGATCGCCGCTAGCTCCGCGGCGGAGAGGAACTTGGCCACGGGAGAGGTGAGCCCCCCGTCCTCCTCGACCCGCATCCACACCAGGCCTTTGGCGCCCCAGCGCTTGGCGTTCTCGGTCAGCTCGTCGAGTTGTTTGCGGGTCCGAGTAGCGCCACCCGGCTCTCGGATCGCCTTCACGCAGGGCGCACGGAACGCGTTGAACTCAGTGGCCGCGAACGATGGCGTGAGCTCCACCAGCTCCATACCGAAGCGCACATCGGGCTTGTCCGAGCCGAACCGCTCCTGGGCCTCGTGCCAGGTCAGATCGCCCAGAAAGGCCGGGCGGGAGCCAGTCACCGACTCGGCCGCGGCGAGCACCGCTTCGGTGATGAAACGACGAACGTCGTCACCGGAGACGAAGCTGGCCTCCGCGTCGAGCTGGGTGAACTCAAACTGGCGGTCGGCGCGCAGGTCCTCGTCTCGGAGGCAGCGGGCAATCTGGTAATAGCGGTCCATGCCACCAACCATCGACAGCTGCTTGAAAAGCTGCGGCGACTGGGGCAGCGCATAGAAATGGCCGGGCTTGAGTCGGCTGGGTACCACGAAATCGCGCGCGCCTTCAGGCGTGGAGGCGATCAACATCGGCGTCTCGATCTCGAGAAACCCCTGCGACTCCATCGACTGGCGGATGACGGAGTTGACCCTGGCCCGAGTACGCAGATTTCGTTGCAGACGCTCGCGCCGAAGGTCCAGGTAGCGAAAGCGCAAACGTTGGTTCTCGTCGACGTCAATCCGGTCCGAGAGCGGGATGGGCGGCGGCTCGGATGCGGCGAGGATCTCCACCTCGCAGCCGGTGATCTCCACTGCACCAGTGGGGATCTCGGCGTTCTCGTTACCAGCGGGGCGCCGGGTCACGGTGCCGGTCA
Organism: Ferrithrix thermotolerans DSM 19514; assembly: GCA_945906305.1. Classification (GTDB taxonomy): domain Bacteria; phylum Actinomycetota; class Acidimicrobiia; order Acidimicrobiales; family CAIXPF01; genus CAIXPF01. Next base: position 20,552 of record CAMDQT010000014.1, on the reverse strand, counting down.
CTCGCAGGACATACTCGTTGCGCACGTCCACCGATCCGTCCACGACACACTGAATCACGCCCGTGCGGTCGCGGAGATCGACGAAGGCAAGGCTGGCGCCGTGCTCGCGACGATGGGCCACCCAACCACACAACGACACGGTCAGGCCGAGTTGTGCCTCACCGAGGCCGCCGCAGTAGTGGGTACGCATGGAGGTCTGGGCAGGGTCCGTCACGGGGCAAGAACCTAGCGGCTCAGTGACCCGGCACCGACGTAGTGAGCGGAGCGGGCAGCGGGCGACTGCGCCCGGCGTCAGCTCTCGGTGGCGTCCAGCGCGGCTCGGACCCGAGCCACCACCTCGACCCTCGGCACCAACTGTTGGTGCGTGTCGGCGCGCAGCGGACGCAGCATCACGTTGCCCGATTCCAGCTCCTGCGAGCCGACGATCAGGGCCAAGCGGGCTCCGCTGCGATCCGCCGCCTTCATCTGCGATTTCATCGAACGGGAATCGAATGCCCGGTCGGCGCCGATCCCCGCGGCGCGCAGCTCCGCGGTGAGTTCAAGGGCGTCGGTGCCCGCCACGGTGCTGACCACAAAGACGTCAACGGCACTAGGAGGCGGGCCGAAGGTTTCCTCGGCATCGCAAGCCAGCAGGATCCTGTCCACGCCAAGGGCAAAGCCCACCCCCGCTACGCCCGGCCCGCCGAGATCGGCCACCAGACCGTCGTAGCGGCCTCCGCCCCCCACCGCATTCTGCGCCGCGTCGAGCGCGGCCGAGGCGAATTCGAAGGTGGTGCGCGTGTAGTAGTCCAGTCCCCGAACGAGCCGGGGCGTGAGCTCGTAGGGAATGTGGAGCGCGTCGAGTCCGGCCCGCACACCGTCGAAATGGGCGCGGTCCTGCGGGGAGAGGTGATCGACCATCCGCGGTGCCCCCGCAACGATCTCGCCATCTTCGGGTCGCTTGGAGTCGAGCACCCGAAGCGGATTGATCGACAAGGTTTCCCGGGACTGCGCCGACAAGGCGCCGACATGAACACCGAAGTACTCCCGTAATGAGGCCAGGTAATTTGCCCGTCCCTCGCCGTCGCCCAGTGAGTTCAGTTGCAGGCTCACCTGACGAAGCCCGATCTGTTCAAAAAACCGCCAGGCCAAGGCGATGATCTCGACGTCGACATCAGGGTCGTCGGTGCCGAGCACCTCTGCTCCGACCTGGTCGAACTGGCGGTAGCGGCCCTTCTGCGGGCGCTCGTAGCGGAAGTTGGAACCGGAGTAGAACACCTTCCATGGCGTGGCCGGCCGATGCTGGGCGAACATGCGGCACACCGACGCCGTCTGCTCGGGGCGAAGCGCCTGGCGGGCATCGCCATCTCGCGCCTCGAGCAGGAACATCTCCTTGCGCACCACGTCGGTGGACTCCCCCACCCGTTGAAAGACCGCGAGGTCCTCGAACATCGGGGGGATCACCGGGCGATAGCCCGCCTGCCGCGCCGCGTGAGCGAACCGGGCCACAAGCACATGCCAACGCTCCGATTCCGGCGCCAGGATGTCACGGGTGCCTCGGGGAGCCTGGAAGGTGTCAGCCACGTCTGAACAAGCTATCGGACCATCGCCGAAGCGCCGATGTGGCCCTCAGCCCGCCCGCCGAGGCTTGGCCATCGGAGGCGGCGGCGCCGCATTGGTCTCACCACCGGGCAGCACCCGATGCACGTCATAGACGCTCTCGACGCCCTGCACCGCGGCCAGCGCAGATTGCAGGTGGGAGAGGTCGCCGATCTCGAAATCGAACCGCATCTTGGACACACGGTCCGACCCGGTGAGCGTCTGACAGGCAAGGATGTTGATGTGGTAGTCGGCGAGCACCGTGGCCACATCCCGCAAGAGTCTGGTGCGGTCGATGGCTTTCACCTCGATGGCGACCAGGAAATGCGAGCCTTGATCGCTGCTCCACTCCACCTCAACCAGGCGTCCGGAATGCGCCCCGGCCAGCGAGACGGCGTTGGCGCAGTCCGCACGGTGCACGGACACCCCGCGTCCTCGGGTGTGAAACCCGATCACCTCATCGCCGGGAACAGGCGTGCAGCATCGGGCGAGTCGGATCAACACATCCTCCAGGCCCTCGACGTGCACCCCGGCGGATGTCCGTCGCGAATCGGCCCGTTCCGGGCCCAGCACCCGGCCCGAAAGCTGCACTTCCTGGTCGGGTTCCGCGGCGGACAACTGACGCCGCGCCCGCGAGGCCACCAGACGGGCGGACAGGTTGCCAGACCCCACGGCCCGGTACAACGCATCGAGGTCATTGAACTTCAATGCCAGCGCCACCTGCTCCAACAGCCCGAGCGAAAGCATCTGTTGCACGGGCAGCCCGACCACCCGGAGAGCAGTCTCGACCTCCTCCCGCCCATTCTCGGCCACATCCTCACGGTCCTGTGCGGCGAGCCATTGACGGATCCGAGCCTGGGCCTTGGGGGTGGCCACCGTGGTCAACCACTCTCGCGACGGTCCGGCGGTGGCGGCTTTGGCGGTGAAAATCTCCACCGTCTCGCCCGAATGCAACGCCGTGTCCAGGCTCACCAGGCGGGAGTCAACCTTCGCCCCGATACAGGCATGGCCGATGGCGGTATGGATGGCATAGGCGAAATCCACCGGGGTGGCGCCGACGGGCAAGCTGAGAACGGCCCCCTTGGGCGTGAACACCATGACCTCGTCCTCGTCGAGATCGACCTTGAGGTTGGCCATGAACTCCTTGGGGTCCACCACGTCGACCTGCCAGTCCACGATGCGGTCCAACCACTCCGTGTCCGCCGCGGCAGACTTGTAGCGCCAGTGCGCGGCGACCCCATATTCGGAACGTAGGTTCATTTCCACGGTGCGGATCTGTACCTCGAGCAGCTTTGCCTGCGGCCCGATCACCGTCGTGTGCAACGACTGGTAGTTGTTGAACTTCGGCATGGCGATGAAGTCCTTGAAACGGCCCTGGACCGGCTTCCACGCGGCGTGGATCGAACCCACTGCGGCATAGGCGTCAGTCACGGTGTGCACCAGCACGCGGATGCCGACGAGATCAAAGATCTCGTCGAACTCACGACCCTTCACCACCATCTTCTCGTAGATGCTCCACAGGTGTTTCGGGCGCCCGGTGACCTCAGCCTCAATACCCAGAACGCTCAACCTTTGGCGCACCTCCTCAATGACGTCGGTCAGGTACATCTCGCGCTCAGGCGTGCGGTTCCAGACCATGGTGTCAATCTCGGCGTAACGCTTGGGATGAAGGGCGGCAAAGGCCAGGTCCTCAAGCTGCTGACGCATGTCCTGCATGCCCAGACGGTGAGCCAACGGGGCGTACACGTCGAGCGTCTCCCGGGCGATGCGATGCTGCGCCTGCACGGTCATGGCGGCGAGGGTTCGCATGTTGTGCAAACGATCCGCCAGCTTGATGATCAACACCCGCAGGTCCTTGGCCATGGCGACGATCATCTTGCGCAGCGTGGCCGCTTGTTGGTCCTCGCGGCTGGCGAACTGCATCCGATCAAGCTTGGTGACGCCATCCACGATCAGCGCCACCTCAGGAGGAAACTCCCGCTCGAGGTCAACGAGCGTGACCGAGGTGTCCTCGAGCACGTCGTGCAGCAGCGCGGCGGCGATTGTTACGGCGTCGTTGGTCTGCTCGGCGACGATCAACGCCACCGCTAGGGGGTGCGAGAAGTAGGACTCGCCCGACTTGCGCAGTTGACCGGCGTGACGACCTGAGGCCAATTCCCATGCCCGATGGACCAACTCGGCCTGGCTTCTGGCCTGGCGACCCTGAAAGGCCACCAACAAAGGCTCGATGCCCGTTTGGCGTTGCGGACTATCCCGGTGCCAGGGCAGGACCCGCTCGACTGTGACCATCGTCAACCGCCTTTGTCTCGCCGGTCGGGGGACACTTCTGCATCAATACGTGATGAGGCTGGACACCGGCACGCCGGGCAATTGGACCCGACCGTGGAGGAAGGTTAACTCCAGCAGAAACGACGCCCCGACGACGGTTGCTCCTGCCCCGCGCACCAACTGCACCGCCGCGGCGGCCGTGCCCCCGGTGGCGAGCACATCGTCAACGATGAGCACGCGATCGCCGGGACGGACCGCATCGGTGTGCATCTCGAGCGTCTCGGTCCCATATTCCAATGAATAGCTCACGCTGGTCGTATGGAAGGGCAGCTTGGCGGGCTTGCGCAACGGCACAAAACCGACCCCGAGGGAGAACGCCACCGCCGCCCCCACCAAAAAGCCGCGTGCCTCGATACCGACCACCCGATCCACGCCGCCGCCGTCGTTCAACGCCGCCAACATTTCGATAGTCGCGACCCAAGCCGGCCCATCACCCAACAGCGGTGTGATGTCTTTGAACATGATCCCCGGTTTCGGGAAGTCGGGGATGTCGCGGATGAGCGCGGTCAGCGCAGAGATGTCAGGGGGCACCGGCACACAATACTGCGCCGTGCGGCGAGCCCAGGATCGCGGCACATGCCCGTCCGCTCAGCGGCGACGGTTCTTCCGCGGCCTTGGCGGATGGCTCTCGGAGTACCCTGCCGGCAACTTCTTGGTGCTGGGAGCCGTCACAGACGCCGACGGAGACGCCGACACGGTGGCAGCCTCCGCACCCCGCTTGCGGCCACCGCCGCGTCGCGATTCGGCGGTCGACTTCGACGCCAGCCGTTCGCGAACCACCCGGTACGCCGGTGTGCGTTCGTTGAGGTACGCGACGATCGGGGTCGCCACGAAGATCGAGGAGTACACGCCCACGACCAGACCAATGAGCAGCGCCATGCCGAATTCCTGCAGGGTGGTGGCCCCGAAGATCAGCGATCCGACAACCAGGATCGACAACACCGGCAGCACGGCAGTGAGGCTGGTGTTGATGGACCGCATCAGCACCTGGTTCAGCGACAAGCTCACCATGTCGATGTAGGTCATCCTGCCCGCCACGGACACCATCGGCGTGTTGTCCTTGATCCGGGAGTAGACCACGACCGTGTCGTAGAGCGAGAAGCCCAAGATGGTGAGAAAGGCAATCACCGTCGCCGGTGTCACCTCGATCTGCAGCAACGCATACACGCCGACGCTGATCACGATGTCGTGGATGACCGCCACCAAGGCTCCCACCGCCATGCGCCAATCACGCAAAGCGAACGTGATGTACAGCGAGACCGCAATGAAGAACAGCACCAACGCACGAATGGCTTTGTTGGAGATCTCGTTGCCCCATGACGGACCGACGGTGGTCACCGCAATCTCGTCGGACTCGATCTCCGCCGCGGCCGCAAGGGCGGCGCGCACCTCGGCCACTTTGGCGGGATCGGTCGTGCCCGACTGCACCCGCACCAAGTCACTACCCACGGTCTGGATCTTCGATTCAGCCTCGTCCAGGGGTCGCAGCACGTCACGGGTTTCCGCCACGCTCATCGAAGACGTCGGCACGTCCCACGCCGTGCCACCCTCGAAGTCGAGACCAAGGTCGAGTTCGCGTACCAGCAGCAGCGCGAGGCTCAGCACCACCACCGCAGCGGAGGCCGAAAGGCCGTAGCGCCACAGGCGTACGAACTCGTAGTTGTTCTCCCCCCGCAAGAGGCGTCGCAGACCACTCATGGCTTTGCCTCCGAGCCCTGATGGCCTTGGGACTCACGTACGCCGAACGCCGAGGGGTTACGACCCGCGAGAGCGGTACGCGACAGCAGCAATACCGCTGGCCGCATGAAGAAATAGGACGCCACCAGGTCCAACAAGGTGGACAGCCCGAGGAACAGGGCGAAGCCCTTGACCGGTCCCACCGTGAGCCAATACAGCAGCGCCGCACCGATCAAGGAAACGAGATCGGCCTTGATGATGGTGCTCATCGCGCCATGGAAGGCCCGCTGGGACGAGGAGCGCATGTTGCGCCCACCCACCATGTCGTCCTTGATCTGCTCGAAATACACGATGTTCGAGTCGATCGACACACCGATGGAGACAATGATTCCGACCACTCCCGAAAGGGACAACGCCAGGCCTCGGGTTTCGCCGAGCCACGCGATGATGGCCCACAGCAACCCGAAGCTGAGGCCCAGCGAGGTCAGCGCCACCAAGCCGAGGATCCGGTAGTAGGCCAAGATGTAGATCGCCACGATGGCCAGACCGATGAGACCGGCGGCCACACCAGCCTTGAGGGCGTCGCGGCCAATGGTGGCGGACACGTCCTGAGTCTGTTGGCGCTCAAACTGGACCGGCAGGGCACCGTAGCGGAGCTTCTGCGCCAGTTCTTTGGCTTCCTCCTGGCTGAAGCTGCCGGAGATGACCGCGTTGTTGCCGGTGTTGAAGGTGCTGTTGACGCTGGGAGCCGAGATCACGATTCCGTCCAGCACCGCGGCGAGTCGGCCGGTTGGACACAGCTCCGCGTTGGCCGCCTGGTAGCACGCTGCGGCGGCCTGGCGCCAGGTTCCGACGTTCTCGTCGCCGTCTTTGAACGTGATCTCCACCAACCACTGCCCATTGTTGGGATCGAGCGTGGCATGAGTCTGTTCCGCCACTAGGGCATCGCCGATGACCATGGTCGGGCCCAAAGCGAGGCGGAAGGTCTCCTTGCCCGTCTTGCGGTCGTACTCAGGCAGGATCACCGTGGCGTCGTTGGTGTCGGCCTCCCGGGCCGTGATTGGGGGCCAAGAGAAATCGATCCAGTCGCTGGCGTCGGCCGGAACCGTCGTCAGGCTCGACGTCGTGCTCGTAGCGCCGAGCGCGGAGGTGGTCGAGTCAGCCGATGCCGCGCCGGTGGTAGAGGTCCCAACGCCGCTCTGGCGTCGAGGCAGCGGCCCAAGGGCGTATTCGCCTGATCCCACCGCGGGCAGGCCCAGACTTTGCTCGTTCTTCGTGGTCGTAGTCGACGCCACCGTCGTGGACAGCGCATTCACCGCCGAGGAGGAGGTCGAGGTGGCCACTTGGCCCGCGGCGGTGGTGGTAGTGGGCAGCGCGGCCAACAAATCCGGATTGGGAAAGGTCTGCAGAACCGGCCGGAAACGCAGTTCGGCGGTCGAGCCCACCAACTCGAGAGCCCGCTCACGGTCTTTGACACCGGGCAGCTGAACCACCACATTGCCGCCCTGCATGGTGATGTCCGGCTCGGCCACGCCGATGGCGTCAACCCGATTGCGGATCACGGCGACGGCCTGGTTGATCTGTTCCTCGTCAGCCACCGTGGTGGGCTTGAGCACGACCGCCACGCCACCCTGTAGGTCGAGCCCCAGCAGCGGCGACCAGCCGACAGAGAGAACCGCGGCCACCAAACCGAGGACGATGACGACAAAGGTGACGAGGGTGGGCAGGCCGGACCGACGCACGCCTAGATCTTGCCCTGGTCTGCTTCGTCGACGACTTCGGCCTCCGCGCCCTCCACGGACTCGTCCTCGACGAGGACCGCTTCGCTGCGCACCGCAGCCTTCGACGGACCAACGCCGAATCTCGCCGCAAGCCTGCCCGCCAGCCCGCTCGGCGGCGCAGCAGCGGACACCGGGGCCGGACGCGTGGCCGAGTACACCCGGTCCGCAATGGCCCGACGGGCGATCTTGATCTCGATGTCGGGCGCAATCTCGAGGTAGACGCTGTCGCCGTCGACCTCCGTGACCCCACCGTAAATTCCGCCGCTGGTGATCACTTCATCACCGGGGCCGATCGAGCTCATGAGGTCGGCTTGGGCCTTCTGCTTCTTCTTCTGGGGAACGATGAGGAAGAAGTACATGATGGCGAGCAGGAGGACGGGCAGTAAGAGGTTGGCCATGGCTGGAACAGGCTAGCGCCCACCCCATACCTCCAACACGTCTTTGCGGAACGATTCGAAGGTTCCTTGCACGATCGCGGCCCGGCAACGAGCCATGAGACGGGCCAGCCACCACAGATTGTGCAACGTCAGAAGCCGCATCGCGGTCAACTCGTGCACCCCAAGCAGGTGGCGCAGGTAGGCCCGCGAGTAGCGGGCGGTGAGCGGGCAGATGGCGTCGGGGTCGAGGGGCTGGTCATCGGTGGCGTAGCGGGCATTGCGCAGGTTCATCCGACCGGCGTCGGTCAGCACCGTGCCATGGCGGGCGAGCCGAGTCGGCAGCACACAGTCGAATAGGTCAATCCCGTTGGCCACGCCCTCTACGAGGCCGGCCGGATCGCCCACCCCCATGAGATAGCGAGGCCGGTCGAGCGGCAACAACTCGGTGGCGGCGGCGATAGCGGGCACCATCTCCTGACGGGACTCGCCGACGGACAACCCACCGAGCGCATAGCCATCGAACCCGATACTGGTGATGGCGCGAGCGCTGATCGCCCGCAAGACGGGATCGATGCCACCCTGGACGATGCCGAATTGCTCCTGGTAGCTCGGACGGGCATCGGCCACCTCGTGCCAGTGCCGACGGGCGCGCTCCGCCCAGCGATGGGTGCGTTCCATCGCGGCCACCACCACGGCGTCGGGGGCGGGCAGGCCGGGACACACGTCGAGCGCCATCTGGATGTCGGCCCCGATGAGTACTTGGACGTCAACGGCTCGCTCGGGCCCAAGGCGGTGGTAGGAACCGTCGTAGGTGGACTGGAAGGTGGCACCATCCTCGTCCACCTTCGGCTCCAACGAGAAGATCTGAAACCCGCCCGAGTCCGTCAACAGGTGACCGGACCAATTCATGAACTGATGCAGGCCACCCCGCTCGGCAATCGCCTCTGCGCCGGGCCGCAACATCAGGTGGTAGGTATTGCCCAACACGATGGGGGCCCCGAGCCGCTCCAGATCGTCGGTGTCGAGGGTACGAACTGCGCCGCGCGTGCCGACCGGCATGAACAGCGGAGTGGGCAGCACTCCTCGGCGGGTATGCAGTTGCCCGGCACGCGCCGTGCCGTCGGTAGCGTCGATCTTCAGTTGCACAGGCTGCCAGTATCACCGGTGGCGGCAGCTCGAACTGACCTACTCACCGCAAGTCGTTGTTGCGGTCGAGCAGCATCGCGTCCCCGAAGGACAAAAAGCGGTAGTCCTCGCTCAGGGCCACCTGGTAGAGCTCCCGCCATCGGGGTCCGACGAGCGCGTCGATCATGACCAGCAGCGAGGACCTCGGGACATGGAAGTTCGTCAACAGCCGATCGACCACCGAAAAGCGATACGGACGGCGAATGAAAAGCCCGGTGGACCCTGCGCTCTGTCCGCTCGCCGCCCACGACTCCAAGGTGCGCACGACCGTCGTGCCGACCGCCACCACCGGGCGGCCTTCGGCACGCGCCGCGGACAGTGCGTCGATGGTGGGAGCTGGAATGGCGTAGCGCTCCTGGTGCATCACGTGGTCCTCGAGCCGTGAAACGGTGATGGGACGGAAGGTCCCCAAGCCGACCACCAGCTCCACGGTGGCCAGGTGCACCCCACGATCGCCTAGCGCGGCAAGCACTAATGGGGACAAATGCAACCCCGCGGTCGGCGCCGCGACCGAACCGGGCCGACGGGCGAAGATGGTCTGGTAGCGCTCGGGGTCCGCCAGCGGCTCGTTGATGTATGGCGGCAGCGGAACTTCCCCCCAGACATCGAGCAGGGTCTGCACCGCGACATCGCCCGCGAAGGCCAGCTCCCAACGTCCCTCCCCCAAGGACGTCTGCAACTGCACCTCGAGTGGCGCGGCGCAGGCGGTGTCAACATCGCGGTCTAGAGCCCGGAGCACCTCGCCCGGACGGAGCCGGCGGCTGGGGCGCACCAACGCCTCCCAGACCCGGCCCGCCCGCTCCTCGAGCAGGAGCACCTCGACCGCCGCCCCCGTCGCCCGGCGCAACGCCAGGCGAGCCGGGATCACCCTGGTGTCGTTGACCACAAGCAGGTCACCGGGCTCGAGCAGCTCGGCGAGATCTGCGACGTGGCGATGGCTCGGGTCGCGTCCGGGCCCGCGGTCCACCAACAGGCGAGCCGCGTGGCGCGGCGTCACCGGGAACTGCGCGATGCGCTCCTCGGGCAGATCGTAGGAGAAGTCGTCGATGTCCATGCCGGGGCGAAGACTCGTCGGCACCGCGGGTTCGCGCAAGCTGAACGACACAGCGACAGCGCTCAGTCGCGCTCGCCGTCGAACAGGCTCGCCGCGCTCGGCGGCGGGCTCGCCGGGGCGCTCAGGCCCAGATGCGTCCAGGCCGCGGCGGTCGCCATCCTTCCGCGCGGGGTTCGAATCAACAGGCCTCGCTGAATGAGAAACGGCTCATATACGTCCTCGATCGTCTCGGTGGGCTCGGAGACGCTGATGGCCAGCGTGCTCAAGCCCACCGGACCGCCACCGAAACGCCGACACAAGGCGTCGAGGATCCCCCGGTCGACCTTGTCCAAGCCGAGTTCATCCACACCGAAGAGTGCGAGGCCGGCCTGGGCGACATCGAAGTCGATCACGCCGCCGGCACGGACTTCGGCGAAATCTCGCACCCTTCGCAAGAGACGGTTGGCGATTCGGGGGGTACCGCGGGCGCGACGCGCAATCTCATAGGCCCCATCCAGCGTGATTTGCACGCCAAAAATGTCCGCCGCGCGGCTGACGATGGCGCGCAATTCGTCCGGGTCGTAGTACTCCAGCCGGGCGACGTGGCCGAAGCGGTCCCGCAGCGGACCGGTGATCAACCCGGTACGGGTAGTGGCACCGATCAGGGTGAAGGGCGGCAGCTCGAGGCGCAGCGTACGAGCGGCAGGGCCCTTGCCCAACACGATGTCGAGCTGGAAGTCTTCCATGGCCGGATAAAGAACCTCTTCCACCGGACGGGCCAGACGATGGATCTCGTCGATGAAGAGCACGTCGCCGGCTTCGAGCTTGGTCAACACCGCCGCCACATCGCCCTGGCGTTCGAATGCCGGGCCTGAGGTCACATGTAGGGTTACGCCCGCCTCCGCCGCCACGATGGCGGCCAAGGTGGTCTTGCCCAGCCCGGGCGGACCGGCGAAAAGTAGGTGGTCCACCGGCTGGCCCCGTCGCCGAGCTGCTTCAAGCATCACGGAAAGGTGCTCGCGCAACTCCGCCTGGCCGACAAAGTCGGCCAGGCGCCGCGGCCGCAGGCCGACTTCGGCCAATGTCTCCTCAGCCGTGGCGATCGGGTCGAGAAACTCGTCGCGCACCCTTAGCGTCCCCCCGCGAGGCGCAGCAGTGCGAGGCGTAGCAGCGACGCCTCATCGAGGGCCGCTACGTCGTGGTCCGGCGTCAACGCGTCGAGCGCGGTCCGTATCTCTTCGGCGTTGTAGCCCAGTTCGCCCAACGCCTGTCGCACCACCATCGGAGGCGAATCCCAAGCCACTGAGTCGCCGCCGGTGGGCAGCGCACCACCCCCGATCGAACCGGCGAGGAAGGTGTCCACGTCCAGCTTCGCCCGCAGTTCAACCAGCAGCCGCACCGCGGTCTTCTTGCCCACGCCGGGCACGAGACACAGCGCCGCGACATCACCCTCGGCGAGTATCTGCACGAGTTGGTCGGGCTTGTGTACCGACAGCACCCCCATCGCCAGCGACGGTCCGACCCCGTGGGCGGAGATCAGGCTCTCGAAACAGTCGCGTTCCGCCGCGGTGAGAAAGCCATACAGCGATTGGTGATCCTCACGGATGTGCTGATGGACGAAAAGAAACAACTCGCCACCACCAAAGGAGGCCGGCGACAGAGCAGAGCCCGCGAGCTGCACCCGATAGCCAACACCAGCGACTTCAAGGAGGATTTCGCTGGCCCGACGCTCCAGCACGGTTCCCCGCAGCGACCCAATCACCGCATCGCCCCGGCAAGACCAACGTGAGATAGGTGGCACAGGGCGACCGCCGCGGCGTCCGCGGCGTCCGCCGGTCGGGGCGGAGCTGACAGCCCGAGGATCGTCTGCACCATGTGTTGCACCTGCTCCTTGGTGGCGGCTCCGTAGCCGACCACGGCGTCTTTCACCTGGTTCGGCGAATACTCCGTCACGGGGAGATCCCGGCGTGCCGCCTCGACCATGCAGAGCCCGGCAACCTGTCCGACCGACATAGCGGTACGCACGTTCACTTGGAACAGCACCCGTTCAATGGCCAAAGCGTCGGGTCGATACTCATCAAAGAGTTGGGAGACCTCGGCCGCGATTTCCGCCAACCGTTGCGGCAGCGGCGTTGCAGGCTTCGTGGTGAGCACACCGATAGCGATCGGCCTAGTCCGCGACCCCACCTGCTCGAGCACGCTGTAGCCGCATCGGGAGACCCCCGGATCGATCCCGAGTACGAACACCTGTGCGATGCTACCGGTCGGACGCGCCTCCAACGCGGATGGCGGCCGCAGGCCCGAGCATCGCCATCACTGGGGATCGAGTGCCTCTCGTAGCGCCTCGACCAGCGTCTCGCTGGACTGGAATCCGAGACCGGTTAAGGACCGGTGCCGATAGCGGATCACCCCGCTTCGATCCAGCACAAAGATGGACCGCCGGTAAAACCCCAGCGGACCGAGGATGCCGTAGGCGGCGCCGACGGCTTTGTCGACATCGGCCAGCAGCGGAAACGCGAAGCCACCATGGGCCGCGGCGAAGCGGTCATGGCTGGCCACGTCCTGGGGGCTAAGGGCCAACATGATCGCCCCCTGTTCGCTCAGCGCAGGGAAATCACGGGTGTAGGCCACCAGTTGGCGGGTACAAATCGGCGAATCGTCACCCGGGTAGAACACCAGGACCACGGGGTCGCCGCGGTAGTCGCTCAAGCGGTAGTGGCGATGGCCCCCCACCGTGCCGTCGGTACCGGCAAGGCTGAAATCAGGGGCGTCCGCACCGACGGCAAGGGCCCCGGCGTTCATGCGTCAACCGACTGCAGAATGTGATCGGGGATGTCGAAATTGGCGTACACATCCTGCACGTCGTCATGGTCGTCGAGGGCATCGATGAGTTTCAGCACCCGCTTGGCGGCCTCGGTGGTGAGCAACTCGACGGTGGCCTTGGGCAGCCAGGTGACCTCCGCCGAGCTATAGGCGATGCGAGCCCCGTCGAGCGCAGCCCGTACCGCAGCGAGGTTCGTGGGCTCGCAACTAACCCGCCACGTGTCGCCCTCGTCGATGATGTCCTCGGCGCCACCGTCGAGCGCCACGAGCATCAGATCGTCCTCGGCCACCGCTCGAAGCACGGAGATGATGCCCTTGCGCTCGAATTGCCAGGCCACCGAACCCGGTTCGGCGATGGACCCACCGTTCTTGGAGAACAGGTGCCGAACGTCCGCCGAGGTGCGGTTGCGGTTGTCGGTCAGTGCCTCAACGAACACCGCCACACCATCGGGGGCGTAACCCTCATAGGTTGCGGACTCGTAGTGGACCCCTTCGAGTTCGCCGGTGGCCCGCTTGATCGCCCGCTCGATGGTGTCGTTCGGCACGGAGGCACCCTTGGCCTTGTCCACCATCGTGCGCAGGGTGGGGTTGGCGTCGAGATCGCCGCCACCGGCCCGCGCCGCTACCTCTACTTGGCGGATCAGCTTGGCCCACAACTTGCCTCGGGCCTTGTCCGCCGCGCCCTTTTTGTGCTTGATCGTTGCCCATTTCGAATGGCCGGACATGGCTCAACCAACCTCCTGCAGGAACTGCGCGTGCAGCCGATGATCTTCGGTGAGTTCGGGATGAAAGGATGTAACGGTGACGCGGCCCTGCCGCACCACCACGGGAATGCCCTCGTATTCGGCGAGCACCTCGGCCGCAGAGCCGACCCGCGTCACGACCGGGGCACGGATGAACACGGCGTGGAACGGGTCTTCAAGGCCACTCACCGCTAGGTCCTGCTCGAAGCTGTCCACCTGCCTGCCGTACCCGTTTCGGCGCACGGTCAGGTCAATGACACCAAAGCTGCGCTGGTCGGGCCGACCATCGAGAACCTCGCGGGCCAACAGGATCATGCCAGCACAGGTCCCGAACACCGCCAGACCATCGTTGAGGCGGTCGGCAATGGCGTCGAAGAGCCCCGACGTCATCAGCAAACGCGACATCGCGGTGGACTCGCCGCCCGGCATCACTAGCGCCTGGACCCCGACCAAGTGGGCCGGCGTGCGTACGAAAACCGGTTCGACACCAAGTTCAGCGAGCGCCGCCCCATGACGCGCGAACGCCCCTTGCACTGCGAGCACGCCCACACGCACCTGGGGGCCTCCGATCACCGAGCATGGGCCGACACGCTACCCGGCCCGCTACGGGCAGCGCAGGATGGCGACGTTGGACTCACCAGCCCCGATCAGCGAGCTTGGTGGTGAGTTGATCCATGCCGATGCCGGTCATCGCTTGGCCGAGGCCTCGACTGACCTTGGCCAGAATATCGGCGTCACGGAAGTGCGTGGTGGCCTCGACGATGGCCTTGGCTCGTTTCTCCGGGGCACTCGACTTGAAGATGCCGGATCCGACGAAGACGGACTCCGCTCCAAGTTGCATGGCGAGGGCGGCATCGGCCGGACCGGCAATACCACCGGCGCAGAACATCGGCACCGGCAGCCAGCCCGTCTCGGCGATCTCTTGCACCAGAGGCAGCGGAGCCTGAAGTTTCTTCGCCCAGTCGAACAACTCGGCCGAGTCTGCCTGAGTGATACGACGAATGTCGCCGGTGATCGAACGAAGGTGGCGTACGGCCTCCACGATGTTGCCGGTACCCGCCTCGCCCTTGGAACGGATCAGGCAGGCACCCTCGCTGATGCGGCGCAGGGCCTCGCCAAGGTTGGTCGCCCCACACACGAACGGCACAGTGAAGGCGAACTTGTCGATGTGATGGGCCTCATCGGCCGGGGTGAGGACCTCGGACTCGTCGATGTAGTCGACCCCGAGCGCCTGGAGGATCTGCGCCTCGACGAAGTGTCCGATACGGGCCTTGGCCATCACCGGGATGCTGACCACGTCCTTGATGCCCTCGATCATGTCCGGATCGGACATGCGCGCCACACCGCCCTGCACCCGAATATCGGCCGGAACCCGCTCCAAGGCCATAACCGCGACGGCACCGGCATCCTCGGCGATCTTGGCGTGTTCGGGGGTGACCACATCCATGATCACGCCACCCTTGAGCATCTCGGCCAGCCCCCGCTTAACCGCGATCGTGCCCGTCTGCTTCGTTCCGCTCGGCTGCTGCGTCATGGCGCCGATGGTAACCGGACGAGCCGCTCTGACCGAACCCGACGTAGCGGATCTTCCGGCTTACAACTCCCGTAGCGCAGCGATGCGCTCGGCGATGGGTGGGTGCGTGTTGAACATACGGTTCAGCCGAGACATCCGCCCCTCACTCGGCGTTTGGGCCATCGGGTCCTCAATCCACATGTGGGCGGTGGCGCGCGAACCCGAGCGGACCACGGTCGGTTCGGCCTCAAGCTTCTGCAAGGCGGAGATCAACCCGGGCGGATAGCGGGTCATCTGCACCGCGGAGAGGTCCGCCAGCGATTCCCGCCGACGGGTTATGGCCATCTGCATCAGCTTGGCGATGATCGGACCGATGATGGCGAGCAGCAGGCCGACCACGACCAAGACCAAACCCATGCTGTCCTCAGCTTTGCGCCGGCGCGAGCCGGAGAGCAACGAAAACCGCAGGCTGATGTCCGCCACCAGCGTGACCACACCAACCATCACCACCGCCAGGGTGGATACCAAGATGTCGTAGTTCTTGATGTGGGAGAGTTCGTGCGCCAATACGCCCTCGAGCTCCACCCGGTTCATCGTCTCGAGCAATCCCGTCGTCACCGCCACCGCGCCATGTTTGGGGTTACGACCGGTGGCGAAAGCGTTGGGGGCCACATCGTGCACGATGTACAGGCGCGGTTTGGGCAGGCCGCTCGCTATGCAGAGGCCCTCGACCACGTTGTGGTAGCGAGCGAAGGTGGTCTCATCCGCCGGATACGCCCGGCTCACGGCGAGCGCGACACGGTCGCTCTTCCAGTACCCCATGATCGCCGCGCTGGCAGCAATGAGGACGGCGATGATGATACCTGGGGTGCCGAAGCCCAATCCGAAAGAAACGGCGATGGCAGTGAGCGCGGTGAACAGGAAGAACCCCGCGATCAGCACCATCGACCGACGCCGGTTCTGGGCGACCTGGTCGTACATGAGTCCTCAGAACTTGACTTGAACCGGACCGCGCGAGTCGTCGTCGGCCTCGAAATACTCGCGGGCCTTGAAACCCATCGCGTTGGCTAACAAGACCGCGGGGAACACCTCGATCTTGTTGTTGTACTTGAGCACCGAGTCGTTGAAGAACTGACGCGAATAGGCGATGCGGTCCTCGGTGGTGGTGAGCTCCTCTTGGAGCTGGGCGAAATTCTGGTTGGCCTTGAGATCGGGATAGGCCTCGGACAGGGCGAAAATCTGACGCAGCGCACCAGTAATGGCGTTCTCGGCCTCGGCCTGCTCGTGGCTCCCGCTAGGTGCGCTCATGGCCCGGTTTCGAGCCGCAATAACAGACTCGAGGGTGGTGCGCTCGTGCGTCGCATAGCCCTTGACGGTCTCGATGAGGTTGGGGATCAGGTCATAGCGGCGTTTCAGCTGCACATCGATCTGGGCCCAGGCCGCTTCGATGCGGTTGCGAAGCTTGACGAGACCGTTGTAGGTGGCGATGAGGAAGATCACCACCACGGCGAGCGCAACGAGGATAACGACGAAGATGAGCACGCACCGATGGTAGCGGCCACCCCGCGCTAGGTCGGGGAATGTCCTCGACGACGCTGCCCCCAGGGCCGACCGGTGGGCCCCTGCGCGATGGCACGTTCGTAGATCTCGACATAACACTCGGCGAGCCGATCCATGGACAGCTCCTGCGCCCGGGCACGGCCGGCAGCGACCAATTCTGCTCGGCGGGACTCGTCGCCGAGGAGGGACCTGAGCGCGGCGGCGAGGGCGTCGACATCACCCGGCGGGACCAGCAGCGCGTCACGGCCCGGCCGGGCGGCGTTGCGGTAACCGGCCAGGTCGGAGGCCACCACCGCAGTGCCCGCCGCCATCGCTTCGGCCAACACGACACCGAAGGATTCGCCGCCCAGCGACGGCGCGCAGAACACCTCGCTGGCCCGCAGGCGCCGGGCCTTCTCCTCCTCGGAGACGCGCCCAAGCCAAATGATGCGCGGATCGTGAGCATGACGGGCCCGCAACGCCTCAGTCTGTGGACCGTCGGACATCACCCACACTTCAAGTTCCTCGGGCATGCGTCGGACCGCCTCGAGCAGCTCGGCGAGACCCTTGCGGGGCTCGTGCCGACCCAGGAAGGTGATGGTCGGCACCGTGGTCGGCCAGGGATCCGCTGTCGCAAAGCGCTCCACCTCGACGCCGTTGAACAGCAACTCAAAGGAACATCCCGTCGCCGCCGCGGCGAGCGTGCGAGCGTCCTTGGATACCGCCACTCGTATCGACAACCAGGTCGCGAAGTACCGGATGAGCGGCAGCATGTAGCGGTACGGGGCGCTCGTCCCCGCGGCATGGAAGGTCCCCACCAGCGGCGCATCGCCGATGAGCAAAGCGGTGGAGGTGGGCCCAGGGGCGAAAGGCTCGTGCAGGTGCACGACATCAAACGCTTCGTCCCACAGCGAGCGGATGGTTCGAAGCTGCGCCGAGGGGTCCGGCGCGAGGGCGGCAATCGAACCGTTCGCCTCGATGGGCACGGAGTTACCCAGTGGGATCACCCCGGGATCGGGCGGTGCCCCATCGCAGGGGCCGAGCACCCGCACCTCGTGTCCTGCCGTTCTCAGCGCTCGGGCCAACCCGAGAACCTGCCCCTGCACGCCTCCCGGCCGGGTCAGGCTGTACGGAGAGAACAGACCGACGCGCACCGGGCCCAACGTATCGCACCGGTGAAGCTTGCCGACGCGGTCCTCTCAGGCCGGGCCGAGCCCGCTTCGGTACCGTTCGAGGGCTTCAAGGTCGCTGGGCCAGTTGGGTTGCATGACATGCCATTGTTCCGGTGCGGCCTGCACCAATGCGCCAAGTTCGTCCGCGATGACCTGGGTGAGCCGCGCCACGTCGGCCCGAAGGCCACCCGTTCGGGTGAGCTCAAGCGGAGGTCGCACGATCGTCCGGTGCCCATACCGACCATGGAAGTACACCGCTGCGGGGCACAGCGGCACCCCGGCCCGCAGCGCCAACATGGCCGGACCAGCGGGCAGGGTGGTCTGCTCACCGAGAAAGTCGACCTGCACGCCACCCCCGCTGAGGTCCCGATCCGCGACCAGGCAGACGACCTCATTGCGACGCAACGCGGCCAAGACCTCGTGGCCCGCGGTCGGGCCCAACGCCACGACAGTCATCCCCAATGACTGACGGAAATCCCTGAACCAGGCCATCAACTCCGGCGGCTGGAGCGGCTCGACCACCGCGGTGATCCGTAAACGGGTGATTCTGGCCAGCCAGTACGCCGACCACTCCCACCCGCCAAGGTGGGCCAACACCAAGATCATGCCGCGGCCCCCCTCCATCGCCGCCGCCACATGCTCGTAGCCGGTGACGTCATGGCCTTGATCCAACTCGGCATCGCCAAGACGGGGCAGGCGGAAAGACTCCACCCAGTAGCGGGCGTAGGACGCAAACACCCGGCGGACCTGCCGGCGGCGTTGCCCCGCTTCGAGCGGCCCAGCGGCGATCCGTTCCAGATTACGTGCCACCAGAAAGGCCCGTTCGGGCATGGCCCGAACGGCGATCCTTCCGCCGATCTCGGCCAGGGCAAGCGCCACGGGCCTCGGCAGGGCCCGGGCTAGGACCGAACCGTAGCGGTACGCCGCGGTGACCAGACGGGGTCGGATGCTCAGCCCCGTCCTAGCGGGCAGCGCGCCGCGCCTCGATCTGGTTACGCCACTGCTCGGCACGTTCCGCCACCGGACGACGGGGGCGGGTTCGGGTCGGACGACGCCGGTTGGCCCGCGGTGCAACCGGCTTGTCGGCCTGGCGCCACACCTTGACGAAACGCTGCAGCGCGGTGGCGGCAGTCAAAGCGAGCATCACCCACAACACGGGGACGAGCAGCTCGGAGAACAACAGGGCGAAGCCGAGCGCCAAGAAACGTTCGGCTCGTTCCATCAACCCACCACGGGCATTGAAGCCAAGGCTCTCGGCCTTCGCCCGTTGGTAGGAAACAAGCGACGCGGCACCGGCAAGCGCGAAGGGAAGCAGAACAATGCGGCCCTGAGGGGCGAGGTACCAGGCACAACCACCGAAAAGCAGGAAGTCCGTGAAGCGATCGGCCACCGAATCGAAATAGGCGCCACGCGTTGAGGCGGTGCCCGATGCCTTCGCCACCGCGCCGTCGAGCGCATCGGGCACGCCGGTCAGGCACAACAACAGCACCGCGAGGCGGAACTGGCCGACGCCAATGGCCGTGGCGGTGGCACCAGCCATCACGATGCCAACCACCGTGACCACGTCGGCGCTGACCCCGGCCCGGCGCAGCCCGGTTCCCAACGGCTTGAGTCCTTCTTCTATGGTGCTGCGCCACCGGCCGTCAAACATTACGGTCCGTCTCCCCGGCTAGAACGTGGTGGTGGCCGATCGGCCCGCCACCAAAGCACGTCAGCCCTGTCGTGATGATCCCCACCCTAGCAAGGCTGCTACGGCTCCTAGAGTCACCGTCGATGGATCGCCACCAGCTTGACCAGCTCAGCCCACCCGACGCCGAAGTGGCGCTGCGATCCTACGCCCGTCGCTTTGGGGCCTTGGTCAGCGCTACGACACTTGCCCGCGCCGACGTGCCGTGCAGTACGGCGGTGTGGCGTGGTTGGTCGGTCAACGCCAGGTTGGCCGCCACTGCTGACCGCGTGGAGGCGCTCGACGCGGCCCTAGCCCGAGTGTCCTTTTTGGAGCGGCCGGAACTTCCGCTCGACCTCTTCGAGTCGCCGCCGCCTGCGGCCAATGGACCGGATGCGGCCCTCACCCTGACCAGGCTGCTACGTGCCCTGCTCGCCGCCGCAGACCGGGTGTCCACCACCCCGCTGAAGGCTTGGGCTCGACCCTGCACGGTCAACGGAGCACCCAGCGATGCCCACGAACTGTTGCGAGAACTTGTCGCTTGCGGGCGGACTGCGCTCGATGAGATGGCGGCGGTGCTCGACGCCGCCCGGCGCTGCGGGCACTAAGCAGGCGCGGCGGCCACGCTCAGCTCAGCTCAGCTCCGCCCAGTCCTCGGGGTTGTCTTCGACGACGCGCTCGATGATTTTGGCGTCAAAACCGTCGACCAGCACCAGAGCCCGGGTCACCGGCTGCTCCTCAGCCGAGTACAGCAGCACCCGCCAGGTGGGTCGACACAGCGGACCTCGCCAGCTCAGCTGTACGGAAGCATGACCGACTGGGAAGCCGACGTCCGCGGTAGCCGCCACGAGCGCATCACGTTCGTCCACGGCCAAGTTGGCACCGGCCAGCCAGCAGTAAACCCCCGCCGCCGCCAGCAACACCGCCGCCCCGAGCCATCCGCCATTGACCGCAGGCGCATCATTGAACAGCACGTACACCACGACACAGACCAACGCCACCAGCAGGTACGTCACCGCCGGGACACGACGACGGCTGTTGTTGGGGAAGACGTAGTCGGTACCCGCCAGCAGCGGTTGCAACTGCTCGGGCAGCACGTCGACAACCTCGTCGTCGGTCAACTCCCGGCCTTGACCG
>CAMDQT010000013.1 GCA_945906305.1 Ferrithrix thermotolerans DSM 19514 | reverse complement strand
GGGTTTCGGGATCGTGACGGGCGGCGCCGTCGGCTGCCTGTACGTACCGGTCGTGGCCTCCATTGCCGGTCGGGCGGGCATCAACGGGCCGGTGCTCACCGGGGTGGTGGTGGCCGGGGTCGGTATCGGCACGGCGAGCGTTGCTCCTGCGCTCAGCGCCATGGCCGACGCCTGGGGCTGGCGGTGGGCGTACCGCGTTTACGGTCCGGTCGCGGCGTTGGTCGTGCTGGTGGCCTCGCTCGCGTTCAGCGCCGCCAGCCGGTCTGCCGCGAGCGGAGCGCGGACAGCGGGGTTCGCCGCCAGCGTGGGTACCTTGGCCCGACGGGGCGAGTTTCGTCGGCTCTATGCCGCCCTGCTGCTGGTATCGCCCAGCGTCTACTTCGGCCTGGTGTTTCTAGCCAGCTACGCCCGTTCCGAGGCCATCACGCCTAGTAGGGCGGCAGTACTGCTCAGTATCTTCGGGCTCGCCAGCACCGCCGGCCGGTTGGCACTGACGGCGTTGGGTGGTCGCCGGAGGGCCGATTGGGTGTTCCGGCAGTGTTTCGTGGCGATGGCCGCCAGCTTGGTCTTGTGGGCACTGTTAGGTAGCTCCTACCCCCTGTTGGTGCTCTACGCGCTGGTCGCCGGTCTGGGCTACGGGGGGATCATCGGTCTCGGGCCCACTGTCACGGCCCTCAGGTTCGGTTCTGAAGGATTGGCCACGACCCTGGGGGTGCTCTATACCAGCCTCGCCGTCGGCGGGCTCCTAACCGGTCCTCTGGCGGGATTGGCTATCGACGCGGTGGGTTACCGCGTGACCCTGCTGGCACTGGCCGGGCTCACCGTGGTGGCGACGGCGCTGCTGCCACATCCATCGGGCCGCACGTCGCAGCCATGTCGGCCAGGGCGGCGCGTTCCGCTTCGGTGACGGTCAACGACCACGCCCCCTTGATACGGGACCAGGCGGCGGCGTAGCGACACCACGACGCTTGCAGCTCGGGTGTCCAGCGGTCGGGAGTCTTGTCGCCTTTGGTCGTGTTGTTGGAGCCTTCGAGGGCTACAAGCGCGTCGGGGTCGCCGAGGTCGTTGGCGAAGCGGCGGCGTTTTTCGTCCGACCATGACCAGGCACCAGCCACCCAGGCGTTGGCTAGCGGCCCCGTGTGGTCGCTTTGGAACGCCGAAGCCAATGGTGAGCTGGTGCCGTTCCATGGGTCCGTCCAGCCGCCGCGGTCCACCGTGCAGCCGTTGGGGCGGAAGCTGACCGTGCTGGTGGCCTCCTCCAACAACACTTCGGCCCGGGTGTCGTGGCAGTCGCGGTCCACGTCGGACCAGTTCTCGTCAAAGCGTGCCCGTCGATAGGGTTGCGGCGCGTTGCGCTCGGCGACGACGAGGCTGGCAATGCTTTGGAGTACGCCCTGCCGGGTGGGGCGGCCCTGGTCTGAGTTCGGGTCTGGCCCCGGGCCCGTGGTGCTCGCCGCGACGGAGATGTCGACGCTGGTAGACGAATTGACGTTGCTGGCCAGGCTGCTCTCTGATGCGCTGACGGCCTGATCGTCTTCGACGCCGGCACCCTGCCGACAGCCGCCCATGACGGACACGCCAAGCACGGCAAGCAGGGCGAGCCTGCCGGACAGAGCACCCGCAACCCATTGCCAACGTCTCATCGGGCCCCCGTTGAGCCAGCGTAGACGGGCTTGAGCTGTAGACGGGCCAGCTCGCTCCGGCGCGTCGCTGGTTCGGTGGCGGTGATCCGGGCGGAGGGGTCGACCCGCTCGCGATGGGCGAGGAACTGCACGATCGGCGAGCTCAGCGCCCCGATTACCCGGTCGAAGCCTATGCGGGCCAGCCGGATCTTGGCCTCGGTGGCCGCGGCGGCATTCTCCGCCGCCAACACCACGGCTTGGTCGGGAGCGATCACATCGCCCGCGTAGTCGGCGAATCGTCCCTCGAGGCCGACGTTGACCGAGCGCCGCAGGGGACCGAGGGAGAACTCGGTCGCTTGCGCCAACTCGAGGTGCCCGGAGAGGAAGTCGGCATGGAAGTGGGTTTCGATGACCCGCTCGATGCGCAGTCCGTGAGCGTCAGCGTCGGCAAGGTCGCGGCTGATGTCGTGCTGGGGGTCTACGACGACGCCTGCGCCGCTGGATTCATCACCGATCAGGTAGGACGCATGGGACAGGCATTCGACGTAGTACGGCCGACAGAATATATCTGATTATACCCCCTAGAGGTATAGGCAAAGGGCCTATCGCACCAAAGTCACCCGGTCCGGGGGCCTGATGTGCCCCGCGGCTAGGGTCCAGCTGTCCTTCGTCGCTGGGAGCGTGCCGTGACCGATCGAATCATCAGAACCCAGGCCGCGCCCGTCGTGCTCGGAGCCGTCGCATTCGGCAAGCCGCGACCGACTACCCGTGAGCACCCGCTTGCCTCCGACGACTCGTGCGAGGCCGTACTGGCGGCGTTCGCCGCCGCGGGTGGTCGCGAACTGGACACCTCGCGGGTGTACCAGGACGGCAACTGCGAGTCGGTGATCGGCCGCTGTCCCTCGGCCACCGCGCTGCGGGTGGGCACGAAGTATCACCCCGGGCTGGCGGGTGGTCCCCTCCAGCAACTCGAAGCCTCGCTCGCCGCTCTGCAGCGCGACTCGGTGGCGATCTACTACCTGCACATGCCCTCGACGGAGATTGCCCTGGAGGACACCCTGGGCGAGATCGACCGGGCCTACAAGGGCGGTGGGTTCGAGGCATTCGGGCTGTCGAACTTCCCGGCGTGGCAGGTCGTGGAGATCTGCCAATACTGTCGTCGCCACGATCTGGTGATGCCCACCGTTTACCAAGGTGTCTACAACGCCCTGAATCGTACCGCGGAGTATGAACTGCTTCCGGTGCTACGCAACTACGCCATCCGCTATTACACCCACGGGTCGCTGGCCAGTGGGTTCCTCACCGGCAAGTACCGCAAGGGTGTGGCACCGGTGCCCGGGGTGGACCGCTTTGCCCAAACACGACGCATCCGCCAGTACGAGGAGCGTTATCTGCACCGCGATGAGATGTTCGCCGCGCTCGGCGCCATCGAGGCCGCCGCGACGGGGGCCGGCATGGATACCCTCGAGGCGGCGGTGCGCTGGACCCAGCACCATTCGGCCGTCGACGCGTCGCTCGGCGACGCGCTGCTTATCGGGGTGTCCCGCCTTGAGCAGGTTGCCCCCATCATGGCGGCCGCGGCCAAGGGTCCACTGCCCGACGAGGTGGCCGATGCCTTCGAGGTGGCCAACACTCACGTGTCGATGAAGTCGGAGTACTACCTGCAGTACCCCTATCCCACGCAAGGCAGCCCGTGGAGGTCCCGCCTCGGCTGAGCAGTCCGTCAGCGCAGCACCGGGGTGTTCAAGTCGGTGAGGATTTGCTCGGCGCTAATTGCCTGTGCGTAGACCCTGACCTCGTCGATGGCGCCCTTGAACCACTCTGTGGCGAAGGAGCTGCCGCCGATACGCAACGGTCCGTTGCCTAGGCCGATCAAGCCCGTCGTCGCCATCGACCCCCGTTCGATGCCATTCACATAGATACGCAACTGCGTGCCATCCCATGTGGTGGCAAGGTGGGTCCACACGTCCGCTGGTACTGCAATGGAGCCCGTGGCCCGATTCAGTGCGCTGGTGCGGGCGATGGAGCTCGGGCGGTTGGTGATGCCGCGCTGGTATAGCCCGTAGGCGATGTTGGCCGATCGCTCCTTGACCACCACGGCGCGAACTCCCGTGGCAATTGACGGACGCACCCAGGCCTCGATGGTGAAGGCGGCATGTCCGCTGAGAGCGAGGTTATGGGCGACTCTCACCGAATCATTGATGCCATCGAAGGTGAGGGCCCGGCCGAATCGGCCCGTCGTCGTACGCGATGGGCCGGACACGGTGCCGTTATGTCCGCTGCCCGAGGCGTCGACGGCGGTGGTCCCCGAGGTCTCCTCGAAGCCGTAGGCGGCGACGGGGACGGGCCCCGAGGATTCGGTGAAGGTGGCGCGGTAGGTCGCGGGTTCCGTTCCAAGGGTGATGTCGTGGGCTCGGGAACCCAGGTCCGACCAGGCGGTAAAGGCCCATTGCTGGCCGGCGAGGACCTGGGGCGTGGTCACGTCGATGGTGTGGCTAGATCCCATGATTTCGGTCTGAGTGAACGGCGTGGCACCGGTGCGGCCGCTGATGGTGGCCCGTAGGCCGGGTGGCTGTGATTCGAGGGTCACGGCAACGGTTTTGGGGGCGACGATGACCGAGGTCGTGGCCGATAGCCCGGAGGTGGCGGTGGCCGTGAGCTGTAACTCGAGGTAGGCCGGGTATTCGTGGTCAGGGCCGACGATCATGCCGGAACTCACGCCGCTGAAGCCGCCGAGTGGGTGCTGGTGGCACTCGGTAGGTGTCTCGCAATGGTGCAGCACGAAGTCCCAGGTCAGTGCGGACGCCGGCAGTGGAACCGTATTGACCGTGGCTGAGCCGGTGAAGGACAGTTCGTCGCCGACCTTCCAGGTGAGGGTAGGCGCGGGGGTGCTGATCGCCGGTACGGGTAGGGTACCGGCCACGATTTGGGTTGACGCGATGTCTGCCCGTCCGAGCTGATCGGTGGCTTTGAGGCGCGCCGTGGTGGTGGAATCGGTGGTGTAGGTCCACGTGGGCTGGGCGCCGGTGGCGTCGTCAAAGGCACCGTCGCCGTCGAGATCCCAAGTGAAGGTGAGCCGGTCGCTGGGATTTACCGGTATCGAACCAGTGGCGCTGAACTGGACGGGTAGCGGAGTCCCTCCGCTGGTCGGGGTGGCGTTCAAAACCGCCACTGGCGCGAGTTCGTTGCCGGGGTAGGTGACCCGGATGATGTTGCCGCCGTTCGGTCCGAACATGTCGAGCATGTAGAGGGTGCCGGTCGGCCCAACCTCAAGGTCGGTGATTTCCTCACCGGCGTGGAATAGCGAGATCCTCGTGGGGTCGGGCACCCCGTTGTCGCCGACGCGCATCACGAACACGCAACGACGCGAGTAGTCACCGAAGAACATTGCGCCGTCGTAGTCGTTCGGGAAGGGGCCAGTCTGATAAAAAGCCATCGCCGATACCGAGGACGCGGTCGTGATGCACGTGTCTCCCTTGAATACCGGCTGGTTCTGCTGATATTGGAAGTAGGGGTTCACCACCGCCGCGGCGCCCTCCTGGTAGAGGTCCTCGCAGACCTTGGCGCCGATGTCGTAGCCTCGGCTCGTTCCTTCATAACAAGGCCAACCGAAGTTGAGCGGCCTGGTCGAAGGTAGGGTCGGGATGCGGTTGATCTCCTCCCAGGTGTTCCACCCGACCTCGCCGATCCACAGCTCCTTGGTCCCGGGGCGTATCGCGAGCCGCCACGGATTGCGGTGACCGTATGACACGACCCGGCGCTCGTTGGCGCTGTTGCTGCCAGCCAAGGGGTTGTCGGGTAACCCCGCGCCGGTGTCGGGATTGATGCGGATGATCGCGCCGTTAAGTCCGGTCGGGTCACCCGAGGTGCGGAGGTCCTGGCTGCGCAGCGCCCCTCCTTCTGCGCCGGGCAGGGTCAGGACGGTTCCTTTGGCGCTCGGTGGGTCGCCGCAGACGTTGGGGTGCACGCCGCGCTGGCCATAATCAGGCTGACCTGCGAAGGCTCCGTCACCTGAGGACGCGTAGAGGGCACCGTCGCTGTCGAAGACCAAGTCACCGATCGAATGTGTCGTGAACTGCTGACACCAATCCTCCACGAGGACATCCTCGGGGCCCGCGGTATTGGTCGCCGCCGAGAGGCGGGACAGCCGGGCTCCGATTACGCACTCGTTCGGGCCGCCCGTCGTCGGGCAGTTGTCGGTAGCAGCACCGCTATATACCGGCGGCGTCGAACCAATCGGTCCGTCCATGGCGTACAACACGTACACGAAAGGTTTGGTGGACCAGCGTGGATCGAGTGCCAGGCCGAGAAGTGCGCGGCCGTCGTTCGTGAAGACCCGGCCCCGCAGATCGGCGAATATGTCTGGTTTCGGATCGTCGATGCTGTCAAATACCTTGATGAGCCCGGCTCGTTCAGCAACGAAGATCCGGCCGTCGGGAGCGAACTCGAAGTTGACTGGCATCATGAGGTTGCGAATCACGATGCTGGACACGAACCCTGTCGGAAGGGCACCGGCCGGGCTGCTTGGCCCGGTGGTGGAGAACAGACCGGCGAGCGAGATTGTGGTAATGAGCAACGCTAAGAGTTTGCTCCGCCGGTTTCGATACATCATGTCGTCCCGCCCTCGATAACCGGCTGCTACATGGTGCGCGGCCCGCCTGAGCGCTGCACCTCCAAGAGATGGGAGCAACCTAGTCCCAGTTTCTTGAAATGATCATGTCCTAGCACCAGGGTTTTCGCCCCCCATGGTGTGATCGTCAATCTTTGGCGTTGCTCGATGTCCGCCAGTGGCCGCAACCCGCGCAGTACGGTGTGCCACCGATGAGCCCGTCACGCCACCGCGCCGTCCTGCATCTCCCCGGCGATTTCGCCGGGGCACCCTTGTGAAGGACAATCGAGTCGCTTCGGTCCCACCGGCCCCGACCGATCAGGTCTCACGCCAGGCATGGTTCACCCTCGCCATCGCCTCCGCGGCGGCGTTCATGGCGGCGCTCGAGGTGACCATCATCTCGCTCGCGCTCCCGCTGATGCAGGACAGCTTCGCGGGCGTCGAAACGGCCACCCTGTCCTGGGTATTCACCGCCTACAGCATCGGCATTGCCTCGCTGCTGCTGCTTTCGGGGTGGGCGGCGGACCTCTTCGGCCGAAAGCGATTGTTCCTCACTGGAATGGTGGTATTCGCCCTCGGTTCGCTTGGGTCCGGCGCGGCGCAGAGCGTGGCCTGGCTGATAGCGGGCCGTGTTGTGCAAGCGGCCGGCGGCGCCATGCTCTTTCCTGCCGGCCTGGCCTTAGTGCTCGCCGTCTTCCCCGCCGCCAAACGTCAGATGGCGATAGGCATTTGGGCCGCCATCGGAGGCCTTGCCGGCGCGGTCGCGCCGTCGCTGGGGGCGTTGTTGATCAACATTTTCGGCTGGCGGTCGGTGTTCCTCATCAATGTGCCCGTCGCGATCGTTGCCACCGTGGCGGGTTCCTTGGTCCTGCACGAATCCCGCGCTGAAACCGCCAGCCGCAGGGTGGATATGGTGGGCGTGCCCTGCGCGTCTTTCGGCGTGGGAATCTTGGTTTTGGGCGTTACCCAGGGGCGCGAGTGGGGGTGGGCCTCTCCGGCGGTGATCGGCTCTCTGACCGCGTCGGTGGGCCTCATCACCTTTTTCGTGTTCCGCTCTCGACGCCACAGCGCACCGCTGTTCGACCTTTCCCTCTTCGCCATCCGCTCCTATCGGGTGGCGCTCATCGGAGCGCTGCTGTTCTCCTCCGCCTTCTTTGGCAGCTGGGTTCTGTTGCCCACCTTTATCCAACGCTGGTGGCACTGGTCGGTGTTGGAGACGGGTCTGGCGGTCATGCCCAGTTCAATCATCTCGGCGGTCTTGGCCGCCCCCATCGGCCTGGTGGTCGACCGGTTCGGCCATCGTTGGATGGTGGCACTCGGCGGGCTGTTTGGTGCGGTGGCGATGGCCGGGTTTGCCCTGTTTATGACCCCTGAGCCGCGGTTATGGGTGGGGTTGCTGCTACCCAGCGTCTTTCTCGGCCTCTCGATGGCCATCCTGTTCGCCATGCTGGTGGGTGCCGCGATGCGTGAGGTGCCGCCGGAGCGTTACGGCATGGCCGGCGCGGGTCGCACCACCTCTTTCCAGTTGGCCCAGGCCGTCGGGGTGGCGGTCGGCGTGGCCGTCGTCGGTCAGCCCTTGACCGCCGATGCGGCGATGTCTAGCTACCGATTGAATTGGTGGATCTCCGCCGCGCTGTTCGCCGCGCTGTTCGTGCTGTTCCTGGTGGCCTATCCGTCGCCGCGCCGGTCGCGCCCCTGAATACCCGGGTCGGTCACAGGAGGATTCGACATGGTGGCAACGGTGCTCGTGGCAGGAGCCAGCGGCCTGGTAGGCACGGCGGCGGTCGAACGTTTCGCCGCCGAGGGGTGGGAGGTGGTCGCATTGTCTCGCCGCGCCCCCGAGCTGACCGTACCCGGCACGGTGCGACATATCCCGGTGGACCTGCGCGACGCCGCGGCCACTGATCATGCCATTCGCTCGGTTGGCCCGCTGAGCCATGTCGTGTACGCCGCGGTCTATGAAACCGCAGGCGTCGTTGCGGGCTGGCGCGATGTCGACCAGATGCAGGTCAACCGGGACATGTTGCGCAACGTGCTCGACCCCCTGACCAGTCTCGGTACCCTGGCCCACGTCAACCTGCTGCAGGGTACGAAGGCGTACGGTGCCCACCTGCACCGCATCCCGATACCGGCCCGGGAGGGAGCACCGCGCGACCCTCATGCCAACTTCTACTGGCTGCAAGAGGACCTCGTTCGCCAACGTGCGGCTGAGGAGGGCTGGGCCTTCACGGTGCTGCGACCGCAGCTCATCGTCGGGCCCGCCTGCGGGGTGGCGCTGAGCATGCCGCCGGTTCTCGGGGTGTATGCGGCGTTGTGCCGGGCGGAGGGTCGTCCGTTCGCTTTCCCGGGCGGCTTTCCGGGGGTGGGCGAAGCAGTCGATGCCAGGATCGTTGCCGGGGCGTTGCATTGGGCGGCCACTACTCCGGCCGCGGCAGGGGAGACCTACAACCTAACCAACGGCGACGTGTTCGACTGGCGGCAGCTGTGGCCCGTGTTAGCAGACACCCTTGGCGTGTCTGTGGGCCCCGACGCCCCGCTCCGTTTGGGCGAGTATCTGCCCTCACGGGCGGCCACTTGGGATGCCATCGTGGCGCGCTGCGGGTTAAGGCCGCAGAGCCTGAGCCAAGTTGTCGGTGAGTCCCACCACTTTGCTGACGCCTGTCTGGCGGTCGGGCTCGAACGGGCCCTGCCACCGATGTTCGTCTCGACGATCAAAATCCGCCAGGCCGGCTTCAGCGAGTTCGCGGACACCGAGCGCAGCTTCTGTGACGCGCTGCGCACGCTCATCCACCGTCGGGTTCTGCCCGGCCCCCATGACCCGGTGGTCTGAGCTCCCGCTAGAGGGTCCGTTACGGCGGGTGTGCGAAGGAGATTTCGGCGGGAACAGTGGTTCCGTTACCGTGCGGAGATGTCCGCCCGTCACGTTCAGCGTGAAGACTTGCCGGAGCTCGAGAGCACCCTCATGGATGCCTTCAAAGATGACCCGCTCACCAACTGGTTGTACCCCCAGGGTGGGGAGTCAGCTCGGCCCTGGTTTCGGGTGGCCCTTCGGGCCGGCCTGAAGCGCGGCCACACGTACAAGTCCGATGACGGCACCGGTGCCGCCATCTGGGCGCCGCCCAGCATCGGCCACCTCGATCGCCACGAGGGCGGCGAGCTGACCCAGGCGATGGCCGAGCACTACGGCGCCGCTGGCGTGGCCCGCCTCGCCGCGGTGGCGGAAGCTACCGCCGCCGCGCACCCTCCGGCGCCGCACTTCTACCTGTTCGTCATCGGGGTGTCCGGTCGGAGCCGGGGCGTGGGAGCCACCTTGCTCGAGCCGGTGCTGCGTATCTGCGACGAGCAGTCCTGGCCTGCCTACCTCGAATCGTCCAATCCGCGCAACGAATCGTTCTACCGTCGCCTCGGGTTCTCCGCTCGCTACGAGATCCTGCCCGAGGGTGGACCGCCGCTGTTGGGCATGTGGCGCGAGCCCCTGGGCTAGGTGTTGGGTTGAGAAGGCTCAGCCGACAGCACGGTCGCGCAGCCGCTCCGGCTTGACGAGAGTCACCTGGCGGCCCGCGCCAGTGACCCAACCCAGGCCGCGCAGGTTCCGTAGCGCTTTCACAACCGCCTCGCGCGACAGACCTGTCCACGATGCAAGGTCGGCCTGGGTCACGGGAAGGTCGATGTCGATCGCCCCGTCGGGTCGGCTAACCCCATACTCGGCCGCGAGCTCCACCAACCGGGCACACAACCGGCCCAGAGCGTCCCCGGTGCCAAATTCGAGTTGGCGCCGCACGCTGCTGCGTAGGCGGTTGGTCACCAGCACGAGCAACCGGTACATGAGCTCGGGCCGTCGGTGCATCAGTTCGATGAACATGCTGCACGGAATGACGAGGACCTCGACTGGCTTGAGGGTGGTGGCGGTGGCTGAGCGTGGCTGGCCGTCCACCGCGGACAACTCGCCGATCAAGGCCCCGGGGCCGACAATATCGAGAATGACCTCCCGTCCCTCGAGCGAGGAGACCGAAATCTTCACGATCCCGTCGAGCAGGATCAGCGTCTCGTGAGCGGTGTCGCCCTCGACGAAGATGGCGGCACCCGGCGGGAACCGGCGCCGAATGCCGAGGGCGTGCAGTTCGGCCGCGGCGTCGGGACTGACCTCGGCCAGGAAGGGTTGGCTGACGATGGAGGGTCCCACGTCGCCGAGCATAGGGCCAGGCGGCCGCGCCGTTGGGCCGGGCCGGTTGGGCCTAGACGCGACGACGCAGCTGCCTGGGGGAGGGCAGCTGCGTCGCGGGGACCGCTCTATCGGAGGGGCGGGGGAAGCCCTTCCGGTGATGCGGTGGGGTGATCAGGCGGCGTCGGTGAGGGCGCAACGCTCCTGGGCGGCACGGCGCACGGCCTCGGCGACCTCGGGCAGATCCGCGAGCACCGTGGCGAACTCCTGCACGGTCATGACCGCAACTCGCATGTCGGTGGATGCGGTGACCGTGGCGATGCGCACGGCGCGGTCGGGGTCTTCGAGGCGTTTGAGTAGCGCTACCTCGCCGTAGTGATCGCCTGCGCCAAGGGTGGCGACGTCATTGCCGGCGACGCTGACGGTGGCGATGCCGTCGATGATGACGCCGAACTCGAGTCCGAGGCGCCCTTCCTTGGTGAGCTCATAGCCGGCCTTGACCTCGATGATGCTGGAGAGGGCCTCGAGCCGCTTGGCTTGTTTTGGGGTGCAGTGCACGAAGATGGCGGCGTCGGCCACCGTGGTGATGGTGGGGTTCTGATCGATCATCGAACGCTCCTTTGTGGCGTAGGACCTTGTTGTCTTGAACAATGCGCTCTCTTTGCCGTCGGCGCAGCGCGTCCGGCTCCAGCCTCAATGGGTACTCGTACCCAACATGGCACCGAATGGTTCAACGGCAGGTCCCTCATGGCCCGCTACGGTCTCGGTGCGGTTGAACACTCAATGCTGGGAGCGCGTCGTGGAACTGAAGGTCACCCGGTATGAAATCGACGAATCGGGTATTGCCACCCTCACCCTGGACCGGCCGGGACGGGCCAACTCCTGGACCGGCCGTATGCACCACGAGATCCGGGAGGTGTGCGCCCGGCTTGATGCTGACCCCGCGGTACGGGTCATTGTGCTGACCGGCGCGGGCAACGTGTTCTGCGCCGGGGCGGATTTCAAGGCGCTCGACCATTACGTGGAGTCCGACCACTACGACCCGGCCCTGCCCTTGGAGGCAGCAACACCTGGTTACGGGGTGCGCCCGGAGTTCGATGGTGACATGGTGTGGCAACTCGGCCTGCGCAAGCCGATGATTGCGGCGGTGAACGGGGCCTGCGCTGGCATTGCCGTGGCGTTGGCAGCCTTCTGTGACCTACGCATTGCCGTCGAGGACGCCAAGATCACGACAGCTACCGCCAAGTTGGGCTTGCCCGCGGAGTACGGGGTGTCGTGGATGCTGCCCCGGCTGATCGGCGCCACCCGCGCCGCTGACATCATCCTGACCGGTCGGGTGATCCTGGCCGGGGAGATGCGCGAGTGGGGCTTCTTCAACGAGGTGGTTCCTCGGGAACGCTTCGCGGCGCGGGTGGCGTTTTACGCTGGGCTGCTTGCCGCGGCCTCACCCGATGCCGTCACGGTGGCCAAGCGGCAGCTTTGGGCTGATGTTTTGCATCACGATCCACGGGCGGCGGTGGAGCGCTCCAAGGAACTCATCGGGGAATTGATGCAGCGGCCCGACTACGCCGAAGGGGTGGCCGCAATGCGCGAACGTCGTCCCCCGCAGTTCGGTCCCCGCGGTACCTCCTCGACTCCTTAGGGGGCGAGGGTGTGCATCTTGTCGACAAACTCCGTGATCGTGGCGGCGGCGAGGACATTGCCGTCCCGATCGAGCACCTCGAACAGGCGGCCATCGGGGGCGTGGGTGCTGAAGAGCATGGTGAGCCCCTCCGGTCCGGCGCACTCCATGTGAGTCTCGCCGTCGGGTACCTGGCCCCGAAAACCGGCCTGGCGCACCTTGGTGACCGTTTCGAGCTCACGGGTCTCGGTGATGTGCTGCTCGCCCTGCACCACGAATGCCGCGGTGCTGCCGAGATGGCGGTGGAAGTGGCAGTAGGAACGCGGCTCCCAGCGGGCGAGGAAGTCAATACGCCCCACCGCCGGATCGGCGTCGACGACGGACACGGCGTAGTCAATCGGGTAGTCGAACTTGGGGCCACCCCCGAATCGCACCCACTTGGCGTTCGCAAGGTTGAAGCCAGCAGGAAGATCGGTGTTGAGCGTGGTGTCCATGATCAGCCTTCGTTGAGACGACCGGTACCGGCCGGGAGCGCGGGTGCTGTCATGATACTGGACACCTCCAAAGCGGCGTCGAAGCGGTTCGCGGTCTCACACCCGGACGGCACGTCGAACTAGGTACACCGACGCCACGGTGGACGGGGCGACGGACCTGCTCCGCTCGGTCCGTGAGCACCATTTGCCACCGCATGGAGGCCGATGGGGGCAGTGGAGCAGGGCGGGCACGAGCAGGTGGCGAGGGTCTATTCGATGGTGCACTCCGGCCGGGCCCAGAGCTGGATCACGGGGTATAACTCGAACCTTTCGGGCCACTAGTTCGGCCCGACCCGCTACAACGTGTACCCGGGTGGCGCTGCGCGCTACCTCGGCCGGATCAACAAGGAGGCGTCCGAGCGCAACCGGGGCGTGCGTTTCGCCCGACCGATTCAGCAATGCGTCCTGCCCTGGGGCCTAAGGTGGCCGCAACGGTGGCCGCAGCGGTGGCCACCGCCGAAGTCGCCCCCAAAGGAGGATTCGATGAAGGTCGTGCGCATCTACACCGGTGCCGATCAGCAGTCGCACTTCGAGGACCTCGACATTGCCTATGGCGCGTCCGTCATCGGCGGGCTCACCGCGCCCGTGGAGGCGCAGACTGTGTTCTTTCGTGACACCGGCCTCGGTGGCCCCGAGGTATACGACTTCCATGTGGCGCCCCGCCGGCAATTTGTCATCCACCTCGCCGGCGAGGTCGAAATCGAATGCGGCGACGGCGCGAAGCGGCGCTGCGGGGTGGGCGATGTGCTGCTCGCCGATGACACCACCGGTCAGGGCCATATCAGCCGCGAGATCGTTGGACCCCGGGTTCAGGTGTTCATCACCCTGCCCGCTGATCTCGACCTCACCGCCTGGAGGGCGAAGGGCTAAACGAGCGCAGGACCTGGAGTGCAGCCCATGACAGAGACTTCATCGACGTTCCTCACCGTGGCCGAACGCGAGTTGCTCGCCAACGACGCGTACGGGGTGTTCGACTGGCATCGCGGTCATCACCTCAGCTACTCGACGGTGGAGGTGACCTTCGGGGTGGACGGCTTTGTGCAGTTGGCGCACGAGGCTGCCCTCGGCCGTGCGGTCGCGTCGTGGCGAACGCGCAGCTCGGAACTTGCGGCGCTACTCGATGCCGAGGCCGCGCTTGATGCGCTCGCCGGGGGAAGGGCCTGAGCGCTCAGATTTGGTTCAGACCCGATGCCACGGCGAGCTCGTCGAGGTGGGAGCAGGTCAGCCCCGAGGCGTTGCGGTGACCGCCACCACCGAAGCGAGCGGCCACCCGCTCCACATCCGCCCGGCCGTCGTTGGAGCGCAATCCGACCCGTAGCGGTCCGCCGTCTTCGCGGTACCAATAGCCGCTAAACGGTGCGTCGGGGTGCAACTCGAGCAGGCGATGGCCGACATCGGAGCCAAAACGGGCTTCTGGCACCTCGACGAAGGGCACGGTAGAGCCGGCTACCTGCACCAAGTGGCCGGTGTGACA
The DNA here is from genome assembly GCA_945906305.1 of Ferrithrix thermotolerans DSM 19514. Taxonomy (GTDB): domain Bacteria; phylum Actinomycetota; class Acidimicrobiia; order Acidimicrobiales; family CAIXPF01; genus CAIXPF01. Next base: position 77,730 of record CAMDQT010000013.1, on the reverse strand, counting down.
CAGCTCCTGGACGCGGGCATCAAACGCCTCGACGATCGGCGCCCCACGATCGGCGAGGTCGTCTCGGTTCAGGACCGCGAGGTCATCCAAAGCGGCGAAGAGCGCGTCGGGCGACAGCGAGTCGACATCGGCCATGGCATCGACCGCGTCGCAGACCTCCCGGGAGCGGGGTCGTTCCCAGCGCCACAGATCACGGTCCTCGATGTCGAGCACGAAGTCGGGCACCGTGACGCTCGGGTCCACTGCAACCGCGGCGGCCGCGGCCAGACCGGCGCCCGAATGCGCCATGACGATGCTCACCCCGAGGCCGGTGAAGGTTGGGTCTAGGGCCTGAGCGAGGGTGACGGCGAGCGGCTGCATGTGCTCGGCGAGCATCGCGGCGCTGGTCTGGTGGTGGTCCAACACAAAAACCCGCCGGCCGGGTTGGGCCCAGGAGCGCAGCGTGTCGGCAGAGAAGGCCACGTCGAGGACCCAGACCTCGTCGCTCTGGGGCTCGGGCGTGGGTCCCCCATGAAGGTAGGGCAGCAGCCGAATCGGACCGTCGAGGGCTCGGCTGAGCATCCACGCCGCGACTACGCCATCAGGACAGCGGCCATGAAAGACGACATCAACCGGGTGTTGCACCTCCGCATCCTGCCTCACCACCAGCGCGCTAGGCGAAGGCGAACACGCAGTTGGGTACCCGTCACCACCCGCGGACCACGCCGCGTGGCGCCAGCCGCGCGGTGCGCTTACCAACACCTCGTGCCCTGATGTCAGCGTGGTTAGGTGGGCTCGGATCAGAGCTGGCCGTCGAAGGCCTGGCCGAGGCCGAGCGCGCCGCACATTTCCCAGGTTCGGGCGGCGATGCGGAAATGTTGGGTGAGTACGTGCAGGTCGCGCTGCAGCCGCGACAGCACCGCGCGGTCATACACGACAGCCGCGCCGGCGTGCTCCCAGAGCTGGTCGGTGGCGCGAGTTGAGGCCCAGGCGGCGTTGGTGGCAGCGAGGCGCAACAGGCGCCGGGTGGGTACCGTTAGCGTTCCCTCGAGGGCCTGGTGCCAGGCCTCGGCGACGACCTGGTCTTTGAACGCCGAGGCGGAGCGCACCGCCGCCTCGGCCTGGGCGTAGGCGGCCTGGGCCACCGGTCCGGCAGCGATGGGGCCCTGGCGGCCCAGTTGGGTTCTGTCGGTGGCCAACGCGTGGAATTCGTCGAGCGCCCGGCGACCGAGTCCAATCGCCACCGAGGACACGGCGAGGGCCAGCAGAGAGAAGATGGCGAAACGGTGCAACGGCCGGTCACTCCACGGTGCCCCCTTGGCCAGGTCGAGTACTCGACCCTCAGGTACGAAAACGTCGTGAGCCACATAGTCGGTGCTGCCGGTACCCCTCATACCCGAGACGTGCCAGGTGTCGAGGATCTGTAGGTTGCCGACCTCCACCAACGCCAACACCGGCCGAGGCCGTTCGCCCTGCAGCATGGCGCCGCAGGCCATCCACGTGGCGTTGTGGATGCTGCTGCCCCACGACCAGCGTCCCGAAAGCTTCAGCCCTCCCGGAACCGGCTCGGCTCGCCCGGTCGGGGCCGTGGTCCCACCGACGACGGCCCGGGGATCGCTGAAGATTTCCCTGGCCGCGTCGCGGTCGATGGCTCCGGCGAGATAGGTGGTCGTCATGTCGATCATGGCGACCCAACCAACCGAGCTGTCCAGTGCCGACACCGCTTCGATGAGCGCTAGCCCGTCGGCCACGCTGGCGTCGCGCCCGCCGAACTCATCGGGGATCCACGTGCGGAACAGGCCGGAGCGATGCATGGCCTGCACCACATCGGCCGGCAGGCGTCCCAGCCGGTCGATCTCGTCATGGCGGCCGAGGAGAACGGGGCCGAGCACGGCGGTCACCTCATCAGCCCAACGTGGTTGCATGATGGTTGACCTCCGCCCCCGCCGCCACCTGCGGCGGCGCTTCGCCGTGGTCGGACCTTAGCGGCGGCCCGGTGCGGCTGGCCTCAGAGCGCCATCAGTGGCGCCAGTAGCTCACCCGCCTGGGCGACGGCCTCGGGCAGGAACCCGTCAGCGGGCATGTTGAAACACACTCCGTCGCAGCCCAAGGCGAGCAGGTCACGTACCTGTTCCGCGACGGTGTCGGGGTCGCCGACCACCTGGCGAGCGCCGATGTCACGCCAGGCGGCCTCGTTGAGCGTGTCGGGATCGATGCCCCGGCGGCGCAGCGTGGCGCTTTGTTTGGCCCTTGCGGCCTCCATGGTGTCGGCCAAGAACAGTGAGCCGAGGCAGGACTTGGCGATCGTGGCGGGGTCGCGGCCGATGTCCGCGCAGTGACGTGCCAGGACCTCGATTTTGTGTGGCAGCTCGCGGAAAGGGGCAGTGGTGTTCCACAGATCGGCGTGACGGGCGGCAAGGCGGAGCGTCTTGCGTTCGCCGCTGCCACCGACCATGACCGGAATGCCCTCTGGGCGGACCGGCGGTGGGGCGTTCACCGCGTCGACCACCCGGTAATGCTTGCCGCTGAAGGTGGGCCGCTCACCGTTGAACATGGCCCGGATGATGTGCAGCGCCTCCTCGAGTCGCTCGAAACGCTCGGCCACGGGGGGAAAGTCGAAGCCGAGCGCCCGGTGTTCTTCCTCGTACCAGGCGGCGCCGATACCCAGGAATGCCCGCCCGCTCGAAATGACGTCGAGGGCGGTGACCTGTTTGGCCAGCAGGGCCGGGTTGCGGTAGGTCACACCAGTGACGAGGGTGCCGAGTTGCACCCGTTCGGTTCGTGCCGCCAACGCTCCGAGCAGGGTGTAGGCCTCGAACATCTCGTCCTCGGGCTGGCCCAGCATGGGGAGCTGGTAGAAGTGGTCCATCACCATCACCGTGTCGAAACCGGACTGCTCGGCGGTGACAGCCACGGCGGACACCCGTTCGAACAATTGCGCTGTCGTCACGCCGGGATAGGTGAAGTTCGGGATCTGCAGGCCGAGTCGTAACACGGTTTGGGGTCCTCCGTTGGTGGCGTCGGGTCCGGCCCCGATGTCCTTCGATGCTGGCACGCGCAGCCTAGGGCGGTGCGCCGGGCGGGGCATGCAAGCCATACCCACCGTATTTCCCTCTGCATACTGTGTAGTATGACGAGCCGAGTCGGGGTTGACCGGGGTAGCGTGCAGCTATGGCAGCGCACCCGCATTATGACGCCTCGAGCCGACCCCCGACCTTCGCTACGTTGGAGGAGGAACGCGCCCACCGCAAGCGCATGTGTGCGCTCGGGTACCGGATCTTCGGCAACCTCGGCTTCGGTCAGACCGGCGACGGTCATATCAGCGCCCGCGACCCCGAACTGACCGACCATTTCTGGTTGCTGCGCTACGGAGTCCCGTTCAAGTACGCCACGGTGGACGAACTTGTGCTGGTGGCCCCCGACGGCACCCTGGCCCAGGGCAAGGGCGGCATCAACATGGCCGCTTACAACATCCACCACCCGGTGCATGCGGCCCGGCCCGACGTCGTGTCCGCCGCCCATTGCCACTCGCCCTACGGCACACCATTTTCGGCCCAGGCCCGGCTGTTCGAGCCGCTAAGCCAGGAGTCGTGCATGTTTGTGTTCGACCAGGCGTTCTTCGACGACGAGGAACTTGCGGTGGCCAGCACCGACGGCGGCGAGCGCATCGCGGAAGCGATGGGCGGCTACAACCTGTGCTTCTTGCGCAATCACGGTCTGCTCACCGCCGGGGACAGCGTCGAGGGCGCGGTCTCACGTTTCATTCTGGCCGAGCGGGTGTCCGAGGTCCACGTCAAGGCCGGCGCGGCCGCTCGGCCTATCTCCGAGGAAGGGGCCAAACGCACCGCGTTGGAGTATGCCAAGGGCAATGTCGCTTGGCATGCCTTTCAATATCTCGTGCGCGACGTGGTGCCTGACCCCGGCGTTGTCGAGGCCTGACGCCCTGGGGTAGTCCCCGCACCGCACGTTGGTGTCCTTGTCTGAGGGAGGCTCAGGGCTGGAGTTCGACGATCATGTCTTCGATCATGGCGTCAAGGTCGTAGCTGGGGGTCCAGCCCCACTCCTCGCGGGCGAAACGGTCATCGATACGTAGCGCCCTGGCCTTGCCCGCCGCGGAGTCGAAGGTGATCGTTGCGCCCGCAACCTTGGCCCGAACCGCTTCGGCGATCTCGCCCGCGTTGGGCCTCGGCGGCAGCCCGTCGACGAGGTAATTGATGGTGCGGATGGACGCAGCCGGAGCGGCGGCGAGATCGATGGCGGCCCGCGCCGCGTCCTTGAAATACAGCACCGGGATGATGGCCTCGGGCTTAACCCATACCTCGAACGGCTCACCGAGGATGGGCTTTTCGATCATCCAACTCGTGTACTGGGCGAGGCTCCAAGTGGTCACGCCAGGACCGATGATGGAGGGGTAGCGGACGCTGCGGAAGTCGAAGCCGTAGCGCGTTCGGTAGTACGCCCCGAGGTTCTCGCCCAGCACCTTGGACACCCCGTACACGGTGTTGGGCCGCTGCAGGGAATGGTCGTTGACCACGCTCCCATCGAGGTCGCGGCCATAAGTCCCGATCGAGGAGGCGAAGATCATCTGTTCGGTACCGGCCAAACGGGCCGCCTCGATGAGCTTGATGAACCCCCAGGCATTGGCTTGGAGCAATGCCGCTGGGTCCTGCTCGCCGGGGCCAGTGAGCATCGCCCCGAAATGGAAGATCCGGCGCGGGGCCAGCTCCGACACCAAGGCTTCGGTGGCTGGGACATCGCTGAGGTCGAGACGCACCAAGTTCACCTCGCCGGCGAGGTCCGCGAGCCGGCCGAGGTCGGTAGAGCGCTGGGCGACCGTGACGGGTCCTTCGCCGGCGGCGATCAGCATCCGGACAATCTCGGCCCCGATGAACCCGGTGCCACCAGTAACGAGTGTGCTCATCTCGCTGAGACTACGGCCCATTGCGGCCACGGTCGTGGGCTAAGGCCACAACGACCGCCGAGGCGATCCAAGGCCGAGCTCACCGGGTCCTAGGCTCAACATCCATGTGTCGGAACATCACGATTCTGCGTGGCCTGAAGCCCGGTGCCACGGAGGAGGAAATCGAGGCCGCGGCCCGCCAGTACGTGCGCAAAGTGAGCGGTGTACAGACCCTGTCGGCGTCGACCAGCGAACCATTCGAACGGGCTGTTAGGGCGGTTCATGCGGCCACCGCGCAGTTGCTTGGCTCCTTACCGGAACGTCGACGGACACCGTCCACGACGCCACCCCTGCGACGGTTGGGCGAACGGCCAAGCTGAGCAGGCCGTGATCGCGGCTACGGTGCGCTGCTATGCGAACTGCGAGGTTGGAAGACGGCGAACTGCGCATCATGGAACGGCCCGATCCGGAGCCTGGATATGAGGAAGCCGTGGTGCGCATCACCGCCGCCGGGGTGTGTCACTCCGATGTGCACCTGCTGAAGGGTGACTGGACTGGGGTAGCCCGTTCGGGTCCCTTCGGTCATGAGGGCGTTGGCATCGTGGAGGCGCTTGGGCCCGGAGCAGAGCGCTACGCCGCCCTCGGGGACCGGGTGATAGTCGGGCTCGGTGGAAGTGGCGGCGGCTACTGGTGTGGCGCTTGCGAGCACTGCCTTGGCGGTAAGCCGCGGCTGTGCCGGCAGGGCAAGGGCATTTTGGGCACCTATTCGGAGCAGCTCAAGTTGTTCGCCAAGTCGATGGTGGTACTGCCCGATTCCATTGGGGACCACGAGGTTCCGTTGGCCTGCGGGGGCCTCACCGCTTATGGGGCGGTCAAGAAGCTCAACCAGTACAGCCTGGTGCCCGGCTCCTGGGTGGCGGTCCTTGGCGCCGCCGGTGGGCTCGGTCACTATGCGGTGCAGATCGCCAAGCACTGGGGTTACCGGGTGGTCGGTGTCGATGTCGGGGCGGATCGGGTGCAGTTCGTTCGTTCCCTGGGAGCCGACTTGGCGGTGGATGCCAACGAGGCAGCCGCCGTCGTACGCCAGACCATCCCGGGCGGGGTGCATGCCAGCTTGGTCTTCACGCCCCGCGTGGCCGGGTTCCGGCTGGGTATGGACCTGCTGCGCCGGGGCGGCATGTTCGTCGGTGTGGGTATCCCCGCGGACAAGGAGGGCGGAATCGAAATCAGTCCTTGGGAGCTGTTCGGCAAGGACCCCTTGATCATGTTCTCCGCGGTGGGCACGGTGCAGGACATGCGCGAACTGGTGCAGCTCGCGGCCGACGGACACGTCCGCACTCATGTGTCGCGTACTGGCAAGCTGTCGGAGCTGTCCACCATCCTCGATGAACTCGAATCCGGCGCCTACACCGGCCGTGCGGTGATCACCGACCTGTCGAACTGAGCGCCGCCGGAAGCAGCGCGGTTGACAGGCAGTACATTTCGCCGTTGTGGATGACGGTGCTCATGATCCCAACCGCACGCCCACAGCCAAGCTGTGCGAGGCCATCGTCGCGTCGCGGGCGGAGCCACTGGGTGAGGCGACTCGAGCGGCCGCGCTGCCGTTGGTACTCGATGCAATCGCGGTTGCTGCGGCCGGCAGCGGTGAGGAGGCGGTGAGCATCCTGGTCGAACACCACCTTGAACAAGGTGGGACCGCGAACGCCTCGTTGATCGGTCGGGCCGCACGCCTACCCACCGTGGCCGCGGCGGAGGTCAACGGTGCGGCCATGCACGTGCTCGATTTCGAACCGATGTGGAGTCCCGCCAACCACGCGCTGTCCAGCACGCTGCCCGTCGCGCTGGCGATCGGGGAGCGGGTCGGTGCTGCGGGAGCGGATGTCCTTGCCGCCATGGTCGCCGGCATTGAGGTTGAGGGCCTGTTGCGCCAGGCATCGGGCCAGTTCGAGGCCAAGGCGCTGCGCTTCCATCCCCCCGGGTTGGTAGGCCCCCTCGGTGCGGCGGTCACCGCAGCACACCTGCTCGGACTCGATGCCGTACGTCTGGCCTCGGCCCTGGGGATCGCGGCCTCGCGTTCGGGCGGGCTCATGGCCAATGTCGGCACCATGACCAAGTCGCTGCATTGTGGCCATGCTGCCGCCGCGGGCACGACCGCCGCTTTGCTCGCGGCCCGGGGTTTCGGGGCCAACACCGACGTGCTCGGCGCGCCCGGCGGGCTCATCGACGCCTTCTTTCCCGAGTTCGACCCTGCGGTGCTCGACCAGTACGGTCCGCCGTACCGGGTGGTCGATCCGGGGTACGCCGTGAAGCTGTATCCCAGCCAGTACGGCACCCATTTCGGCATTGAGGCGGCGTTGCGGCTGCGACGGCGGATTGTCCCGGGTCGAACGGTGGGTGCTGCGAGGCTCATCGTGCCCGAGATGGCCTATGTCGACCGGCCGCTGCCTCGCTCGGGGCTGGATGGCAAGTTCAGCTTCCAGTACACCGTGGCGGCAGCCTTGGTTCATGGCCGGGTCGATCTCGACACCTTCACCGATGCGGCGCTGGCACACCCGGGGGTACGGAGTCTGATGGGGGCCATCGAGTTGGTCACCGCGGCGGATGTGCCGGCCCGCTTTGAGGAGATGTGGGTCAGCCTGGAGGTTGTTCTCGACGATGGTTCGACGCTGGCCGAGCGGGTGGGCGAACTGCCGGGCCGGTGGCGCTTCCCGCCCCCGGCCGAACTGCACGAGGCCAAGGTGCGCCACGCCCTAGCCCGGGTCGGCATCGCTCCTCAAGCGGTGGACGCGGTGCTCGATGGCTGCCGCCGTTTCGATGAACTCGATGCCGGTGAGATCAGTCGTCTGTTGGGGTTGACCGCCCCGGTATGAGCGCCGCCCTCGGCGCCACTGGTGATGGCCGATGTTCGCCACTACCGTGACCGCCAGGGTTCGCAGGCACGAGGGGGGCAGCGATGCGTGTCGCTATAACGGGAATGGGCGCGGTATGCCCGATCGGTCTGTCGGCGGCGGAACTGGCCGACGGCCTGCTCGAGGGACGCTGCGGGGTACGACAGGCACCGTGGGCAGACCCGGCGGACCCCAGCGCCAACTTCTACGGCGCGGTCGACGACCGTTTCGATCCCCGTGACTGGATGGACGATCGGGTGATCGAAGGGTCCGATGCCTTTGCCTGGTTCTCGGTTGCGGCCAGCGAACAGGCCCTCGACCAGGCGGGTTTGCTCGGTGGGCTCGACCCGATGCGCACCGCAGTAGTGCACGGAACCTCGATGGGTGGACTGAATTCGCTCATGGCCGCGCAGAGCGCGTATGAGACCCACGGTTTTGGTGCGGTGTCCCCGAAGACCATGATCAAAATCTGGCCCAACATGGCCGCCTCGCAGATCTGCATGCGCCACGGATTGCACGGCCCCTCGCTGACGGTGTCCACTGCTTGCGCCTCATCTCTCGACGCCTTGGGCACCGCCGCCCGCTTTCTGGAGGCCGGGGTGTGCGACGTGGCGCTCGTTGGTGGCACGGAAGGGGGCTACCCGACACCGGGCTACCGCAGCGATCCACCGTTCGAGCCAGTCACCCAGGCGGCTGGTCGCGGTTACGGCATGTCGACACTGACGGCGGATCCCCGCCGGGCCATGTTGCCCTTCGCCGCGGACCGCAGTGGGATTGTTTCCGGCGACGGTTCGGTCTGGTTCGTGCTGGAGTCCGAGGCCCATGCCACCGCCCGCAAGGCGAACGTGCTGGCTTGGCTGAGGGGCCATGGCGCCCTGTCGGACTCCCATCACCCCTCCTCGCCCGAACCGAACGGCACCTGGGAGGCCCGGGCCATGGAGTTGGCCCAGGCCGATGCCGGAGTGAAAGCGGCGGACGTGCAGGCCCTCGTGGCCCATGCCACCGGCACCCCCAAGGGCGACACGGCAGAGATCCGGGCCATCAATCGGGTGTTCGTCGAGGGGGCAGGGCGCGACGATCTCCTCGTCACTGCCTGCAAAGGCCATACCGCCCATACTGGCGCCTCGGCCGGTGGCGTGAACCTGGTGGCCATCATCGATGCCATGCATCGGGGTCGGCTCACCAACATCAACGGCACCACCGACCCCGACCCCGACATCCGCTTCGATGTCGTGTTACACGAGCCACGTTCGATCGACTTGGAGATCGCCCAGATCAATGCCTTCGGGTTCGGTGGCCAGAACGCCTCGATCATCGTCAGCCGCCAACGCTAAAGGGCGGCCAAGCTCGGCCCCGCACGCATGGGACCCAGCTAGGCTGAAGCTATGGGGGAATCAACGATCACGCCGCTGGAAGGCAAAGCGTTCGGGGCTGCGGTCACCGGCGTCGAGCTACGCACTCTGAGCACCGAGCAGTTCGAGCGCATTCGGGCCGCCTTCCTCAAGTACGGGCTGCTGGTGTTCCCGGGCCAGAACCTCAACGAGCAGGAGAGCGCCGATTTCGGTCGTCGTTGGGGTGAGCTGGAGTTCGGTGGCCAAGCCTTGGCGAACCAGCGCAAGCACAAAGACGGCACCTTTAGCGATGTCTTCGACATCGAAAGCCAGTTGATGCGGACCAACGTCGGCAACGAGATCTGGCACACCGATTCGACCTACAAGCCACTGAGCAGCAAGTGCGCCATGCTGTCCGCGGTGATTGTCACCGAGGAGGGTGGCCAGACCGAGTTTGCCGACCAGCGCTTGGCCTATGCCGCTCTCGACGAGGCCACCAAAGAACGCATCGCGACGCTGGCGGCCTACCACTCCACCAACTACTCGCAGGCCAACGACATCGGAGACTTCCCCCAGTCCAACGGCGAGGGGATCTACGGCTCGGTGTACCACGGCGAGGCGTACCTGCGACCGCTGGTGAAGGTGCATTCCGAGACCGGCATCCCGAACCTTTTTGTGGGCCGCCACGCCTTCTCGATCCCCGGCCTCGAACGTGCGGAGAGCCGGGCGTTGCTGGCTTCACTCATCGACTTCGTGGTGTCTGACGAGCGCCGGGTCTACACCCACGAATGGACACCGGGCGACACGGTGTTCTGGGACAACCGCTTCGTACTGCACCGGGCCCGCCCTTATGACTACAGCAAGCCTCGCTACATGATCGGCACCCGGGTGGCCGGCGACCAAGCGACCGAGTTGGCCTACTACCCCGAGGACCCTCGAGCCGAGGCCGGCCGCCAGGCGCTCGCGGCCGAACTGGAGATCCTGCGCACCGAGGCCACCGATCGGCGCTACGGGGCCACCACCGCCGCCCGCTGAACGCTCGCGGGTTCCGCCGCTCTGCGTCCCTACCGAACGGCGAGGACCGTGGCCCTCGTCGGTAGGGACGCGACGGCACCCCGAACGGTGGTGGCCAAAGCTCCTGCTACCACCGCAGTGGCCAGTGCCTCGCGGAGGGATCGGCCCCGCGACAGCTCCGCGCACAACGCGCCGGTAAAGGCGTCTCCGGCGCCCACGGTGTCCACCGCGCTGACCTGGTGGGGCGCGATCCGGCTGAGCGTGCCGTGCTCGGAGAGTTCGGCGCCCTCGGCCCCGAGCGTGGTGATCACCGCTCGGACCCCGGCGGCATGTAACTGCGCCGGGGTCCCGATCATGGCGGCCTCACTGGCGTTGGGGGTCAGTACATCGACCATGGCCAGCAGCGTGGCGGGCAGCGTCGCGGCCGGGGCCGGGTTGAGTACGACCGTGGCTCCGGCGCGCTTTGCCGCCGCGGCGACGGCGGCCACCGTCGCCATCGGCACTTCGAGTTGCATGAGGACCAGGCGGGCTGGTGCGAGGTGCTCGGCCACTGCCGGGTCGAGCCGGGAGTTGGCCCCTGCGACGACGACGATGCTGTTTTCGCCGTGGTGATCCACCGTGATCATGGCGCGGCCGGTGGGTTCGCTCCGCACCATCAAGCCGCTGATGTCGACGCCCTCGGCTTGGAGTACAGCCCGCAGCGAAACACCGGCGGCGTCTTCACCTACACAGCCCACGAAGGCGGTACGGGCACCCATTCGGGCGCATGCCACCGCCTGGTTGAGGCCCTTGCCACCGGGAAGCTCGCGGTAACTTTCCGCCCGGATGGTCTCGCCGGGTCGGGGCAACTTCGCCACCGTGGTCACGAGATCGAGGTTGGCACTGCCCACCACAACCACATCGAACGGTGCGCGGCGATTGGTCACGCTCGGCGGTCGCCTCAACTAGCGGTGGTCAGAAGTTCGACGAGGTTGCCGTCGGGGTCGTTGAAGTACACCGAGGTGGCCTTGGCGTTGTTGGAGGCGAGTCGGAAAACCGGCCCCTCCACGATGGGGATGTGATGGCGTTGCAAGAGTTCAACGGCCTCGCTGATGGGCCCCTCCCAGCGGAAGCAGAAATCCTCTGAGCCGGGGACCGGGGTGCCGGCCAGCAGACGGCCGGGGATCATGGCATCGCGCACCGGGTCGTGAACGTTGATGCGGTTGACGCCGACTTGCAGCGTGTACACGGGAATTTTCCCTTCCCGCCACTTGTCCTCGTAGAGAACCTCGGCCCCAAGCACGTCGCGGTAGAAGGCCATGGTCCGCTCGGGGTCGGCGGCGGTGATGGCCAGATGATCGAAGCCGGCAATGTGTCCCACGGGTCCTCCTTGTCCTCGGCCCGCGCCAGGTGCCGGGCCGGTGTTCATCCTGGCACGGTCGTGGGCCTCGGCGCGGCCGCTCAGCCCTGGGGGGCTGGCCAGGCATCGGCCGGGACACCGCGTCGCCAGCGGGCCAGGGCCTGGTCGATGTTGGTGTGCACGGCGGCCGCCTCGGCCTCGTGTCGGCCGAACACGACGGTGTCGTTGGCGCCACAGGCCAAGCCCCGCTGCACTTCCTCGGACACGCCGAAGTCTTCGCTGAGGGTCAGGTCGAACAGGTCGAGGTTGGCCTGCAGGTGGGCTTGGCGGCCCTCTTCGGCAACGGTCCAGTCCGCCGCGATCAGCTGCGAGCACACTGAACGGTCCGGCGCGATGGGCCACACCGACAGCCAGGAAAAGTAATCGCGGGTCCAGAAGGTTTGCAGGTTTGGGAAAATGAAGTAGGTGAGCAGCGCATGGTCCCGCAGCCGCCAGCTGTCCGAGGGGAGGGCGGCGAGGCTCGCGAACGAGGTGCGCGGGTCGATACGCCGGCCATTGTGGCCGATCGGCTCGAAGTGGCAGAGCTCGGTCCGAAACAGCGGACCGATGTTCGAGCCGTGCAGCAATGGCACGTGGTACATCTCCAGAAAGTTGTCCAGTAGCACCTTCCAATTGCAGTCCACTTCCCAGCTGCGGGTGGCCAGCACATGGCGTTCGCTGCGGTGGTCCTCAAGTTCGGTGCTGACCCCACCGAGCACCGTGTCGAGGTCGATCGGGCCGCCATCGGCCTGCGGGCGCACGAATATCAACCCGTGTCGTTCCGCGATGGGCAGGGACGCGAGGCCTATCCCGCTGCGGTCTGCTTCTCCGAACGCCTCGGGCTGCGGTAATCCTCGCAGCCGACCTTCCAGATCGTAGGTCCACCCGTGGAACCGGCAGGTCAGCCGCCTGCTCTGTCCGCAAGGTTGCGCCGCCGCCTTGGCCCCACGGTGACGACAGACGTTGAGGAAGGCTCGCAGCTCGCCATCAGCGGCGCGGGTCACCAAGATCGGGACACCGCTGTGATCATGGGTGAACCAGCTGTCCGGCTCGCTCAGCTGCGCGGTGTGGCCGACCACCACGGGGTAGCTGCGGAACAGCGCCTGTTGCTCTTCGGTGAAGCGCTGCGGATCGAAGTAGTCCGCCACCGGCCGTCGTGACGGTCCCGCGTCAGCCGCGGTCGGGCTGGTCGAGGCCTGGCCGAGTGCCCGTTTGACCAGGTCGATCTCCAGGTCACGGTTCACAAGGCCTCCGGTAGCTGGGCGAGGGCTCCGCGGTGGCTGTCGCGGAAGCGTGTACGCCGACCAGGATCGCGTGTAGGCCGGCCAGGATCGCCTATCGGGCTGGCCCGTGGCCAGTGTCGCGGCTTTCGAGTGGTGCGCTGCGCGAGGCTGGGGCGGTAGGAAGAAAAGGAGTCGACATGCGCAGTGACGTTTCGATCCCCACCGGTGACGGCGTACAGCTCGCCGGCTGGCTCTATGAGCCGGCTGGGCCGGGTCCCCATCCGGCTGTGGTACTCAGCCACGGGTTCTCCGCGCTCAAGGTGATGGGCCTCGATCCCGTCGCTCGGGCCCTGGCGGAGGCGGGGTTCGTGGCCATTGCCTACGACCACCGCAACTACGGCAGCAGCGGTGGTGCGGTTCGACATGAGAGCGATCCGTGGCAGCAGGTGCACGACATGCGTGATGTCATCACCTGGCTTGGCGCACGCGAGGACGTCGACGCCGCTCGTATCGGCCTGTGGGGTACCAGCTACGCCGGTGGCCATGTGCTCACGGCCACCGCGCTGGACCGCAGGGTGGCGGCGGTCGTGTCACAGGTACCGCTGGTGCGGGGCAACGCCACCTACGAGGCGTGGGTGCCCGAGCGGGCCAGGACGCGCTTCGCGGGACGCCTCGACGAGGACCGAGCCGCCAGGGCACGGGGCGAGGCCGCCCAGACGGTCAAAGCCGCCGGGCCCGGCAGCGAGACCGAGGAGTGGGTGCTGGCCACCGACGACGGGACCTACGCCAATGAGGTCACGCTGCGTAGCTTCGAGCTGTTGCGGGAGTATGAACCGGAGGCGTTCATGGCGCGCATCGCCCCTACGCCGCTGCTCATGGTGATCGCTACTCGTGACACCCAGACCCCCACGCCATGGCAGCGTGAGGCCTTCGCGCTCGCCGCAGAGCCGAAGCGACTGGTGGAACTCGACTGCCGTCATTACGACCCGTATCTGTCCTTTCTCGAGCCGGCCGTCGCTGCGGCCCGTGAGTGGTTCGTCACTCACCTGCAGGTTGGAGCGGCTGGTTGAGCACCGCGAGCGAGCCGGGCACCGACCCGCCGTGCACGGGGTCCCAACATACCGAGACGTATGTAGCGGGGCGATCTACGGTATAGCCATGAACGCACAGCCGTACTACGACCCGGAGATCCGCGCCGCTATCGAGAAGGGTCCGCGGCTCGGCTCGGTGAACGCCACGAACCTGGCCAAGATTCGTGCCGATCGGCTGATGATGAACGACCAGGTCCCACTGTCCGATGCGGTGACGCGTACCGATATCACCGTGGCCGGTCCGCCCGGCGCCCCCGACGTGCGCCTGCGGGTGCATCGCCGCAAAGGCCTCGAAGGCGAACTGCCGTGTCTGTTTTGGATCCACGGCGGCGGGTACGTCCTCGGCGCACCAGAGCAGGACGACCTGCGCTTCGACCGGTGGTGCCAGCGTTTTGATGTAGTCGGCGTGGCCGTGCAGTACCGCCTGGCCCCAGAACACCCCTATCCCGCTCCGGTGGAGGACTGCTATGCGGGGCTCAAGTGGGTCAAGGAACACGGGGCGGAGATCGGGGTCGACTCCAGCCGGGTCGGTATCGGCGGTCCGAGTGGGGGTGGGGGCCTCGCCGCCGGGCTCGGTCTGCTGGTCCGCGACCGCGCCGAGTTCCCCATCGACTACCAACTGCTGATCTACCCCATGATTGACGACTCCCGCACCAGCGTCACCGCCAATTGGGACGTGCCGGTATGGGACCCCGCGTCGAATCACTTCGGTTGGGCGTCCTATCTCGGCGAGTTGTTCGGCCAGCCGGACGTGCCCTACACCGCCGCGCCGTCGCGGGCCACCGACCTATCGGGCCTGCCCCCCACCTACATCATGGTCGGCACCCTCGACGGCTTTTGCGACGAGGACGTCGCCTACGCCCAGCGGCTCAACCAGTGTGGCGTGGCGGTGGAATTGCACGTCTATCCGGGCGCGCCCCACGGCTTTGAGGGCTTCGCCCCCGGTGCGCCGGTGGCCCGTCAGGCGCGCCGTGACCTCAACGATTGGTTGGCCGCCCGCATCGGGTCGGCCTGAGCCGCGTTTCCAACCCAGGAGGAACACCATGTCCCTTATCGCTCCCGCCCACCGGCAGTACCGGGTGGTCACCGAGACCGACGTCCCCATGACGACCAGGGACGGGGTCACCCTCTATGCCGACATCGTGCGTCCCGACGCGCCCGGCAGCTTCCCGGTGCTGTTGTCGCGCACGCCATACGGGAAGGCAGGGTCGAGCGATCCGAACGGGCCCAACACCTTCTTCGCCCGCTACGGCTACGTGTCAGTGACCCAGGACTGCCGGGGCCGTTTCGCATCGGAAGGCGACTACGACACCATCTTCCAGGAAGCCGCCGATGGCTACGACGCTGTGGAATGGTCCGCCCGACTGCCGTGGTCCGATGGTCGCGTCGGTACCACCGGGCAGTCCTACCTTGGCCTCACCCAGTACCTGATTGCCTGCAACGACCCGATGCCGCCCTCGCTGCGGGCCATGGCCCCCGTCTCAGCGTCCTCGGACTACCACCAGAGCTGGATCTATCACACCGGTGGGGCGTCGCTGTGGGGCTGGATGGTGCCCTACGCCATCTTCAAGGGCCGCGACACCCTGCGTCGCGCCGGGCGCGACGACCTCGTCGATCAGGTGATGTCCTATGTGGATGGTGAGTTTGCCCAGATCCGGCGCACCGCGCTCGGGTTGAACTTCACCACGCCGCTGACCGCGGAGTGGTTCTCCCATCTGCCGATCAAGGATTGGGGGGACTTGCTGGCGGAGACCGCTCCGTACTTTGCCGAGCACATCGCCAACGCCGCGGATGGTCCGTACTGGCATCGGGCCAACGTCAACCGACACGCCCGCAGCGTCAGCGTGCCGATGCTGCACGTCACCTCGTGGTATGACATTTTTGCCGAAGGTGGTCCCAACGTGTATCGCTCGGTCAAAGACCGCAGCGAGCATGCCGTGGCCCGCAACGGTCAGCGGCTGATCATCGGGCCGTGGGGGCACCTGTTGCCCTACAGCGTGCCGAGCAGTCGAGGTGCGGGCGACATCGACTTCGGCGACGAGGCCCTCATCGACCTCAACCACATCCTGCTGCGCTGGTTCGACCATTGGCTCAAAGATGCCGACAACGGCATCATGGAGGAGCCGCCAGTCAGTGTTTTCACCCTGGGCGAGAACCGCTGGCAGTCCCTCGCTGACTGGCCCCCACCGGCCATGCGGGCCGTGCGCTGGTACCTGCACAGCGCTGGCCGCGCTGCCACCGCCCACGGCGATGGGGTGCTGTCGATGCTGCCGCCAGGCGACGAACCGCACGACGCGTTCCGCTACGACCCGGCTGATCCGGTTCCGTCCTTGGGTGGCAACAACCTCATCATCGACATGGGGGTACAGGACCAACGCCCCGTCGAGGAACGGCCCGACGTCTTGGTGTTCACTTCGGAGCCGATGACCCGTCCTATGGAGATCACCGGACCAGTCAGCGTCGAGTTGTGGGCATCTTCGAGCGCGGTGGACACCGACTTCACCGCCAAGCTGATCGACGTGCGGCCCGACGGTTACGCCATGAACCTGCTCGACGGGATCATCCGGGCCCGCTATCGGGACTCGGCGGAGGTGGCCGAGCTGATGCAGCCTGAACGGCCCTATCGTTTCACTATCGATCTTTGGGCGACGTCCAACGTGTTCCTCGCTGGCCACCGCATCCGTCTCGAAATCAGCTCATCGAACTTTCCGCGCTTCGACCGTAATCTCAACACCGGGGCGGCCTTTGGCGAGGGGAGCACTGGGGTGACTGCCCACCAGCAGGTCTTCCATGACCGCGATCGACCTTCGGCGGTGGTACTGCCGGTCATCCCGCGCTGATCGGTTCCGGAAAGGCTCAGTGATGACGACCTACGTCTTGGTCCATGGTGCATACCAGGGAGGATGGATCTGGCAGCCCTTGTCGGCCCAGCTCACCGCGGCCGGTCACCGCGTGTACGCCCCGACCCTCGACGGGTGTGCCGAGCGTCGAACCAGCCTGCGACCAGGGATCACCAACGACACCCACGCGGCGGAGATCGCGGCGTTGTTGTTCTACGAGGACCTTCGTGACGTGACCCTGGTGGGCACCAGTTGCGGCGGGATGGTGATCGCTCGGGCCGCAGAGTTGGCCTCGGAGCGGATCGGGCGGCTGGCGTTCGTCGACGCGTTGGCTCTCGACAACGGCGAACGCCTCGACGCCATCGTGGCGCGTCCCGCGGTGACCGGCAACGAGCTCGCCGCGGGGCCGACCCGCCACGACGCCGAGACTCGCTTGTTCCGCGATATCGACGAGCCATTACGTAGCTGGGCTCTGGAGCGTTACACCCCGCACCCGGTCGCAGCGATGAACGAGCCGATGCACCTCGAGCGGTTCTGGTCTATGGCGTGGGTGGCACTTGTGGTGCGCTGTACACAGTCCGCCAACCCACCCGAGGCGCACCAGCGTCGAACCTGGCAGCGGCTGGGCGCGAACTGGGCCCAGTTGGAAACTGGGCACTATCCGATGCTGTCCGCCCCGACTGAACTGGCGGCGTTGCTGACGGCGTGAGCATACCGACCGGGTGGTATGGCCTCGCCGCCAGACGCTTCGCCGTCGGTCTGAACCGTGGCGCGCTCAGCTGCCGCTCCAGCGGGGTGCTCGCTTCTCGCTGAAGGCGCGGGGGCCTTCCTTGGCATCGAGGCTTGCCCGTCGGCGGGCTTCCCAGGGGGCGACGAGGGTCTGGGCTTCGCGCCGCGGAAGGTGCAGGGCGTTCAGCGCGGACTGCTTGGTGGCGCGAACCGCCACCGGGGAACAGGCCAGGATGTCCGCCACCCAGGCGTCCACGGCGCGATCGAGTTCGGCGTAGGGCATGACTTCGTTCACCAGACCCAGGTCGTAGGCCCGCGCCGCGCTCAGGGGGCGACCCGTGAGCAGATGGCCCATGGCGACGTGATAGGGAATATGGCGGGGCAGCCGATGCACGCCCATGGCCCCTGCGATCAGCCCCCGGCGAGGTTCGGGCAGGCCGAGTTCGACATGGTCAGCCGCCACGATGATGTCGCAGGCCAACGCCAACTCCAGGCCGCCACCAAGAGCAAAGCCGTTCACCCGGGCGATGATCGGTTTCACCAAATCGAGACGGTCAAGACCTTGAGGTTTATACGCATGGTTGCGCCGTGTCCTGAGCCGCCGCAAGCAGCGCATCCCGGGCCGGTTGGCGACCGATTGGGCCTGCTTCCAGGGGGAGGCGGCGTTGGTGGCCGCCGTTTCGCACCCGCTTCGGCCTCCGGGGCGAGCGGCGTCGCCACGGGTGCCCCGCAAGGTCCAACGGGACCGATTGTGCGGCCAGCCCCGATGGCGACGTGGGGGGTAATGTCCCGCGTCAATGTCTGCTCCGCCGCCTCGCGCCAGTCGGGTGTGGCCCGTGCTGATGGTGGCCGCGGCGTCTGCCGCGGTGTCCCAGGCCTTTGGCCGGTTCACGTTCTCGCTGCTGTTCACCGAGGTTCGCGACGATTTCGGACTGTCCAATACCGCGGCCGGGACTCTCGGTTCGGCGAACCTGCTGGCCTATCTCAGTGGCACCTTGGTGCTCAGTGTGCTCATCGGCAGGGTCGGGCTTTCCCGCACCACCCGCATCGGTGTGGCCGGGGTGAGCGTCGGGTTGGTCGTGCTGGCCTTCTCGCCGGGCTACCTGGTCGTGCTCGTGGCGCTGTTGACAACCGGCGTGTTCGCCGCCGGGGTTTGGGTGACCGTTCCGGCGCTCGCCGCCGCCTCGGTGCGGCCCGAGCGCCGCGGTAGCGCCATCGGCATCGTTGGCGCCGGGATAGGGCTGGGGATCATGGTCGCCGCCACGCTGCACACGGGACCGGGGGCCGGCAACTGGCGGGCCGTGTACCGGGTGGAGGCAGTGCTGGCGGTGCTCGTTCTCGTCGCCGCTATGCGCTGGCTGCGGGTACGTTCGGTCAAGGGCCCCGCACACAACGGGCTGGACGCCATGCGGGCCGTGCCCCGCTGGCGGCGGCTGCTGCTTACCTACGGTCTGTACGGCTTTGCCATGTCCTTGATGGTGACCTTCCTCGTCGCGGTGTTGATGCAGGATGGCGGCTATTCGAGGTCGTCGGCGTCGTTCGCGTTCTCTTGTTTCGGGGCTGGAACCATCCTCGGTGGGCCGCTATTCGGCCCCATGGCGGATCGGTGGGGCCGCACGGTGGCCATGCGGCTGGGTCTGGGGTGCCAGGCGCTGTCCGCGCTGCTGATCGGCTGGGCGGTGCGCCCGTGGGCGGTGCTGGCCGCGGCAAGCTTCGGGTTGGCCTTTACCGGTGTTCCAACCACGGTGGCGGCCCGGATGAGTGATTCGCTCGCCGCGGAACGATTTGGGTCGGCGTACGCCGTGGCCACCCTGGCGTTCGGGGTCGGCTTGATGGCCGGGCCGCAGGTTGGTGGCCTGATCGGCGATGCCACTGGTTCTTTCCGTCCGGTGTTTTGGAGCGCCGCCGCCGTGGCCAGCCTGGCCGGGGTGTTGGTTCGCGCCGACCCGAGGGTAGGACCACCCCTGAAACCCTAACGGCGGCGCGAGGCGGCACCATCGCCACGCTCAGGTCAGTAGCGGCCTAAGACCCAGGCGACGGCGTTGGCGAGCAGCCGGTTGAAGCCCACGCTGTCCCAGGGTCCGCTGAAGCTCAATGGGGTTGTGCCATCTGCCACGACTGATCCATCCACGAAGGGCTGGCTGTTGGTGTCGGGGCTATGACAATGGCCGAGCGCGAGGTAGGCCACCCCTCCCGGCTCCGCGGTTGAATCGGCGTCCGCTCGGGGCACGATCCGCAAGGTGGCGAGGGCGCGTGAGCGGCCATCGGCCATCAGCGAGCGATCCTCGGGGACGGCAAAGCCGAAGCCCTCGGGGTTGACGTCATCGGGTAGGTCGGTGCACAGCAGCACGGTGGTGTCGGCGCCGATTACCTCCAGGACGTACAACTCATCGTCGACCTCGAAGCCGTCCGGTACCTCCCGCAAAAGGCGTTCGGTATGGCGGTTCGCTCCGGCCGCGGCGGCGATGGTGTCCACGCGGAAGCGGCGGATGGGCGGATGGTTGAGGAAGAACACCCCGAGGGTGTCGTGGTGGCCGGTGCGGACCATACGCCGCCGTCTGCTGGTGGGCGACACGGTGCCAGCACGGCCCCCAGCGCTGCCGTGCAGGGCGAACCAGCGGCCCCCCTCGCTCAGCCAACGGTCGAGCGCTTCAAGTTGGGACCCGTCAGGGTAGGGACCCGCGGTGTAGGTCACCAAGGCCGAACTGAGGGGCAACCAGCGCTCGAGGTCGGCGAAGTCGTTGGCCACGGTCGCCGCGGTCCCGGCCTCCGCCAGTTTCTGGAGCAACCGGAGGCGCACCGTGTTCATGTCGTGGCCGGCCGGTTGGCCTGCTGGGTAGCCGCCGACCACCAGATGAACCGTCATGAGCGGACCCTAACGCATGCGACCGCCCGATATGACGGCCAGGGTTTTCGCCTCCCACGCGAGGTGCTGTGGGTGGGCCTACGGTGTGCGCGGCGATGCCAGTCGCCCATTCCCAGTTTGTCGAGGAGGACCTGTGAGCAACGAGGCCACCACACCGAGCGCGCCGATCGGTTTGGCGTTGTGGGGCACTGAGCCGGTTCGCACCGTGGCTGCGTACGCCCGCCAGGCGGAGGAGGCGGGGTTCGAGAGCGTGTGGCTGGTCGATACGCAGCTGATCTGCCGGGAGTTGTACGTGACCCTGGCGGCGTGCGCGGCAGTAACGGACCGTCTGCTGTTGGCGTCGGGGGTGACGGTGCCGGTTACTCGCCACCCCAGCGTGACCGCGAGCGCGCTGGCCACCTTGCAGGAGTACTCCTCCGGCCGTGTGCTGGCCGGGATCTCCACCGGTCACTCGGCGCTGCGCAACATTGGCCATCGGCCGGTCACCGTGGCCGAGTTGGCCGCGTATGTGGGCTCGGTGCGAGCGATGCTTGATGGCGAGGCGGCCGAATTCGACACCGGCTCGCAAGGCTCGTTGACGTGGATGAGCGGCCCGGCCGCCGTTCCGTTGCATATTGCGGCGACCGGACCGCGCCTGACCCGCGCCGCCGCGTCCATGGGTGACGGCGTGGTACTGCTACGCGGCGCCGCCGCTGACCTGGTGGATGGGGGGTTGGACCTCGTGGCGGCGAGCCTCGCTGACGCCGGTCGCCCCGCGGCCAGCGTGCAGCGAACCGTCTGGGTTTACGTGGGCCTAGACGACGATCCGGAGCAGGCATACTCCCAAGTACGGGCTCGAGTTGCCGCCGTGCTGCGATTGGCCGATCCCCGCGAGTTCGAAGGCGAGGACCGTGAGGTAATCGAACGGCTGCGCCGGAACTATGACATGTTCGCTCATGCCCAATCGATGCCGGAACACGCATTGCTGGTTCCGCACCGGCTGTTGGACCGCTACGCCATCGCCGGAAACGCCGCCACGGTCCGCGACCGTATTGCAACCCTGGCCAGCAATCCCCGTGTCGACCGGGTCGTGGTGAGCCCACAGATCGGCGCCTCGGGGCGAGCGATCACCGGGCCGTTCATCGAGCGGTTCGGCGCGGCGGTGCTCGGCGGGCTCTGAGCCTTGGTCCTACACCAGGAGGTGTCAGGGGGCCTGGTAGAGCACCCCGGCGGCGGTAAGGGCGGCGACCTGTTCCGAGGTGAGACCGAGCTTGGTGGTGAGCACCTCAGCGTTGTGTTCGCCGAGGTCTGCGGCCAACAGCGTGGGCAGCTCCGGCTGGTCGGAGAACTTGAACGGGAAGCCAGGGATGGGGATGGTCCCGGTGCGGGGATCGTCCACCCAGCGCACCATGTCGCGGCTGGCGAAGTAGGGATGGCCGATGGCATCGGCGGGCGAGAGCACCGGACCGGCCGGTACGTGGTGGGCTTCGAGCGCGTCGAGCACCTCTTGGTCGGTGGCGAAGGTGGCCATCCAATCCTCGATGAGGGGGATCAGCTCCGCGCGACGCTCCGCCCGTTGGGTCATGGTCTGGTAGCGGGGGTCTTCGAGCAGGTCGGGACGGCCGATGCAGTGGCACACGTTGGACCACTGGAGGTCCAGGGCTAGGACCACCAGGTAGCCTTGGGGCCCGTTGTAGGTGCCAGCGGGGAAGATCGCCACGTGGTGGGTGCCGTAACGCTTGGCTTCGTAGCTGCCGCCACTGAGGTGGGTAGCCATCAACTGGCCCTCGTGGAAGTGAAATAGCGCGTCGGTCATGGAGATGTCGAGGTGTTGGCCGCGACCGGTGCGCTCGCGGTGATAGAGGGCGTAGCCGAGCGACGCGAAGCCGTGCACCGCACCGTTCGTGTCGCCGAGGGCAGAGGAGACGAATTGCGGCGGGCCGTCAGGATCGCCCGTCATGTGCATGATCCCCGAAACGGCCTGGGCGATGTAGTCGTAACCCGGCTTTCCGGCCCACGCCGACTTGCGGCCGAAGCAGGAGACCGACAGGTAAATCACCTTCGGGTTGACCGCCCGGATCGACTCGTAGTCGAGGCCTCGGCGGGCCATGATGTCGCCGGAGGAAAAGTTCTCGGCGACGATGTCGACGTCGCGGGCGAGTTCCAGTAGCAGGTTGCGTCCCGCCTCGGTGTTCCAGTCGACACAAATGCTCTTTTTGCCCCGGTTGTGCTGGACGAAGAACCCGCTTCGGCCGCCGACTTCGAAAGGCAGCAAGCGGCCACCATCGCCGACCTCGGGGATCTCCACCTTGATGATCTCAGCACCAAGCTCCGCCATCATCCTGGTCACACCGGCCCCGGCGAGATACTGGGTGAAGTCGAGGACTGTGCAGCCCTCCAGGATCATCGGCTGGCCATTGGACTGTGGCATGTGGAGCCTCCTCCGCGGTGACGTAGGACACCGTACCGGAGCGAGCGCGCCGCGTTCGCCGCAATCGCGTCAGGCCGGGTTTGCCTCGTCGTTTTCGGCCTACCTAGGGCATCCGGTGGGCGTGGTCAGCCTTTATTGCCTGCAGGCGGCGCTCGACGAGGGGGATGAACTCGTTCGGGTGGGTCAGGATCCAGAACCGCTCGTGGCGCACCGCGTCGAGCACGAGCTCGCCCACCTCGGCGGGGTCCATGCCGCGGGCCAACTCCGCGGAGAGGTTGTTCCAGAACTTTTCCTCGAGCGCGCTGGTCTGATGATCGCTGAGCTCGGCCGGGCGGTTACGGGCGCTGCGGGTGATGTCGGTGTCGATCGGCCCGGGGCAGAGCACGCTGGCCCGAACCGCAGACTTGGCCATCTTCAGTTCGATACGCACGGTGTCCATCAACGCGACCACGCCATGTTTGGCCACGTGGTAAGCCCCGAGGACCGGGCCACTCACCAGGCCGGCCATGGACGAGGTGGCGGTGATATGACCCTCGCCCTGGGCCTTGAGCAACGGTAGGAAGGTGCGGACGCCGTAGATCACGCTCCACAGGTCCACGTCGATGGTCCAACGCCAGTCATCGAGGGACATCTCCTCGACCGCTCCGCCGATGCCGATGCCGGCGTTGTTGCACACGACGTGCACGGCGCCGTAGGTGTCCAACGCCGCCTGGGCCAGGTCTTCGATCTGGGCCTGCTTGCTGACATCGGTGGGCACACCGATGGCCCGGTGTCCGGCGGCGGTGAGGGCGTCGACCGCGGTCTGTAGCCTGGTGGCCTCGATGTCCGCCATGACGACGGACATGCCGGCATGGGCGAATGAATGGGCCATGGCCAGACCCATGCCGCTCGCCGCACCGGTCACCACCGCCGTTTTGGCGCTCACGTCGTACATTGCTGCTCCCGGGGACAAGGGCCGGCGAGCCCGGCTCCGAGTGCACCCTATCGCTGGTCGGCGGGGGCCGCCCGAGGCCAAGCGCAACACCATCGCCGCCCACCGTTTGGCTCGCGCCGAGCCCGGAGGGCACCCTGGTGGGGTGCGGGGAGGATGGAGCCTGATCAGGGACCTGCTCGGTGCCCGCGTCGGTTGGGTGGCGGTAGGGGTGAGCACCGGGCTGCTGTGGGCCATGGCCCGCGTCGCCGTGCCCTACCTGGTGATGCAGGCCATCGATCGGGGCATCATCCACGAGGACCTTGGGGCGCTGGTCCGCTGGACAGCGGCCGCGGCGGGGGTGGGGTTCCTGGCCGCCCTCTGTGCGGGTTTACGGCGCTTTTTTGCCTTCCGGGAAGGACGAATCGCCGAGGCAACGTTGCGAGCACGTCTATTCAGGCACCTACTGGGCCTGGACTTCAGTTTCTTCGACCGATCATCTGCGGGTGATCTGATGTCACGGTCCAACAGCGATCTGGCGCAGATCCAGAACTTCCTCAACATGATTCCTTTCACGCTGGGCAACGCTCTACAGGTGGTTGCGGTCACGGGGATTCTGTTTTGGCTCAACCCGCTGCTCGCCTTGTGTGCGCTCGGGTCGCTGCCCTTGGTCAATCTGTTGGGTCGACGCTTCTCGAGCCGGCTGCACCCCTCGATGATGGGCATCCAGCGCGCCTCGGCCCGGGTAGCCGCGGTCGTCGAGGAGACCGTGGCCGGCACCCGGGTGGTCAAAGGCATCGGCGCCGAAGGGGTGCAACAGGCCAAGCTCGCGGCGGAGGCCGACGGGTTGTATGCCGAAGCGATGGGGGCGGTGCGCACCCGCGCCCGTTATGTGCCGGCGCTGGACCTTCTGCCCCACATCGGTCTGTTACTGGTGGTGGCGGTCGGCGGCCATCAGGTGCTGGCCGGAACGCTCACCCTGGGCCAGTTAGTGGCGTTCAACGTGTATGTCAACCAACTCATTTGGCCGTTGCGCGCCTTGGGCTTTGTGATCGCCATGGGACAACGCGCGGTGGCGGCGGGCGAACGGGTAGCGGAGGTGCTCGACGCCCGCCCGGCGGTGGCCGGGCCCAGCTTGCCGCGACCCTTGCCGGACACGCCACGCGGTGAGGTGCGCTTCGAGGCGGTCCGCTTCGCCTACCCCCGTTCGGACCGACGTAGTGGGCCGGAGGTCGCCGCTGTCCTGGACGGGTTCGACTTGGTGTTGGTGCCGGGCGAGACCGTCGCCTTGGTCGGCGCCACCGGGGTCGGAAAGTCGACCGTGCCGCGGTTGCTGGCTCGCTTCTACGACGTGCAAGCGGGTCGAATCCTGCTCGACGGCGTCGATGTTCGAGATCTGGCGCTGGCGGAGCTTCGTCGGGCCGTCGGCATCGTTTTCGAGGAGAGCTTTCTGTTCACCGACTCGGTGGCCGCCAACATTGCTTTTGTCGACCCGGGGGCGAGCGCGGAGTCCATTGAGGCGGCGGCCCGAATCGCCGGCGCGACGGAGTTCATCGCCGCGCTCCCACAGGGCATGGCAACCAAGGTGGGGGAGCGGGGCTACTCGCTTTCGGGCGGGCAACGCCAGCGTCTGGCCATCGCCCGGGCGCTGGCCGCCCGGCCGCGGGTGCTGGTGCTCGACGATGCGACCTCGGCCATCGATTCGGCCACCGAGCGACTGATCCTCGACGGTCTTGCCGGGGAGCTGGGACGGACCACGACCTTGGTGATCAGCCATCGGCCGGCCACGATTGCTCTGGCGGACCGGGTGGTCTTCATCGACGAGGGCCGGGTGGCCGCCGAGGGGCGCCACGACGACCTGCTGGCCACGAATAGCCGTTATGGCGCCGTGCTCGCCGCCGCCACTGCCGAGGCCGGCTGATGTGGCTCGCCGGTGGGGTGGCCGAGGAGGACCGACTCGACGCCCACGGGACTCGTCGGGTATTGCGCCGTACCGCTGGGTTGTTGCGTCCCTATCGCCGCCAGACCGTGGTGGCGGTCGTGGCCATCGTGGGCTTCGTCCTGACCCAACTCGCGGGCCCCTTCATCGTGCGAGTGGCCATCGATGTCGCGGTGGTGGGCGGACGTGAGTCCATGCTTTGGGCTGCGGTGGCGGCGTATGGCGTGGTGGCCGTGCTCAACTACCTGCTGGCCCGCCGCCAGGTGGTGGCGGTCGGCTCGCTGGGGGAGGGCTTCTTACGCGATCTGCGGGTGCGGCTGTTCGCCCACCTCCAGCGGCTCGGTCTTTCCTACCACGACACCCATCCGAGCGGGGTCGTGGTTTCCCGGCTGACCTCCGACGTGGAGTCCATGCAAGAGCTCGTCCAGCAGGGATTGTTGATGTTGGTGTCCAACCTGCTGTTGCTGGTCCTGGCTCTGAGCCTGCTGATGACCGCTTCGATGGTGATGACCCTGGCATGTTTGCTGTGCGTCCCAGTCCTGGTCGTGTCCTCTCGCCGCTTCCGTCGTTCCTCCAACGCGGCATACATCTCAGTACGGGACCGAATTGGGGCGATGCTGTCGAGGTTGTCCGAATCGCTCAACGGGATCAGGGTGATCCAGGCCTCGGCGCGCGAACCCGTGGAGATCGAACGGTTCGGGCGGGCCAACGACGAGCTTTTCGCCGCTCACATGACCGCCGTGCGGGCCCAGGCGTGGTATGTGCCCACCGTGGAGGCGTGTGGGGTGTCCACCACCGCAGTGGCGGTCGGCCTCGGCGGTTGGCTGGTGCTGAACGACCGGGCAACCGTGGGCACGGTGGCCTTCTTCGTGCTCACCCTCAACCTGCTGTTTGAGCCGATCCAACAGCTCAGCCAACTTTTCAACGTCGCGCAGTCGGCCGCCGCGGCGCTGCACAAGATCTACGAGGTGCTCGACACCACGCCCGAGATCCTCGAACGGCCCGGGGCGGTGGACCTCGCTGAGCGGGGCGATCTGGTGTTGCATGGCGTCGGGTTTGCCTACCACGGTGGCGTCCCGGTGCTCCGCGGTGTGGACCTCGTGGTGGCCGACGGCGAGCGTCTGGCGTTGGTGGGCCCCACCGGTGCCGGCAAGTCGACCCTGGCCAAGCTGATCGCCCGGCTGTACGACCCCAGCGAGGGCCAGGTGACCTTCGGCGGGGTCGACCTGGGGTGGGCAACGCTGGGATCGTTGCGGCAACGGATTGTGCTGATGGCTCAGGAAGGGTTTCTCTTCGCGGGGACGTTGCGCGACAACGTACGGCTCGGCCGACCGGACGCGACCGATGCCGAGGTTGAGGCCGCGTTGGCCAGTCTCGGAATCCTGGACCGCTTTGAACGCCTCGAGGATGGTCTGGACACCGAGGTTCGGGAACGAGGATCGCGGTTGTCCGCGGGGGAGAAACAGCTGGTGTCCTTGGCCCGTGCGGCATTGGTCGACCCGCCGGTGTTGATCCTCGACGAGGCGACCTCCAGCCTCGATCCGGGCACCGAGGTCGAGGTCGAGGCGGCCTTGGAACGGCTCAGCCGGGGTCGCACGGTGATCGTCATCGCCCACCGGCTCTCCAGTTCGGCTCGAGCAGATCGGGTGGCGGTCATCGATGGGGGCCGCTTGGTCGAGGTCGGCACCCACGACAACTTGGTCGTGGCCAACGGGCACTACGCGCGCTTGTATGCCGCCTGGTTGGCCGGTGTGGGTGGCGCCTACGCCGCCGAGCCGACCACTGGATGAGCGGGTTGATCCCCTCCCACTGCTCACCCCGGCGGGCTACATTCCAGCCATGGGAACCGCTGCCGTCAACGGGATCGAGATCTGCTTCGAGACCTTCGGAGATCCCGCCCATCCGACGCTTCTTCTCGTCAACGGACTGGGCAGTCAGTTGCTTGGCTGGGACGAGGGTTTCTGCCGGCAACTGGCGGGTCGTGGCCATCACGTGGTCCGTTTCGACAATCGTGATGTCGGCCTGAGTACCTGGTTCGACGAGGTGGCCTACGACTTCGCGGCTGGGTTCGCGGCGTTCCGCCAGCGAGCCCCGGTGGTGGCGCCCTACACCCTGTCCGACATGGCCGCCGACGCGGTGGGCGTGCTCGACCACCTTGGGGTTGAACAAGCTCATGTGGTCGGCATGTCGATGGGTGGGATGATCGCGCAGACGGTAGCGATCGACTTTCCCGGCCGGGTGGCGTCGTTGTGCTCAATCATGTCCAGCACCGGCGAACGAGAGGTGGGCAAGCCCACCCCCGAGGCGAACGCCGCGCTGCTGGCCAAGCCGCCCAAAACTCGGCACGACGCCATCGAGTTGGCCGTCGCCAATGCCAAGGTGCTCGGCAGCCCATCACATTTCGATGCGGCACGCGTCGCGGCGGTGGCCGCTGCGGCCTACGACCGAGGATTCCACCCGATCGCCTCGGCCCGACATCTGCTCGCGGTGTGGCAGTCGGGTTCGCGCCTCGATGGCCTGCGGTCGCTGTCGATGCCCACGCTGGTCATTCACGGGCGTTGCGATCCGCTGATACAACTCGACGGTGGCCTGAGGACCGCCGAGGTTATTGCGGGGGCCGACCTATTGGTGCTCGGGGACATGGGCCACGACCTTGCCCCGCCGTTATGGGATCGAGTTGTGGACGCCCTCAGCGGCCTCGTGGGTCGCGCCAGCTGAGCCGAGACCGGGTCGGCCCGGAGCGTTGAACGCTAGGCTGCGCCGCGCCTGACAAGCCGATACCGTCTCGGCTGCCGGCGTACCGAGGGGGATCTGATGGGACTGAAGTTCGGGCTTCGCTATGCCAGCCTCGGCCGGTTCGGGCAGGGCCCGGCCGCGGTGGAGTTGGCCCAAGCCGCCGAGGAAGCCGGTTTCGACTCCATCTGGACCGTCGAGCACGTGGTCGTGCCCAAGGCGTACCGGTCGCGCTACCCGTACTCGGCGGACGGGCGCATGGGCATCATTGAGGACTTTCCCATTCCTGACCCGTTGATTTGGATGGCGTACGTCGCCTCGGCCACGACCACCATAAAGCTCGGTACCGCCATCCTCATCGTGCCGCAGCGCAACCCGGTGGTCACCGCCAAGGCGCTAGCTACCCTCGACGACATGGCCGGAGGCAACCGCGTACTGCTCGGTATTGGCGTGGGGTGGCTGGAGGAAGAGTTCGACGCCATCGGGGTTCCCTTTGGTGACCGTGGTCCCCGTACCGACGACTACGTGAAGGCGATGCAGGCGTTGTGGAGCGAGGACTGCGCCAGCTATGACGGCAAGTTCGTGTCCTTCTCCGATGTCTACTGCCGGCCCAAGCCCGCCGGTGGGCGGATCCCCATCATCGTCGGTGGTGACACCGTGGCCGCGGCGCGTCGGGCCGGGCGACTCGGCGACGGCTACTTCCCCGCCCGCGGCAACCCCACCGCGCTCTACGACGAGATGCGACGTGCCGCCGAGGCCGTTGGACGTGATCCCGACGCCATCGAGATCAGCGCCGCGGCGCCAGCAGATGCCGACGAGCTTGGCGCCTTGGCCGCGGCCGGGGTGCACCGGGTGATGGTCCCCGTGACTGGTGCAGGCGGCTTGGCGCCGTTGGTGAAGACCCCCGAGGAGGTCTTGGAGTACGGACGTCGGGTCATCGAGCGTTACGCCTGAGCGAGTGGGCGTGGCTTGGCTCGGCGCGGGCCCTCCGAGCATGGAATGCTCTGCACCGTCCATGCGAGCCACCGGGGGAAACGATGCGCGATCAGTCCGAAGGAGTCGAGTTCGGGGTCTCGATGCGGTTGTTGAAGGAGGTCGTGGCCGAGGCCCAACTCGTCGAGTCGCTCGGTTACGACTACCTGCTCACCGGGGAGCACATCAGCTTCCACGGGCCGACCCCCAACACGTTGATCTCGTTGGCCGCGGCCGCCGCAGTCACCGAACGCATCAAGTTGCTCAGCGGCATCGTGCTGGTGCCGCTGTACCCGCCCGCGTTGCTGGCCAAGCTCATCGCCACCCTCGACACGATCAGCCACGGCCGCTACTGCTTCGGGATTGGCATCGGTGGCGAGAACCCCCGCGAGTTCGAGGCGGTCGGTGTACCGGTGAAGGAGCGAGGTGCTCGCACCAACGAGGCGCTCGAGCTGATCAGCCGCTTGCTGACCGAGGACAAGGTGTCATTTGAAGGCCGGTTCAGTTCGCTGTCGGCCATCACCATTGCCCCCCGATCCAAGCAACGACCGCCCTTCTGGGTGTCCGGGCGCAAGGAGGCGGCCATGCGCCGGGCGGCGCGGTATGGCGACGCCTGGCTGCCTTACATGTACACGCCCGAGATGTTGGCGGACTCGATGGCCAAGATCGCCGCTTTCACCGAGGAAGAAGGTCGACCGGCCGGCTCGGTGAGGGGAGCTGCGTTCGCGTTCACCTGTGTCCATGAGGACCGCGACACCGCCCTGCAGATGTGCAACAAGGTGCTGTCCACCACCTACAACCAGGACTTCAGCGAACTCGTCGCCAAGTACGCCATCGCCGGGTCCCCTGCCGAATGCAAAGCGCGCATCCAGGAATACCTCGACGCCGGTGCCCGCACCGTGGTGTTCGCACAGGGTTGCCCCTCCCGCTACATCGACGAGAACGTCCGGCTCTTGGCCGAGGAGGTCATGCCGGCGTTTCGGTAGGCCCGTTGCGACGGCTCGATGTCGCGAGGTCGATCCCAAAGGGGGGGCTTTGGTCTTGGGTCGGTCGACCCTTTCCCCAATCGTGAGGATCGTGGGACAACTGCATGGTCGGGATGGAACCGTCCGCCCGAGCGTGGCGTGGACGTTCCTCGCTGCCATCTGAGCTCGAACGAGGTCGCGCCATGATCGTTTCACGAACTGCTCTTCGATCAGTCGGGATGGGTTTGCTGTTTGCCGTGCTGGCGCTGCTGGTCGGTCCAGCGGTTTCGCCGGTGGCCGCGCTCTACCCGGCCGGCCCGCACGCCGCAGTCGGCTCGATCGTCGTCGATGGCGACACCGTGACCGCCTGTGGCACAGCCGATCCTGCCGTGGCCTACAGTATGGACGTTGACGGGGTCGAGGTGGCTTCGGGCACGACCGAAGCCGACGGCAGCTACTGTGTCACGGCGCCGGTACCAGCCGGTCTGGCCGCGGGGACCCATGAGGCCACCTTTACCAGCGACAAGGACGGAGCGGCGTTCTCGCTGAGCGCTTCCTTCTTGCGGGCGGCGGGTTCTGAGTTGCCACGAACCGGCCGCGACAGCGCGGCGACGGTGCGACTGGCCATCATGCTGGTCTCCGCCGGTGCGTTGTTGCTGGCGCTGCTTTCGGTCCGTCGCCGCACGCAGTCCAAGGCCTGAGTTCGCCCCGCGCGCTCTGGCACCGCGGCGGTGGCATCTCCTGCCACCGCCGCGGCACCGCGCCGCGGCGGATACGCTCTCGCCATGGCGTCACGGTGCTGGCCGGGCCGCTGCTTCCCAGGGGGATTGCCATGCACAAGCTCGTCATCCGCAACGCCAACCTCGTCGATGGCACCGGCGCCGCCGCCCGAATGGCCGACATTGCTATCGATGCTTCGGGTCGCGTGGCCGAGATCGGCCCCGAGGTGGGCCCGGGCCTCGAGGAGATCGATGCGGGCGGTCGCCTGGTCACTCCGGGCTGGGTTGACGTGCACACCCACTACGACGGCCAGGCCACTTGGGATCCCGAGTTGTCGCCGTCCTCGTGGCACGGCGTGACCACCACCGTCTTCGGCAACTGCGGGGTGGGTTTCGCTCCCGCTAGGGCTGAACAGCGCGACTGGCTGATCCAGTTGATGGAAGGCGTCGAGGACATTCCTGGCGCGGCGCTCGCCGAAGGCATTGACTGGCAGTGGGAGAGCTTCCCCGAGTACCTCGACTCATTGGAGCGCATGCCCCGGGTCATGGACATCGCCACTCAGGTGCCCCACGGTGCGGTGCGGGCCTACGTGATGGGCGATCGCGGCGCCCGCAATGAGGCGGCCACCCCAGACGATCTCGAACGCATGGCCGCCATCGTCGAGGAAGGCGTCCGGGCCGGAGCGCTCGGCTTCTCATCCTCGCGTACCAAGCTGCACCTGGCTCTCGACGGCGAGCCGGTGCCAGGTACTTTCGCCGGGGCCGAGGAGATGATCGCCCTCGGACGCGCCGTGGCTATAGCCGGCGGCGGCGTGGTGGAGGTGGCGTCGGACATCGGCCTGGGCGGTCTCGAGGGCGATTTCGGCGCCGACATCGACTGGATGCGAACGCTGGCCACCGATCACGGCCTCATGGTGACCTATGCCCTCACTCAAGCTGATCGAAATCCCGAGCAGTGGCGCGAGCTGCTCGAGCTGAGCTCCGCCCCCATTGCTGGGCCGGGTCGAGTTCTGGCCCAGGTTGCGGGCCGTCCCGGTGGTCTGCTGCTGGGCTGGGAAACCTCCCTGCACCCCTTCAAGATGCACCCCACGTACTTGGGCCTGGCCGACCTCGAGGTCCAAGCCCGCCTGGATGAACTGGCCAAGCCCGAGGTCCGCGCCGCCATTCTGGCCGAAGAGACGGGCTTCACGGGGCGGTTCAACTACGACATCGCGCACGGTATGCACAAGATGTATCCCCTCGGTGCCGAACCCGACTATGAGCCCGACGGGGCTCAGTGCATCGAGGCTCTCGCCGCGGCGGCGGGCGTGAGCCCGTACGCCTACTGCTACGACGCGATGTGCGCCGACGGTGGTCGGGGCCTGATCTACTTCCCGCTCACCGACTATTCCCAGCGTTCCCACAACCCCATCTTCGAGCGGCTGAACCACCACGGTGCGTTTCTCAGCCTCAGCGACGGTGGGGCCCACTGTCGGCTCATCTGCGATGCCTCGGCCCCGACCTACCTGCTCACCCACTGGACCCGCGACCGGACCCGCGGTCCCAAATTGCGCCTCGAGGACGCCGTGCGCATGCAGACCCGGGACACGGCGGAGATCTACGGCCTGAGTGACCGCGGCACGTTGGAGGTGGGCAAGAAGGGCGATCTGAACGTCATCGACTACGACGCCTTGCGTCTGGATGCCCCTCGGATGGTGTACGACCTGCCCACCGGGGCGCCCCGACTGCTTCAGGGGGTGCATGGTTATGTGGCCACGGTGGTGTCCGGCGAAGTCACCTGGCGGGACGGCGTGCCAACCGGTGCTCGGCCCGGTGTTTTGGTGCGCGGTCGACGCTGAACCGTTAGGTGCCTAATCGGTGTCGATGAGGTCGCGGTTCAGCAGCGCGTTGGTGTGTGAGGGCGCCGAACACCGCATCACCTGGCAGGGCGGTGCGGTCGTGCTGGAGGACCATACCGATCCTCTTGGTGAACTGGCGCTGTGCGCGCTCGGGGCGCGGTGGCCTTCCTGCATCGCCGTGTTGGGAGTGATCCGCCGTCGATTCGATCCGGTCGGAACCTGGCCGGTCTGGACCGGGCCGTTGCCCCGGGCCTCTGGACCCGAGTTGATGGAAAAGTCCTGGAAAGACTTGATGACGGCCCGGTTTTCAGCAACGTCGGAGGACGGCGCCCTCAGCGTGGAGGGGGCGGAGGACCGCTGGGCCATGTGCACCCTGGGCCTGGTCGACCCGGCGCTGCGGCGACGGCTGGCTCTCGACGCGGTGGTCGCCCGCTGCCGACGGCAGGGCAGCGTGCCGGTTCAGCCCTTCGGCGTTGGAGGGACGCGGCGCGCCTTCAGCCGTCGCGATGGCCGCGGGCCCCTCGCGGAGTCCCTTCTGCTGGCCTCCATTGGCGCTCCGCCCGGCGCGAGCCTGATCTGGTTGCTCGAGGATGCGGGCGATGCCCGGGCCTCACGGCTGGCCGTAACGCACCCCTCCTGAGGCACGGCCGCGCCACGGGCGGGTTGCCGGACGCCGAGCCGAATGACGACCTAGCACTGAGGCTTGGTGTTCAGCGATGCGGCGCGATGACCTCATCGCCGAAACGCTTGAGCTTCTCGATGCCCATTGGACCCATGGCGATTTCGGTCACGCCGAGTTCGGCGAGGCGATGGTACTGGTTGGGGTCCTTTTCCTCCCCGGCGATGATTTCGATGACGGAGGGGTCCCTTCCGGCCTGCACGGCCTCGGCCGTCATCACCTGAATGAGTCGGCTCAGCCGCTCGATGGGCAGCTTCCACGGGTAGAACCCGTCGCCGATCCGCCCTGCGCGCCGGGCGGCGGCCTCGGTGTGGCCGCCAACGATGATCGGAATAGTGCCCCGGCGGGGCCGAGGCAGGCAGTGGATGGAATCAAAGTGGCAGAACTCACCTTCGAAGGTGGTCGGCCCGTCCGCCCACAGTGCCCGCATCGCCGCGACATACTCATCAGTACGATCGCCGCGCCTCTCCCATGGCACACCGAGAGCCACGCATTCCTCCTCCAACCAGCCCACGCCGATTCCGAGGGCGAGGTCCGACACCAGCAGGTTGTCGAGGGTGGCGTACTGCTTGGCCAGCAGCAAGGGGTTGCGTTGGGGGAGGATGACGACGCCAGTGGCCAAGCGCACCGTGCGCAGCGCCGAGGCCACGTAGGCCATCCAGATCAGCAACTCGGGAAAGTCGAAATCCGTGCGTCCGCCGGGGATGCGACCATCGGGGCTGTAGGGATAAGCGGATTCGTAGCTCGTCGGAAGGACGATGTGGTCTGCTGTCCACAGGGTCGACAGTCCGACCTGCTCGGCGGTCTCGATCAATTCCATGGCCCCGTCACGGCTGGCGTAGCGGCCGAGGTTGGCTCCCTGCATCCCGAATTTCATCGCCGGATGCTACCGCCACGCCCTGTCTGGCGGCGCCAGTCCGCCTGATGTGGGCGCGTCCCCTGCCGTTGGTGAGAGGCTCATGGTCATGCAGCACAGCAGCGAGAACAGCGGCCCCCTCGAGGGCATCCGGGTCGTCGAGTTGTCGATGTACGTGCAGGGCCCGGTGGCCGGACTTACCCTGGCCAGCCTCGGTGCAGACGTGATCAAGATTGAACAGGTCGGCAAGGCCGACTATATGCGCGGCTTCCGCAGCGCCTTCGGGGTGGACTTCGATGACCGTGGCCGGGAGTGGATGTACGCGTCGTTGAATCGCAACAAGCGGGCCTTGGCCCTCGACGTCGGTTCCGACGCCGGCCGGGTGGTGTTCGAGCGATTGATTGAACGGGCCGACGTATTCGTCAGCAACCTGCGCGAGGGCGGTTTGGCCCTGCTCGGGGCCGACCCCGACACCTTGTTGGCTCTCAACCCTCGCTTGGTGTACTGCCGTGGGGCCGGGTTCGGTCTGCGGGGACCAATGGCGGACGACCCGTGCCAGGACACCGTGGGCATGGCCTACGCCGGTTTCATGGACAGTACGGCGCCGACCGAGGTACCGAACTACCCCCCGGGCTCGATGAGCGACATTTTGACGGGTTCGAACATGGCGTCCGCGATCATGGCCGGTTTGCTCAAGCGGGGCCGCACCGGTCGTGGTTGCTTGGTGGGTACCTCCCAGACGCAGGCGCTGCTGTGGATCCAGCTACAGGCCCTTGGCGTGGCCGTGAACATGGGCACCCGGATGGAGCGATTCGCCCACGACGGCACCACCAACCCACTGTTCACGGTGTATGAGACCTCCGATGGCTGGGTGGCCATCGCGGCCATTCAGCCGCCCCATTGGCCGGTGATCGCCCGGGCGGTGGGCCGGTCCGACCTGCTCGAGGACGAGCGCTTTGGGAATCTCAAGGCGGTGACTGCGAACCGCGACGAGTTCCGGCCCATCTTCGGCGCCCATCTGCGTACCAACACCACCGCGCACTGGTGGCGGCTGTTGCGCGAGGCCGGCGCCTGGGTGGCACCGGTGAACCGACTCGGTGACCTCGCTACGGATGAGAACATCCTCGCCAACGAGTACCTCGTCACCTTCGATGACGGCTTCGTCGGCCCTCCCGCCCCTTTCGAGGTGGATGGCTTCCGCGGCGTTCGTGGCCTGGCCGCGGCGTACGGAGAACACAGCGATGAAATTCTCGTCGAGTTGGGTTTCAGCGAGGACGAGATCGTCCAACTGCGCATCGACGAGGCCATCTGGTGAGCGCGCCAGACGAGTTTGGGACCTTGGCCCGTCGGATCGGGGACCGCGCAGCCCGATCGCCTGGGCTAGGGTCGGCCTTGACGACGAACTCGGGGGTTGAGAGCTGATGCGTTTCGGGGCCAGCTTTTTCATGCAGAACTACGGGGATTGGGACCGCTACGAGGCTCGTGGCTACGACGGCCCGCCCGCCCGTACCGACCAGCAGGTGTACGACGAGGGCGTGCATCTTGCCTGCCTGGTCGAGCCGCTGGGCTTCGATTCCATCTGGACGGTGGAGCACCATTTCACGCCCTACACGATGGTGCCCAACCCGTTGCAGTTTCTTACCTTCATGGCCGGGAAAACCGAGCGGGTCGATTTTGGCACGATGGTGATCGTGCTGCCGTGGCATGACCCCATCCGCGTCGCCGAAGAGATCGCCATGCTCGATCTGCTCGCCGGCGGGCGCAAGGTGACGCTCGGCTTCGGTCGTGGCGCTGGCCGGGTCGAGTTCGAAGGGTTCCGTACCGCGATGGGCGAGTCCCGCCAGCGGTTCCTGGAGTCACTCGAGGTGGTCCGTCGTGCTCTGTCCAACCAGGAGTTCTCCTTTGAGGGCACCTATCACCAGATCCCCTCGATGTCGATCCGACCCCAGCCGCGCTCGACGGATCTCGCCAGCCGCATGTACTGCGCTTGGGGTAGCCCCGAGACCATTCCCATCGCCGCCGAGGCCGGGCTGGGCGCGCTCTTCATCCCGCAGAAGGGTTGGGAGGAAATCGGCCAAGAGGTCGTCGTCTACAACGACCTGAGGGCGCAACACGGCATGGAGGCGCAAAAGCCCATCGTGGTGTGCTGGGTGTACTGCTCGGAGGATCCCGACGAGGCGTGGGAGACCGCCCGTCAGTACATGACCAGCTATAACGATTCGGCCCTGCGTCACTATGAGTTCCACGACGCCGAGCACTTCACCAAGGCCGGCGGTTACGACTTCTACGCCAAGATGGCCCACGCTCGGGCGAAGGTCGGCGAGGAGAAGGTCGTTGAGATTTTCGCCCGCAACCAGGTGTGGGGTACCCCCGAGACATGCATCGAGAAGCTGCGGGTCATTCGCCAAACCACCGATGCGTCAGAGTTCGTTGGGGTCTTCACCTTCGGGGACCTGCCGGTGGAAATGGCCGAGCGCAGCATGCGCCTCTTTGCCGCCGAGGTGCTGCCGGTACTGCACGCTGACGAGCGGGTCGAGGCCATTGTCGACTGAGTAGTCGGGACGGGTCGCTGCCCCTCCGGTGGCGGCCCGTCGCCGTTTTCGCACCAGATCGATCCGGTTCGGGTGCTCGACCCCGGGCCGCTTCCGCTCAGCCGCCGCGGCGTGCGCCTAGATGCTCGGCCCGGCGCTGGTAGAACGCCGAGATATCCCCGAATTCCGGTTCATCGGCGAAAGCTTCACGGGTGGTGGCCACGATCTCGTCGTTGGGGCGAGACAGGTCGAGGGCTTTGCCCTGCGGTTGCTTCACGTGCCACGGCGTGTCGATGAAGACCTCGACCCCATTGAACTCGGGGTCTTGGAAGTACACCGACCAGGCGTTGCCGTGGGTCAGAGGCCGGATGGCGCTCACTGCGGGATCGGCCTTGAGCTTTTCGTGCAGGGCTTTGAGATCGTCGAGGGTGCCCGCGGAGCGGTAGGCGGTGTGGTGGGTGGTGACCGACCGGGATGGTTCGTCGCGCCCGGTGACGAAGGCCACTTGGTGGTGGTGGTTGGCGATCTGGGACAGGAAGACGATTTCGTTCGGTCCGATCGGACCCCGGTCGGTTACCTCGAAGCCAAGCATGTCGCGGTAAAACGAGATCATCTGATCAACGTCGTGGACGTAGAGGACGCTATGGGCGACCTCGAGGCGAAGGGCTGACGACGACATGGTTCGTTCCTCCTGGCCACGGCAGTTGCACCGCTGCGGTGCTGCCGACCTGCGGCGCGAAGCCTAGTGCTGCGCCTCGGACGGCGGTGCTCGATTCTGGCTCCGATCGGCTCACCGGGGCAGATCGCGTGCACCGACGTCGCATCTGCTGGAAAGATGATGATGGCGTTGGGCGCAGATCCCAGTGACAGGGGAACGTGACGATGGGTGATCAAGCAGCCGCGGTGGTGGTCAGCCCGCATGCGGGCTCGTGCGGAGCGACGGTCACCGGAGTGGCGCTGGCCACCCTCGATGAGGCGGCCTTCGCCGTGGTGCAACAGGCGTGGCACACCTATGGGGTACTGGCCTTTCCCGGCCAGTATCTCGCCGAGGTGGACCAGGTGGCCTTCAGCCGCCGGATCGGGGCGTTGGAGAACACGGACTTGCGCCGGGGTGAACATGGTTCGCGCCCGACCACGTTGACTTTGGCCAACATCAATCGCCGCGGCCAACTGGTGAGCGACCCCAATCACAAGCTCAACCAGTTCCTGCGTGGCAACCAGGAGTGGCATTCGGACAGTTCCTTCAAGCGCATCTCGGCCAAGGCCTCGATGCTGGTGGCGCTGGAGGTTCCTGAGGTGGGCGGTGAGACCGAGTTCACCGATATGAGGGCGGCCTATGACGCGCTCGATGAGGCGACGCAACGTCGCATAGCGGCCATGGTGGCGGTGCATTCTGCCGCGTATTCCCAGCATCAGGCCATGCCTGACGCGCCGTTGAATCCCGAGGAGGAACAGAACCTCCCGCCCGTCCGACAGCCGCTGGTCCGCGTCCACGAGCCTACGGGCCGCCGATCGTTGTTCGTCGGCCGTCACGCCCGTGTGGTGGAAGGGCTCGGCGACGTCGAGAGCCGGACGCTGCTCGATGCGCTACTCGAGGGTGCCTGCCAGCCGCCTCGGGTCTACTCCCATCGCTGGAGTGCCGGAGATGCCGTGCTGTGGGACAACCGTTGCATGCTGCATCGCGGGCGTCCGTGGGACAGTGCGAAGGCCCGCATCATGCGTCGTACGACCATCGCTGGTGACGCTCCCGCGGGCACGATCAACGAATGGGCGCTGGCGGAGCAATGAGCGGGGGAGGTAACACACATTGGATACCGCGGTCCTGATCGTCGGGGGCGGGAGCGTAGGTCTTTCCCTGGCGGCGGAGTTGGCCCACCATGGGATCGACTCGGTGGTGGTCGAACAACGGCGGACGGTCAACCCTCACCCTCGGGCCAACGCCGTCGCCTGCCGTACCATGGAGTACTACCGCCGTTGGGGCGTGGCCGATTCCCTCGTGGCGGCGGGCATACCGCCGGACAATCCGGCGGACTACTACTGGGTGAGCTCGTTGAACGGCCGGGAGATTCACCGGCTGTCGCTGCCGAGTCAGACCCATCTCGATGCCATGCGCCGCCTTACGCCCT
The DNA here is from genome assembly GCA_945906305.1 of Ferrithrix thermotolerans DSM 19514. Lineage (GTDB taxonomy): Bacteria > Actinomycetota > Acidimicrobiia > Acidimicrobiales > CAIXPF01 > CAIXPF01. The sequence goes on along the minus strand of CAMDQT010000013.1, from coordinate 38,813 downwards.
TCGGCCCGGCTGAACGGCTGCACTGGTCGCCCTACCTCAAGTGCAACGTCGGCCAGAACGAGGTCGAGGAGATCTTGCGAGCTCACCTGGCGCAGTTGGCGCAGGCTGAACTGCGAGTCGGGGTGCAAGCGCGGTCTTTCACCGTGCACGATGGCCATGTCGAGACGTTGGTGTGCGACGAGGAAGGTACCGAGCAGGTCATCCGTTCGCAGTACTTGGTTGGCTGCGACGGTAGTCGTTCGATGGTTCGGGCCGGCTTGGGTATCGGCTACGACGGGCAGGGTGGCCTCGCCGAGTTCGTCTCGATCTACTTCCGGGCGCCCGAGCTGATGTCGGCGCATTCGTTCGGACCGGCCAACATCTACTTCCCGCTGCACCGCAACCATGCCGGATACCTCATCAACTGGGATCGCGGCGAGTCATGGACCTACCACGTGCAACTCGGCCCGCACGAACGGTGGGACGAGATAGACCCTGTGGCGCGCATCGAAGCGATGCTCGGCGCGTCGACCCCGATCACGCTGCAGTCGGTGCAGCCCTGGACCGCCCATGCGCTGACCGCGACGTCCTACGGCCGGGGCAGGGTCTGGCTGAGTGGCGATGCCGTGCACCTGTTTTCGCCCACCGGTGGCTTCGGCATGAATACCGGGGTCTCCGATGCGGTCGATCTGGCGTGGAAGCTGCGGGCGATGCTGCAAGGTTGGGGTGGTCCGCGTCTACTGGGCACCTACGAGTTGGAGCGTCGTCCGGTGGGGCAGCGCAATACCGCGCTCTCCCGTGAGCTCTACGAGCGGCTCGCCGCCGCGATGGTGCACGGTGACCTCCTCGACGAGGACTCTCCCGCCGCGGACACGCTGCGGGCCGGTCTGCGGACCGAGTTGATCGAACAGGAGAGTCTCATCGCCTCCTTCGGGGTGTTGCTGGGCTACCGCTACCCCGATTCACCGATCTGCATTCCTGACGGTACTCCCGAGCCCGAAGACCATCCACAACAGTATGTACCGACGTCGCGGCCGGGCCATCGGGCCCCACACGTCTGGGTTGAGCAGGACGAGGCGCTCTACGACCGTTTCGGAATGGGGTTCAACCTCGTTCGGACCGACTCCACGGTTGAGGTCGCCGCCATCGTGCAGGAGGCCTCCCGGCGGGGCATCGCCCTGACCGTCCTCGACGTCGACGTGGCCGTCGTGGGGCTGGTCTACGACCGGGCGCTGACCCTGGTTCGACCCGACCTCATGGTGGCCTGGCGGGCGGAGCGGGCCCCCGCTGACCCGGCCGCGCTGTGGGATCAGCTGACCGGCTGGGTCTGAAGCGGGTGTCGAGCCGCACTGCTCAGGCCGTGCGCAATGCGGCCATGACCTCCGCCGCGAAACGGCCCATGGCGTCAAGTACTTCGGCTCGGCCCATTCCGGGGTAGTGCAGCCGTACCCCGAGTTCGAAGGATCGTCCGGCGCCAGCCTCGGCGCAGAGCGCACCAAGGCCGTCGACGAGTTGTTCGCTGCTACCGGACTGAATCCAGCCGGTACCGTCGGAGAACGCCACGAGTTTCTGGCCGAACTCGCGTCCACCACCCCAGTCGCTGGAACTGGAGTACCACTCGCGGTAACCCTCGTGCAGGTGCTGTACGCCGGCGCGCACAGATGCCGCGACGCCATGGCCATCATCGAAGGCCGACCAGGTGAAGGTACTGATGGGCAGTGGGTGCTCGCGGCCCGCCTCCTCCGCTGCGGCATCGAGGACGCGGAGGCGGCGGCGGGTGTCTCGCACCCCGGTAGAGGGCGACACGTAACCGTCGCCGATGCGCGCCGCCCGGCGGATCGCCGCATCGACCCAACCACCAATCCACAGCTTGGGAACTCGGGCGGGGGCCGGTCGCAGTACGAGGTCTTCGACGTCGACCACCGCGCCGTGATGGCTGAAGCGCTGTCCGGTCCAGGCTTTGCGAGCCAGCTCGACGTGCTCTTCGAGGCGGGCCACTCGCTCCGATTTCGGCACCCCCCAGGCGGCGAACTCTTCGTCGCGGTAGCCGATGGCCAGGCCCAACTGCAGCTCGCGATCGGCGCCGGCGAGCACCGCCACCGCAGCCGCGTCCTCGGCGAATCGCAACGGATGGTGCATGGGGGAGAGGATCACGTCGGTGCCGAGATCAACTCGACTCGTACGCGCCGCCACCGCCGCCATCATGGGGAAGATGGCGGACAAGTAGCCGTCCTCGGTGAAGTGGTGCTCGGACAACCACACCGAATCGAAGCCGAGCCGTTCGGCCTCGACCGCGAAAGCCAGTTCGTCTTGGTAGATCTCCTCGAACGGGCGGTCGCTGCCGGCAAGACGCTGACAGGTGAGTACCCCGTAGCCGATCCTCAATGGCATCTGTTCAGCTCTTGACCATGCCAAAAAGCTTGGCCGCCTTGAAGGAGTCGACGTACTCGTCGAGCTTGACGATCTTGGCGTCGCGGCAGGTGTACACCCAGCAGTAGTCGTTTTCGTACGCAACGCCCTTGGTGGTGGTGGCGGTGAGGCGCTGCAATGCCACCGCGGTGTCACCCTCGGCGATGAGCTTGTGGACGTCGCGTTTGATGGTGCTCACGTCGAAGAGTTTGCCGACGGCGCCTCCGGTGAGGGCCTTGACGACGACATCGCGGCCCTTGAAGGAGCCGAGCCCCATGCTCGGCGGCGGTTGCCACTCGGCGTCATCGGAGAGCAGGGTTGCCATGGTGGTGGCATCGTTGGCCGCCCGGGCGTCGAGGAAAGCCCGGACGAGGGTGCGTGTTGCTTCGGTGTCCATCCCCACGTTGTACTCCCTTCTTGAGGCCCGTGCGCCCGGTTCGAGGCTCGGCCCCGCACCCAGCCACGCCGCGGACTACGGTGCGGCGCAAGCCTGCCATTGGGCCGCAGACCAACAAGGAGCCCGCCATGTCGGTGTATTTCGTCGTGCAGGAGAAGGTCACCGATCCCGATGGGATCAAGGCCTACGGCAAAGCCGCCCGGCCGTCGATGGCCAACATCCGAGGGCGGGCCATCGTGGCCGACGACGCGCTCATTTCGGTTGAGGGCGATTGGCATGGCGGCCGCCTGGTCATCTTGGAGTTCGACGACGAAGCGGCCTTTCGGGAGTGGTACGACTCGGCGGAGTACCAAGCCGCCCTGCCCTTGCGCCTCGCAGCAAGCGACTCCCGGGCCGTGCTGGCCAAGGGGCTGGGCTGATCATGGTGAGGTGAGGCCGATCCGGGACCCGTCATGGGGCCCGGGCCGGCCTCAGCCGTGGACTCCGCCGTCGACCACGAACTCCTGGCCGGTGCAGTAGCTCGATGCGCTGGTAGCGAGGAAGAGCACCATGTTGGCGATGTCATCGACCTGCCCGAGGCGGCCGATGGGAATATTGCGTTCCGCCTTGGCCCGTTTGGCCGGATCGGTCATGGCCGGTGCGTTCGCCACCATGTCGGTCTGGATGAAACCTGGATGCACCGAGTTGACGCGGATGGCGTGGCGGCCGAGTTCTTTGGCCGCCACCTTGGTCATGCCCCGAACCGCCCATTTGGTGGCGCTGTAGGCGCCGGTACCGAAGATGCCCTCGAGGCCCGCGACGGAGGAGATGTTGACGATCGAGCCACCGTTGCCAGCTTCGATCATGGCCCGGCCCGCGGCCCGGATCCCCAGGAACACGCCGGTCTGATTGATGGCAATGATGCGGTTCCAGCCGTCGAGCGATTGGTTGACCAGCTTGCCGTTGAGCAGGATTCCGGCGTTGTTGACGAGGATGTCGAGGCGGCCATGGCGGGCCATTACGTCGGCGATCACCCGGTCCCAGTCCTGCTCGGAGGTCACATCGAGGTGGGCATACTCGGCCCCCTCGATGGTTCCCGCGGTGACCTCTCCGGCCTCGTCGAGCACGTCGGCCAGAATGACCGTGGCCCCGTGCCGAGCGAAGAGAGCTCCTTCGGCCGCTCCCTGCCCTCGAGCCCCGCCCGTGATCACTGCTACCTTGCCATCGAGTTCACCCATGCCGCGGATCATACCGAGGCGTCAGGATCGGCGTTGTCCGCTCGTGCCAGCGGGGATGCTCAGCGCCACCGGGTCGGGCCCCTAAAGTCGATCGGCGTGTTGGCCCGTCGACTTCCTCGTTCGCTTCTTGCGGCATCGGTACTGTGCTGGACGGTCCTGATGTGCGGGCTGATCATTCGTCGGCACAACCAGTTCGACACCTTCGACTTCGACCTTGGCATCCACGATCAGTCGATCTGGTTGTTGGCTCACGGCAAGGTTTTCAACACCGTCTGCGGGCTTCCCGTGTTCGGCCACCACGCCATGTTCGCCTACTACGCCCTGGTCCCGTTGGTGTGGCTGGGGGGTGGCCCCAACCTGTGGGACAGCCTCCAGGTGGTGGCCCTCGCCCTGAGCGCAGTGCCTGTATTCCTGCTGGCCCGTAACCGGCTGCGCCACGAATGGGTGGCGTTGTGTTTCGCTCTGGCGTGGTTGCTGATGCCTACCACCGGGTTCCTGGCGTGGGAGACCATCCACCCTGAAACCATGGCCCTGCCGTTCTTCATCACCGGGTACTACTTCGCTACCACTCGGCCCGAAGGCCCCGAGCGACAGGCACGACGGCACAACGTGTACACCGCGGTGTGGCTACTCGCGGCGTTGCTGTGGAAGGAGGACATCGCCCTGGCTTGCATCGGGTTGGGTGTGGTGCTGACCATGCGGGGTCGCCGCCGATTCGGCCCCGCCGTTCTCGTGGTGGGCGCGGCTTACTTTGCGGGGATCGGGATGTGGTTGGTGCCCACCCTCGCGGGCGATTTCACCGCCTACACCGGCCTCTTCGGGGAGTTGGGTGACACCCCAGGGGAGATGGTGCGCGCCTCGATGAACGACCCGTCGCTGCTGGTGCGCCGACTCTCAGACAACCGCTGGCACAGCTACGTGGGGCAGGTGTTCGGCCCGCTCGGGATGCTGTCCTTCCTGGCCCCGGTGGTACTGGTGATGGCCCTGCCGATGATGCTGATCAACCTACTGACGATCAACGACTTCACCCGGGCGATGTACTACCACTACCAGGCGATACCCATTGCCACCGCCATGATCGCCGCCATCGAAGGTGCTGCGTTTCTCGGTCGGCGGCGGCTCGTGCTGGGACGGGCCGCGGCGGGCCTGACGGTGGCTTCGGCACTGCTGACCGCCACCATGTGGGGGGTGCTTCCCTTCAGCACCGAGTTCGATGCCGGCTGGTGGTCCCGCGGGCACGACCCGGCGATCGCTGGTTGGCACGCGGCCATCGAACGCGTCGGGCCGTCCGACATCGTGGCGGCGCATTACAAGGGGGTACCGCACCTGACGCACCGCGAGGTGGTGTACACCTTCCCCAACCCCTGGATCCGCAGCAACTTCCTCAACGACCCGGCCAAGTTCGTCTCGCCCAGCGAAGTGAAGTGGCTCGTCATCGAGGACGGCACGTTGCACGGCAAGGAAGAGACCATGTTGTCGGACCTGCTGGCCCGCGGCGAGTACGGCGACGCCGAGAGCATCGCGGGCGTCACCAGCTATCGGCGTCTGCTGCCCTAACGCCCGCCCCAGGCGACGCGCTCAGCGGACGCTGGCGGGGCGTTGCCAGCCGATGGGGAAGCGTTGGTCGTCCGCGGGGTACTGGCCCGGGATGGCGCTGGTGTCCGCCTGGGTTACCGATGGATCCGAAGCCGGGCGAGGGTGCCATACCGCATCGTCACCGATCCACCGTGTCGACAACGCCACTCGCCGTCGAGACCCCGCGTTGCCCGGCGAGCCGTGCACGGTCCACGCCGAGAACACCAAGGCATCGCCGGCCTTGACGTCGAAACCGGCGATGTCGTAGCTGTGGCGCGAGGACTCGATGTCCGGCAGCTCGTCGCCAGCGTTCTGCTCGGCCCAGGTGCTGCCACCCTTGGTGAAGGCCTTGGGGGCGAAGTAGCGGTCCCAGCGGTGTGACCCGCGAATGAACTCGAGGGAACTCTCCTGCACACTGACATCGGTGGCGGACACCCACACCGAAGCGATCTGACGGCCAAGAAAGGGCCAGTAGGGGATGTCCTGGTGCCACGGCGTGGGGTTGGGGGTGTGAGGTTCTTTGATCAACAGGTGGTCGAAATAGAACCGCACCCGCTCACATTCGAGCAATTCCCCGGCGAGGCGGGCCACGCCCGATTGGAAGACAAAGTCGTGTACCAACGGGTCGCTTTGCCAGAGATACCGGTCGGTGAACAATCGTCCCGGTCCCCCTTCGGCCGCGGAGTCGCCCGCCCATCGGCCGGGCGCGGCGAGTTGGCGGTCGGCCAGTTCCATCATGCGGTCGATCCACTCCTGGCCCACCGCTCGTTCCACCTTGACCACGCCGTCACGCTGGAACGCGGCGTGATGCGCCTCGCTCAACTGCGTTGTGAGCTCACCCATCGCGGCCCTCACCTTCACCCTCGCCCGTTACGGTCCTCGGGCCCGTGCCGATACCGCGAGCGCGCGATACCCGCTAAGGATGGCACAGCAGCGCGGCGCCAGAAGCCGATCACCCGGGCGGGCGCGGTCCGAAGCGCGTAGATTCCGGGCGGTCTGGGCCTACCGGTGCCCCAGAGGTGCAACGAGGAGGCCCTATGGCCGCGGCGAGCAGGTACGGCGACCTGGCAGTGGACGTGGGCGATGATCACGTCGCCACCATCGAGATTCAGCAGGCCCCCAACAACTACATCAGTGTGGCCATCGTGGATGGCCTGGCCGAAGCGTTGATCGACCTCGATAACGACGAGCGCTGCCGGGCCATCGTGTTGTGCGCCGCGGGCAAGCATTTCTGCGCCGGCGGCGACTTCAGTGGCGACGCCGCGGGTACGGCGACCCCGTCAGATCGGCCCCAACGCAACGTCTATGACGAGGCCGACCGGCTCTTCGCCACCGGCAAGCCGATCGTCGCGGCGGTGCAGGGCGCAGCTATCGGTGCGGGCCTGGGGCTGTCCCTGGTGGCTGATTTCCGGGTTGCCGCGCCGGAGGCCCGGTTCGCGGCGAATTTCGCCCGCCTCGGTTTTCACCACGGCTTCGTGCTCAGCGCCACCCTGCCTCGCGCCGTCGGCCAGCAGAAGGCCATGGAGTTGCTCTACACCGGGCGGCGGATCACGGGGGAAGAGGCGCTGGCCATGGGCCTGGTCGACCAGCTCGTCCCGCTCCATGAGCTGCGCGAGGCCGCTCGGGCCTTCGCCCGGGAGATCGCCATATCGGCACCGCTGGCGGTGACGTCCATTCGCAAAACGGTGCGGGGAGATATGCCAGCACTGGTGCGCTCGGTGATCGCCCGAGAACGGGTCGAACAAAACCGCCTGCGGAGCACCGAGGACTGGAAGGAGGGCGTGAAGGCCATGGCCGAACGCCGCCTGCCCGACTTCAAGGGCCGGTGAGCGTCATGGCGGATGAATTGCACCAGTTCTCCGACGAGGAGCAGATGCTGTTCAGTCTCGTCGAGCGGTTCGTGTCGGACCGATTGATGCCACTCGAACGCGATGTTCTGGCCCGGGAGGCCGCCGGCGAGCCGTTGGCGCTGACCGAAGCTGAGGAAGCGCCGCTGCTTGCCATGTGCCGCGAGCTCGGGTTGTGGGCGCTCGACGCCCCCGAGGAGATGGGTGGCGCGGGGTTGCCGGCGAGGGTGATGCTGGCCATCCACGAACGGCTGTCGCGCACGGTGACCCCATTCCAGTTCCCGCCCGACTCGCCGAACCTGCACATGCTCGATGCGGTCGCCAGCCCCGAGCAGCGGGTGAAGTACCTCGAGCCCTACGCCCTGGGTAGGAGCAAGTCGGCCATGGCCATCTCCGAACCAGACGCTGGTAGCGACCCATCAGCGATGCGTACCCGGGCCGTTCGCGACGGCGAGGACTGGGTCCTCAACGGTCGCAAAATCTGGGTTTCCCGGGTGCCGTCGGCCGATTTCACCATCCTCATGGCGGTCACCGATCCGGCGTTGGGGGCACGAGGCGGGATGACAGCGTTTCTCGTCGATCGAGACACGCCGGGGTTCGAGATCGAGCGGGAAATCCCCATGCTGGGTGGGTTGCGCACCTACGAATTGCGCATCGAAAATTTGCGGTTGCACCAGCGGCAGGTGCTCGGCGAAGTGGGTCAGGGCTTCGCTCCCATGCAAAAACGATTGACGGTCCGGCGTCTCGAGATCGGCGCCCGCAGTATCGGCATGGCTTCACGGGCGTTGGCCATGCTGTGCGACCACGCCATGACGCGGGAGGTTTTCGGCCAGAAACTGGCCGACCGTCAGGCGGTGCAATGGTGGATTGCGGACGCCGCGACCAAGATCCATCTCACCCGGTTGTTGGTGCAAGACGCGGCGGCCAAAGCCGACCGAGGCGAGGACGTCCGCACCGAGGCTTCGATGGTGAAGGTTTTCTCCACGGAGATGGCGGCCGAGGTGGTCGACCATGCCATGCAGGCCTTCGGGGCGCTCGGCATGACCCGCGAGATGCCCTTTGGGGTGATGGCGCAGCGGCTGCGCATGTCGCGCATCTACGAAGGGCCCACCGAGGTACACCAGATGGTGATCGCCCGCCGTTCCATCACCGATTACGCCCGCCGGGTCTGAGCGCGTGGCGCGGCGGAGTTGAGTCCGATGAGCAGGGCTCGGGTCGCCGCGGCCTCGTCGGGGTTGCGGGTGAACTCCAGCGCGGAGAACTCCGTGGCCCCGGCGGCGAAGATGGCGCCAAGACGATCCTCGACCTCGGCCGCAGAACCGATGAGGGCAACGTCCGCCGGCCCGGCCACGCCCTCGCGGTCCAGCATCGCTCGGTAGGAAGGTAACTGCCCGTAGTTGGCGAACGCCACGGTGGCGGCCTGGCGCACCGCGGCGCTGTCCTCCGTGACGCACACCGGCAGGCTGCACACCACGCGAGGGGCGATGCGTCCCACGGCGGCCGCGGCGTCGTTGATGACGGGGGCGATGTGCTCGGAGATGGTGCGTTCGCCCACCATCCACAGCAACGTCCCGTCGGTGCGACGCCCGGCCATGCGCAGCAGCTGCGGCCCGAGCGCGGCCACCATGACTGAGGGGGCGACGGGATGGGGCCGGTTCGCTTCCATCGTGGTGCTCCACAGCTCACCGTGGTGGTGGACCTTGCCGAGTTCGAGCATCGGCTGGAGAATGTCGAGATAATCGGCGAGGTGACGCACCGGCCGCTCGAACACCAAGCCGTAGCGATCCTGCACCGCAGGCTTGTGGGACAGCCCGATTCCCAACACCAACCTCGACGCGTCGCCGATGAGCGCGGCGGTGGACAGGGCCTGGCCCGCCAGCGCGGTCGGATGGCGGGTGAAGGTGGGTACCACCGCGGTGCCCAGCGTGATGGTGGGAACCTCACGGCCGATGACCGCGAAAAGGGTCAGAGTCTCGACCAGGCCGGTCTGGGCCAGCCACCAGGTGTCGAATCCGTCGGCTGCCGCGGTACGGGCATGGTCGAGGAGTGCCGCGAGATCGGCGGGGCCGATGACCGAGGTGCCGTTGATGGTGATCCGCATTGCCGGACCCTACCGCCTCCGCCCACCGTTATGATCTGGCCATGTCGAAGCTTTCCGAGGACGCCCGCATCGATCCCCGCCTCAAGGCCGTGTTCGGCACCATGGCCACTCTGGGCGGGCGCAATGTGTCTAGCCGGGAGGAGTTGCTGGCTCGGGCGCACTCTGAGCGGGCGATCGCGGGCCGGGCCGCGCTGGCGGCGTTCATGGAGCGGGCCGACACCGAGGAGATCGCCCCCTCGGCCGGGCTCAGTGTCACGGTGGAGCAGTTCGAGTCCCAGCCCGATGGAAACACCATCAAGGTCCGTTTCGTGCGACCTGAGGGTGCGGAGCGGGTGGGCTGCGTTTACTACATCCACGGTGGTGGTATGGCCACCATGTCCGCCTTTGACGGCAACTACCGGGCATGGGCCCGCATGATCGCGGCGCGTGGCGTCGCGGTGGCGATGGTCGATTTCCGTAATGCGGTGGCGGCATCGTCTGCGCCAGAGGTGGCGCCTTACCCGGCGGGGTTGAACGATTGCGTATCGGGGGTGGAATGGCTCGTGGACAATGCCGATCGTCTGGGCATCGACGCCAGCCGGATCATCGTGGCGGGGGAGAGCGGCGGCGGCAACCTGACCCTCGCTACGGGGATGCGTCTGTTGCGCGAGGGCAAGGCCAGTCTCATCGCCGGGTTGTACGCCTTGTGCCCCTATATCGCCGGCCGCTGGCCTCATCCGGACTGCCCGTCCTCGGTGGACAACAACGAGATCCTGCTCAACCTGCACGACAACACCGGCGCTATGGGCTACGGCATCGAGGCCTTCGAGGCTGGCGATCCGCTGGCTTGGCCGGGCTTTGCCACCGAGGCCGACGTGGCCGGTCTGCCACCGACGTTCATCAGCGTCAACGAGTGCGACCCGCTACGCGACGAGGGCGTGAACTTTTACCGACTGTTGTTGCGAGCCGGGGTGCCTGCCGGATGTCGTGAGGTGAAAGGCACCGTTCATGGCACCGAGATCTTCCCCATGGCCTGTCCCGACATCAGCCGTGAAACCGCGAGCAGCATCGCCGCGATGTGCCAGGGCCACACCCTCTGGGCGGCTGGGGACTAAGTTGCCGTACCGGCCGACGTGAACGGGGAGCGATGAGCACGATCACGACTGAGGTGCCCGTTGTTGAGCTGAGCTCCTACCGGGCTGGGGTGCGGGGGGCGCGCGACTCCGTCGCCGCAGCCCTCGGCGAGGCGCTACGGACCGTGGGGTTCGTGTCCTTCGTCGGTCACGGGGTTGACTGGTCCCTCATCGAGGAGATCTACGACTGGGCCGCCCGCTACCACGGCCTCGCCGCGGAGGCCAAGGCCGATCACCTGCTCAGCGGCACCACGATGGGCTACAACCCGATTGGCGGGGAAAGTCACGCCGACGGGCGCCCGAGTTCGCTCAACGCGGCGTTCTTCATGGCCCGGCCGGGGTCGAGCCGCAACCTGTGGCCACGCGAGGAGGTGCTGCCCGGTTTTCGCCAAGCCTGCGAGCGGTATTACCTCGCTATGGACCGCTTCTGCCATGGCTGGCTGCTGCCGTTGTACGCGGTGGCCTTTGGGATGGAACCGACCTACTTCCAGGAACGTTTCGACCCGTCGCTGGCCACCTTGCGTTTGTCGCACTACCCGCCGTTGCCAGCTGCGGAAGGGCAGTGGGGCATCGACCCGCACACCGATGCCGGGTTTATGACCCTGTTACCGTCCAATCCGGTGGACGGTTTGTGGATCAAGCCCGATGTGCCCGCTGGGCCCGGCTGGTTCGCCGTTCGACAGGAGCCGCAGTCCTTCGTGGTCAACGCGGGGGACATGTTGCGGCGCTGGACCAACGACCGTTCGTTGTCGACCGTGCACCGCGCTCTCAACCAGTCGCCGGTGGACCGCTACGCCATCCCGTTCTTCTACGATCCGCGCGTCGATTCCATGGTGCAGTGCCTGCCGAGCTGCACCGATGTCAATGACCCCCCGCACTACGAGCCAGTTCGTTACGGCGACTATCTGCGTGCGTTCATGCGCCGCAACTATGCGCCGGTGCGCGGCGAGAGCCGAGCGGGACGCCCGGGCGGCTCAGTGCAGCTCCGTGCCCAAGGCCGGCCACTGGTCCCGATCGTGGCCGAAGATAAGCGTGGCCCCCGCGGCCTGCATGGCCCGTAGCCGGTCCAGCACCGTCGCCTGCGCGGCGAGGTCGTAGCCGAACGATGGCAGCACGCCCTGTTCGAGGGTGGCCTTGAAGTAGCAGGTGTCAGCACAGAACACGTATTCGGTGTGCTCGGTACGGACCACGAGGGACTGGTGGCCCGCGGTGTGCCCGTAGGTGGGCACACAACGCACCGACCCGTCGCCGAACACGTCGTGCTCGCCCTGGAGTAGCTGCACCGGCTGGCCGAAGTCGAAATCGGCCGGGCTGTACACGTCGTGCGCGATCAGCTTGTCGAGGTGTCCGGCCTGCCATTCGGGTTGCTGTATCACCAAGGTGGCATTGGGCAAGGCCACGTTGCCGCCGCAGTGGTCGAAGTGCAGGTGCGAGTTGATCACAAAGTTGACCGAGGCAGGGTCGACCTCGAGGCGCTGAAGCTGCGCCGCGAGTGCGTCCTCGCTCACCATGTGCACCTCGAACAGTTCCTGGGAGCTGCGCAGCCTGGAGGTGTCATGGGCCAGATCAGCGTGCAGGCCGGTGTCGAAAACTGCGATGCCCTGGGGATGTTCGATCAGGACGCTGGGGATGGGCAGTCGGATTCGGCCCTCGCCACCGGCGAAGAGCATCCCCAAACTGGTTTCGAGCCAACCGCAGGTCATGAGCCTGATCCGTACCGACATGGGCTTCTCCTCTGAGCGGGCGCGAGCGCGCACTTTAGCCCTCCGCCCGAAGCTCGGGGCACCGCAGGGGACTCCGCTAGAACTAGGTTGCGGCGCGACTCGTACAGGGGGCCACCGGTGAAAGAAACGCAACGAGCATTGGTGATTGGCGGGACCGGCCCAACTGGTCCGTATGTGGTGAACGGGCTGGTCGAGCGGGGCTACGAGGTGACGATCCTGCATACCGGCAACCATGAGGTGGACACCATCCCCGCCGGGCTCGAACATGTCCATACCGACCCCTTCGACGAGGTCGCGGTACTGGAGGCCCTCGGCCCACGCAACTTTGAGCTCGTGGTGGCCATGTACGGGCGGCTGCGGATGCTGGCCCGAGTACTCCAGGGCCGTTGCGAACGTTTCGTCTCCGTCGGTGGTGTACCGGTCTATCGAGGCTTCGCTCGGCCCGACACGCTCTTCCCGATGGGCATGCCGCTGCCGACACGGGAGGACGGGATCAAGATCGAGGGCGACGAAGTCGGCAAGGTCATCAAGATCCTCGAGAGCGAGGCGGTGGTCTTCGAGCACCATCCGACGGCCACCCACTTGCGCTACCCGTTGATCTACGGTCCCGGTCAGCTGTTGCCCCGGGAGTGGCTCATCGTGCGCCGTATCCTCGACGGCCGCCGTACAATCGTGCTGCCCGACGCCGGTCTCAGCCTACGTACCGCAGCGTATGGAGAGAATGCGGCGCATGCCTTGTTGTGCTGTGTGGATAGGCCCGACGCCTCCGCCGGTCGGGCCTACAACGTGGGCGACGAACATACGCTGACCCTGAGCCAGATCACCGAGGTGATCGCCGCCGCGCTGGACCATGAATGGGAGCTGGTGGGCATGCCCCTGGCATTAGCCCCGCACACCAGGGGGCTGCTGGCGACGTCGTGGACCAATCACCGCGTCACCGGTATCGAGGCCATCCGAGCCGACGTCGGCTACCGCGATGTGGTCCCCGCGGTGGAGGCGTACGCCCGCACGGCGCATTGGCTGGCGGCCAACCCGCCGCTGGCCGGCGGTCGGGAGGAACGCGGCTTGCAGGACCCCTTCGACTACGAGTGGGAAGATCGCCTCGTCGCCGCGTGGCGTGCTAGCACCGCGTCGGTGGCCGCGGTCGCCGGGTCGGGCGGGCATCGCTTCGTGGACCGCTACGCCGAAGGCCGCCGCAACGAGTTGAACGCCCGGCGCTCGTCGGCTAGTGCCCCATCCGTTCCTAGTGCCGGCCCGCCGGCAATGTCCTGAGGGGAGTGCCGGTGTCTGATGGCAGAGATGAATCGACGCTGCGCGAGCAGGCCCGAGCGTGGTACGAGGCCAACTGGGATCCCGATCTCACGGTGGGGGAATGGTTCCTGCGGATGATGACGGACCGTTGGGCCTATCCAAGTTGGCCCGAGAACTGGTGGGGCCGTGGCCTACCGACCCCGTTGGCCAAGGTGGTGCGGGAGGAACGGCGTCGGGTCGGTGCGCTGGGGCCGCCTTCGGGCATCGGCCCGTCGTTGCTCGCCCACCTGTTGTTCGACCATGGCACCGAGGAACAGACCGCACGGTATCTCTGGGCCATGACCGTGCAAGGCTGGACGACCTGTCAGATGCTCTCCGAGCCCGACGCCGGGTCGGACTTGGCCGGAGCGCGCTGTCGGGCCGAACGCGACGGCGACGAGTGGGTCATCACCGGGTCGAAGATCTGGACGTCGTTGGCCGACGTCGTGGATTTTGGCATGCTGCTGGCCCGTACGGACTGGACCGTGCCCAAGCACGCCGGTCTGACCTTCTTCCTGATCCGCCGGGACCAGCCTGGGGTCGAAATCCGGCCGTTGCGTCAGATGACCGGCGACGCCAAGTTCAACCAGGTGTTCTTCAACGAGGCTCGGGTGCCCGAGGCCGACGTGCTTGGTCCAGTGGGGAGTGGCTGGGCCGTCACTCGCACGTTCTTGGCCCATGAACGCAACTCGTTCAATCCCGCCTCTCACGAGGGCGGACCCTTTGGCAAGGTGCCACTCGACGCTCGGGTCGGCGATGTGGTGGCGGACCTGCGCCGTCCCATGTCCTCCAACGCCTCGGGCCGTGGGATCGGCCGAATCCTCGATGACCTCGTCGATCGTTTCGACCGGGCTCACGATCCGATTGTGCGTCAGCAGCTCGCCGCACTGCACACCCAACGCCAGCTCATGACCTATACCAACCTGCGCGCCCGAGCGGGCGCCGGGGCGCGTCCGCTGCCCGGGGTGGAAGGCCCCATCAGCAAGCTCACGGTGTCCGCCCTCACCCGGGCTCAGCGCGAGGTGGGCCTCGCGGTGCAAGGCCCCTACGGCACTCTGACCGGCACCCACGCCGCCTCCCCGCAGTTCCAGTACTTCGCGCTGAGCACCCCGTCGATCTCCATCGCGGGCGGCACCGATGAGATTCAACGCAACACCATGGGCGAGCGGGTACTTGGTCTGCCGTCCGAACCCCGAGACGGGGCCGACCGACCCTTTGGCGAGACCCCGGCAACTGGCTCCACGACCTGACAGCCACCGCGAACGACGGGTTATCGGACTTGTTGGCCGACAAGATCAGCGGCCGGGTGAAGGACCCGGTGACGGCCGAGAAGCTGATCCCGAAAGACCACTGTTTCGGGATGAGCCGGCCGCCGATGGAGTGGGGCTATCCGGCCTTTCGTCAGGGCCGCACGGTCCTTACCTGAGCCGTGGGGCCTCGCCCGCCGGGGTCCCACGGACACCAACGGGCAGAGATCGCCGGCCGGTAACCATGCGGGCGCAGTAGAACAACGCCCATGACCAGACTGTCGCGCCGCACCACCGCCGAGATGACCGAGGCCCAGCAGGAGGTGTTCAGCCGCATGGCCGAGGGCCGCAATAACGTCGCCGACGGCCATATCGGGGGCCCGTTCGACGCCTGGCTGCTCAGCCCGGCTGCCGGCATGCGGTTGTTCCAGCTTGGCGGGGCTTTGCGCTTCAAGCCGTGCATCGAGCGCCGTTATATCGAGCTCGCCATCTTGGTTACCGGACAGCTGTGGCAGGCCCAGTACGAGTGGTACGCCCACGAGCCGATGGCCCGCGCCGCGGGTGTACCCGACGACGTGATCGCCGCGGTGAAGGCTGGCCACGAGCCCGCCTTCACCGACCACGGTGACGAGGTGGCCTACCGGTTCTGTGCCACGTTGCACGACCAGCGTCGGGTCGACGACGTGACCTACGCCGCCACGGTGGAGGTGTTCGGCGAAGCCGGCGTGCAGGAACTGATCAATGCCTGTGGCCTGTACACGTTGGTGTCGATGACGCTGAACACCTTCGAGGTCGATCTGCCCGAGGGCGCGCCGCTGCCTTTCCCCGCCGCGTGAAGGACCGGCCCCACCCCCGCGGTGCACGCTTGGCGGCCGCGAGGGTCGTGCCGCGGCTCAGGACTGCAACCAGCCGCCATCGATGTCGATGGTCGTGCCGGTGACGAATTCATTCTCGATGAGGAACACCACTGCGGCCGCTACCTCGTCGGCGGTGCCCGCCCTGGGGATCAGATGGTTTGCGGTGGACTTCTCGTAGGCGGCGCGTCGGGCGTCGCCCTGGAGCGAGTTCATTGGGGTGTCGATGACGCCGGGGGCAACGACGTTGATCCGCCGGGGCTTGATCTCGGGGGCCACGGAGCGGACCAGAGACTCAATGGCCGCCCCGGCCGCGCCGACCGCGGCCATGCCGGGCTTGATCCGCCGGGCAGGTGAACCGCTGACCAGCACGATGGTGCCGTCCTCGCTGAGGTGCGCGGTGCCGAAACGCACGACGTTGGCGTAGCCCCACACTTTGCGGAAGGAGCCCTGGAAGCCGTCCATGTCCATGTCGAGGAATCGGCCGATGGCCCGGTCTCCGCCGGTGGCCGAGCTGACCAGGATGTCGTAAGGGGCACACGCCGCGAGTACCGCGGCCACGCCATCGCGGTCCAGCACGTCGCAGGCCATGGTGGTGACCCCGGCGGGCAGCGCAGTGGCCTTGGAGGGATCCCGGCTCACGGCGACCACGGTGGCTCCACGCGCCGCGAGTTGTTCGCTTGCCGCGAGGCCGATGCCCGAGGTGCCGCCGAACACGACGGCCTTTTTGCCCTTGATGTCCATGACGTCTCCAATGCTGTGAGCGTGCGCGTCGCGGTTGTCCACGCCGGCCCGGTGATCGTATGCGGTGACCGCCTCATGGTGTGCGGCGTGTACGCGAGCAGAGCTCAGGGCACCATCACTAGGCGACCGGTCACCGCGCGGGCCTCCAGCGCGGCCAGCGACGCGGGTACCTCGGCCAGGCTGACCACCGTGGCATCGGTGTGGATGCGTCCCTCGCGGTGCCAGCGCAGGATTTCCTCGTGGGCCGCTTCGACCATCGGGCGGCGCCGCAGCGGGTAGTCCGCCCAGGCCATGCCCAACACGGCGTAGTTCTTCACCAGGACATGGTTGGCGGGGTACTGGGGGATCGTTCCCGAGGCGAATCCGATGACGACGAGGCGGCCTTCCCAGGCCATCAAGCGTCGGGTGACGTCGCCGAGGGCCCCGCCCACCGGGTCGAAGGCCACCCCCACCCCCGCCCCGCCGGTGGCGGCCATCACCGCGGCGTACAGCGCGTCGGCCGGTTGCTCACCAGCGGAGTCCACCACGAGTTCGGCCCCGAGGTTGCGGCAATAGTCGACCTTGGCAGTGCCGCCCGCGGTGGCGGCGACCCTGGCCCCGCAGGCCACGGCAAGTTGTACCGCGGCGGCACCTACGCCGCTCGCCGCCCCGTGAATGAGAACCCACTGACCCGCCGCAAGTCCGCCGCGATGGAACAACCCCACGTGGGCGGTTTGGAAGGTTGAGTACAGCACGGTCGCGTCGCAGGCCTCGAGGTCGGCGGGGACAGCGAGGATGGTCGCTGCCTTCAGCAAGGCGCACTCGGCGTAGCCGCCATGACGCAGGTCGGTGAGGCCCGCCACCCGGTCGCCCACCTGTAACCGATACTGCTCCTCGACCCCCTCGCCGAGGGCGTCGATGATGCCGCAAGACTCCGTGCCCGGCGTGAGAGGCACGCCAGGTCGATCCTGGTAGATGCCCTGGCAGATCAGGATGTCGGCGAAGTTCACGTTGGTGGCCTCAACGGTGATACGCACCTGGCCGGCCGCGGGCATCGGACGGGCAATGGCCTCGAGTTGGAGCGATACGGAGGGGTGGCCGAGTTCGTGTACCCGCCACGCCCGCATCGTCGTGCCCGGTGCTGCTGGGCGCGGGACCTCGCTCACCGAATCAGGCCTGCGCCGCGTCGAGGGCGGCATTCAGGGCGGTGTGGAAGTGGACCAGCGGCGGCTCGATTCGCCCGTACACCACCTCGGGCACGGCCCCGGAAGCAAGCGCCCGGTAGATCCGCTCCATGGTGGGAAAATCTTCGCTGCCGGTGACCTTGAGCAGCAGGTCAAGGTTCTTGATCCAGTACTGCCGTGCTCGCTCGTTGGGTGGTTCGGGGGCGAACAGTGAGGTGTGGGTGCGGACTCGCCCGACCCCAAGCGGTTCGAGCCGCCAGACCTCGATATGGTCGATCTGGTGCACCACGAGGGCGTTGGGTACCAAGAAGTACTGGATGGTGCTGTAGGGCAAGATCGACCAGTCCTGCTGCGGCTTGGTCACTTCGTCGAGCACGTTGGAGCGCAGACCAACTGACAAGAAGTTTCGCCCGAAGTCCTCGTAGAGGACGCAATCGGAGTTGAAGTACGCCGCCAGGCTGTTCTTGTGCAGGGTACGGATG
Source organism: Ferrithrix thermotolerans DSM 19514 (assembly GCA_945906305.1). Classification (GTDB taxonomy): domain Bacteria; phylum Actinomycetota; class Acidimicrobiia; order Acidimicrobiales; family CAIXPF01; genus CAIXPF01. The sequence continues at coordinate 20,672 of CAMDQT010000013.1, read as the reverse complement.
TGGTAGCTCTCGGTGAAAGTGTCCAGAATCAGCTTCCAGTTCATGTCCCATTCGTTGGTGCGGGTCTCAACGTGGGTGTATCCCCCCAGGCCGAAAGATTCGAGGTCGTCCTGGGCTCCGCCGAGGGTTTGGTCCACATCGATGGACTCGTTTGATCCAGCCCGCACGAAGATCAGGCCGTACTTTTCTGCCACCGCCACATGGTGCAGGTTGCAGGTGTTGGTGACATCGTCGAAGGCGCCGGCGGACAACGGCCGGGCCAGCAGCGTGCCCTCCGTGTCGTAGGTCCAGGCGTGGTAGTTGCACACGATGGCTCGACCGGTGGATCCCGACCTCTCGGTGAACAATGGTGCGGCGCGGTGACGGCAGGCATTGATGATGGCCCGCAGCGTCCCGTCGGCCTGGCGGATGACCGCAAGGGGGATCCCGTCGAGGGTGGTGGTGAGGTAGTCACCCGGTGAGGCCATCTCGCAGCTAAGGCCCAAGAGGGTGGGGCCGTCACGGAAGAGCACCTTGAGCTCGCGGGCATGTCGTTCGGGGTCGGTGTAGGCGGACGCCGGGTTGATCATCGAACGCGAGCCGTGGAGGCCGACGAAGTGCTCACCGGAGTCAGCGACCCGTTGCAACAACTCGACCTGGCGTTCGTGGCGCATGGCCCTTCCTTCCCGCGGCCGTCCCTCGGCGCGGCGGACATGGTAACGAACCGGGCCGAGAACGGCCCCACCTGGTGGCCTCAGGCGGTTGGATCGACCTCGCGGGGATACCAGCGTGCCCTACCCCAGCGAGCCACGTAGACCAATCCCAGCAGGGCGGGTACTTCGATGAGTGGGCCGACCACCCCGGCCAGAGCCTGGCCGGAGGTGACCCCGAATACCGCGATGCATACCGCAATGGCGAGTTCGAAATTGTTGCCCGCGGCAGTAAAGGACACGGTTGCCGCCCGCTCGTAGACCAGGCCCAGTCGAACCGAGGCCACGAAGGCGACGGCCCACATCACGGCGAAATAGATCAACAGGGGGGCGGCTATGCGCACCACGTCGAGGGGCTGCTCGACGATGCGGTCACCCTGCAAGGCGAAGAGGACCACAATGGTGAACAGCAGCCCATACAGTGCGACTGGGCCGATGCGGGGTACGAAACGGGTGACATACCACTCAGTACCCTTCGCCCGCTCACTCAGCGTCCGGGTGAGAAAACCCGCCACGAGCGGTACCCCGAGGAAGATCAGCACCGATTTGGCGATCTCACCCATCGACACGTCGATGCCCGTGGTGTCCAGTCCCAGCCAGTCCGGCAGGGTGCGGAGATAGAAATAGGCGAGTGCGGAGAAGCCCAGAGTCTGGATGACCGAGTTGATAGCCACGAACACGGTGGCCAGTTCGCTACTGCCATTGGCGAGGTCGATCCAGATGATGACCATGGCGATGCACGGCGCCAGACCAACGATGACCAGGCCCGTTCGGTAATCGGCCCTATCGGGTAACAGGACCCACGCCAGAACGAACATCAGCAACGGTCCCACCACCCAGTTCAGAAACAGGGTGAGTAGAAAGGGCCTGCGATCATCGAGTACCGACGAGATGGCTCGGAAATTTACCTTGGCCAGGACGGGATACATCATGGCGAGCAGGCCCAGGGCGATGGGCAGCGAGACGGTGTCGATCTTGATCCGGTCGAGCAGTTCGTCGAGGTCGGGGAAAACGTTGCCAAGCAGCACGCCGACCGCCATGGCCACGCCGATCCACAGTGGTAGCAGGCGGTCCAACGTCGATAACCGTCGGGGGAGCGGCGCGGTCGCCCCGGCCGGTACCGTCATGGTGTCGGGCTCAGCAGCAGCGGGCTTCGGTGGCCAGGGCCACCGGTGCGGACGTGTCGGTGGCGCAGCAGCCCGCCGCTTCAGCCATGGGCTCGAGGCGCATGGTGGGGGCGTCGGCGAGCACCGTGTAGACCTCCCATGGTTCGCTGTCGGGTCCGTGCACCCACACCTTGTCTTGCACCGCGTAGCAGCAGGTGGTCTCGCTCTCGATGTCGGTATCGAGGCCTTCGCCTTGCAGCCGGCTGATGGCGGCGGTCACCTCGTGGCTCGATTCGACTTCGACCCCGAGATGGTTGAGGGTGCCCGGGGCGCCGTCGCCGGCGATGAGTACCAGCTTGAGCGGCGGCTCGGCCACGGCGAAGTTTGCATAGCCCTCGCGCACCTTCGCCGGACCGACCCCGAACAACTTGCTGTAAAAGGTGATGGCTTCGTCGAGATCCGAAACGTTGAGGGCGAGTTGCACACGCGACATGGCGGGCTCCAGCTATAGATTGACAATTGTCAATTGTCAATGAAGGAGCTTACACGGTCACCGATCCCCATCAGAGCGAGCCGCGGGCGGCGCGACGAACGGGCGGAGAACGAGCAGACCGGGCTGATGGTGGCCGCAGAAGGTGAGCAGATGGCCAAAAGTGGCAAGGGTGATGAGGCCGAGCTAGCCGTTGGCGCGCCGCTGGGCCATGCGATGTTCGGGCCACTCGAGGCGACGACTTTGGCCGGCGGGTTCGCCGCGTTGGGCGACCCGGTGCGCCTTCACCTGCTGTCTTTGATCGCTGCCCACCCCGACGATGGGGTTTGCGTGTGCGATCTGGTCGGTCCGGTCGGCCGCTCCCAGCCCACGGTGAGTCACCACCTGAAGGTGTTGCGCCAGGCCGGCCTGGTGCTCCGCGAACGACGCGGCACTTGGGCGTGGTACCGACCGGTGCCCGAACGCCTGGCCCAGTTGCGGGCCGTGTTGTTCTGAGTCGTCAGGCGGCGAGGCAACGGCCTGGCACACTGTGGTGGTGCCCCGCCGTCGACCCCGCCGCACGTCGACACCGGGTGCCCGCCAGAGCAGTTCACGGGGGCCTGAGCACCTGGCACTGTTGGTAGCAGAGGCCCTCGATGCCCTGGGTCAGCCGTGGGCCGCGTCGGTGGTGTTCGACGAGGTCATCGACGAGTTGGTAGATCTCGATGGTATGAGCGCCTCAGGCCCGCACCGCCCTGAAGGGGAGGTATCCAACCAGCTCGTGTTACTGCTCGGCGGGCTGTGGGAACGCGGCTGGGAGCCGATCGATGTGCACCATGTGTTGCGACGTCACGGCGATGGGCGCGCCGTGCGGCTGCTCCTGGCCCTCATCGCCGCCGAGGCGGCGGCGGGCGGGCGGGCTGGGCCGATGCCCAAGCGCTGGCGCCACCAAATGCAGCGGTTGGGCATCGAAGTGCCCGAGCAGCCATTCGATGGCTTACCCGACCTCGGAGCGGACGAGGTGGTGCCGCGCTGGCGAGAGACCCAACGTCTCAACGTGGCGGACAGCCTGGAGGTGTCACTGCGGGTGCTGGCCCAGTTGCGCTGCCTGGGCCGTTTGAGTCCGCTCGGGGACCCGCCCTCGCGTTGGGGTGTACCAACTGTTGGGCCGGGCCCGGCGCTCGCCGGCGAGCCGAAGCACTTCGGAACCATCCGGGCGCTGCTCGCCAAGGCCGAATCGACGTCCTTCCCGGCGGAGGCCGAAGCCTTCACCGCGAAGGCCCAGGAGCTGATGGTGCGCCACTCGATACACGACGTGGCGCGCGCCGCCGACGCCAATGACGACCTCGTCGCCATGGTGCGACCCCATCGGATTGCCATCGAGCAGCCCTATGGTCCGGAGAAGGTGCAAATCCTCGCTGCGGTGGCCGGACCCAATGGGGTCGAGGTGGTGTGGGATGACGAGTGGGCGCTGGCGACCGTGGTGGGCTTGCCCGCTGATGTGGAGTTGGTCGAGCTGCTGTTCAGCTCGCTGTTAGTTCAGGCGACGCAGGCCATGGGCCAGGCCATTGGGGACGCGTCGCATCGGAGGGCGCCCGCCTTTCGACGGGCATTTCTGCTCGCTTTCAGCCGCGGGCTCGGTCCTCGGCTCACCGCCGCCAGCGCCCGGGCCGGACGGCAGGCCACGACCCGTCACGGCACCAGCCTGGTGCCGCTGCTGGCACGACGTCGCGACGCCGTGCGCCGGGTCACGGAGCAGATGTTCCCCGACCGCAGTCCGATGCGTACCCGCATGGTCGACGCCGAAGGCTGGGAGGCCGGCAATCGGGCCGCGGCCGCGGCCGTGGTGGCCCCATTGCGGGCCGCGACAGATCGACCGGATAGCACAACAGCCCGCAGGTCCTAGCGCGGGTGGGCTCGGGTCGCTCAGCTAGGCGGCCGGTAGGCGGACAGCAGCGGGCGGTGCGCCGGGTCCGCCACTGCGGTAATGGCCGCGGCCCGGGCCCGTAGGGGGAGGCCGCGCACCTCCGCCACGCCATGCTCGGTGACGATGAGATCGGCCAGGTAGGCGGGCAGCGTGGTGGGCTTGGGCGAGTCGATGGTGGGCACGATTCGGCTTACCCGGCCGCCTCCCGCCGTGGACGGCAGCGCCACTACCACCCGGCCGCCGGTGGCCAGAGCCGCCCCAAAGGCAAAATCCGGTGCACCACCTGGACCCGAAATGAACTCCCGGCCCCGCATCTCGGAGTTCACCGCGCCGTCGAGGGCGACCTCCACCGCACCGAGTAGGGCCGTGAAGCGGTGCAGGCCCGCCAGCACCGCGGCGCCGTGGGTGTAGGCCACCGGGCCGAGTTGCACCGCCAGGTTGCGGTGGGCGAAGGCCCGCATCCGTGCGCTGTTCACCATTTGGGTACCCACCAGCGGAGCCTGCACCGCGCCCGCGTCGAGCAGGTCGACGCAGACTTCGCTGAGCAGGCCGGAGTGGACCGACAGGCCACGGCGTTCACGAAGGCCACGCAGGATCGCGTCGGGCATGGCTCCGTTGCCGAACTGGATGGTGGCCCCGTCGGCCACGGTGGCGGCAGCCAAGGAGGCAATACGATCACTGGTCGGGTCGAGGTGCTCGCTGACGGGCCGGTCACGGAAGGGTTCCTCCGCCGCCACGAGGAAATCGAAGTCCTGCGCGGGTATCTCGCCCGCGCCGAACACATAGGGCACGGCCGGGTTCACTTGGGCAATGACCAGCGGCGCGCCGAGGGTCACGGCGAGAGGCACACCCACCGACATGCCGAGGCTGACCATACCTTCTGGTCCGGGTAGGCTGACCTGTACCAGGGCCACGTCACACGGCAGCGGCCCATCGGGGGTACACAGGGTCTGGTGGTCGGACAAGCGGCAGGGCAGGATATCGACCAGTCCCGTGCCCCAAAGCTCGGCGAACATGGTCCCCGGTTGGGTCGAGGTGAAATGGAACGGGCGGCCCGCCTTGCGCACAAGGGGAATTCGTCGACCCATACCGGGGAGTATGATGTCGAGTCTGGTCCAACTCGCCGCCGCGTCATCGAGGGCTTGAACCAGACGATTTGGGGTCATGGCGTCCCCGGCAATGAAGACCCGAGACCGGTCAGGGATGGCCGCCACCGCCACCTCCGCACTGGTCCAACGCGCCTTGCGACCACCCCGCGTCGGTGGTCGCCATGGGCTGAAGTCAAAACGCTCCATGAGCACCCCTCAGCATCGTTCGAAGCGGGTCGATCGCTTCTCGAGAAAGGCACGGGGTCCCTCGACCGTGTCGGCGGTGGCGGTGGCGGTGGCGATCGATACCACCACCCATACCGAATCGTCCGCGGCGAGTTCTTCCCACACCCGAGCCAGGCTCACCACCAGCTCGAGGTTCGGGGCGTTGCGGGCTTCGGGTCGGTTCAGGCTGACCACGGCCACCGGGTCACGGCGTTGGACGGCGAGCACACCCATGGGGGGACTGTAGCGGTCCTCGTCACGGGCCGAAGGCGCGTTCTAGACGTTCCCCGACCAGCGCCACCTCGCCGCATCGGGCCCGTCGCTGGCCCGCTTCGCCCAGGGTTGGCGGGCGGGACCTGTCAGACTTCGGGGCGATGCCGACGTCGGGTCGGTCACGTGAGGAGTGGGTGACGGTGCGTAAGCCGATGTTGGAGGGCTTCCGTGTCCTGGATCTGTCTCAATACCTTGCCGGGGCAGGGATCACGAGGTTGCTGGCCGAGTTGGGTCCCGAGATCGTGAAGGTTGAACTGCCCCCTCACGGCGATCCGAGCCGTTTCTTGCAGTGGGTGCAGGACGGCCGCTCGAGCGTGTACATCCAAAACAACCGGGGCAAACAGAGCCTGTGCGTGGACTGGGACACCGAGGATGGCTTGCGCATCGTGCGAGAGTTGGCGGCACGTTGCGATGTGGTGGTGGAGAACTTCGCCGTGGGCGTACTTGCTCGCCGGGGCCTCGACTACGAGTCCTTACGCCAGTTGAACCCTTCGGTGGTGATGGTGTCGGTTTCCGCCTACGGTCAGGTCGGCCCGTGGGCGGACCGGCCCGGCTTCGATGGGGTCATCCAGGCCACCTCGGGGGTGATGGCGCTGACGGGCGATCCCCAGGGGCCGCCGTCGCCCACCGGCTTCGCCGTGGCTGACAACACCACGGCGGTGCACGGGTTCGCGGCCCTTGGCTATGCCCTGTTGCATCGCGAACGCACCGGGGAGGGCCAGCACATCGACATCGCCATGGCCGATGTCATGTTCGCGCTGCAGGATCAGTTCGCCCAGTACGAGCTGTCGGGCCACCAGATTCGGCCGGGTCGCAACCCTCGCCACCATCCGATGTATTGCCCGGTCGGTACGTATGACCTACCGCAGGGGCACGGCTACTTGCTGGTGCTGGACCGGCAGTGGCCGAACCTCTGTCGCGCCATGGATCGCCCCGATCTGGCGGAGGACCCGCGTTTTGTCACCGCCGCGTTGCGGGCCCAACATCAGCTGGATCTGATTCCTGTGGTGCAGGCCTGGTTGTTGTCCTTTCCCGACAACGCCTCGGTGATGGCGCACTGCTTGGCCCACCGGGTTCCGCTGGGCGAGGTTTTCGACCCCACCCAGGCCATCGGCCATCCGCATTTCGAAGCGCGGGAGATGGTCCGTCGGGTGGCGGACCCGGTGCTGGGCCACGTCCACATCGCGGGCTACCAGTTCAAGTTCTCGGCTCAACCGGACCTGCCCGAGCTGTACGCGCCCCGTCTGGGCGAGCACAACGCCGAGGTTCTGCAGCGGGTGTTGGGCTACGACGCCGAGGTGGTGGCCGACCTTGTAGAACGGGGCGTGTTGCACTCCGGCTCGCGCTGAACCGGTCACGCGAAGCGGAATACCCCCGCGTCGAGCACGGTGCGGCCATCCTGGCCGAGGGTCCGGAACAGCGCTCCACCATCGGTATCCCACATATTCACGGTGAGGGCTTCGCCGGGCATGACCGGCGAGCTGAACCTGACGTCCATGCTGGAGAACCGGGCCGGGTCACTGCCACACAGCTCATGCAGCAGGGCCCGGCCGGTGAAGCCGTAGGTGCACAGCCCGTGCAAGATCGGCTGGTCGAATCCGCCGGCCTGGGCGAAGATGGGATCGGCGTGCAGCGGGTTGCGGTCCCCGTTGAGCCGGTAGAGCAACGCCTGGTCGGAGCGGGTTTGGTAGATCACCTGGTGGTCGGGCTCAACAGCGGGAATGTCCACGGTGTTGGTCGGTCCGCGCTCGCCGCCCCAACCGCCCTCACCCCGAGCGAAAAGCGACATGCGGTTGGTGAACAGCGGCTCGTTGGTGCCCGCCAGCACCGAGACGGATTCGAACTCGATGACCGCGTCCTTGCCCTTGTCCCAGATTCCGGTGACCGTAGTGGTGCTGTGCAGGGTGCCGGCCACGGGGATCTCGCGGTGCAGCGTGATGCCCTGTTTGCCGTGGAGCATCAAGAACAGGTTGATCTCTCCCACGGCAGAGAAGTCGAGGCCGCCTGCGTTGAGCACGACGGCCATTGTCGGCATCACCCGCTGCGCAATGCCGGTGCTGTTCTCGGTGGTGAACTCCAACTCCGCTCTGCTCGGGTCGGCCGCGCCGGCACCCACCCCAAGCGAGTAGAGCAGGCAGTCCTTGGAGTCCCAGGTCCGTGATTTGGGCCCAGTCACCGTTGAAACCGCGTCGGGTTTGATCGCCATGTCGAGGCCTCCTGAGGATTCGTGCCGACCGGACAGTACCCGCCGCGGCGACCACGGGGAGCGACACGCCGGTTAGGAGCGGATGTCCTTGCGGCGGAACCACACGATGGATGCGGTCAAAAAGACCACCCCATAGGCCAGTTGCACGATGACGCCCGCTTTGAGGTCGGGCGAGAAGGAGTTCCTGGTGATGGTGTCCACCCACACGGAGCGATAGTGGGTGGGCAGGCCGTAGCGCAGCGAGCCGAGGTCGGTGATGGCGTCGAGGATCTCCGAGACGATATAGACGCCAACGGAGGCCCCGATCGCACCTGAAGGGGTGTCGGTGAGGGTCGAAAAGAACGTGCCGATCCCGACCAGCGCGGTGAAACCGAACGCCACATACAGCGTGCCGAAGGCCAGGCGGGCCAGCAGGTCCACCGTGGTTAGCTCGATCCACTGCGGCGGGCCTGACTCCGACGCGGCGACCGGAACGCTGATGGCGTGCCAGCCGAAAAGTGCCACGCCCGCGACCAGTGCGGTCAGGACCACGAGCAAGGTGGCGACCCAGACCAACAGCGTGGACACCACAGCTTTGGCCACCAGCAGCTTGGCCCGCGACACCGGTCGGAGCAGCAGATAGCGCAGGTTGCCGGTGGCGGCATCGCCCGCGACGCTATCGCCGATGATGGTGCCCGAAACGATGACGAGGAGAAAGGCACTGGTCATCGTCAAGATGGCCGCTGGGATCACCAGGCCCGACTGGCTGGCCAGCCGGAACAGCCCTTCGCCCCGGTCTGGTCGCCGCGGGCCGCGGGCGTTGACGGCCAGGGAGATCACGGTCGGTAGGCCGATCAGGGCGGCGAGGATGACCACGGTGCGGGTTCGGCGGACGGCCTTGACCAACTCGGTGCGCAGCAGGGCGATCACCGGGTTTGCTCCGTGTCCTGCTCGGCGCGGGACTTCTCGCTCTGGTCGACCAGGCGGAGGAAGACATCCTCGAGGTCTCGGGTGGCCGACACCGACTCCACCCCGACGCCTCCCATCACAAGGGCTGCGACCAAATCGGAGCGCCGACCGTCGCCCATTCTGACCACCAAATCGCTGCCCTCGACGTCGAGTTGTCCCACCATTGGCAACGCGCGCAGCAGGGCGGCTCCTCGCGCCGGGTCATCGACCTCGATGCGCACGGTGGCCCCCGCGGCGCGCAGCTCGTGCACGGGGCCGGAGGCGACGAGACGGCCCCGGCTCATGACCACCACCTGCGAGCAGGTCTGTTCGACCTCGGCCAGATGATGGCTGGACAGCAGGACGGCGGCGCCGCCATCGGCGAGGCGGTGCAGCAGATTGCGGATCTCCTTGATCTCGGCCGGGTCCAGCCCGTTGGTGGGCTCATCGAGGATCAACAACTCTGGGCGGGCCAGCAGCAGCCGGGCGAATCCGAGTCGTTGTTTCATCCCTTGGGAATAGGTGCGGACCTTGCGCTGCACGCTGTCACCGAGGCCGGCCAGTGCGAGCGCACCATCGAGGTCTGCGTCGTGCAGACGGCCGCCGCCGGCTTCCCACCACAACCGCAGGTTGGTCATGCCCGACAGGTGAGGGACGAACGCCGCCTGTTCGACCATCACCCCGACTCGCGCCAATTCGGCGCACCCAGGACCAACGGTGACGCCAAAAAGTGACGCCTGGCCGGCATTCGGAGCAATCAGGCCCACCAGCATGCGCAGGGTGGTGGTCTTGCCTGCCCCGTTGGGTCCCAGCAGGCCGCAGACCTCGCCCGCTCGCACTGCGAAAGAGAGGTCCTCGACGGCTGGAATCGTCCCGAAAGCTTTGCTGAGGTGGCTCACCTCGGCCAGTACGTCGTTACTCATGGGGCGCCTTCCTGGCTGTCGCTCCAAGTTATGGGCCCAGTCCACCCGGGCGTGGGAGCCTGTTGGTTGCGTACCGCCGCGTCACGGTGCGGTCGGGGCGGCGATCAGGGCGTTCAGGCGGGCGGCGAGGAACGCCTCGGCCGCTCTGACGTCGACTCCCAGCGCCACCCGAGCATTGGCCGGCCGCTTGGCCGAGGGCAGTCGGAACAAGCTCTGGCCTGCGGTCTGCTCACCGCCGAGTTCCACGGTGACGTGCAGGTCGTGCCACACGACCAACTCCGGTCGTATGAGGACCGCGACGGCCAGCGGGTCGTGCAGGTAGGCCCGATGCGCGACGCGATAGCGCGGGTCGTGGCAGACAAGTTCGGCCAGTGCCCGATGAAACGCCGTGGGAGATCGACGCAGCCGTGCCACCTCCTCCGCTCCGATCGCCACCTTGGTGGTGACATCGAGTGGCACCAGGGAGATGGGCGCACCAGAGTCGAACACCACCTGCGCCGCTTCGGGGTCGCAGGCGAAATTGTGTTCAACGATGGGCAGATGCAGGCCCTCTTGGCCTCGCAGCACGCCACCCATGATGGTCAGCCCGGCGAGGTCGGCGCTGAAGCTGCGGTCTCGGGCAATTGCCCGGGCCACGTTGGTGAGTGGTCCAATGGCGATCAGCTCAACCGTTTTCGGCCGGGCCCGAACCTGACGCACCAGGAAGTCCACGGCATCGGTTCCTGTGGGTGCGAGGTGCTCGTCGGCGGGGCCGAGCAGGCCCACTCCCTCGTGGCCGCCCCAGTACCGTGCTCGGCGGTCCGACAGCGGTCGCTCCTCACCGCTGACAACCGCCACGTCCGCCACGCCGTGCAGGGCCAGCAGCTTTTGGGCCATACGGGCTCGCAGCAGAACATCGCCGTACACGGTGGTGATTCCGAGCAGGTCGATTTCCGGTGAGCCCAGGCACACCGCGAGGGCGAGGGCATCGTCGACGTCGGTGCCGATATCGGTGTCGAGCAGCACCGAAATCGCTCTGTCGCGTTCGGCGGGGTTGCTCAAAGTATGCAGCCGTGATGGGCGGAGGACACCAGGCGTACGTACTTATCGCGCACTGATCCCGGCCGCACCCGATCGGACAGGTCCGGCGGCTGCCACGACTGCATTCGCCGGGCGATCTCCTCGTCGGATACGCCAAGTTCCAATGTACGCGCCGCCGGGTCGATCACGATGAGGTCGCCGTCGCGCACCGCGGCGATGGGGCCGCCCCGTGCCGCTTCGGGCGAGATGTGCCCGATGAGGATTCCGTGAGACACGCCAGAAAATCGACCGTCGGTGATCAGGGCCACATCGGCCGCGAGGCCGCGACCCTGCAGCTGGATGGTCAGCATGACCATCTCGGGCATGCCAGGCCCGCCCACGGGACCGACATTGCGCACCACGACCACGTCCCCCGCACTCACCATGTCGGCCCGGATGGCCGCGAGGGCCTCGGCTTCCGATTCGAACACCTTGGCGGTACCCTCGAAACGTCCTCGGGTGAGGGTCTTGCCGGACAGCTTCAGCAGGCAGCTCTGCGGGGCGAGGTTGCCGCGCAGCACGCTGATGTGGTTGTTCGGCGGAGCGATGGGCCGATCCACTGGCCACACCAAGTCCTGGTCACCGAGCTGGTCGAGGGTCGCCACACCGGCAAGGTTCTCCGCCAGCGTGTTGCCGGTCACCGTCATGGCGTCACCGTGAAGCAATCCGTGGCGCAGCAGCTCGCGCATCACCACCGGTACGCCACCGAGCGCGTGCAATGTGGTCATGGCGTATGGCCCTTGCGGTTGCAGGTTGGTGATGAGAGGCACGCGTTCGCCTACCTCCTGAATGCGTTCGATGGTGAGAGGCACCTGGGCCTCGCGGGCGATGGCCAGCAAATGCAGGTACAGGTTGGTCGAACCACCCATGGCGTACACGGTGGTAATGGCGTTTTCGAAGGCCCGTTCAGTCATGATGTCCAACGGGCGGATGCCGGCGGCCATCAGTCGGTACAGCGCATCTACTGAGGCGGCCGCCTGAGCCCGTACGTCCTCGTGGATGTCACTGCCCGCACCGTGATCCGCGGGGTGCGAGGCGCCGCGGGGCAGCATCATGCCCATGGCCTCGGCAATGGTGCTCATCGTGTTGGCGGTGAACATGGCTCCGCAGGTGCCGCTGCCGGGCATGACGTTGAGTTCGAGCTGGCGCAGTTCCTCGGCGCTGATCCGGCCGGCCTCATGGGCGGCTCGACCCTCGGCGTAGTCCAAAATGGTCAGGTTGGTGCCTTTGGCCGCCCACGGGCCGAAGTCGACCCGCCCGGGCGAGCTGGTACCGGGGTAGAGCACCAGTCCGAAAGCGTTCGTTCGGGCTAGGGGCATGAGGGCCGCGGCACCGGTCTTGTCGCAACCGGAGATGACGATCATGGCATCGCCGTGGTGGCCATAGTGGCCGATCTCGAAGCAGTCGGCGACGACATCGCGCGACACCAGGCTGTAGCCGGCCGTTGGTGTGCCCTGGGTCAGTGCATCGGACACCGCGGGCGCGCCGACGGTGAGGCCCTGTCCACCTCGTTCGGCGAGCAACTCGATGAGCAGGTCGCTGATGGTGCTCACTCGGTTGTTGCAGCGGTGGGCGTTGGTGTGGGCGCTGGCGATGGTTACCACAGCGGTGCTTTTCGCTGCTCGGTCCGGCTCGAAGCCAGCGGCGCGCAGCTCCACCCGGGATTGGCGCCAATACTTGCTGTTGTCGGGGGACTTGCTGTTGTCGGGGGGGTTCATGGGAATCCTCGGTCTGATCGCCATGCCGATCGGTGCGGCGCCGACAGCCGGTCCGCGGATGATAGATCCCCCTGGCCCGCGCGGCGCCGAGGCCGTCGAGGTCCTACCCCGCTGGCGCCGCGACATTGCTTGTCAGAGGTCAAGGTGTGTCCTAGGGTGCGCACACCTCTGAGCTACGGGAGAACACCATGGGACTGTTGGGTGGGAAATGTGTTCGTTGTGGAAACAGAACTGGTCGCCGGGGTGACACCACGTGTGACAGCTGCCAGGAAGATCTTCGGCTGCGGGTACAGGCCGCGGACGAGGAGAAGCGTCTGTGTCCAGTCGATCAGAGCCCGATGACCAAGGACGTCGCCCACATGTTGGTGCTTGACCGTTGCCCGCAGTGCCGCGGTGTCTGGCTCGACGGTGGGGAACTCGAGCAGATCGCCTCAATCAACGACCGGGCCTTGGCATCGATGTCGCGCGGCATGCTGGTCTACTGAGCACGTCGCCGGGGCGCTCGGGCCGAGTGCATCGGGATGGCGTCGGCACGAGGGGGACAAGCCATGAGGGGTCGACCATGACCGAAAGCGGTGCATCGGACAGTCCGTCGTGGTCTACGCCGAGCCGACCGAGGATGACCGCGGCACTACGGATTCCGCGCTATCCCTACATGTGGGTCTCTGGCGCGTTGTGGCACACGAGCCGATGGGGTATGGCTTTCCTGGCGGCCTACCTCGCTCGCTCGATGAGTGAATCACCCCGGCTGGTCCAGCTCACCGGTGTCGCCATGTGGATGCCGCTTCTGGTGGGCGGGGTGATCGGTGGGGTGGTGTCGGACCGCTTCGATCGGCGGCGCACCCTGATGGTGCAGCTGGGTGCGCTGATCCCGCTGGTGTACCTGCTCGGTGGCCTCGTGATGGTCGACGCCCTGCAGTTGTGGATGATCTACCCGTTCATGGTCATCGTGGGCATTGGCTGGGTGGTGGACATGACCAGCCGCCGGGCCTTCATTTTCGATCTCGTCGGCCAGCGCTACATCGACAACGCCATGGCACTGGAGTCCTTAGCCATGGCTTTCGGCATGATCTGTGGGACGCTTTTCGGCGGTTCGGCCATCGCGGCCATCGGCGTTGGTGCGGCATTCGTGGGTGTTGGCGGGCTGCTGACGGTGTCGCTTTTGCTGTTCCTGCGGGTACCCGCTGGCACCGCGGCCCAGGCGTCGGTACCCACTGCGGCACTCAGTAAGCCGCTGGCGCAGTTCCGCGATGGGTTCGGCCTGCTCGGCCAGTACCCGGGCCTGGTGAGCATCCTGGGGGTCACCGCGGCGGTGAATTGCTTCTATTTCTCCTTCAACCCACTCGTCCAGGTGATCGGAAAGCAACTCGGGGCGGGGCCCGGCCGGGTCGGAGTGCTCGCCGCGATGACCGGATTCGGCATGATGATCAGCTCCTTTGTCATCGCCAGCGGCCGGATGCATCGCCGTGGCCGGGCTTACTGCGTGGGTTCATTGGCGGCGTTCGCCTTCCTGCTGGTGGTAGCGCAGGCGAGGATGTACTCCTTGGCGTTGGTGGCCCTGCTCCTCGCCGGCATCGGCACGGGGTTCTTCGGTTCCACCCAATCCACGCTGGTGATGACGAGCGTGCCGATGGAGGCCCGAGGCCGGTCTCTGGGGCTGTTGAGCACCGCCATTGGGGTATTGCCGCTGGGCATGGTCGCCCTGGGTGAACTGGCCGAGGCGTTCGGCACCACCGCGGCCATCACCACCTCGGCTACCCTCGGGGCGCTGTGCACGGTGGGTTGGCTGCTGCGCCACCCCGAGGTCCTGTCGATGACTGCTGATGCGAGCGCCGCGGCTCCGCCGGCCGCCGACGGCGACCCTGCTTCGGACACGGTTGAGGTCGGCCTGTCCTAACCGTTCAGATGATGCGGGCCTGGCGCAACGCCGCTACCTCGGCCGTGTTGTAGCCGAGTTCGGCGAGCACCTCCTCGGTGTGCTCGCCGAGTTGTGGGGCGCGGCGGCGAATGGTCCCGGGCGAAGCGGACATGGTCACCGGGAAGTTGGCGATGGGTACCGGCTGGGCGGCGGTCGGGTACTCGAGCGGACTGAACACCCCGATCTGGCGGATGTGCGGCTCGTCGATGGCCTGTTGCGGCGAGAGCACCGGTCCGCCAGGCACCTTGTTGGCCTCCATGACATCGAGGCATTCCTGGGTGCTGCGTTCCGCTGCCCATACTGAGGTGTATGCCGATAGGAGTTCGCCGTTGTTGCCCCGGGCGAGATCGTCTTTGAAGCGGTCATCGTTGAGCAGTTCAGGCTTGCCCACCATCTGACACCAGCGTTCGAACTGGTACTGGCCGATGACGAGGCACATCACCCAGCCGTCTTTGGTACGCACCGTGTCCCCGGGTCCCGCGGTCTGGCCCCGGTTGTGACTGGAGACGCGGTTCACGCCCAACAGATCCTGCTCGATGATGGTCGGACCCATCCACGTCAAGGCGCTGCGGAGCAGGGCACCCTCCAGGAACTGGCCCTCACCGGTCTGGTCGCGGTGCATCAAGGCCGCCATGGTGGCCAACGCGGACAAGGTCGCGGTGGAAAAATCGACGTAGGGCGCACTGGCCCGGGTGGGGTGACCCTCTGGACCAGAGAGGAACATGTTGCCCGAAGCGGCCTGGGCTAAGCCGTCGAAGCCAACCTTGTTCGACCACGTGCCGCCCGAGCCGAAGGCATTGACCGTGGTCAGGATGATGTCCGACTTGTACCCGCGCAGCGTCTCGTAGTCGAGGCCCATCTGCACCAGCGTCTCGGGCGGCAAGTTGGCCACTACGACGTCCGCGCCCTTCACAAGACGCTGCACCACTTCACGGCCCTCGGGTTTGACCGGGTTGAGGGTGAGGCATCGCTTGTTCCGGTTGACCTGGAGGAACATGGCCCCAACACCGTCGTCGGTGACCGGCGCGACCCATCGATCCTCGCCGCCGTCGACTCGCTCGACGCGAATGACGTCCGCCCCGAGGTCGCCGAGCAGGGCCGCACACCACGGACCGGCGATATAGCGGCCGAAGTCGATCACCCGCACACCGTGAAGTACCGAAGCCATCTGCGGACCCCCTCTTGTTGTGGGCGTACCACGCGCTGCAAGTCCTACGCCCTACCCAAACATTGACAGTACGCCACCCGTGGCGGCTCGTCCCGATGTTTGGGGTCAGACGGCGTCTTCGCCGAGCGCGGCCCGTACCCTCGCCGCGTCCTCGGCATGGGGATCGAACACGGTGACATAGGTGATGCCGAAGTCGTCACGGAGACGGGTGATCTGCCCGGCGACCTCCGCGAGAGTCCCGAAGGCCAGGAACGGCGAACTCAGCACGTCGAGTAGAGACACCCCATGGCGTCGAGCGAGGTTGTTGGCGAGCAGTTCTCGGTCCTCGGTGATGGTGAGCATTTGCAGTAGTACCTGCAGCTCTGGCCGGGACGGACGGGCGGAGCTGTGTCGTCGCACCAGCCCGACTCGGTCCGCGAGGCCCGCCCGGCTCGAATGACTCCGCACATTGTGCCCGTCATGGTCGGGACTGAAGCCGGTGAAGCCGACGATGTCGGCGTGTTCGGCCGCGAGGGCAAGCACTCGGTCGCCGTTTCCGCCGATGAGAAGGGGAAGGGCGCCGCCCTGTGCCGGGCGAGGCACGACGAAGTGGTCGCGCAGCGCCAGATGCGCCCCTTCCGTCGTGACGGTCTCGCCGCCAAAGAGGGCCCGCAAGGCGATCACGCTTTCCTTGAGACGATCGACGCGCACCCCGGCGCGGTCATAGCGCATCCCCGCTCGAAGGTATTCCGGACGCGCCCAACCCGCGCCCAGGCCGAGTTCGAGTCGACCGCCACTCAAGCAGTCCAGCGTGGCGGCATCCTGGGCCAACACGGCCGGATGACGCAGGTCGTTGTTCACCACGAGGGTACCGAGGCGAATCGTGCTGGTTGCCCCCGCGACGGCCTGCAGGGTGATGAACGGCGAGGCGGCATTGAGGTGATCGGACAACGAAAAGGTCGAAAACCCCGCTTCCTCGGCCCAGCGCGCCCGGGCGAGCACTCGGCCCAGGTCGCTGCCACCGGGACTGCTCAGGCCGAAGCGGATCCGCGTCGGTGGCGACGGGACTGATGGGGCCGCCGTGACGGAGGACATCGCGGGCACCCTAGCGGTCCGCGGCGCGGCGAATCGGTGCCGGGCGGGTGCAACGTCACACCGAAGGCCGGCCTGGCGATAGGTTGCGGACCGATGAGCATCGACCCGGCCTACCGCAGCTTCGTCTCCTACATCGACAAGTCCCGGGAGTACTACGCCGCCCAGGGCTACACCAACCCTTACCGGTGGGCGTCGCCGAGCGAGCCGCCGACGTTGGCTGCGCTGAGGGGGCCGCTGAGCACCTTACGGGTGGGGGTGATCACCACGGCGTTCCCGCTGCCGGTCTCGGGTCCGGAGTTGCCCTACGCCCAGTTGGTGGACCCCCTACCGACCGGTCGGTTCAGCGCTGATGACAATCGCGACACCGCCGCTGCACCGGCCAATGAACGCGAGTCCTTCTTGCCCCTCGCCCGGATGGCGGAGTTCGTTGCCGCCGGACGAGTCGGTGCCTTGTCGCCGCGATTTTACGGCGTCCCCTTCGACTACTCGCAGCGACGCACCCAAGAGCAGGACGCCCCTGCGGTGCTGGCCATGCTGCGTGAGGACGCCGTGGACGCGGCGGTGTTGTTGGCCCATTGTCCGGTCTGTCACCAGAGCGCGGCCCTGTTGGCGCGACATCTCGAAGCCGCCGCCATTCCTACCGTGCTGATCGGTTCGGCCCGTGACATCGTCGAAGAGATTGGCGTGGCACGATTTCTCTTCGTCGACTTCCCGCTGGGCTATCCGGCAGGTCGGCCGGGCCACCGCGACCAACAGTCGAGGATCTGCGCTCAGTCCCTTGACTTGTTAGAGCAGGCGTGGGCACCGCGCACGACTGTGCAGGCCGATGCCCGATGGGGTGACGATGGCTGGCGGGCCAACTACATGCGGGTCGACGCGGCCACCGCCACGTCTCTGGCGTCCGCCGGGGCGAGCCGGCGTGAGGATCAGCAGGTGGCCCGCCACGATGGCCGGGCCCGAACCAGCTGAGCCGCCGCCGCGGTGTTTGACCTCGGGAAGCACAGCGGGAAAGCTGCTGACGATGAGAAGCACCGATGGCGATTGGTCCAGCGAACTCGACGAGCTGGCGGCCCGGGTCGGTTTCGCCGCCGGTCTGGGCGGACCCGAGGCGGTGGCCAACCACCGGGCCAAGGGTCGCCTGACCATCCGGGACCGCATCGATCGGCTCGCGGACTCCGGCTCCTTTGCCGAGGTGGGCCGGCTCGCCGGACGGGCGATCCGCGCCGAGGACGGCACCTTGGTCGAGGTCAAGCCGTCCAACTTCCTGTGCGGGGAGATCGAGGTGGACGGCCGTCCGGCGGTGGTGACCGGCTACGACTACACCGTTCGTGGTGGGGCCATCGAGGGGGGC
This sequence comes from Ferrithrix thermotolerans DSM 19514, assembly GCA_945906305.1. GTDB lineage: Bacteria > Actinomycetota > Acidimicrobiia > Acidimicrobiales > CAIXPF01 > CAIXPF01. The sequence goes on along the minus strand of CAMDQT010000013.1, from coordinate 2,551 downwards.
CTCATGGACAAGCGGCCGCATGCAGAACGCATGGCCCACGACCTCAAGGTGCCACTCATCCGGCTCGTGGAAGGCGTCGGTGCCAGCGTGCGCGGCGTGAAGACCATGGGCGGGACCTACGTGCCGACCGTACCGGGCTGGGAGTGGTCCGTGGCCAACCTGTCCCGGGTGCCGGTGGTGTCCGCGGCCCTGGGTTCGCTGGCGGGGTTGCCCGCCATCGAGGTGACCGCGACGCATTTCTCGGTGATGGTAAAGGGCCAGGCGCAGCTCTTCGTGGCCGGACCTCCATTGGTGAAGGCGGCGAGTGGAGTCGAAATCGACAAGGAATCTCTCGGCGGCTGGCAAGAGGCCACCCGGTCGGGGTCGGTGGACGCCGCGGTTGATACCGAAGAGGAGGCGCTGGCCTTGCTGCGCCAGGTGCTGCGCTACCTGCCGTCCAATGTCTGGGAGCTGCCCCCGCGGGCCACACCGAGCGATGACGCTGACCGCGTTGATGTGTCGCTGCGAACCCTGGTGCCGCGCTCGCGCCGTCCGCTGGACACCCGGCGGCTGTTCGACTGCGTTGCGGACCGAGGGTCCGTCACCGAGATCGCCGCCCTGCACGCCCGCGCCGCGGTCGGGGCCTTGGCCCGCCTCGACGGCTGGCCGGTGATCTTCCTCGGGACCGACAGCCGGTTTGACGGTGGCGGATTGTCCGCCGCGGCGGCGGACAAGGTGGTGCGCCTGATCGACCTCGCCGACACCTTCCACATCCCCGTGGTGGCCTTCATGGATCATCCGGGGCTACTCATCGGCCTCGAGGCGGAACGGGCGGGCACGCTGCGGGCGGGCTGCCGAGCGTTGTCGGCCATATACGAGGTCGACATCCCCTGGGCATCGGTCATCGTGCGGCGGGCCTATGGGGCAGCAGGGGCGTCGCACCGAAACCCCACCCGCCATACCTTCCGGGTGGCTTGGCCATCGGGAGAGTGGGGTTCCTTGCCGCTCAAGGGAGGCGTTGACGCCGCCTATCGCAGGGTGATTGAGCAGGCCGAGGATCCGGCGGCGAAACGGGCCGAACTGCAGCGCGAATACGAGCAGATGACCTCGCCCTTTCGCACGGCGGAGGCTTTCGGCATTGAGGACATCATCGATCCGGCCGAGACCCGTCCGCAGCTGTGCCGCTGGATCCGCTCGGCTTATCGCACCATGGCCGCCGGCCCGGTCGGTCCGTCAGGACGCACCTTCCGACCCTGAGGTCCGGCGCGGACGCCTCAGGGTCCGATTAGTGCTGCTGCTCGCCCTGGGGAGCAGTGAGTTCGGTCATCAGTCGCCCGACGGCCTGATCGCGTGGATCTCCCGCCCGGTCGAGGGCAGCGTTGACCGCGACACGGTCTGTCTCGGGGCGGTTCTGGGACAGTTTTGCTTTGGCGTCGATGGAAGTGATTGCCACCTCGATGCCCACGATCCCCGCCAGCATCGTGTCGAGGTAAGCGGCGGGCGCGTCGCTCATCCGCCAGCGTTCCCCGTCGGTCACGGCGGCTTCGAAGTGTTCGGTGAGATCGTGCACGACGGCCCCCAGCCAGGTGCGCTCGTGATGGACTCGCACCGTGCCCCGCAGGTGGATCTCCACGTAGTTCCACGTGGGTACGACCTCCGCGCTGAGCGCCTTGGTCTGGTACCAGCGCGGCGACACGTAGGTGTCCGCGATGGAGACCATGACCAGTGCTTCGGCACCGTCGATGTCGCGCCAATGGGCGTTCGCCCGGGCGAGATGGCAACGCAGCCGCGTCAATTGGTCATCGACCACGAAAGGCAGCGGCGTCGCCTCGAGCCGCCCCACCGCAGTGACGAGTCGGCCAAAGCCGCTGCGGCGTAGCAGTTCTAGGCGCAGGCCATGGTCCTCGATGACGAACAGCGGGGGCACGTACATGAGCTCACCGTAGGCTTCCGCTGTGGTTCGTGTCCGCAGCCGTCGGCATAGGGCGCTGGACCACGACGTGTCTGGGGGAGTCATGGCAACAATCACCGAAGCTCAGGTCGTGGAGCAGGTACTGGATTGGTTCAATCAGGCGTGGGACCCGAGCCTGCCGCTGCTGGCTTGGCGGCAGCGGCTGGTCGAGTCAGGCTGGGCGGTGCCCTCGTGGTCCTCACGGTGGTACGGCCGTGACCTGCCAGCGTGGGCGGGCGCGGTGGCGCACGAGGCGATACGCGAGGCCGGTGGCGTCGCCGTTCCGCTCGGCAGTGGCATGGGGCTGGCCGCTCCGACGATGTATGACCATGGTTCGGAGGAACTCAAGGCGCGGTACCTGGCCCCAACGCTGACCGGCGAGCTGACCTGGTGTCAGCTGTTCTCCGAACCGGTTGCCGGCTCGGATCTTGCGGGGCTTCGAACGACGGCGGTGCGCGACGGTGACGACTGGGTGGTGAACGGTCAGAAGGTCTGGACCACCTCTGCTCACCACGCCGACATGGCCATCTTGATCACCCGTACCGACTGGGACGTACCCAAACACGCTGGCATGACCTTCTTCGTGATTGACATGCACCAGCCTGGGGTCGAGGTGCATCC
>CAMDQT010000012.1 GCA_945906305.1 Ferrithrix thermotolerans DSM 19514 | reverse complement strand
CCCGGAGGGCAACGTCCGGGCGATGACCGTCAGCCCGCACGACCCCAACCGGGTTTATGCCGTGTCGGACCGAGCGGGTTTGTTCAGCAGCGCCGACCGTGGCTACCGCTGGGAGCCGGTCAATGTGGATCTGCCGGCGCAGGAGTTGTGGTCGGTGGCGGTGGACCCGGTGGACCCCGACCGAATCTTCGTCGGTGGTCGCCCGGGCCTGTTCCGTTCCGAGGACGGCGGGGCCACCTTCGCCACTCTGGCCACAGGACTGCTGCCCGAGTGTCCCATCGGCACACCCCGACTGACCAACATCGTTATCGACCCGGCTGACAATCAGCAGGTATGGATCGGCGTCGAAGTTGACGGGGTGTACCACTCCGGTGATGGTGGTGACAGCTGGACTCACCTCGGGCCGCTGGGCGAAACCGGCTTCCACGACGACATCCACGGCTTGACCCTGAGGTCTGCTGCGGACGGCACGAGCCAGCTGCTCGCGGGCACGCCCTTCGGCCTTGCCACCAGCGACGACAAGGGGCTGAGCTGGTCGTGGCGCAGTTTCGGCGGCTTCGACAAGGGATCGGGTAACCCCTACGCCTACTGCCGCGGGGTCTTCGTATGGCCGGGTCGGCCCGACACCATGCTGGTGGGCTGCGGTGATTACATCCCGGGCCGAGTCGGGGCCATCGAGATCACCCGTGACGGCGGTGCCAGCTGGGAACGGGCCGAGATGCCCGTCGAGCCCAATTCGACCGTGTACTGGATGGCCACCCATCCTGCTTTGCCGGAGATGGTCGTGGCCGCGACGGTGTTTGGCCAGGTTTACACCTCGGCGGATTCGGGCCATAGCTGGGACAAGCTTGACCGCGAGTTCGGCGAGATACGCAGCATCACACTGACCCCAGCCGGTTAGCTCTGCGCAGTGAGTCGCCACCGCGGCGTTCTCCCGCTCGCCCGGGGACGTCGAGGCGGAGGGCAGTGCTGACGGTAGGAGCAACGTGGGGGGACCGCTTTCTGATGCAGCCCTGGTGGCGCCTGGCGCGGCGGCAGGACGACGTGAGGTCGATGCGGCCGCAGCCGCGGCCATCTGAACGTTGTGGACGCTGAGCTGCTAAGCCGGGGCCCATGGTCTCTGAACTCTTCGACGCGTCGGCTTGGCATGAGATCGACGGGTTCGATTTCGTCGATATCACCTACCACCGGGCCAAGGCCCATGGCACCGTCCGCATCGCCTTCAACCGCCCTGAGATTCGTAATGCCTTCCGGCCCCAGACGGTCGATGAGCTGTTCCGGGCGCTCGATCATGCGCGCATGAGCACCGATGTGGGCTGTGTGCTGTTGACCGGCAACGGTCCCTCGCCCCGCGATGGAGTGTGGGCGTTCTGCTCCGGCGGCGATCAGCGCATCCGGGGGCGTGACGGCTACCGCTATGCAGACGGCGACACCGCGGACACCATCGATCCCGGACGGACCGGTCGTTTACACATTCTGGAATGCCAACGGCTCATTCGCTTTATGCCCAAGGTGGTGATCTGTGTCGTGCCGGGCTGGGCAGCCGGTGGTGGCCACAGCCTGCACGTCACGGCCGATTTGACCCTCGCCAGCCGGGAGCATGCCCGCTTCAAACAGACCGACGCCGACGTGGCGAGCTTCGATGGAGGCTTTGGCTCGGCCTACCTCGCTCGCCAGGTAGGACAGAAGTTCGCCCGCGAGATCTTCTTCTTGGGCGAGGAGTATTCAGCGGAGGACGGCTTGCGGATGGGTGTGGTCAATCGGGCCGTGTCGCATGACGAACTGGAGGCAACGGCATTGGAGTGGGGCCGGATCATCAATTCCAAGAGTCCGACCGCGCAGCGGATGTTGAAGTACTCCTTCAACCTGATCGATGACGGCCTAGTGGGGCAGCAGATCTTCGCCGGGGAGGCGACCCGTTTGGCCTATATGACCGACGAGGCTGCGGAAGGTCGAGATGCCTTCTTGGAGAAGCGCGCACCGGACTGGACTGGCTTCCCCTGGCACTACTGAGCGCCGGGCACTGGTGGCGGCGCGGGGGTGATGAGGTGAGACCCCAGGCCCGCCAGCTCGGCTTGGAAACGCTGGGCTTGCAAGGGCGCATTGAGATTGTCTGCGGTATGGAACAGCAAGGTGGGCTCAAGGCCCTGTTCCAACCAACGCAGCACGATAGGAAACCAGCGGCCCCAGTGTTCGGCGGAGATCGCGGTGTCGACATGGCCGATGAAGCGCACCACAGGCCGAGTTGAGGTGGCGGTAGGTCGTACCGGCAGGCGAGGCTTGGCGGCGTGCGCCGCGGCCTCGACCTCGTTGGCAGGGGGCCGGCTGAACAGAGCCCGGCTGTCGAGGATCACCCGGTCGACGCGGCAGCGAGCGAGCAAGGCGTCGAGTGCTTGCTCGCTTGAACCGCCGGCAAAGAAGTCGTGATGGCGGACCTCGACCGCCCAAGGCCAGTCCTTCGGTAGCTGGACGAGGAACTGCTCGAGCACGGCGAGATGTTCGGGCCCGAAAGAAGGCGGAAGCTGCAGCGATGTCGGGCCGAGGCGGTCCCCGAGTGGGCTGAGCCGGCGGCAGAAGCCCGCCACGTCCGCGCTGGCGTCGCGAAGTCGTCGATCGTGGCTGATCGAGCGGGGCAACTTGAAAAGAAACCGAAACGAGGGCCCGGTTTCGGCGGCCCATCGTGCCACGGTGGACTCGCGGGGCAGGCCGTAGAACGTGGTGTTCCCTTCGACCGCACCGAATAACTGCTGATAGGCCCGCAGCAGTCCGGCGAGCGGCGTGGATGCGGGCAGAGCGCGGCCAATCCAGTCCTTGTTGGCCCACATGGCGCACCCCACCCGCAGTGACACGGCCCCATCGTGGCGCGGCCGGTTGTTCCGTTGGCAACTGGCCGCACCCCGCTTGGCCCGGTGGGGGTCGATCAGGCGGCTTGGTCGGTGGGGCTGAGCCGGCTTGTGCGCTCCACCGCCGCGGTAGCCCACCGCAAGGACGGGCCTATGTCCTCAGCGACAACTTCGATCGTGGCCCGTCGCTCGCCCTTGTCGTTCTGCCAGCTGCGCTGCTCGGGCCGGCCCACGACCATGACCAAGTCGCCCTTGTGCAGGGTGGCGGCGCAATGCTCGGCCAGAGCCCGCCAGGCGACGACGGAGAAGTAGCTGGTGTGCTCGTTTGGCTCGCCGTCGTGGTCGCGCCAGCGGCGACTCACCGCAAGGCCGAGGTCGGCCACGGCGAGGCCGCCCGTCGTGAGTCGCAGCACCGGATCCCGGGTGAGGTTTCCTACCAGGGTGATTGTGGAGTCCATCGTGTTGTTCCTTGCTGTTGGCACGCCAAGGTGTGCGCTCGTGCTGGCAAGGGGGAAGCCTCAGACCACCATACGCAGCGGGTGGGACAGTCAAGGTCGGGCCCGGCCCTGACCGCTCGGTCTGGCCGGGCGTCTCAGGCCGACAGGCGGCGGGTCAATCGAATCAGCCGCTGGCCGACGCTAGGTTCGCCGAATGGCTAGTTCGATTCTCGGCAATTCCGTTCGTCGTCTGGAAGATCCCGCTCTGCTGCGCGGCCGGGCGTCCTACATCGACAACCTGGCATCACAGGGCCGTAGCCACGTCGTGTTCGTACGCTCAACCGTGGCCCACGCCCGCATCAGGTCGGTCGACACCAGCGAGGCGCGGGCCGTGCCCGGCGTGCTGGCGGCCTTTACCCATGCCGACTTGGGCTTGGCCCCGTTCCATACCTTCACGGTGGTGGCCGACCACTTCGCCCGGCCGCCGCTGGCGGTGGACCGAGTCCGATTTGTCGGTGAGCCCATCGTGGCCATCGTCGCGACGACCCGCACCATCGCGGTGGACGCGGCGGAAACAGTGCTGGTGGACTATGAGCCGCTACCGGTGGTGGTGGACCCGGAACGGGCCTTTGAATCGGCCGCCGCGGTGCTCTTCGATGCGGCCGGGTCCAACGTGGCTTTCTCCCATCTCGACCCCTATGACGAGGAGTTTTTCGCCGACGCTGATGTGGTGATTCGCGGACGGTACGAGAATCAGCGGATTGCTGTTGCGCCCATGGAAACCAACAGTTTTGCCGCCGTCCCCGGGGCGGACGGTCGGCTGACCGTGTATGCCTCCACCCAGATGCCCCACTACCTGGCCCCGTCGTTGAGCGGTCTGCTCCAGCTACCGCTCGATCGCATTCGGGTCATCGCCCCTGATGTCGGGGGCGGCTTCGGGGGCAAGGCAGGTACCAGCCCTGAGTACGCCGTGGTGGCCGCGGCCGCACTGAAACTGGGGCGGGCGTTGACCTGGACGGAGACCCGTAGCGAAGATCTCCTCGCCTTGGCCCACGCCCGTGGCCAGGTGCAGTATGTCGAACTCGGCTGTAAACACGACGGGACCTTCACTGGCCTGCGGGCCCGAATCATCGCTGACGCGGGCGCCTACCCGGGGATTGGCGCCATGCTCCCCGCCGGCACACGGCGCATGTCCGAGGGCAATTACCGCATGCCCAAACTGAGCGTGGACCTCGCCTGCGTGGCCACCAATACCACACCGACTGGTGCCTACAGGGGTGCCGGTCGGCCCGAGGCGATGTCGATGGTCGAACGGGTGGTCGACCAGGCGGCGCGCCAGCTTGGGATCGACCCCGTCGAGCTGCGGCGGCGGAACTTCCTGCAGCCAGAGGATTTCCCCCACTCGACCAAAACTGGGATCGTCTACGACTGCGGCGACTATGAGACACCCTTAGCCCGGGCTCTGGAGCTGGCCGGCTACGACGAGTTGCGGGCCGAGCAGACCCGTCGCCGGGCCGCGGGCGAGGTGCGTCAGCTCGGGATCGGGCTGTGTAGCTATGTCGAAATCACGGCCGGCAACAATCTCAACGAGTTCGGGGCTGTCGTCATAGGCGCCGACGGTAGCGCGACCATACGGGTAGGTACCTCCGGTCACGGTCAGGGTCATCACACCAGCTTCGCCATGATCGTGTCGGATCGTCTCGGCATCCCGATCGACAAGATTGCCTTGGTGCAGTCCGATACCGACCTCGTTCCTCGCGGTACCGGCACCATCGGGTCGCGCTCGTTGCAGGTCGGCGGCAGTGCGGTGTTCGAGGCCGCCGAGGCAGTCTGGCAACAGGCTCGCAACCTTGCCTCGGATCTGTTGGAGTGCGCGGTCGACGACGTTGTGCTGCACGACGATGGACGGGTCGGGGTGGCTGGCGTTCCGTCCACGGCATTGTTGTGGGAGCAACTTGCCCAGGCCAGCGCGGAGCCACTCTCGGCCGAGATCGACTTTTGCCAGCCAGGGGCCACGTTCCCCTTCGGTGCACACATCTCGGTGGTCGAGGTGGACATCGAGACTGGCCGGGTGATGCCGTTGCGTCATATCGGGGTTGACGACGCCGGTACCGTCATCAACCCTCTGCTGCTTGCTGGCCAGCAACACGGGGGAGTGGCCGCAGGCATGAGCCAGGCGCTCTACGAGAAGTTTCACTACGACCCGGAAGGTAACCCGCTGACGGCAACGTTGGCCGATTATCTGCTGCCCTCCGCGGCTGAATTCTGCTCCTTCGAAGTTGCTTCCACCGTGACCCCCACGCCGCTGAACCCACTGGGGGTTAAAGGCGTCGGCGAGGCCGGCACCATCGGGTCCACTCCGTCGGTGCAAAACGCCGTCATCGACGCGTTGGCTCATCTCGGGGTGCGCCACCTCGATATGCCTGCGTCGCCTCAGCAGCTGTGGAGGGCCATAGACGATGCCCGTCAGGGTCTCTCCGCAGACCCGTGGCGGGAGCCGCCGGCCATTTTCGATGAACTGCGCGCCCGGGCCGCTGCGGCCGCGGCCGCCCCACCGCCTGAAGGGGCCAAGGGGTGACCCCAACGGATTGGAACCCGCTGCTTCGGGGCGAATTCGCCAAGCCGTACTGGCGGCCGTTGCAGCAGTTCGTGGCCCAAGAGCGGACCCGGACCGAGGTGTATCCCGCGGCCGCGGACACCTTCGCCGCGCTGCATCTGACCCCCTACGCCGAGGTGAAGGTGCTGATCCTCGGGCAGGACCCCTACCACGGTCCGGGTCAGGCCCATGGCCTGTGTTTCTCGGTTCGAGACGGCGTGGCCCTACCACCTTCGCTGCAGAACATCTTCCGAGAACTACAGGCCGATCTCGGTTGCGCACCGCCGCTCGGGGGTGACCTCAGTGCGTGGGCCCGTCAGGGAGTGCTGCTGCTCAACGCCGTGCTGAGCGTGGCGGCGCGTCACGCCGGCTCGCACGCCAACAAGGGATGGGAAGCGTTCACCGATGAGGTGATTCGGGCCGTGGCGGCCAAGCCGGAGCAGGTGGTGTTCATCCTGTGGGGCGCGTATGCGCGTCGCAAAAAAGGCCTCATTGACTTGCAGCGTCATGTGGTCATCGAGTCTGCGCATCCCTCGCCGCTGTCGGCGCACCACGGCTTCTTCGGTTCCCGGCCCTTCTCGCGGGCTGATGCGGCGCTCGTTCAGTCGGGCCGATCGGCCGTGAAATGGTGTCTGACCGATGCCCCCAACCAGCGCGGCCCCGCGGCGTAGTCCGGCGGCGCTGTTCAAGCAGGCGGAGCGGACCTGACCACCGTGGTCGGTCCCCGTCAGGTAGCTTTCCGCCCATGAGCAGGGTGGAGGCCACGACAGAGGCGCTTTCGGTGGCGGTGGCCGCACAGGTCCCTGTCTTGCTGTGGGGCGCCCCCGGGACAGGGAAGACCTCGGCGTTGCGGGCCTTGGCCGACGCGGCGGGCCTGCCCTGCGAGGTGGTGATTGCCTCCATCCGGGAGCCAAGTGACTTTGCCGGTCTCCCGGTGGTCATCGACGGTGAGGTGAGCTTCGCTCCACCATCGTGGGCCCGGCGCCTGGCCGCTGAGGGCCGAGGCCTGCTCTTCCTCGATGAGTTGTCGACCGCGCCCCCCGCGGTACAGGCCGCACTGTTGCGGGTGGTGCTCGAGCGGGTTGTGGGCGATCTGATCCTGCCCGATGACGTGGTCGTGGTGGCGGCGGCGAACCCGCCTGAGCAGGCCGCAGACGGTTGGGATCTCTCCGCACCGCTGGCCAACCGGTTCTGTCACCTCGACTGGGTCGTTGACGCCCGCAGTTTCGCCGAGGGGATGGCCGCCGGCTTTCCCGCGCCCGCCACGGTGAGCCTGCCGCAGGGCTGGCAGCGCCACTTGGTGTCCACCCGGGCGCTGGTTTCGGCCTTCGCATTGGTTCGTCCCGCGCTGGTGGTGGCCCCTCCGACGGACGCCACCGAGGCGGGTAGGGGTTGGCCCAGCCCCCGAACCTGGGAGATGACCGCTCGACTGTTGGCGGCCTGCCGTGCGTGCGCGGCGAGTGAGGAAGCGCTTTCCTCGCTGGTGCGGGGGGCGATCGGCGATGGTGCCGGGGCCGAGTTCCTGGCCTGGTCGAGCGAGCTCGACCTGCCCGATCCCGAGGCAGTATTGGCCGATCCGTCCAGCTTCGTGCTGCCCGAACGAGGCGATCGGGCCTACGCCGCGCTGTCCTCGGTTGCGGCCGCGGTGCTCGCGAACACCACCATCGATCGTTGGATGGCCGGATGGAAGGTGTTGGGAACCGCGGGGGAGCGAGCCCCTGACATCGCCGCGGTAGCGGCCCGTTTGCTGGCTCGATGCCGTCCTGCGGGCGCGGCCGCGCCACCGGAGATCAAGGCATTCCTGCCTTTGCTGCGCGATGCGGGGATGTTGGACCGATGAGCGGTGCGCCCTCGGCCGAGCTTCGCCACAAAACGGCGGCGGCGCGGTTGTGGGCTGCGCAACGTTTCCCGTATTTGGCCTCGGTGCTGTTCGCCTCACCTGTTCTGTGGCGGCCTGGCCTGGGCACGGTGAGCGCCGATCGACACTGGCGGCTCTACATCGATCCCGACCGGGCAGCGGTCTGGCCGGTGGAGGTGTTGGGCAGCCTGTTGGTGGTGCAGGCCAACCACCTGTTGCGTGAACACGCCGAGCGAGCGGACGCACTGGGCATCAGCGATGGCGATATCGGCTACTGGAGCGATGCTGCTGATGCGGAGATCAATGACGATTTGGTAGATCTGCTCCGTCTGCCCGATGACGACAAGGTCGTCCTGCCCGATGACTTCGGCATGGAACGCGGTCGGCTCGCCGAGGAGTACTTCGAGCAGGTGCGGGTTGAGGGTGCCCCGCGCAGCTCACCGGAAAGAGGCAGTGGGACCCACGGCCTTCCGCAACCGGGCGAGGAGCCCGCTCCGTCGGAGGGAGACAGCAAGCAGCCGGCGGTGTCGCCGAACCAGGCCGACCTGATCCGACGGCAGGCGGCCTCCGAGATCGCCGCTGAACACAAACGGTCCGGTACGGTACCGGCTGGTCTGGTGCGTTGGGCCAATGCCCGTCTGCATTCCAAGGTGAACTGGCGCCGGGCGCTAGCCGCCGAGATCCGGCGCTGCATCAGCGACGTGCGAGGTCAAGTGGACTACTCATACCGCAAGCCCTCGCGCCGTGCCGGTGCCGCCCCCGGCGTGATACTTCCGGCCTTGCGTCGTCCCCAGCCTGAGGTGGTGGTGGTCTGTGACACCTCGGCGTCGATGGGTGACGAACGCCTCGAACAGGTGCTGGCCGAGGTAGAGGGACTACTTCGCTCGGTTGGGGTCGGCGGGCTGGCCGTGCTTTCGGTCGATACCGAAGTGCATCGGGCTAGGCGAGTGCAGCAGGCGGCCCAGGTCGAACTGGTCGGCGGTGGCGGCACCGATATGGGGGCGGGGATAACGGCGGCGTTGGCCCGCCGTCCCCGACCTGACGTGATCGTGGTGCTGACCGACGGCGAGACCCCGTGGCCTGCGGCTTCGCCGCGTGGGGTGCGGGTGGTGGTGGGCCTGCTCGGTGAACGGGCTCCGGCGGCGCCGCGCTGGGCCCGTTCGGTTCGAATCGACGACGTCGGCTGAGCTGGGAAGGAGCCCGATGGACATGGCGGATGTTCCGGCCGCCGAGGACCTGACCCCCACCGCCGCGGCCGCCGCCGCCCTGTTCGGAGGCCAGTCCAGGCCACCTGAGCCGCGGCCACGTTGGTACCGCCAACTACCCCCGGCGGTGGTGCAGCTTGACTGTGGCGGCAGCCGACACACGGTGCGCTGGCACCGGGGCCGTTTGGTGTTGCTCGATCATGACGTGGCTGCGGAGAGTGGCCTGATCGCGCTCGGAGCTCAGCGCCCGGCGTGCCTGGCGTTCCACGAGCGCTGGCGGGCGGCCTTCCGCGACACCGCTGGTCCACCGGGTTTGTCGCGCCGCCCTGCGCCGTCGCGCCCCGGTGGGTCGCCGCTACGCTCCGTCCTGGGAGCAGGTCACGATCTGCGCTCATTCGGTTCGGATCTGGCCAAGGTGGTGGAGCTGGCCTGGGTGGTGCGGGCGGACCGTCGCTGGGCCGATCCCGAACTCGCCGTCGGAGACCGTCAGCGGTTGGTGGACACCTTCCTGACCCGGCTGCGGGGCGCGTTCGCGGCCTCGCTAGCTCCTTCGGCCGGCATGCGAGGTAGACAGCAGTTGGCCCTGCACGCCCGACCGTTGCCCTCCGGTGAGGAGGCCTCAGCCGAGGTGACGATCAGCGTTTCGCGCATTGAGGCTGAGCTTCAGCTGCCGTTGAGTTGGGTACTCGACGTGGCCGGTCGGGGCCTTGACGACTTGCCGGGCCGCTTGGTGCTCGCCGTTGTTGATTCAGATCACCGTCGAGCCGCGCTTGGGGTCAGCGGAATTGTGTGGGATGTGACTGGGCCGGGCCAGGTCGCGGCGCGGTTGGATCGATGGTGGATGCAGCGCTCCGGCGATGGCTGGGCTGTGATCGATAGCGAGCAAGCAGTGCGTCGTGGCGGCTCGCTGTGGTGGTCGACGACTCGCCGCTGAGGTGGGGCCATCCTGGTGCCGTGCACTGCTAGCGTCGCCCGCCGTGACCGATGTGCATGACCGGCCGGGCGCGGCCATTGCCGACGGGCCAGGCGAAGTGGAGGCGGGTGCGAACCAGTCGCCGGCGTGGGGCAGTGCCGACTGGGCCGAGGGCCATCTGGCGGCGACTCTGGCCCGCTGGGCTATCAACCATGAGCTTCTGGCCTGCGACCCTGCGCTGGCCGACACCGCCGCATTCTGCGAGGCCTACGGCATTGATCGCGCCGATTCGGCCAACACGATCATCGTGGCGGCGAAGGAGAATCCGCCGCGTTATGTCGCCTGTGTCCTACTGGCCACCTGCCGACTTGATGTGAACCGGGTGGTGCGAACGCGCTTGGGAACACGCAAGGTGTCCTTCGCCACGGCGGAAGAGACCCGGCAGCTGACGGGCATGGAAATTGGCGGGGTGTGCCCCATCGGCCTTCCCGACGGTCTTGCCATTTGGGTCGATGCCGCGGTCATGACCCGTCAGCGCATCGTGCTCGGTGGGGGCAGCCGACGGCTGAAGCTGGCCCTTGAACCGATTCAGTTGCAACGTGTGCCGGGATTGACCGTGGTCGAGGGCTTGGCCCAGGTCCTGGCGCGGGACGGCCAGCCTTGAGCGTCTGGGCTTTGGACCTCGACGGGGTGTTGTGGCTGGCGGGCGAGGCCATCGCCGGGTCGGCCGAGGCAGTCAACCGTCTCGACGCCGCTGGGGTACCGGTTTGTTTCGCCACCAACTTCTCCTACGCCCCGGTAGCGGAGACGGAGGCCAAGCTGGCGCGCATCGGGGTCGACGGACGGGGCCGGGTGATCACCTCCGCCATGGCTGCGGCCACGCTCGTGCAGCGCGGCGACACGGTGTTGGTGTGTGGCGGTCCGGGCATCGTCGAAGCGGTGCTGGCCCGAGGGGCCACCGTGGTGCGCGAGGGCCGCGCCGACGTGGTTGTGGTCGGCTACGACCCCCACTTCGACTATCACCAATTGAGCGTGGCGGTGAGCGCAATACGCGCTGGCGCCCGCTTCGTGGCCACGAACGAGGACCCGACGTTGCCCACCCCTGCGGGTCTGGTTCCCGGTGGCGGTGCGCTGGTGGCGGCGGTGGCCTACGCGGCACAGACCGAGCCGGTGGTGGCCGGCAAGCCGCATCAGGCCTTTGCGGAGCTGGTCCTTGCCCGTTATGGCGAGCACGGCATTGTGGTGGGAGACCAGCCGATGACCGACGGGAAGCTGGCTCGCCGGCTGGGCTATCGCTTCGGGTTGGTGCTCTCCGGCGTGACGAGCGCGTCGGACTTGCCCACGGATCCGCCCTACGACCACCTCGGCGCGGATCTGGCCGCGTTGGTGGACCTCGAGCTGGGCTGAGGCGGGTGTTTTCGCGCCTCAGGAGCTGGCCTTGGGGCTCGGACGGACAGTTCTCGCTGGAGGCTCCGCTTCGTTGTCCGACAAGGTCGATACCATCGTGCAGTGCCTCACTGTGGATTGGTCGCGGCGAGCCGGGTGGAAGGACGACGCTCACGTCAGCACGGCGCAGACTCGACATCGAGCTGGTCCGGCGAGGCCTTGTGCCGACCCGTAGTCAGGCTCAAGAGCTGATCGCGGCCGGTCGGGTCACCGTGGGTGGCGCTCCCGCGGACAAGACGGGTCGCCTGGTGGCTACCGGCGAGGCCGTGGTGGTGCTCGGCCCGCCGTCGCGTTACGTGGGACGAGGCGGTTTCAAGCTGGAGGCGGCATTGGAGTGCTTCGCCATCGAGGTCAGCGGCTGGCGCTGTCTCGATGCCGGTGCATCGACCGGTGGGTTCAGCGACTGCCTCTTGCAGCGCGGTGCGGCCGAGGTGTGGGCCGTGGACGTCGGACATGGCCAGTTGCACCCGCGAATCCGCGGTCACGAGCGGGTGCAAGTTCGCGAGCGATACAACGTACGTGACGCCGATCCGACCAGTCTGGGTGGTTGTTTCGATTTGGTCGTGGCCGACCTGTCCTTCATCTCGTTGACTACCGTGGCCGCGGCGCTGGTGCGCTGCACCCGAGAACGAGGCGAGTTGGTCGTGCTGGTGAAACCACAATTCGAGGCCGGTCGACGTGAGGTCAGCGTCGGTCGGGGGGTCATCACCGATCCTGCGGTGTGGGACCGGGTCCTGCGCGAGGTCCTCGCCGGGTTCGCATCCTGCGATGCGAACGCCGTGGGGCTGGCCCGCTCGCCGCTGACCGGCGGCGACGGGAACGTCGAATTCCTTCTGCACCTACGTCGCGGTGAAGGCTGCGATGGGGGGTTCGATCTTGGGTCCGCCGTTGCTGCGGTGCTCGGTGAGACCGACCCCGCGCTGCTCGGCCAGCCTAGGGTTGCGGCCTCGGAGGTTGGCTAGATGGCCAAAATCTTGGTCGCCGTACATCAGCACCGCGAGGAGGCGGCCGCACTCGCGGCCGACGCGGTGCACTGGCTGCGTGAGTGCGGTCACGAGGTGGAGTTGACCTCCGCCGACGCCGCCAGGCTCGGCCGGGTCGAGCTCGGCCGCAGCGACGTCGCCGGTCGCGGCTACGACCTGGCGTTGTCCATCGGGGGCGACGGCACCATGCTGCGCACCGTGGAGTTGGTGTCCGCCGATGATGTCCCGGTGCTAGGGGTCAACGTCGGTCAACTCGGCTCTCTCGTCGAGGTCGAGCCAGACGGCCTGCGTAGCGCAGTCCGGCGGTTCTTGGCCGGCGAGCACCACCTAGAGGCACGGATGCGCTTGGAGGTGTGCCGCGAGGGTGTCGACGGTTCGGTCAGTGCCCTCAACGAGATGGTGCTGGAGAAGACCCCGTCCGGTCATACCGTGCGCGTGGCGGTCAGCGTCGACGGCGCCAGCTTTATGACCTTCATTGCCGACGGACTGATTGTGGCCACCGCAACCGGCTCGACCGCCTATGCCCTGTCGGCCCGGGCTCCGATCGTGGCCCCCACCCATCGGCTGATGGTGCTCACCCCGGTCGCTCCGCACATGCTCTTCGACCGCAGCCTGGTGTTCGAACCGAGCTCGCAGCTGCGCCTTGAGGTGTGTAGTTGGCGTCCGGCGGAGTTGTTGGTCGATGGCCGTAGCGAAGCCACGCTGGAGGAAGGAGACGCGGTGTTGGTGTCCGCCTCGCCCCACCCGGCTCGCTTGGTCACCTTTGAGCGACGAAACTTCTTGGGCATTCTCAAAAGCAAGTTCGGACTCAACGACCGTTGATGATCTCTCGGCCGAAAGCGCGCTGATGCTGGAAGAACTGCACGTGAGCGACCTCGGCGTGATCGAGCGGCTGGGTCTGACCTTCGGCCCGGGTATGACCGCCCTCACCGGTGAGACCGGGGCGGGGAAAACTCTGGTGGTCGAGGCCATCGACCTCCTTCTAGGGGGCAAGGCCGATCCGGCATTCGTACGGTCTGGTGCGACCGAGGCCGTGGTGGAGGGCCGCTTCAGCGAGGCTGGCACAGAGTGGGTCGTGCGCCGCGTCGTACCCCGCGAGGGCCGTTCCCGGGCCTACGTCAACGGGGCGATGGCCTCGGTGGCGGAGCTCGCCGAGCTCGGGAACAGGCTGGTAGACCTGCACGGTCAGCACACCCACCAGTCCCTGCTGCACCAGTCGACGCAGCGGGCCGCGCTGGACCTGTTCGGCCACGTGGACACGGAGCCGCTGCGGCTGCTCACGGCGGAGTACGCGGCTCTGGGGCGGGCCCTCGCAGAGCTCGGCGGTGACCATCGTGCTCGGGCGCGGGAGCTGGACCTGTTGCGATTCCAGCTCGATGAGATCACCCAAGCGGCACTCGAGGATCCCGACGAGGATGACCGCCTCGATGCCGAGGAGGACCGCCTCGGTGACGCCATCGCCCACCAAGAGGCCTCCGCTATCGCCCACGATGCGCTCCTGGAGGAGACCGGCGCCGTCGAGTCCCTGGCGGTGGTGATAGAGGCGCTGCGCGATCGAGCGCCCTTCCGAGAGCTACAAACCCGGGCCCGCGCCCTCGCCGCGGAGCTGAGCGAACTCGGCCAGGACATCCGGGGGGTCGGCGAAGGCATCGAGCCGAACCCCGAGCGACTGGCGGAGATCCGTACCCGCCGCAAGCTGTTGCGTGACCTGTGCCGCAAATATGGCGAAACGGTGTCTGAGGTGCTCGACGAAGCGAGCCGGTTGCAGGCGCGTTACGACGAGCTTGCCGGGGCGGAAGGACGCGCCGAGCAGCTCCAGGAACGCCGCCGTCTGGTTGAGTCCAAGGTCAGGGCTGAACAGCGACGGGTCGGGGACAGCCGGCGCCTGGCCGCTCCCAAGCTTGCGGCGGCCGTGCAAGCTCACCTCGCCGATCTGGCCCTGGCCAAGGCCCGGATCGGGGTCGAGGTTCCCGGTCCGTCTTCGGTGGACGATGTCGCTGGTGACGAGGCGGTGAACGCAACAGGCCATCGCCGCGACCGTGACGGGGCGGACGTGGCGGGCGAGCGAGTTCAGTTCCTGCTGGCGGCGAACCCTGGTTCGCCGCTGCTGCCGTTGGGAAAGGTGGCGTCGGGCGGCGAGCTGGCGCGGGCCATGCTGGCCCTGCGGTTGGTGTTGACTGAAGTCGGATACACCAGCCCCGCAACCCTGGTTTTCGACGAGGTCGATGCCGGCATCGGTGGCGCTGCGGGCACTGCGGTGGGCGAGGCGCTGGCCCGACTCGCCGGCCGCGACCGTCAGATCCTCGTCGTCACCCACCTGGCGCAGGTGGCCGCGTGGGCCACCACGCAGGTGACGGTCCACAAACACCAGGACGAGGGGTCGACTGAGTCGGTGGCCAGCGTTGTGCGCGGCAAGGACCGCGCCGTGGAGTTGGCTCGCATGCTTTCGGGCTCCCCGGAGTCACGTTCGGCCCGAACACACGCCGCCGAACTGCTCGACGGGGCCACCGCGGCCCGCGCCACGTGGTGAGGCTCAGGCCATGCGCCGCTTAGCGTGGGTAGGCTGCTACCGTAAGGTGGGCCAAGCGGGGCGGGTATTCCTTGCGGAACGCTGTATTTCCGCTGGCCACGTGGTGAACGAGGAAAGCGAACGTGTCTCGTTCGCCGGTCCGAGCCGGGAGGATCCGTGGCCAAGCACATCTTCGTGACAGGTGGCGTTGTTAGTGGGCTCGGTAAGGGCCTGACAGCCTCTGCTCTGGGCATGCTGCTGCGTTCGCGCGGGGTGCGGGTCACGATGCAGAAGCTCGATCCGTACCTGAACGTCGATCCCGGCACGATGAATCCGTTCGAGCATGGTGAGGTGTACGTGACCGGCGACGGCGGCGAGACCGACCTCGACCTCGGCCACTACGAACGCTTCGTGGACACCGACCTCACCCGTGATTCCAATGCCACCACTGGTTCGATCTACTCCGCGGTCATCGCCGCGGAACGCCGCGGGGACTATCTCGGGCGCACCGTGCAGGTCATCCCTCACATCACCGACGAGATCAAGCGCCGAATCGCCCGGCTGGCCACCGATGACGTCGACGTGGTCATCACCGAGGTCGGCGGCACCGTGGGTGACATCGAAATCCTCCCCTTTCTCGAAGCCATTCGCCAGTTCCGCCTTGATGTGGGCCGGGAGAACGTCTTCTTCCTGCACGTCACCCTGGTTCCGTTCATCGGCCCTTCCGGTGAACAGAAAACCAAGCCGACCCAACACTCGGTGACGGAGTTGCGCAGCCGAGGAATCCAGCCCGACGCCATCGTCTGCCGTAGTGAGCAACCGCTGAGCACCGAGCTCAAACGCAAGATTTCCAACCTCTGCGACCTCGACGTCGAAGCGGTGGTCAACGCCGCCGATGCCAGCAGCATCTACATGATCCCCCTCGTGCTGCATGAGGAAGGGCTCGATGAGGCCGTCTGTCGTCACCTGCGCCTCCATACCGGCCCGCTCGCGCTGAACGATTGGCGGGAACTCGTCGGTCGTATCGAGTCGGCGGACCGTCCGGTCCGCATCGGCATCGTCGGCAAGTACGTCAGCCTGCCCGATGCCTACCTATCGGTGGTGGAGTCGCTCAACCACTCGGCCTTCCATTTCGGGGCCAAACTGCAACTCGAGTGGATCCAGGCCGAGCATATCGAGGGAATGCTGGCCGCCAGTCGGCTGGCTGATCTTGATGGCATCGTCATTCCCGGCGGCTTTGGGCAGCGGGGAATCGAAGGCAAGATCGCCGCCGCCGGCTATGCACGCGAGCACAAGCTGCCGTGTCTGGGTTTGTGTCTCGGGATGCAGGTCATGACCATCGAGTACGCCCGTTCTGTGCTCGGCCTCGAAGGTGCCAACTCGACGGAATTCGATCCGGCGAGCGCCCACCCGGTGATCGATCTGATGGAGACCCAGCGTCGAGTCACTGATCTCGGTGGGACCATGCGGCTGGGTAACTACATCGCCGAGCTGCGCGAGGGCAGCCAAGTTCATGCCGCCTACGGTGCATCCGTGGTCAAGGAACGACACCGGCACCGCTACGAGTTCAACCCTCGCTACCGGGGTCGATTCGATGACGGCGATTTCGTCTGCTCGGGGGTGTCGCCAGACAATCGACTCGTCGAGTTCATCGAGCTGCGGTCCCACCCGTTCTGGATCGCCACCCAGGCCCATCCGGAGTTTCGTAGCCGCCCCAACGAACCGGCACCGCTGTTCCGCGAGCTGATGCGCGCCGCGCTGGGACGGGCGGAGCAGCGCACCCTGGACCTATTGGAAGTCGCACCGGCGGGCACGGACAATCGAAGCAACCGAAACGCCCCCCCATCGGCGGACCCACCCATGGTGCGGGAGGCGCTCACCATCGGCGCTGTCGGTGCCGACAGCTGAAGCCGTGCCCGATCCATCCGTGCCCGACTTCCGTCGTGTGGGTGAAACCACGATCTACCAGGGCTATGTCATAAGGGTCGCCAAGGCCGATTTCGAGGGGCCCCGGGGCGAACGATTCCAGCGTGATGTGGTTCATTCTCCCGGTGCAGTGGCCATCGTGGCCGTGCTGCCGGGGCCAGAGGGCCCCGAAACGCTGCTGGTGCGTCAGTTCCGACCCGCCATCGGTGCCTGGCTGAGCGAGATTCCGGCCGGCTTGCGCGACAAGCCAGGGGAGGACCCCGCCGCCACCGCGGCCCGAGAGCTGATCGAGGAGACCGGCTTCGCCGCGGGCCGTTTCGAGCTGCTGACCGTGTTTCTCAACGCCGCAGGCATGACCGACCAACGCACCCACATCTACCTCGCGGACCAGCTCAGTGAGGTTGGTAGTGCCAGCGACGGGGTGGAGGAGGCGTACCTTGAGCTTCTGCGGGTGCCCTTGGCCGAAGTCCGTTCCATGATTGAGCGTCAGGAGTTGGTTGACGCCAAGACCATCATTGGCCTGCTTCTGGCGCTCGGACGGCTCGGTTTGTAATGGGCTTTGCCCGTGAGCTGCGCCATCTTGCCCGGCGTTTTTTCTCCTCGCGCCATCCGGCGGCCCCGTCCGCCCACGATGTTGCGGTAGCTCGCGCCGTGCTCAGCGAGACCGAAATGGACTTATGGCTCTCTCAGGCCGTGGGCGATCGGCGGCACAGCGCTGATGTGGCCCGTGTGCTTCAAGCTCGAGTCGGGCCGGGATTGGTTCCCGCCTGGGTTCTGGCGGCGGCGCTGTTGCACGATATCGGCAAGATCGACACCGATCTCGGGGTGGCCGCACGGGTGGTGGCGGCGGTGCTGAAGCTGGCGCGCTTCGGCACGTTCCCCGGCGCGATTGGCCGGTACCTGCACTATCCGCAGGTTGGTGCGGCGCGCTTGAGCGCCGCCGGCTCAGACCCGCGTACCGTGGCCTGGGCAGCGGAACATCACTGGTCGGCGCGGCGTTGGACAACACCTGCACCATGGGCTGGTCACCTGCGCGACGCGGATCACCAGGCGGTTTGAGTTCCGCCCGCGGCGGCGCTCGGACCGTGCGATCAGGCGCGGGGCAACAGGCCGATGGCGCGCCGAGCGCGTTGCAACACCGGGCCAGCTACGGCGGCCGCCTTGTCGGCGCCGAGAGCGAGTAGGCGAGCGGTCTCCGCCGGATCGGCGGCGAGTTCGCGGTAGCGCTGCTGAATCGGCCGGAGCACCTCTACCACTGCGGCCGCCGTGTCCGATTTCAATGGCCCGTACTGGGTGTAGCCCGATGCCACCTGCTCTGCCGTCCGATCGGTGCACGCGGCGAGAATAGACAACAGGTTCGATACCCCCGGCTTGGATGCGGGGTCGAATCGCACCTCGCCGTCGGTGTCGGTGACCGCCCGCTTGATCTTTCGCTCAATGTCCTTGAGATCATCGAGCACGCCGATGCTGCCCTGGGGCGACTCCAACGACTTGGACATCTTGTTGGTCGGGGTCTGCAGGTCCATCACCCGGGCTCCGGCCTTAGGGATGACCGCCTCGGGTACCACGAACGTGTCGCCGTAGCGAGAATTGAACCGTTGGGCCGCGTCGCGGGCCAATTCGAGATGTTGACGCTGGTCCTCACCGACGGGGACCCGGTCGGTGTCATAGAGCAAGATGTCCGCCGCCATGAGCGCGGGATAGGTGAACAACGCGGCGGAGACGAAATCGCTCCGGTCGGACTTGTCTTTGAACTGGGTCATGCGGCGCAGCTCACCGAAGCTCACCGTGCACTGCATGAGCCACGCCAACTCCGTGTGAGCGGCCACGTGACCCTGTACGAACAGGGTGCAGACCTCGGGGTCCAAACCACAGGCCATCAGCAGCTGGGTGAGGCCGACCGTCGCGGCGCGTAGCTCCGCTGGATCCTGCGGCGTCGTGAGAGCGTGCAGGTCTACGACACAGAAAAAGCTGTCCGCCTCGTGTTGATCGAGGACCCAGTTCCGCACTGCGCCGAGCAAGTTGCCGAGATGAAGGGCCCCGGAGGGCTGGATGCCGGAGAAGACGCGGGTCACGAGCGGTACAGGGTAGTGGGCGGCCGCGTGGTTCTCACCAGCGGGCGTCTTTCATGGTGCAGCGGCCCTTGTCGCCGAGGGCTGAAACTGCCGTCCTGCCACCGGAGGAACAGGCTCAGCGGGCCGGATTGGGCCCCTGATCGGATCAGGAGGCGGGCAGCAGGTTGACGGTCGCAGTGGAGTAACCCGCCGCGGCGACGGCGGAGAGCTGGGCAAAGGCTCGCCAGCCCGAGGCTGTCCATACGAGGTACCCGCTCGCCCCTCGCCGCTGGAACACGCTGCCCGGGGCGGTGCCTCCGCAGGCCCACTGGTCGCGTCCCGCCCGGGCCGGAAGCTGGGAGATGCCTTGCCCGCCGCGGTCCGCTTGCAGGGCGGCGAGTTCAGCCTGGTCGGACAGCGGCCAGGGTGAGCCACCGGCACACCAGTACAGCGTGGCGTCGCCGAGTTCGCTGAACGCCTGGTGTTGCAGCGGGTGCCATGCCATGTTGGTCATGAGCTCATCGAGGCTGGGTCCAAGGGTCTGGACCCGGCCCCATCCGCCGAGCATGTCGACCTGGGCGGGGTCGGGAATCCACCACGGCGACCCACCCGCGTAGACGAAGACGCCCGGTGAGTCTGTGGCTCGGAACATGGTGCCCTCCGGCAGCGCCCCTGGTCGTGGACTGGGGATGCTCGACGTGGTCACCGCCGGGGTGGTGGTGGCCGGCAGCGGGGCCAGGGTGGTACTCGGCATGATGGGTGGGGGCGCGGGATTGCCCACGACCTCGGTGTTCTCCAGCAACGGACCGGAATAGGTCGTGATCTGGTTCCACGCGGTCACGCCGAGGGCATCGGGGTAGATGACCATGGCCCCGTTGGATCGTCCGACCATCTTGCCGGGGTCAACCCGATGGCGGGTGGGGTCGATTTCGTCGTAGTGCAGGTGGGCACCGGTCGAACAATCGCCGCTGTTACCGGAATAGCCGATCACCTGACCCCTGTTCACGGTCTCGCCGTGCTGTACTGCCCAGCCCGACAGGTGCAGGTAGCGAGACCATTTACGGGCTCCGGCATGCCAGATTTCGATGTACATGCCGGCGCAGTCGTCCTCGTACAACGCCACCTGGCCCGCTGCCGCCGCGAGTACCGCAACACCCTGCGGCATGGGAAAGTCCAGCGCGGGCCGACTCGAACCGTGATGACCGCCGGTGCAACCGTTGTCCCAGGTGCAGCCCACGGCGTAGGCCCCGAGGAAGGGGAGCAGGGTCGGTTCGTCGTCGACCGCCGCAGCCTTGGCGCTCCAGAGCAGCGCCGAGAACAGACCGATGACCGCGGCGAGGCCGACCATGAGGACCCCGCGACGCGGGGACAATTTCGCCGAAGAGAATTGTCCGCAACGGACCTGCTTGCCTAACGACACGGTGGTAATTACGCTCCTAGCGGTGACCTATGAGGTACACACCCCCATCTTCGAGGGCCCCTTCGACCTCCTACTGCACCTGATCCTGCGCGAGCAGGTGGATGTGTACGAGGTTTCACTCGCCCGAATTGTCGACGCTTTTCTGGCCGAGCTTGACCGCATGGCCGGGTTGGATCTCGCGACGGCGACAGAATTCCTCCTCATCGCGGCGACGTTGGTGGAGCTCAAGGCTCGCCGTTTGCTGCCCGAGGACGTCGACGTCGAGCTCGACGACGAGCTATCCCTGTGGGAGGAACGTGACCTGCTGCTGGCCCGATTGCTCGAGTGCAAGACCTTCAAGGATGCAGCCGCGATCATGGAAATGGCCATGGCACGAGCCGAGCAGTCCGTTCCGCGTCGCGCCGGACCCGACGAGCGTTTCGCGGCACTCCAGCCGGATTTCTTGACCGGGGTCACTCCCGAACAGCTACGCCGCGCCTTCCTCCGGGCGGTGACCCCCAAGCCGGTACCTCGGGTGAGCCTCGATCATCTGCCCGCCGTGCGCCGCAGCGTGCTCGACGCCATCAACGAGGTCGCCGATGAGGTGCGCCGCGTCGGCCGACTGTCCTTTCGGACCCTGTGTCACGGCCTGGTGGATCGTCTGGAGATCGTGGTGCGCTTCCTCGCCGTGCTCGAGTTGTACAAGCAAGGCCATATCGAACTCGAGCAATCCACGTCGCTGGCGGCATTGGATTTGCAGTGGGTGGGCGGACAGGATGTTCCCCTGCACGAACTGCTCGCCGTGGATGCCTACGATGGTTGAGGCCCGAGAAGGACGACGTCGTTGATGGAGCACAACCTGGGCCGGCTTGACGAGGTCGACCGCGCGATCGAGGCGCTAGTGATGGTGGCGGACCAGCCGGTTGAGCCCTCCGTTCTGGCCCAGTTGCTCGAAATCGCCGTTGGCGAGGTCGAACAACGCTGCGCCGGGCTCGCCGCCCGCTACGAGCTCGCCGCCCACGGCTTCGTGCTAGTCCGCGTCGCGGGCGGGTACCGTTACCAGTCTCATCCCGACCAAGTGGCCTATGTCGAGCGCTACGTGCTCGACGGCCAATCGGGCAAGCTGTCAGCCGCAGCGCTGGAAACGCTGGCCATCGTGGCGTACAAGCAGCCCATCTCTCGAGCACAGGTGAGTTCCATCCGTGGGGTCAACGTGGATGGAGTGATGCGTACCTTGGTCCAACGAGGCCTCGTGACCGAGGTCGGTCACGACCCCGGGCCTGGCCAAGCCACCTTCTATGGCACCAGCGCGCTCTTCCTGGAACGCCTGGGTTTGGACAAGGTCGAGGACTTGGCTCCTTTGGGTCAGTTCGTTCCCGGTGGCGACGTGGTGGAGAGCATCGAGCGGACCCTGCTCGCTGACGGTGACCCGCGGCGGCGTAGCCGCACGAGCACTCGTAGCGACCCGGTGGAGATCGATCTGACCGACGGGGCCCTTGCCGCCCTACAGCGAGATACCTCGAGCCGGGTGAATCTCCCCCCCGCGGACGTGGCCATGGCCGATCCAGCCGTACCCCACGACGAGGGATGAGCGAGCCCGAGCGCCTGCAGCGGGTGCTCTCCCGGGTCGGTTTTGGCAGCCGGCGGGTCTGTGAGGACCTCATTGCCGAAGGTCGGGTCACCATCAACGACGAGGTCGCTCTGCTCGGGCGCCGGGTCGATTGGGAGCAGGACCGGGTGGCGGTGGACGGCATCGCCATCGGCGTGCGACCCGATCAGGTGTATTTCTTGCTCAACAAGCCGATCGGGGTGGTTACCACCGCCCAAGACCCCCAGGGGCGCCCAACTGTGGTGCAACTCGTGCCCGACGATGTGCGGGTGTTCCCCGTTGGTCGCCTCGACGCGGACAGCGAAGGCTTACTGCTACTGACCAACGACGGCGAACTCACCCATAGGCTCACCCACCCGTCCTTCGGGGTGGACAAGGAGTACCTGGTGTGGGTTCAGGGCGCGCCGTCGAGGGGTTCGCTTCGCACCCTACGCGAGGGCGTTGATCTCGATGATGGGATGACCGCTGCGGCGCGGGTTGCTGCTGTGGCCCCTGACCTGCTGCGCATCACCATCCATGAGGGTCGAAACCGGCAGATTCGTCGCATGTGCGAGGCCGTCGGACATCCGGTTCGTCGCTTGGTTCGGGTACGCATCGGACCGTTGAGTGACACGAAGCTGGTACCGGGGGCGTGGCGGCGCCTGGATTTGGACGAGGTACGCGCCCTTTCGGACGCGACGGCGGAGCGCACCTAAGATCTGCAGCCATGCAGAGCGTGCGTGCCATCCGAGGAGCAACCACGGTCGACCTCGACGAGTTCGAGCACCTCGCAGACCGGGTCGAAGCGATGATGCGAGCGCTGATCACCCTCAACGATTTGGACCCCGATCAGCTGATCTCGGTGCTGTTCTCCGCTACGACAGACATTCATGCCGCGTTCCCCGCCACGGTGGCCCGGGCGCGGATAGCCGAGCTGGCCGGGGTCCCCCTGCTTGACATGGCCGAACTCGAGATCAACGGCGCCCTGCCGATGTGTGTCCGGGTGATGGTCCATGCCACCACCTCCCGCGCCCGTTCGGAGATCGTGCACGTGTACCTCGAAGGGGCCGCCGCGTTGCGGCCCGACGTCGCCCGCTCGTGAGCGACGTCGGCGCTGAGCTCACCCCGCCCCGTCGGGCCAACGTGGTTGGCCTGGGGCTGATCGGCGGGTCCATCGCCGTGGCTCTGCGCCGTCGCGGTTGGGTGTTGTGGGGCGAGGACGGCGCGTCTGGGCGGGCCGCGGAGGCGGTGCAGCGTGGAGTCATCGACCGGGAGGGACTCGATCCCGATGCCGAGATCACCTTTGTGGCCACACCGGTCAGTGTCATCCCCGCCGCGGTCCGAGCGGCGCTCGCGGCCACGCGTGGCCTGGTCAGTGATGTTGGGTCGGTGAAGGTTCCGGTGGCTACCGCGGTCGTGGACCCTCGCTTCGTGCCCGGCCATCCAATGGCCGGATCGGAGCTGATCGGCCTCGAAGGGGCAGACCCGGACATGTTCTCCGGAGCGGCATGGGTGCTAACCCCTAGATCGGACACGCCCGATGCCGCCTTCACGGCGGTGGCGTCCATTGTCGCCGACCTCGGCGCGGAGGTGGTGGCGGTCTCGGCCGAGGCGCACGACGCCTTGGTGGCGGTGGTCTCCCATGTTCCCCACCTCACCGCTGCCACCTTGATGACGCTGGCCGACGAACGGGCCCAGGATCATGCCGCGTTGTTACGCCTAGCGGCGGGGGGATTTCGGGACATGACACGGATCGCCTCGGGCCACCCGGCGATCTGGCCCGATATCTGCGCCGAGAACCGTGAGGCGATTGTCGACACCCTCGATCAACTCATCGCTGGCTTGTCCCACATGCGCCAGCTCGTCGGTGGTGGCGACCGCGCCGGGCTGACGAGCGTGCTGGAACGCGCTCGCCGGGCCCGTTCGAACCTGCCCTCGCGGTCAGTACGGCCGGAGGAGCTGGCCGAGGTGCGGGTACCGATACCTGACCGGCCCGGAGCGGCGGCGGAGGTCTTCACCCTGGCGGCAGAGCTCGGGGTCAACATCGACAGCTTTGAAGTGGTCCACTCCCTGGAGGGCACCAGCGGTGTCGCCGTGCTGCTCGTGGACGCCGAGCGCAGTGAACGTTTCCGTGGTGGTCTGTTGGCTCGCGGCTTCAAGCCGTCGGTCCGGCGGCTGGTCTGACGGTCATGACACGAGGCATCACGTCATGACCGAGGGACTGGCCGACCGGCCCATCGAGCCCCTGGAGGGACCACTCGATGCGGTCGTTCACGTGCCAGGGTCCAAGAGCATCACCAACCGTGCATTGCTGGTAGCGGCCCTCGCCGATGGGCCCAGCCGACTCAGCGGGGTGCTCGAGGCGGAGGACACCGCGGCGATGATCGACTGCCTTCGCCGCTTGGGGGTAGTCATACAGTTGACCCGGCCGGATGACGTGGCACTGGTGGTCGGTACGGCCGCTCGGTGGCCGCTCGGCCCGGTTCACCTTGACGCCCGACAGTCCGGCACGACCGCCCGGTTCCTGCCCGCCGCACTGGCTCTTGGTCGCGGTCGGTACCGGCTGGATGGGGCATCACAGTTGCGCTCCAGGCCCTTCGCCCCGCTCTTCGGCGCATTGCGCCAATTGGGGGTAGGGGTGCAGGCCGAACCAGGGGAGCGCCTGCCCGTCGAGATCACCAGCACGGGTGCCACGACCTGGGGCGATGAGGTGGCGGTATCGGGCGATGTGTCCAGTCAGTACATCTCGGGGTTGATGATGGCGGCACCGCTGAGCCCCGCCGGCTTGCGTATACGCCTGACGACCCCGTTGGTGTCCGCGCCTTACCTGGCTGTCACCGCGGCGGTGATGGCCGACTTCGGCGCCTCCGCCAGCATCGAGGACGACCTCGTCGTGGTGCCGGCAGGCCGCTACCAAGCATCGTCGCTGCGGATCGAAGCCGACGCCTCAGCGGCGTCGTATTTCTTTGGGGCCGCGGCGTTGTGTGGCGGAACGGTGCGTGTCGAAGGGCTGGGAAACGCTACCCATCAGGGTGATGCGGCCTTCGCGGAGGTCCTCGCCTCGATGGGTTGCACCGTTCGTCGGGGCCCGAACTGGACTGCGGTCAGTGGTCCGCAAGACGGCGTGTTGAGGGGGGTGAGCGTGGATCTCGCCGATCTTTCAGACACGGCGCCCACCCTGGCGGTGGTGGCGGCGTTCGCCACCAGCCCGACCCAGATGAGTGGCATCGGCTTCATCCGCCACAAAGAATCCGACCGTATCGGTGCGGTCGTGGCGGAGCTACGACGCTTGGGTGTGGAGGCCGAGGAGCAGCCTGACGGCATGATAATCCGACCCGGGGTGCGGCCCATGGCCGGTACCACGGTGCAGACCTACGACGACCATCGAATGGCCATGGCGTTCGCGCTGGCCGGTTTGCGAATCCCGGGGGTGGCCATCGCTGATCCGGGCTGTGTGGCCAAGACGTTTCCCCGCTTCTGGGAGGTCTTGGACGGTCTGCGTTTGCCGCGGCCTCGCTGAGCCTGGCTCAGCATGCAGCCACGGAGCACGCGGGCCCGAGCACTAGCGTCAGGGCCGCTATGCGCGTGATCGCCATCGATGGTCCAGCCGGAAGCGGGAAGTCCACCGTTGCCCGTTTGGTCGCGGACCGTTTGGGTTTCGGGTATTTGGACACCGGCGCCATGTATCGGGCGGTGACCGCGGCGGTTCTGCGGGCAGGGATTGCACCCGAGGACGCCACACGTGTCGCCGAGCGGGCCCGTACCTGTGATTTGCAGGTCGGACCGTACGGGGTGTTTGTGGACGCGGTGGAGGTGACCGAGGAGATCCGCGGTGCGCGGGTGACGGCGGCGGTGTCCGCCGTTGCGGCTAATCCTGCGGTGCGCGACGAGCTGGTTCGACGCCAACGGGAGTGGATTGCGCGGCGAAGCGGCGCCGTGCTCGAGGGTCGAGACATCGGCACCGTGGTCGTGCCCGACGCGGTACTGAAGGTGTTTCTTGTCGCGTCGGCCCAGGCGCGTGCGGCGCGGCGGGCCGAGCAGGGTAGCGCTGGGAGCGACCTCGTGGCGGTTGGGGCCGAGTTGGCCCGTCGCGACGAGGAGGACTCCACCCGTGCGGCCTCGCCGCTGGCGTGTGCCGCCGATGCGGTCACCGTGGATACTTCCGATCTCGACGTTGAGCAGGTGGTCGCCACGGTGTTGCAGCTGTGGCACGAGCGCGAGGATTCGCCCTCGGGTGCACGTGCGTCCGAGTCGGGTCGTGCCGCGCCCACCGTTCGAAGGTCCGCCGGTACGGTTCCGCTCACCTCGGAGTTCATCGATCGGGCTTGGAATGCGGGCAACCCGACACGGGCGGCCCGCCTGCTCTACCACGCGGTGCGTTCAGGTCTGGTTGGGTTCTGTTATCTGTGGTTCCGCCTTGAGATCACCGGGCGTGAGCACGTGCCAGTCGAGGGCGCCTTCATTCTGGCGCCGGTGCATCGCTCGAACGTCGACACCCCCATTGTGGCGGCGGTGACCCGGCGGCCGATGCGCTTCATGGGCAAAGACAGCTTGTGGGGTGTGCACCGGGCCTTCTCATGGTTCATTTCCGCTCTCGGCGCCTTCCCCGTGGCCCGAGCCAGCGTGGACCGAGAGGCGCTGCGCCGCTGCCAGAGCGTGCTCGAAGCAGGACAACCGTTGGTGCTGTATCCCGAGGGCACTCGTCAGTCTGGTCCGCAGCTGCACAAGTTGTTCGACGGACCGGCGTTCCTGGCGCTGCGTACCGGCGTGCCCATCGTGCCGGTGGGGATCGGGGGATCCCAACGGGCCCAGGCCAAGGGTTCCAGATTCATCCGACCCACGAAGGTGCGCATGGTGATCGGCTCGCCGATCCTGCCGCCAGTCGACAACGAGGGACGTGGCACCTCGCGCCGTGCGGTGCGGGAGTTGACCGCGACGCTTGAGCAGCACCTGCAGGCAGTGTTCGAGGCGGCGCAGGCCGGCCTTCGCGTCGACTGAAGGACCGGCCCGAGCGGTTGCATCGCCCCCAACGTCTCCTGTTGACGCCGAGGGCAGAGCTCTACGGTTCGGACCAGGCGCTTCTGATGGCCTTCGACTTGGCTAATTCGGCGTTGGCCCGCACGGAGATGGCGGCGCTCGCACGCTGGGGCGCGCTTTCGGCGAACGGCGGCATCAGCCGGGCGTCCGTCGACGTGGCGAGCGGGTTGTGGGCCGCCGAAACGGTGGCCCGGAGCCGTGCCGGCGCCTTCTTGGAGTTGTGCCGTGTCAACGTTCATCTCTGAGCAGACAATCAAAGGTCGAGGCCCTGTCGGGTCGCCAAGCTTTGATGGGGATGGCTTAGATCGGCGGCTCGGGTACCGGGGTGCTGTTGGCCAGGGCGGCGAGTACGTTGCTGGCCGCCACCGCCCGGTCGGGGGTTTCGGGCCGTTGAGAGAGCGCGCCACCCGCACCGACGGTGACGAAGGCATCGAGCACGACGAGGAGGTCGCGCAGGTGACGGGGTGGTGGGAAGTATTCGTCCTCGGTCGTGACGGTGATCTCCTGCACCCCGTGGCGGGGGGCGAGCCGGTCGATGACCGCCGCCACGAGATCCTCCGGGGCGGACGCCCCCGCGGTTACTCCGACGATGCCGGACAGATCCTCAGGTAGTTCTTCGGCGTCGTTGATGCGAAACACCCGGGGGCAGCCCGCGTCGCTGGCGAGTCGGGCCAGCGCAGTGGTGTTCGACGAGTTGGCGGAACCAATCACCACCATGGCATCACAGCGCGGGGCGATTCGGCCTAGGGCCGCTTGGCGGTTGGTGGTGGCGAAACACAGATCGGATCGGCCGGGTTGCCACAGGCCGGGGAAGCGTTCGCGGGCGGCCTCGAGTACCCCTTCCCAATCTGAATGAGACAGCGTGGTCTGCGCCAGCAGCGCCACCGGTTGATCGATGGGTTCGAGCCGCTGCACGTCCGCCGGATGCTCGACGAGGTAGATGGATTCGGGGGCGACCGCCATCGTGCCGATCGCTTCCTCGTGGCCTTCGTGCCCGACATAGAGGATGCGGTAACCCTGGCCGGCCCGCTTCTTCACCTCGTGGTGCACTTTGGTCACCAACGGGCAGACGGCATCGACCACGTACCCGCCCTTAGCCCGGGCGGCGGCGACCACATCAGGCGCTGAGCCATGGGCGGACAACATGATGGCGCTGCCCGCAGGGACGACGGAGATGTCATCGACGAAAATGACGCCGAGGGCCCGGAAGCGGTCCACCACTCGTTGGTTGTGCACGATCTCGTGGTAGCAGTACACCGGGGCCGGAAAGACTCGGACCATCCACGAGAGGGCCTTGATGGCCATCTCCACCCCGGCACAGAACCCACGGGGGGCAGCGAGGAGCACCCGTTCGACGTCCATGACAGCATCCACGCTACCGTGGCACCGGCTCGGGCCAGGCCATGGGTGGGTGTCGCCATACACTGGTTTGGCTATGTCTGCCCCTTCTAGCCTCGCGGCCCGAGCCAGCCTGCCCCGCGTGGTGGCGGTGGTGACTGGTTCAGCCGCGGCCACGGCCGGTATCGAGGTCGGCGACGAGCTGGTGTCGTTGTGCGGTGAACCGGTCCGCGACATCATCCAGTACCGGGTACTGGCCGATGAGGCCGATCCGTGGATGGAGTTGCGCCGCGGTGGGCTGCATCTGGAGGTGGAGGCCTCGAAAGCGGCGGGTGAGCCCCTCGGAATCGAGATCGACGCTGCGGTGTTCGATCGGGTTCGTAGCTGCGACAACCATTGCGAGTTTTGCTTCATCTACCAGCTGCCCCCGGGCATGCGCCGCAGTCTCTACCTCAAAGACGACGATTATCGGCTGAGCTTCCTGTTCGGAAACTTCACGACGCTAACCCGCTTCACCGAATCGGACCTCGAGCGGGTGATCACCGAGGGCCTGTCGCCGCTGTACGTGTCAATCCACGCCACCGATCCCAGCGTCCGGGCGGACATGTTGCACAATCGCCGTGGGGCCACGTCGCTACGTTGGCTACGGCTGCTGCTCGATCACGGGGTCATGGTGCACGGCCAGGTCGTCGTGTGCCCGGGCCTCAACGATGGCGACGTGCTCGAGGACACCTTGTGCGGAGTGGCGGACCAGTATCCCGAGCTCGCCACGCTGGCCGTGGTGCCCTTGGGGTTGAGTCGCTACAACACCGCGGCCCGGATGCGACCGCATACTCTGGCCGAGGCCGCCGCCACCGTGGACAGCGTGGAGGCATGGCAAGAGCGTTTCCTTGGCATCGTCGGTCATCGTCTGGTCTTTGCCGCCGACGAGTATTACCTCATGGCCGGGCGGCCCTTCCCGTCACTGGAGCACTACGGGGATTTCGCCTTGCACGAGGACGGCGTCGGAATGGCACGGGCGTTCGAAATGGATTTCCGAGCTGCGAAAGACCCTTCCCGGGGGCCGAGAAGCGGCTTCTTCGCCTGGTCGGACGCGGCGGTCTCTGAGGATCCACCGCCACCGAAGGACGGTGCTCTTCTTGCCCCGCTGCACCCCACGCCCCGGCGCGTCACGGCCGAGGTGGCCGGTTATCGAGCCGCCCGCGATGCCGCCGCCGAGCTGCCCGCGGCGGTGACCGCTGCTGGAGGCGCAACGGTGGGGCATTCGGTGTCGCTCCGCCCCGGCCGCCGGGCCCCCATTGGCATTCTCACCGGCACGTTTGGTGCTGCGGTCCTCGGCCCGCTGCGGGCCGAGATGGCGGCCATTGCCGGGGTCGCGGTCCGTCTGGTCGAGGTGCCGAACGATTTCTTTGGGGGCAACATCGGGGTCACCGGTTTGATGGTCGGTGAGGACCTGCAGCAGGTGCTCGCGGCGCAGCCGGAGGGGCAGCGTTATCTGTTGCCCGATGTCTGTTTGTCCGAGGGACGTTTCCTTGACGGATTGACGCCGCAGCAGCTGCCGCGTCATGTCGAGGTCGTCCCCACCGACGGCGCGTCGTTGCGTCGAGCATTGGAGCGTCGCTCATGAATCCCCCCAAGCTGGCCATCGTGGGCCGGCCCAACGTCGGTAAGTCGACGCTCGTCAACCGTCTCGTCGGTCGCCAGGAGGCGATCGTGGAGGAGCGCCCCGGAGTCACCCGAGACCGCAAGACCCTTGAGGGCGAGTGGCAGGGACGGGCCTTCGTGGCGATCGACACGGGCGGCTGGCTTCCCGGCGGTACTGGCAACGCGCTCGACGAGAAGGTGTCGCGCCAGTCCGAGCGGGCCATGGCCGAGGCAGACGCGGTGCTCTTCGTGGTTGATTCTCGGGTCGGCACGACCGAGGAGGATGCCCGCGTGGCAGGCCTGCTGCGCAAGGTGGAGCGGGACAAGCCGGTCTTCGTGGTCGCCAACAAGGTCGACCATCCCCGCCTTGAGGCGGCGGCGTGGGAGTTCCTGTCGCTCGGTCTGGGCGAGCCGTTCTGCGTGTCGGCGTTGCATGGCAGCGGTACCGGAGATCTCCTCGACGCGGTACTTGAAGCGCTCGGTGCGCCGCTGGCGGAGCTTGGCCGCGATAGTGCGCCAGGGACCTCACGCCGACCCCAAGGCGACGTGGTGTCCCGCGTCGCGGATCCGGCGGAGGATGAGGATCTCTTCGACGGTCCGGGGGCGGTTCCCAATCGCGACGACGAGTTGTACTCGGTGGCCATTGTCGGACGGCCCAACGTTGGTAAGTCGACCCTGTTCAATCGATTGATCGGCGAGGACCGGGCGGTGGTGCACGACATGCCGGGCACGACCCGAGATGCGATTGACACGGTGGTGGATACCGACTTCGGTCCGGTCCGTTTCGTGGACACCGCGGGGATGCGGAGGCGTTCGAAGATCGGCCACGGTGAGGAAGATGCCACCGAGTACTTCTCCATGGTGCGGGCGTTGCGGGCCGTGGACAAGGCCGATGTGGCGCTATTGGTGATCGACGCCACGGCTGGGGTGACCCACCAGGATCAGCGTCTGGCCGAACGCGTCGACGCGGCGGGCTGCCCGATCGTGGTGTTGCTCAACAAGTGGGAGCAACTCGAGCCCGAGGAGCGAGATCGGGTCGGGGTCGATGTCATAGACCGGCTGCGCTTCATCGGCGATTCGCCCGTGTTGAAGATTTCCGCCCTGACCGGCAAGGGCGTTCACAAGTTGCTTCCGAAGCTCGGTGACGCCATTGAGGACTACCGCGCCCGTATCCCGACCGCGACCGTCAACCGCTTGATGCGCGACGCCCAGGTAGCTCAGCCCGCGCCGCATGGGGCCCGGGTGCTCTATGCCACCCAGGGTGCCACCCATCCGCCCACCTTCACCCTGTTCACCAACAAAGAGCTGCCGCTGACCTATTTGCGCTACATCGAGCGTTACCTCCGCGAGGGGTGCCAGCTGGGTTCGACGCCGATCAAACTTCGGGTACGCCGACGCGGCTGATGGTGTTCGGAGTCCACCATGGGTGAGCGACTTCTGGCGGTGGGTGCGGCGGTAGGCGTTGGGCGGGGTCGAGATGCCAGACTCCTGAAGTGACCGATCTCAGCGCTGCACCGAGCACCTCTCACCTCTCCGATGCCGGTTCGTTGGCTGCTGCGGCGCAGCGGGCTCTGCAGGGAAACCTCCATCGTGAGGGCGAGAAGCTGGCCCGCCAGAACAAGCTGTTCGTGCGCGACCGGCTGGCGTTGCTGCTCGACGCGGGCTCTTTCGTGGAAGACAGCCTGTTGGCCAATGCCTCCGCGGTGGACCTTCCCGCGGACGGGGTGGTGACCGGTACCGGTACCATCGACGGTCGAGCGGTGGCGGTGATGGCCAACGACCCCACGGTCAAGGCCGGGTCCTGGGGTGCTCGAACGGTGGAGAAGATCATCCGCATCACCGAGTTGGCGTTGCGTAATGAGCTGCCGATGTTCTGGCTGGTCGACTCCGCCGGGGCTCGCATCACCGACCAGGTGGAGTTGTTCCCCGGACGCCGAGGTGCGGGCCGCATCTTCTACAACGAGGTCAAGATGTCAGGCCGGGTGCCCCAGATCTGCTGTCTGTTCGGACCGTCTGCTGCGGGTGGGGCATACATCCCCGCCTTTTGTGATGTCGTCATCATGGTCGAGGGCAACGCCTCGATGTATCTCGGTT
The DNA here is from genome assembly GCA_945906305.1 of Ferrithrix thermotolerans DSM 19514. Lineage (GTDB taxonomy): Bacteria > Actinomycetota > Acidimicrobiia > Acidimicrobiales > CAIXPF01 > CAIXPF01. The sequence goes on along the minus strand of CAMDQT010000012.1, from coordinate 65,698 downwards.
CACCCCGCATGGCCGAGATGGTGATTGGTGAGCTGGTCTCCTTGGAGGAGATGGGCGGGGCGCGGATGCATGCCACCGTGTCCGGTTGTGGTGACCTGTTGGCCCACGACGACGAGGACGCCCTCGATCAGGCGGCAGCCATTTTCAGCTATCTACCGTCGTCTTGGCGGGAGGATCCCCCGCAGTACGTTTCGGCCGAACCGTCCCGGGTGCTCGACGCCTCGGTCGTGCCCGCGGAGGAGAGCCGGGGCTACGACATGCACGATTTCATCGATGGCCTTGTCGATGCCGACAGCTTTTTTGAGATCAAGCCGCTGTTTGCTCCCGAACTGATCACCGGCTTTGCCCGCCTCGATGGACGCCCGGTGGGTGTCGTCGCCAATAACCCAATGCAGAAGGGGGGTGTGCTCTTCGTTGACTCAGCGGACAAGGCCGCCCGCTTCATCTGGTGGTGCGATGCCTTCAACATTCCGTTGCTGTTCCTCGCCGATGTCCCTGGCTTCATGATCGGCACCGAAGTGGAACGTCAAGGCATCATCCGTCATGGAGCGAAGATGATTACCGCGGTGTCTGAGGCGACGGTGGCGAAGCTGTCGATCATCGTGCGCAAGTGTTATGGGGCCGGCCTGTACGCCATGTCCGGCCCGGCGTTCGACCCGGAGGCGACCATCGCCCTGCCCACGGCCAAGATTGCCGTGATGGGTCCCGAGGCGGCTGTGAACGCGGTGTACGCCAACCGCATTGCCGCCATGACCAACCCCGAAGAGCGCGACGCGTGGGTAGCGGAGCAGCGCCGACTCTACGAGGAAGACGTCGACATTTTGCGTCTCGCCTCGGAGCTGGTCATCGACGCCATCATCGACTTCGGAGACCTGCGGGCCGAGTGCATTCGCCGTATCGAGCGAGCTCGCAAGCGTGACCGTTCGTTCTCCGATCGTCGCCACGGCGTTCCTCCGGTGTGAGCGACGATGCCCTGGTGTGATCCCTGTGATCGCTTCTTCAACCCGAACACCCTGCACCAGGACGGGACCTGTCCGCAGTGCGGCACCAAAATCGCCACCGTCGTCGCCGATCAGAGCGCTTGGCGGTCCGTCCCGTGGCACTTTTGGCTGGTGGTGGCGTCGTTGGTGTCATACCTGGGCTGGCGGGCGGTGCAGGGGTTCGTGTGGGTGCTGGCCCAGTTCTGACGTCGAGACTGGGGCCTGCGCCGCTGAACGGCACGCCGCGACGTCCACGGGGGTTACTTCGGGACGGCGTCGATGAAGCGCAGGGCGGCGTCGATGAAGCGGAAGTCTTTGACCGTGCCAAAGTGGTCGGCCTTGCGGAGGTTCAAGAACGTGGCATTGGGCAGCGCATCGACCAGCGGATCTGCTGGCGCGGCGAAGTCCTGATCACCGAGTACAACGAGCACCGGGTTATTCACGTTGGCCAAACCCTCGAGGGTGACGGGCAGTCCGTGCTTACGTTTGCTGAGCGCGGCTAGGGCTTCGCGGTCGATCTCGGGGGAGTCCGCCAGTTGGGCGAAATAGGCCGACGTACGATCCTCGGGATCGGGGTTACCGGCTACGCCGCGGGCAATGGCCCGCGATCGTTCCTCGTCGTGCTCGAAGAGGTTCGCGCCGACGCCGGCCACGACGATCTTGCGGAAGCGGCCAGGGTTTTCAATCGCCAAGGCCAGGGTGGTGCGGGCTCCGAGCGAGAAGCCGATGATGTCGACCGGTTCATCCGGCAACTGCGCCGCGACGAGCGCCTCCAGCTGTTCGTAGGCCTCGGGGTCGTGCGGCTTGTCGGCGTCGCCGTGTCCGAGTAGGTCGATGGCTAGTACCGTTCGACCGGCCTCCTTGAGCAACTCGATCCAGCCGTTCTCCCCCCAGGTGCGCGCCGCCGAGGTGGCAAAGCCGTGCAAAAGGACGACAGGTGTTGAGCTCATGGCTTCACCGTTTCCGTTTCATCGATGGTTGCAGTGGGCGGGTAGGTCCGGGTGGGCCTGCCCATGGGCGCAACCTAGCCGCGGCGCGTCGAGGACGCTGGGCGGCGGTAGCGTGACTGGCAATGGGTGAGCGCTTGGTGATCGACGCCCGGTGTGCAATCGACGCCGATGAGCTTGTGTGGCGTTTCGAGCCCTCCGGAGGCCCAGGGGGCCAGCACGCAAATCGCACCCACAGCCGGGCCATTGTGAAGTTCGATATCGTTGCTTCGCCGAGTTTGAGTGAGGCGCAACGGGCCCGGTTGCGATCCCAACTTGGTGATGGGCTCACCGTCGCCGCCGACGATGAGCGTTCGCAGCGACGCAATCGCGATCTGGCCCAACGCCGCTTACAGCAGCGCCTCGCCGATGCGTTGTATGTGCCACCACCCCGGCGCCGGACGCGGCCCACGGTCGGCTCGGTCCGGCGCCGACTGGCGGACAAGGCGTCCCATGCCGAACGTAAGGTCAGCCGCCGCCGGGTGCCTCCCGAGGAGTGACCCGAGGAGTGGAGCGCAGGCCGGGCGAACACCGCCGTGGCGCGGCAGCCTCAGTAACCGGCGACCTTGTCCACGAGGCCAAGGAGCTCTTCGCCTCGTTGGAATCGGCCGAGGTTGTCCACGAATCGGGCGATGTTTCGCGGTGCCCTCAGTTGGCTGGCGCCGGCGGTGTGCGGGGTCATGGCCACGTTGTCGAAGTCCCAGATCGGGTGATCGCTCGGCAGCGGCTCCCCGTCGATCACGTCGAGGGCCGCGCCCCCGAGGCGTCCACTCTGTAGCGCCCGAACCAGCGCATCGCCGTCGACGACCTCGCCCCGGGTGACGTTGACCAAGATCGCCCCCGGCCTCATGGCGGCAAAGGCGTGGTCGTCAAACAGCCGACTCGTCACTTCGGTGAGTGGGCAGCAGATCGCCACCACATCTGACCCGGTGAGCAGGTCATCGAGGCGGCTGGTTGGCCAGACCTCATCGACTCCGTCCCCAGGCGGTACCGTCATTTCGTCCAGGGCCAGGAGCTTCATCCCGAAGCCGGTGGCCCGTCGGGCCATGGCCCGACCGGTACCACCGAAACCGACGATGCCCATGGTGAGACCCTCGAGTTCAACTTCTTTGGCCCGCATCGCCTCGCGCTGCGGCCAGGCCCCCGAGCCGAGTTTGAGGGCGGTGTGGATCTGCCGGGTGAGCGCCAGGAGCAAGCCGAAACCGGTGTCGGCCAGATGGCCGCCGACGAGGCCTTTCTCGCCGGTGAGGATCACGTCACTCTGTTTGAAAGCGGGGTACATGAACATGTCCACCCCAGAGGCGGTGGCATGGATCCAGCGCAAGTTTCCCGCCGCATTGAGCAGGCGTTCGGGCAGGACTCCGAGAATCACGTCGGTGTCCGCAGCATGCGCCATCGCCTCTTTGACCCCGTTGACCAGCTCGACCACCGAGCCCGCTCCGGCGGCGTGGCGAATGGCCTGCATCTCCGCGTCGGTGACTGTGGGCAAGGTCAGTCCGGTGATTACGAGTACTTTCATGTGAAACGCACCTCCACTGTGCCGACGCCCGAGAACTCGCTGCGCCACGTTTGTCCGGGTTCGGCCGGGAACCTTCCGACCGCTCCGGTGATGATCTTTTGTCCCGGCTCCAAAGCCAGGTCGTAGTCCGCCAAAGCCCGGGCCAACAAGGCGATGGATAGGTAGTGGTCATCGACGTGGTCACCGGCACGTTCGCGTAAGGCTGGTGTTGGCACCGCGTCGGCTCCGCTCCAGCTCATCGTGACGACGGCATCGGCGAGGTCGAAACCGGCTCGATGCAGTTCAGCGGGGGACGCGCCGGTGCCTTCGACAACGCCCCAGTTGTACATGCGGGCGGCGGCACCCATGGCGAGATCGGGCTTGAGGCTGCCACGCTGGCGTTGGTTGATCTCGTAGCCCGCGGCCACGGTGGCCAGCCCTGCACGAACCTGCTCCGCGCTGAGATCCGAGCCGAACAGGCGCTCGGCCACGGTGAAGCACAATTCGGTCTCTACGGCCGCCCGGGGGACGGACCCGATCTCGACGGTGGCGCCGCTGCGTAGAACATGGTCGGCATCGAGATACCCGAAGGGACGCACGTCGATCCCGCCGAATTGGCTGCGGGCACGGGCCGAGGTGAGCCCGACCTTCCATCCGGCGAGCACCGCCCCGTGTTGGAGATGGCGACGCAGCATGCGGACCTGCAAACCGAGCCCGTCGTCGTAGCTGATGCCGGCCAGAAACGGCGGGAAGCGGTCACCAGATGCCACGGCGTCCCAGAGGCGAGGGGCGAGCTCATCGAGTTGCTCAGGGGTGAGGGCCATGATCGGGCACACTACGCTGCGCCGTGCGGACCTGCAGGCGCTTCGCTGGTGGTCCGCACCGCGCTTGGACCCGATGCCGGGTCACATGGACCCGGCGACACAAGCCGGGGACAGGAAGGACCGATGACGGCGCAGACTGCACGGCGAACGATATGTGTCATCCCCGGCGATGATGCCGCGCCGGAGGCGATGGACGCAGCCCTCGACATGTTGCGGGCGATGGATCTTCCGCTGGACTTCGACGTGGTGCCCGTCGGTGTGGAGCTGGCGGAGTTGGCTCCCCAGGAGCGGGAGGCGCTGGTCATTGAGCGTATCGATCGGGCGGAGGGGGTCTTGTTTGGCTCCACCAACGGGACCACTCCTGGCGTCGCCTACCTCCGTTGGGGAAAGGGAACCTTCGCCAATGTACGCCCGGTGCGATGGCGGCCGGGGTTCCGTTCGCCGCTGGCGGATCCGTCGGTCATCGACTACGTGATTGTGCGAGAGAACCTCGAGGACAGTTATGTCGGGATCATGGGCGACGTGCAGGCGCTGCACGGCTCTGGACTTGTGGGCCCTAAGGCCCGTCTCTCCTACCAAGGCGAGGGTCGTTTCGCGGCCAAGATCATCACCCGTGCAGGCACCGAGCGGGTAGCCCGCTTCAGTCTCGAATTGGCCCGTGCCCGACGGGGCAAACTGACGGTCTCGGCGAAGACGAACATGCTGCCCAAGACCGACGGCTACTTCTGTGACATCGTCAGGGAGGTTGCGGCGGACTTTCCTGACGTTGAACTGGAACAGTTCATCGTCGATGACCTGGCGCACCGTTTGGTCCTTCGCCCCCACGGGCTCGACGTCGTGTTGCTGCCCAACCTCTACGGTGACCTGCTCTCCGACGAGGCTGCGGCGACCATTGGTGGCTTGGGCCTGGCCCCATCGGGTTGTTACGGCGATGACTTCGCCTACTTCGAGTCCGCCCACGGTTCCGCTCCCGATATTGCTGGCCGGGGGATCATCAACCCCACAGCCACCGTGCTGTCGGCGGTGATGATGTTGGAGCACCTTGGTCTGACCGATGCCGCCGGTCGGCTCGATGCGGCGATCGGGGAGGTCTACGCCAGCGGCGAATTCCTCACCGCAGATCAGGGTGGCACCGCATCGACGGCGGAATTCGCGGCGGCGGTGGTGGCGGCCTTGCGGCGCTGATTTCGAGGGTCAGCTGGCCAACAGGGTCGCGGGCACACGTCTCGTCGCGGTAACGTGATGGCAACGCTGTGGTGCGTGCAGCCGGGGAACCGGGTGCAGGTAGGCCACCTTGGAGCCCACCAGGATTCACCGCCGCGATTGGGGTTGGGATCGGGCCCCTTCAACCGACAAGGACGTGCATGGTGAACGAACGGCAGCGCGGTGTTCCCGAGATGATCCGCACGGCAGGGCAGGCCGCCGAGTTGCCCATCGATGCGGTGCGCGCCTTCGCTGCCGCCGCGCTCAGCGCGGCGGGGATGGTGCCCGGCGATGCGCAGACCGTGGCGGGCAACTTCATGTGGGCGGACCTTCGTGGGGTGGATACCCACGGGGTTCAACGTCTGTCGTGGTACTTGAACTGGTTTGAGCAAGGCGTGTGCGATCCCACCGCCCAATTGGAAATCTTGCGCGAGCGTCCGACCTTGCTGTCCGGCGATGGGCACCACGGACTGGGCCAACTGGTGGCGACCAGGCTGCTGGAAAAGCTCATCCCTAAGGCCAAAGAGACTGGCATGTGTGTCGGTGTCATCCGCAACAGCAACGACTGGGGCTGCGGTGGCTGGTATCCGAACCTGGCAGCCAGCGCGGGGTTGGCCTGTGTCGCCACGACCACCTCTATTCCCAATCTGGCTCCGTTCGGGGCTCGGACCCGCCTTTATGGCAACAATCCCATTGCGTTCGCCTTCCCTCGCCGCAGTGCCGCGCCGATCCTGTTGGACATGGCCTTGACGCCGGTGGCGTTGGGCAAGGTCTTGCGCGCCCAGGCGGAGGGCACCGAGTTGCCCGCCGAGTGGGGGTTCCGCGACCACGATGGCAATCTGACCACCGATCCTGGGGTGGCCATGAAGGGCATCATTCCCGCCATCGGTGGTTACAAGGGCACCGGCTTGGCCATGATCACCAACATCCTCGCCGGGGTGCTGTCTGGCTCGGCGCATTCGGCCCAGGTCGAGGTTGGCCGGCGCGGTCAGTTTTTTTTGTTGATGGACCCCGACGTGATCCACCCCGACGGCGCCGAGGCCTACTACGACGCGATGGAGGACCTCGTGGCCCAAGTCCGCGCCGTGGATGTCCTGCCGGGTCACTCCGTGTATTTGCCCGGCGAACTGGAACAAAAGCAGTTTGAGGCTCGCTCCGCCGCAGGTCGCATCCGCTATCCGGCCTCGGTGATCGACGGCTTGCGTAAGGTTGCCTCGCGCCTGGGTATCGACTTCGATTTGGCTTCATGACGACCGATTGATCACCGTTCAGCTAGTACAGGGCTGCATGCTCTTCCATTAGGAGGTTCCCGAATGCGCTACTACTCTTGTGATTCCCATGTGGTGGAGGCCCGTGAGGTTTTTGAAGGCCTCGAGGAACGATTCGGGTCCCGAGCCCCGCGGGTGGTGCACAACTACCAGGACAAGCCAGGAGACTGGATTGTGCTTCCCGGCACCGCGCCGGTGCCGGTGGGTCGACTCGGCATCGCCGGCAACAAGCTGGGCGAACCGAAGACCGACGCCAAGATCGCCCGCGGCTACGAGGGGCTGAATGCCGGGGTGAAGGATCCCCACGCCCGGCTCGAGGAGCAGGCGCTCGATGGGATCGTCGGCGAGGTCATGTACCCGTCGCTGAACATGTTCACCTTCGCCATCAAGGACCGCGACGTCGTGGCCGCGGTCTTTGAACGCCACAACGACTGGGTGTTCGACTATTGCTCGGCCAACCCTGAACGTCTCATCGGCATCGGCTGTTTGGGTCTGCCCGACGTGGAGATCGCCCTGAGCGAGATGAAGCGGGCCGCGACAAAAGGCGTCCGGGGCTTCGCCATCCCCGCTCACGTGTCGCCGGATCGGCCCTATAACCACCCCGACTACGACCCTTTCTGGGCTGCAGCGGAGGAGTTCGGGGTGCCCCTCACGATGCACATCTTCACCGGTGACAGCTTCGAGGGTGGCATGCCGCGGCATTGGGGAACCCCCGGCGGCACCATCAAGGGCTACACCCTGGCTCACACGACGGCGGTCAACACCATGATCGACCTGATCTGCGGCGGCGTGGTGGAGCGTTTCCCCGGCCTCAAGTTCGTCATCAGCGAGTTTGAGACCGGATGGTTGGCCCATACCTTGCAGCGGCTCGACCACGCCATCTACCGGACCCCGAAGTACGCCGTCGACTACCTGAAGATGAAGCCGTCGGAGTACTTCCACCGCAACTTCTATGCCACGTTCGAAGACGACGCGGCTGGCATCGCCACCCGCCACCTGATCGGCGTGAAGAACCTGCTGTGGGGCAATGACTATCCGCACCACGACTCGATCTGGCCGAACTCGATGGTCACGCTCGAAGGCTGCATGGCGGGCGTACCCGAGGACGAGAAAGAGATGATGGTGTGGTCCAACACCATCGACCTGTACAACATTGACGTCTCGAAGTTGCCGGTCCTCGTCGGCTGAGAGCGGTCTGACTCGGCACGAATAGCGCGCCGATGCCGCCCCGCCTCACCGGGCGGGGCGGCATCGCGTCACGTTGATGCCTGGCGGTAGGGTGGGCTGGCCATGCGCGTCTTTACCATCCCGAACGCCATTTCGTTGTTGCGCTTGCTGTGCGTGCCGGTCTACTTGGTGTTGTTGTTCGGCCGAGACAATCGTGCCGCGGCCGCCTGGCTGTTGGGCGTACTCGGCATGACGGACTGGGTTGATGGCTACTTGGCGCGCCGCCTCGACCAGGTGTCCGAACTTGGCCGGGCCCTTGATCCCATCGCTGATCGTCTGACGCTTGTGGTGGGCATCGGTTCAATGCTGTGGTTGGGTGCCGCTCCAATGGGGGTGGCGGTGCTGGCCTTGGCCCGCGAGGTGACGGTGTCCGTTGCTGTCGTGGTCCTGGGGGCCTTGGGGGCAAAGCGCCTGAACGTCACCTGGTGGGGCAAGACGGGCACATTCCTGTTGTATTTTGCCTTTCCCATGTGGCTGGGCAGTACCTCGACGCTGAGCTACGCGCCGCTGCTCGGAGTTCTGGCCTGGGTATTTTGCCTGCCCGGGCTGGTCGCGGGCTACTACGCGGCGTGGCAATATCTGGGCCTGAGCCGCGCCGCCCTCGCCGCTGGTCGAGCCGAACGCCGGGCACGCGCCGCGCCGTCGCTCTGACCGGCGGGGCCATGGCTGGATGGTTTGGTCGAGGCGAGTCGAACCAATCCCGATGCGAGTTGGCTGGCGCGCGACTACGTTAGACAAATCCGTCCGTCCGCCCGATGACCCTGCTCCCTGTTGGCGTTGTTCATGGTCCGGCGGGCCTAACCCTCAACAAGAGCCGATAGGTTGGGGAAATGATCTTTCCTGAAAACCTGCGCTATTCGAGCGACCATGAATGGGTTCGCGTCGAGGGCGACGTGGTCCGGGTGGGCATCACTGATTATGCCCAAGACGCACTCGGTGACGTGGTGTTTGTGGATCTTCCGGCCATTGGGATGACCGCATCTGCCGGCGATGCCTTCAGTGAGATCGAATCCACCAAGTCCGTCAGCGATATCTACGCCCCTATAGCGGGCGAGGTCGTCGACGTGAATGTCGCCCTTGTCGACGCCCCGGAGTTGGTCAATCACGATCCCTATGGCGAGGGGTGGCTCTGCGTGCTGCGCCCGGTGGATATCGACGAGCTGTCCGGACTTCTCGATGCGGCCGCGTATCAGACCTTGATCGAAGGTTGAGTCTGTGACCGGAGCAAGTTGTTCTCGATGCGGTCATGGCAACACAGCGAGTTCGAATTTCTGCTCGTCCTGTGGTGCGGTGCTGTCCTCACAGGCCGAGGATACGGCGGCATACCTTGCGATCACGGCGGGTTCGCCGAAATCCGTGACGGTGGTGGCGGACCACGAGGAAGGCGTGCTCGTGGTGACCCGGGGTCCAGACGTGGGGTCGCGCATCCCGCTTGGCGATGGCCCGGTCAAGGCCGGGCGGCATCCCGATTCCGATCTGTTTCTCGACGATGTGACGGTCTCGCGCCGTCACGCCGAGGTCATCCGTAACGGCGAAGGGTATGAACTTGTCGATCTCGGTTCGCTCAACGGTACCTACGTCAACCAGCAGCGGATCGAACGAGTAGTGCTACGCGACGGCGACGAGGTCCAGATCGGCAAATTCAAGCTCGTGTTCCATGTCGGTACCGGACGAAAGACGTGAACCTTCCGGATCAGAACCACCTCGCCATTGGTGAGGTCCTTGGGCTCCTGCAAGCGGACTTTCCCGATGTGACCATCTCGAAGATTCGGTTCTTGGAGAGCCAAGGTCTTATCGATCCGGAGCGTACCCCGTCCGGGTATCGCAAATTCTACGCCGCTGACTTGGTGCAGCTTCGCTGGATCCTGACCCAACAGCGCGATCATTTCCTGCCCCTCAAAGTGATCAGGGAACGCCTTGAGGAGGCCAACGAGCTGCAGTTGCCCTTAGAAATCGACCAAAGCCCGGGGTTGACCGAAGCCGTACCAGAGGCGGTAGCTGGTGACGACGGTGCCGCGACGAGGGCGGCAGCAGCAAGAGACGAGATCACCTCAACTGGCGGGGGAGGACCGCGGATCAACGTGTTCACTGCTACCGCCACGCCGCGTCCCGCGTCGAGACTCGCCGCCGGTTCGGTGACGTCGAGCGTGGATGAGCGAGGCGCCCGCGCTGCGCAACGGTCGCCGAGCGTGGTCACGCCCCTCGGGAGGACAGTGCCGGACGAGGGTCCTGTGGCGCCCGCCCGCGTGGAGACCCTTGCCCTGTTCGGCTCTGCGGGGTCCGATGGTGACGAGGCGCTGACTGGCTCGACACTCACCGCCGCCGTGGTTGATGGAGCCCAAGATCCGGCCGCCGCCACGGCGGTGTCGGGTCGAACCCGCCGCCGCGTCGCCGCGGGCGGTAATCCCTTCGGGGAGCCGAACTCGGTCAGCCTGACGCGGGAGGAGATCTCCGCCGCTGTCGGCCTGACTGTCACTGAGGTCGCGGAACTCGAACGCTACGGGTTGATAACGTCCCGGCTGCTGAGTCAGGGTCGCCGGTACGGTGACGATGCAGTACTGGTGGCAAAGCTGGCGGCCCGGTTCGCCGACTTTGGGGTCCAGGCGCGCCATCTGCGCATGTTCAAAGTGGCGGTGGAACGCGAATTGGCTCTCTACGAGCAGATTGTGGCACCGCTGATGCGCCATCACCACGATGGCGCCGCCGGCGTCGATGTCGCCGCGGCCAAGCGGTGGGCCGACCTCGATGAACTCGGTGCCGATCTGCGCGACGCGCTGTTCCGGCGCTCGCCGGCCTGAGCGCCCTATCGGTCGACGCGTTCGCGGCCAGACGCGGTGCCGCCAAGCCAACGCCCACATCGTTGAGGACGCGGCAGTGCGGTAGGGTCAACACTCGTGGTGGAAGTCGAGTTGCTCGAGGTTCGCGTCGAAATGCCGGGCAACACCCCGGTGGTGCTGCTGCGGGAACGTGAAGGCGCCCGTCGGCTGGTTCCGATTCTCATCGGCGAGACCGAAGCACGGGCGATTGTCTTCGCGCTCGATCGGGTCCAGACGCCGCGTCCGATGACCCACGACCTATTTCGAGATGTCCTTGAGATCCTCGGGGTTGGACTTCGCCAGGTCGTCGTCACCGCGCTGCGTGATCGCACCTTCTTCGCCGAACTGCACCTCCTCGAGGGGGAGCAAACATCAATCGTGTCGGCGAGGCCTTCCGATGCCATCGCCTTGGCGGTAAGAACTGGGTCGGCGATCTTTGTCGCCGACTCGGTGATTGATGAGGTCGGCTTCGTCGAGCCGGAGCCAGAGCCGGAATCGGCAGCCGCGGAGTCCCAGCCGGACGAGGTGATTGCCCAATTCAAGGACTTTCTGGACCAAATCAGCCCCGAGGACTTCAAGTCATGAACGGCGCGGTGTCGGTCTGATCTCGGGGCAGGTTGACGACGGCCCGCCGATGTCCGTACCCTGCGGGACGTAACAACGGCGTAATTCCCGCATTGTCGTGCTGGGAATGCTTTGTCGGACTAGAGGGTGGACATGGATCGACCAGTCGCTGACGATCTCGCGGGTTACTCGGGGCGCCAGAGCGCGGAGATCGTGGGTATCACGTATCGCCAACTCGACTATTGGGCTCGGACCGATCTGCTTCGTCCCAGCCTCGCTGATGCGGCGGGGTCGGGATCACGCCGTCGCTACTCCTACCGCGATCTCCTGGAGTTGAAGGTCGTCAAGAACCTGCTCGACGCCGGGATCAAGCTCGAGTCGGTGCGCGAAGCATTCGTCTACCTGCGCGAACATCTCGACGAGGATGTGGCCTCGGTCAACCTGGTCATCTCCGGGCGCCGATCGGTGCTTGTTCGTAGCGGCGAGGAGATCATCGACTTGCTGCGCCTCGGTCAGGGAGTTTTGAACATCCTGCCGCTCGCCGGGGTCAAGGACGAGGTAGATGCCGCAATTGTGCAGTTCCCCCCGAAGAGCACTGGCGCCTCCGCCCACCCCGCTGGGGGCAGCGCCGCGGCGACCTACCGAAGGTCCAGCGAGGCCTGACCGGGGCGCTACGCCGCTGGCGATGCCGTCCCCAGCTCAGGACGTGTCGGGTCGTGCTGCACGCCCCTTTCGTCTTGCCGTCAGGATGCGGGCGATCGCGCTAGAGCGGGCGATCTGGCCCTCTGCCCCGTACAGCTCGTGGTTGCTGTCGATACGCGGCAGGTCGTAGCGATAGTTGACCATGAGTCCGTAGGACTCCCGCATCCCGCTCGGGGTGGGATTGGCCAGCCAGTTCAAACGTTCGATCTGAGCCCCATTCGTGAGGTGGAAGTTCGCCACCCGGTCGCGAGACCGGCCGATGCCCTCCCCGACGAGGTAATCGCAGCACAAGCCCACCAAGACCTCGCGCAGGACTCGACTGGTGACGGAGTCTGCGGTCCATGGACCAGCGAGAAGTGCGGCGAGATCGGCCGGAGTACCCGCGCCGTTGGTGCTCACATCGGCGATGGCCCGGCAGTCCTCCGGGGTGAGCAGCGACCAATTGGGGTCCTGTAGGGAGGTCTCAAGCCATCGTCGGAAACCAGGTATGGGTGAGAGCGTGGCGAATTGGTTGAGTCGGGGAAGGTCTCGGGTGAGATCGGCGACGACCTCCTTGATCAAGACGTCGCCGAGGTTTACGCCGCTGAGGCCGGGTTGGCAGGCCGAGATGGAGTAGAAGTTCGCGGTGCGGGCCTGCTCGCTCGCTCCGATCGGCGCGCCGACATCGAGCAGGCTGACCACGTCTGCGGCCATGTCCTTGAGCAGCGCGACCTCGACGAATATCAACGGCTCGTCGGGCATGCCGGGGTGGATGAAGGCGTAGCAACGCCGATCATGATCGTCGAGACGGTTCTTCAGGTCGCTCCAGCCGGTGATCTCGTGGACCGACTCGTACTCGATGAGCTTCTCCAGCAATGAGGCCTGACTATCCCAGGTGATGCGGCGCAGTTCGAGCAGACCGGGCGGAAACAGTCGAGATAGCACCCGGTGCATGTCCGCATCGAGCGGGGCCAGGTGCGCTTCGGTGGGCAGCAGGGCCAGAAGCTCGGCGCGCAGATCCACCGCCAGCTTGACCCCCCCCTCCAGGCCGCACAGCAGCTCGAACAGGTACTCCCAGCGGGCGGTGCCAGCCCGGCGGAGACGCGCCATTTCCTCCCACTGCGTTGCCTTCCATCCCGTCGGGTCAGGGGCGAAGGGGCCCGTGCTCGGTGCGTTCAGCGCGGCCGTGGCGTTGCTGAGGGCAACCCGAAGGACCTCATGGTCCAGTCCGAATTCGTCGAGCAGAAGCGTGAAGAACCGCAACAGACCCGCACGATCCAACGACTGGACCATGGAGGCCACTTCGCCCGCTCGGCTGCGAACGGTTACGCCGCTGACCCGCGGGTCGAGGCAGGCCGCAATTCGTTCGCGGAGCCGATTCAGTTCTCGGTCAGTGAGATGCTCCGTTGCTCGGGGGTGCCGACGTAACCGCGCCGCGGCTTCGCCGATACTGGCACGGACGCGTTCGAGGGCCACCGGATACTCAACTGATCCCGGCCGGTACCTCGATCGGATCGCCACACTGAGGGCAGCTCCCGCTCCGGCGGACCGTCCTGGCGTTGACCAGCAGGAAACACGATGGGCAGGGGAACTCGAATTCTTTGCGCTGGGGCAGTTCACCATCGTCGGTTACGACGACCTGAGCGTCCTGCTCCTCGTCTTCGTCTTCCTCTTCGTGGGTGGCGAGGCGGTCCTTGAGGATGGTGTCGAGGTCGGCTTCGACGTCGTCGTTTTCGTCCTCCTCCTCTTCCTCTTCCTCATCCGCGGCACGGGCACGTGGTCGGGTGGGCACCACGAGCTTGTCGTCTTCATCTTCGTGCTCAACGACGACCGCATCGTTGTCGTCGATGTCGTCGATGTCGTGGTCGAGTCCGGGGTCGAGGCCTTCCTCGAGATCAAGATCGAGTTGGTCCTCGTCTAGTTCGAGTACATCTTCGTCGAGGTCCTCGTCGGGAGGACCCTCGTCGAATTCGGCTTCGATGTCGTCTTCGTCTGTCATGTCTGCCATCCATGGCAGCGTGCCGTAGCCGCTGCCGAACTCTTCATCCTGTTTCGGACGGGGCGCATCCTAGAGCGATGGCCCCCTCAGGGCTGCGCAATCCTGGTGAATTGTCCTTGTAGGGGCGCGGGTCGGGCCAACCTACGGCGTTGGGATGGGGGTGTCGTCCGATTCAGTGGTCATGGTCGTTGCGGGCAAGTACGTCGACGCTTCGTTGGCGTAGCCAATGGTCCGCCACCACCAAACAGCACATGGCCTCCACCAGTGGGACCGCCCGAGGAAGGACGCAGGGATCGTGGCGGCCGCGTGCGGCAAGCGTTGCGGCCGAGCCCTCTCGGGTGACGGTTTGCTGCGGTGAGGCGATGGTCGCCGTCGGTTTGAAGGCCACTCGGAAGAGGATCGGCTGGCCGTTGCTGAGGCCACCTTGGACTCCGCCCGAGTGATTGGTCGTGGTTCTCGGTGAACCACCGGGGCTCGCGGCCGGTTGAAACGGATCGTTGTGCTGAACACCGGTGAGCCGGGTCCCGGCGAAGCCGCTGCCGATTTCAAACCCCTTGGCGGCTGGTAAGGACAGCATGGCCTTGGCCAGATCGGCGTCGATCTTGTCGAATACCGGCTCACCGAGGCCAGCGGGCACGTTGCGAGCAACGCAGGTGACGACACCGCCCAGCGAGTCGCCGGCCGCGCGTGCCGCCTCTATGGCCGCCACCATTGCTGCCGCGACGCGCTGATCTGGACAGCGGGTGGGGCTGGCTTCGACATCGTGGCGGGTTAACGTCGCCGCGTCGAGGTCGGTCTCCAGGTCATGAATCTGGGACACCCAGCCCACCACTTCAATGCCAGCCACAACGTGGAGCAACTTTCGGGCGACCGCACCGGCGGCGACACGGCCAATCGTCTCGCGGGCGGAAGATCGACCTCCGCCGCGGTGGTCGCGGAACCCGTACTTGGCGTCGTAGGTGAAATCGGCATGGCTGGGCCGGTACACCTCGCGGAGATGATCGTAGGCACCAGAGTTCTGGTCGTCGTTCCGCACCATCATGCTGATGGCGGTGCCGGTGGTTCGCCCCTCGAACAGCCCGGAGAGAAGCTCGACCTGGTCGGCTTCGTTGCGCTGGGTGACCAGGCGGCTTTGACCTGGTCGTCGCCGGTCGAGATCCTGCTGCACGTCTGCCACGTCGAGCGCCAGTCGGGGTGGGCATCCGTCGACAATGACCCCAATGGCGGGCCCGTGGGACTCACCAAAGGTGCTGACCCGGAACGTATGGCCGAACGTGGAGGACATGGCTGACCGAGCGTAGTGGACGTCCTGCCCGTGCCGGGTTGCTACCGGCCGCGCGTCACGGGCGGTCAGCCGGTGAAAAACCCGCCGTCGGGGTGGAGTAGCTCGCCCGTGAAATAGCTCGACTCGTCCGAGGCCAAGAACAGTGCGGTGTTGGCGATCTCGCGGGGCTCGCCGAGACGGCCCATTGGAATGGCGGCCATGAAGGGGCCGAGAAGGTCGGGAGGCATCTCGGTCAAGGCTGCGGTCATGTTGGTACTGACATAGCCGGGACCTATGGCATTGACTCGAATTCGGCGCGGGGCAAGCACGCGGGCGGCGATTTTGGTCAGCATCCACACCCCTGCCTTGGAGACGTTGTACGGGACCGGCCCGGTGTCCGAGCGGGCCATGATCGAGGCCACCGTGATAATCGATCCGGGTCGCTCGACCAACACCAGATGGGCGGCGACCGCCTGCACGGCGAGCAGCGTGCCCGTCAGGTTGACATCGAGGACGGCCTGAAACTCATCGACGGACAAGTCCAGGAACGGCACCCAGGGGCTAGCGACGTGATCTATCCGCTCGGCCAACCGTTTGCGGGAGGCGTCGAGGTCCCCGCTGCGATAGCCACCGTGGCTTACCCCCGCCGCCGTGAGCAGTACGTCGATCTGGCCGAAGTGGTCGAGCGCGGTGGCCACCATCGCCTCGTTGTCCTGGCGTCGAGCAGCGTCGAGCGGGCAGTAGACCGCAGGTACGCCTAGGGCTTGGACCAGGGCCACGCTCTCCTGGCCTGGGTCTGGAAGAAGGTCGGCGATAACGATGCCGGCGGCTCCTTCCTCGGCGAATCGCAGGGCAGTGGCCCGGCCGAGTCCGTTTCCGCCGCCGGTGATCAAGGCGACCTTTCCGTTCATCCTGCCTGGCATCTGGGCGTCCTCCTAGTGGCGACGGGGAGCGGCGACGACCCTGGCCCAGTAGCCCAGCAGCCCGGTAGCACCGTAGTGGCCGAGTGGGTGGCGGTTTAAAAATCGGCGGCCGCTCGTAGTTCCCTGCGCTGGGTTATCAACCTTCGTCCTTGGAGTGCCGACGATTTCGGAGTGAGCACCCCTTGGCGCGCCAGCCTGGCGTTGGTACTCGTCGCCACGCTGTTTGGCTGTGGCCAGCTCAACGCCTCGTGGCAGGACGACACGCTGGCGGCTTCTACCCGTGCGGACCCCGCCGAGGCGGTGGAGGAAGAGCTCGCCACGGACGACGTAAGCCCCCGATGGGGCTATGTCGGCGAGTACGGGCCGCTGACGTGGGGTTCGGCATCCGAGCGCTGGAAGCTGTGCGACGACGGTCGTGAACAATCCCCGGTCGATCTGAGCAAATCGACTCGCTATGAGCCCGGCAAATTTGGTTTTGCGGTCGGGGCACCAGCGGAGCAGAGGATCGCAATGTCCTACCACCCGACGGCGTATACGGCTGTGGACACTGGCCAGTACTTGCGTTTCGAGTTCGCCGATGCTGGTTCGATCGTGATCGATGGAGACCCCTATGCCCTGGAGGAGCTGCGCTTTCACACGCCGAGCGAACACAGCCTCGGGGGGACCCGCTACCGCGCCGAGTATCAGTTGGTGCATCGAAACGGCCGGGGCGGGGTGGCCATCGTGGCCGTACTGGTGCAAGGTGGGCCGGACCACATGGCGCTCGGCCCGGCGCTCGCGGCGTTGCCCGGTGTCGGTGAGCAGCGGATCGGAGCAGTGTTGCTGGACCCCGCCGATCTCGTGCCGCTGAACTGGACGATGGTTCGTTACGATGGATCGCTGGCCGAGCCGCCATGTACCGAGAAGGTGCGTTGGCACGTGATGCTGAACCCCCTGACCATGTCCTCGAGCCAAATCGAGACCCTCGCCGGGCGCTTCCCTGACAGCGCCAGGCCGGTGCAAAACCTCAACGGTCGTCCTCTCGTGGTGGAAATCGACGTGCTGAGCGGACTCGCCAAGGCGGATTCAGACCAGGAGTTGCTGCCGGAGGCCGCCCCGCCGACGGCGGCTACCGAGCCGAAGAAAATCAGCTGAGGCGACAGACCAGGGCCAACGCCGGCGCTGAGATCGGTCAGGCCGCCGCGGCAGTGACGGTCCGCACGAGGTCGATGGCCCGACCCAAGGTGTCGAGTCGGTCCGCCAGTGATGCACCTTCGGGTTGCAGTCGCAAGGTGGTGATCCCGGCGCGTCGATAGGCCCGGATACGGTCTGAGACTTCGGCGTCGCTGCCGACCAACGTGGTGCCGATCACCATCTCGTCGGGCACCCGGGCAATCGCTTGTTCGCGGCGACCGTCGAGCCACAGCCGGGCAATCTCCTCGCAGGCGTCGGCGAAGCCGGCCCGCACGAAGGCATCGCGGTAGAAGTTGTTCCGGCGCGATCCCATGGCGCCCACGGGAAAGGCCACGCCGGCCCGAAACCGGTCCAATAGCTGGCCTCGGTCACCGAAGGCCACTGAGCCGCCCGCCTGGAGGTCGATCTGGTCGATGCTGCGGCCTGCGGCAGCCGCACCCTGCGCGATCGGGTCGATCAGAACGTCACCGGCCTCCGGTACAAAGGACGTGCCGACCCAGCCATCGGCCATTGCACCAGTGAGGCGCAGGGCCTGGGGGCCCAAGGTGGCCAGGTAGATCGGAATGTTCGCATTGCCCGGCTGGGACAGGCGCAACGCCTTTCCTTCGCCCTGGGGTCGTGGCAACACGTATTGCTGTCCGGCGTAGACCAGCTTTTCGCCCGCGAAGGCCAACTTCACGATCTCGAGGTGTTCACGAAGGCGCTCCAGGGGCCGAGCGAACGGTTGGCCATTGAGGCCCTCCACGACCTGGGGTCCGCTGGCACCAAGTCCGAGGACGAAGCGATTGCGCGAAACGGTGGCCAGAGTGAGCGCCGTCATGGCCGTCATCGACGGGGCCCGAGCGGAGATTTGCATGATGCCGCTACCAAGCTGGATTCGCTCGGTTACCGCGGCGAGATAGGCCAGGGGGACGACGGCATCTTGACCCCACGCCTCCGCCGACCACACGATGTCCGCTCCAAGGCGTTCGGCCTCACGAACGAAGGTGACCTGTTCGGTGAAGTCGTTGGTGCGGCCCGACGCCGCTCCGCCGATGCTGATGGCGATACGCATGGGCCCTTCGCGTCCTTCCCGGGGAGATCCCGGTGGTCGGGACCGCCGCTGAACCGTAGCCGCGTTGGGCTCGGTCGTTAGGGTGCAGCGCGTGCACTCCGATTCTCCCCGTGGCCTACCCGTGCCACCCCCGGTGCACAGCGCGGACGGCACGCGACTGTGGTGGGACCGGGCCACTTCGACCCGGCCCACAACGGCGCGTCGTCCCGTCGTTGTCCTCGCCGCACCGGGTGGGCGAAACAGCGCCTATTGGCCCTCGTCCTTTGTGTCGAGGTTGGTGTCCGGGGGTCTTGACGTGGTCCGTTTCGATTGGCGCGGCCAGGGCCGCAGTGATTGGCCGCCGGGCACGTTCGGCGCCGAAGTGTTCGTCGACGACCTCGATGCGCTCCTCAGCTCGGCCCTGGGGGTGCAGGACACGAACGCCGATGATCCACCGCTCTACCTTGTCGGCGTCGGTCTCGGCGGGTGGGTAAGTGCCCGCGTGGCCCGGCGTTTGACCGCTCGGCAGCGGCGCCCAGCACGCCTCATTCTGGTTGGGACCTCGGGCTGGTATAGCGATCCATCGATGCCAGGACCGAGCGAGCCGACCGTGGTGGCGTTGGTTCTGCGGCGGCGGGGTGGCGGTCCGGGCGAGTTGGGCCGAGCGCTGAGTCGCGAGGTGGCCGTTGAGGAGGCCCGCTCCGGACCACTCGATGGTGCTCAGCGCCTGGACGAGGTTCGTCAATGGATCGATCACGGGTTCAACCCTGCTGACACTCACCGGCTGAGCTGGCTGGCGGCGCCGCCGGCCTGGGACGCCCTCGATGGGCTGGCCGACGCGGTCGTGGTCTTGCACGGTGAACTCGATCCGGTCGTGCCTCTACCCCATGGCGCCCGTGTGGCTGACTGCGCTGGAGGGATGTTGGAGGTGCTGCCCGGTGTGGGCCATCACGTTGAGGAGACGGCTCGGGGGCGGCTGGCGGAGTTGCTCCTCGCTGGCCCGCACTGACCCCGATCGTGGTCACATCCGCCTTCGGAACAGCTCGACACCACTAACCTACAGGTCACTATGAACCCCATCGCCGTGCAGCTCGGCATGGTCGTGTTGCTGGTATTGCTCAATGCGGTATTCGCGGCGAGCGAGATGGCGCTGTTGTCTTTGGGCGAGGCGAGAGTGTCCCGTCTCTCGGAGCGGGGCAAGACAGGCAAGGCTCTCGCCCATCTCACGAGGGACCCAAACCGGTTCCTGGCCACCATCCAGGTGGGAATCACTCTGGCGGGGTTTTTGGCATCGGCCACTGCGGCCGTATCCCTGGCCGAGCCGCTCACCGCGCCGCTCGGCTTTCTCGGCGGTATGGCACGACCCGCCGCCATCATCGTGGTCACGTCGCTGTTGACCTATTTCACCTTGGTGGTGGGGGAGTTGGCACCGAAACGGGTGGCGCTGCAACGCGCCGAGGGCCTGGCACTATTGACGGCGAGGCCGCTCAAGGCCATGTTCAGCTTCTTCAAACCGGTGGTCTGGCTCCTCGGCCATAGTACCGATCTCGTGGTCAGGCTCTGCGGGGTAGATCCGAAGAGATCGCGTCAAGAAGTGACCGAGGAAGACCTGCGTGACCTTCTGTCGGTGGCGCCGAGCCTTACCGACGATCAACGTGAGCTGCTCGAAGGCGCGCTTGAGGTCTCCGAACGCACGCTGCGCCAGGTGATGCGGCCGCGTCGAGAAGTCTTGACCATCCCGATGAGTATGAAAGGGCCGGAGGCACTGCAACTAATGGCTGGCTGGCAGCGAACGCGCTGCCCGGTGGTGGAGCAGGATCTCGACTCGACGGTGGGGGTGATCCACCTGCGTGACCTGGTCGGCTTGGACGGGCCGGTGTCGACGGTGGCGCGCCCGGCGCTGGCCCTGCCGGAGACGTCCGGTGTGCTCGAATCGTTGCGCACCATGCGCGACAACCGCGAGCAGCTCGCGATTGTCATCGACGAACACGGCGGGGTGGAAGGCATCGTGACCTTGGAGGACCTGCTGGAGGAGATCGTCGGGGAGATCTACGACGAAACCGATCGAGACCTCGTCGAGGTCATGCGCGGCGAGGATGGCTCCTTCGAGTTGGTGGGTGGATTCCCGGTGCACGACCTAGCCGACCTGGGGGTGCGCCTACCCGTCGGTGACTATGCGACCGTGGCCGGGCTACTGATGGACCGACTGGGCCGGGTGCCCGCGCTCGGTGATCACGTGCAGATAGATGGCTGGATCATCACCGCTACTGCTATGCAAGGCCGGGCCGTGACCCAGCTGTTGCTCAGCCCCGTCGGGCCGAACACGCCGGGCGAACCCGAAGCGGGCAGAGTCTGATCGACGCGCCGGTTCGTCAGACTCCGGTGATCTCGGACCAGACCCGGCGGACCTCCGACTCGAGGTCTTCGCGGCCCGCCCCATTGTCGATGACCCAACGAGCCACCGCTCGTCGTGCCTCGTCCGACACCTGAGAGGCGATACGGGCGCTGGCGTCTGCGGGGTCCATCTTGCGCTGCTCGACGAGGCGCTCGATGCGGGTTTGAAGTGGTGTCTCGATCACGATCACGTCCTGGTAGCCGTCCGACGGGCCAGCGCCCCAGCGCCCCAGTACGGTGCTCTCGACGAGCACGGCCTGGTCAAAGATCACCACGTCGCTTTCCACCGTGGCGGAGACCACCTGGGCGAGCACCTCGTTGATCGCGGGGTGGGAGATGGCGTTGAGGTCCGCCAGGGCTTCGGGATGGGCGAACACCTGCGCCGCTAACGCGGCGCGGTCCAGCTTCCCATCTCGCACGATGGTGGGACCGAAACGCTCTATGAGCCGGTGATGGGCGGCGCCCCCGACCTCGGCGACCTCGCGGCCGATGCGATCGACGTCGACCACCGTGGCCCCGAGGGAGGCAAAGATCGCCGCCGCGGCGGACTTTCCCGAGCCGATGCCGCCGGTGAGCCCGATGATGCGCCGAGCCGTCATGAGGTCGCCCGGGGGGCTGGTGGTGTGCTCGCCTGGTCGCCGGGCTCCACGAAGGGCGCGGTGACACCGTTGGGTAACGCCACCGCGAAGCCGTTGAGTACCGAGGAGACCAGACAGTAATAACCAACGAGGTTGACCACTTCGACCACCGCGTCGAGCCCTAACACCGAGACGCCATGCTGGTAGGCGAGTTCGGGGATGCGATGACCCGGGCCGAGCAGGGCCTTGGCCATGGCATAGACGGCCCGGTCGGCCTCCTCGCGCAACTGCGGCTCGACGCCGGTGCGCAGCGACTCGATGACGTCGGCTTCGAGTCCGGCGGCCGCGGCCATGCGGCTATGGGCAAACCATTCGAACTGGGCCTGCCACTCATGGGCCACACAGAGGATCGCCAACTCGGCCAGCCGGGGTGCAAGCGAGAGACCGAAGCGCATGACTTCGCCCACAGCCTGGACGCGTTCGCCGATGTGGGGGGCGTGAACCCAGGCGTTGAACGGACCGGCCAGGCTGCCGTCCGGCGCGATCAAACCGCTGGTACTGGCGGCTCGACGACCTTGCGCGATCGCGTCGTAGACACGTTGTTGGGCCTCGGTGAGCGCACCGGGGCTATGGGCGGGAAGTCGGGCCATGGGCCGAACCTAGCGGGCTGGAGGGTTGACATGTGCCGGACGAACCGGCAGGGCATCGCGCGCCGCTCACATGGCCGTGATGCCGCCATCGATGATGAACTCCGCGCCGGTGGCGTAGCTGCTGTCGTCGCTGGCGAGGAACAACGCCACCGAGGCAATCTCGCTGGCCTGCGCCGCCCGCCCGAGTGGCACGGCCCGTTCCATTCTCTCGTAGCGGCTGTCCGAACCGTCGGTGACCTCAGTCATCATGTCGGTGGCGATCATGCCGGGGTGGATCGAGTTGACCCGGATACCGAACCGTCCGAGATCGAGCGCCGCGGCCTTCGTCATCCCGCGTACCGCCCATTTGGAAGCGCCGTAGGCGATGGACTGTGGCGTACCGAGCATGCCAGCAATGGAGGAGATGTTGATGATGGCGCCGCGCTTGGCTTCCATCATCGTGGCGGCGACGGCCTGCATTCCCAGGAAGACTCCGATCTGGTTGATGTCGATCACCTGGCGGTAGTCCTCGAGCGTGGTGTTGCGGAGGTTTCCCTTGCGGTAGATGCCAGCGTTGTTCACCAAGATGTCGACTCCACCGTGAGCCTTGACGGTGGCCTCGATGACCGCGGTCCAGTCAGCCTCGCTGGTGACATCGTGGCGCAAGAAGGTGCCGCCGATGTCTGCCGCCACGCGCTGGCCCAGTTCGGCCAGTAGATCGGTGAGTACCACGGTGGCCCCTTCGGCGGCGAAGAGGCGGGCCTCTGCCTCGCCCTGACCTCGGGCGCCGCCGGTGATGATGGCGACCCGGCCGTCGAGCTTGCCCATGTCCTTACCTCCGTGTCGTGAGCGCGACCACGGGCCGCGCCAGGATGTTGCGTGGGGCGGACCCTACCTGTCTTGCCGGTAACGGGCGAGGAGCACCGATCTGTGGCGCGGTGGCGTTTAGGAGCCCGGTTCGAAACGGAGGTGCAGGCTGGTAGGTCCTTGGATACCGATCGGTGGCCGCCAGGTCGGCTTGGCCTCGAGCGCCAGGCCGGGCATGCGTCGGGCCAAGACACTCAACGCCTCGGCCAACTCGGCTCGGGCGAGGTTGGCTCCGAGGCAATAATGGATTCCGCCGCCAAAGCTGAGGTGCGAGCGGTCGGAGGCGCGGCTGATGTCAAAGCGCATCGGGTCCGAAAAATAGCTCTCGTCTCTGTTGGCCGCGGCGAAAGACGGAAGGATCAAGGTCCCGGTGGGCACGAGGGCCCCCGCCACCTCGACATCGTGCGCGGCCACCCTGATGACGGAGCGCACGACTCCGTTGAAGCGGAGAACCTCATCGGCGGCATTGGCGGCGAGTTCTGGCTGTGCCCCGAGCAGGGTCCACTGCTGGGGATGCTGGGCGAAGAGCCACATGGCGGTGGCAAGCTGATTGCGGGTGGTGTCCGTGCCGGCGAGCATGATCGCCTCGGCCATCATGATCAGCTCTTCGTGGCTGAGATGATCGCCGGCCTCCTCGGCGACGATGAGGTCGGTGAGCAGGTCCTCACGAGGTTCGCGGCGACGGCGTTCGATGAGCGCCTCCATGTAGTGGTCCATCTCTTCCTCCGCGGCGAGAATGGCCGGAAGGTCCTGGGCCAAGTTGAAGCCCAGTGATTTGAGGATGTCGGTCGCCCAACGCGAGAAAAGCGGCAGATCCTCGGTGGGGGCACCGAAAAGGGCGCAAATAATGGGGATCGGATAGGGATCTGATACCTCCGACACGAACTCGGCCTGTCCGAGCGCACTCAGCGGGTCGACGAGCCGCTCCATGAGCTCTCGCATCAGTGGACGCAAACGGTCGGTGGCCCGTGGGGTGAATGCTTTGGAGACGAGTTTGCGCAGCCGGGTGTGGGCGTCACCCTCGGTGGTGAGGATCGACTGCCGTTTGCGTTGCACGAAGCGTTCGTCGGTGATGGCCTGCATGTCCTGCAACAGCCTGATTCCCTGGTGCAGATTCGGCTGCCGTAGCGCGGCCTGGCAGTCGTCATAGCCGAGCACGATGAGGCCGAATGGCGTGCGCAGCAGCCGGTGATCGGCCGAGAGCCGATGCAGGGTCCCGAAGGGGTCGGCGTTGAAAGCAGGGTCGAACAGGTCGAACTCCGCCAGGTCGAGTTCGTCCAGGGGCGTGGGCACAGAGTCAAGGGTAGTGACCGGTTCGGCTGCGTCAACCGCAGCGAGAACCTGGCCTGTATGGTCAGGGCCGTAATTTGCCGGCGTGGTGGCGTAAGGCTGGCCGCGACCGGCAGTGGAACTGAAGTCGATGCCAACACATCGACGGAAGAGGGGGAGGGCCGAACGTGCGGGTCATCACGACGGGATTGCAGTTTCCGGAAGGGCCGATCGCATTACCCGACGGGGACGTTCTGGTGGTGGAGATCGCTCGCGGCACGCTGACGCGATGCCGGGCTGACGGCACGACGGAGGTGGTGGCAAGCACCGGAGGTGGGCCCAATGGGGCGGCACTCGGACCTGATGGCAAGGTCTACATCTGCAATAACGGTGGCTTCGAGTGGCATGAGCGAGGCGGACTGTTGCTCCCCGGATTTCAGCCCGCCAGCTATACCGGCGGGTCGATACAGCGCGTCGACCTCGCCAGCGGCGCGGTCGAAACTCTCTATACCGAGGCTGATGGACGGCCCTTGCGGGGCCCGAACGACATCGTCTTCGACCGCCATGGTGGCTTCTACTTCACCGACCTCGGCAAGGGCCGCCCGGAGGAACTCGACCGAGGCGCCATTTACTACGCCAGCATCGATGGCCGCAGCATCACCACGGTGGCCTTTCCGCTGCTGACGCCGAACGGTATCGGCCTGTCCCCGCAAGAAGATCGGCTGTACTACGCCGAGACTGCAACGGGACGGGTGTGGTTCTGGGAACTCGAGTCACCTGGCGTGCTGCGCCAGAATGGGGTGCAGATTTCCTCCACGTCGGTCACGGCGACCCTGCTGGCCAATGTTGGCGGAGTGGCCCGCCTTGATTCACTGGCGGTGGACTCCGAGGGCAACGTGTGTGTGGCCACGCTCATGGTCGGCGCCGTGACCGCAATCGCGCCCGATGGCCACATTCGGGCCATCGTGCCCGTGCCGGGTGGCGATCCCATGGTCACCAACATCTGTTTCGGTGGCGAGGCTTTGAGCACGGCTTACATCACGGCATCAGGCAAAGGCACGCTCTACGCCCATGAGTGGCACTGCCCAGGCTTGGCACTCAACTTCGGAGGACTGACCGTATGAGCAACATCGAATTGAGCCAGCCGGCCCCGGGGGTGACCCAGATCACCCTCAACCGCCCCGACAAGCTCAACGCGCTCACCTACCACTTGGTCCGTGATTTACACGATGCCTTAGTGCAGATCGACAGCGATCACGACTGTCGGGCGGTGATCCTCACCGGTGCCGGCCGCGGGTTCTGTGCCGGCCTTGATCTCAACGGGTTCGGGGTCGTGCCGGGGACAGAGAAGCTGGGCACCGCTCAGCAGGGCATGGCGGTGCAGCAGTTCATTGCCAGCCTGGTGCCCCGATTGCGTGACCTACGCCAGCCGGTCATCGCGGCCATCAACGGGCCCTGTGCCGGAGGTGGGTTCGCGCTCGCCTTGGCATCGGATATCCGAGTGTGTGCCACCAACGCGAGATTCGGCACGGCCTTTGTGCGGCTCGGACTGTCGGGGTGTGACATTGGGGTGTCGTGGCTGCTGCCCCGTCTAATAGGTGCGTCCCGGGCTTGGGAACTGCTCCTCACCGGCCGAGTGTTCGACGCCGCCGAGGCGGACAAGTTGGGGCTCGTCACCGAGTCGGTGCCGCTTGAGGCGCTGCTGGAAAGCGCCCTGGCCACGGCCGAGCGGATCAAGGCCAACTCGCCGTTTGGGGTGTGGATGACCAAGGAAGTTATGTGGTCCAACCTGGAGACGGGCTCGCTCGCATCGGGCATCGACCTCGAGAACCGTACCCAGATCCTGGCCTCGCACACCATGGATGCTCGACGGGCCATGACCAGCTTCTTCAGCCCAGAAAAGGCGCCATTCGAGAATCGTTGAACACCGAGTGGGGCGAGCCTCGGCATCGGTGGAGGGTCACCGGGGGAGCGGGGCTCGTGTGCCAGGCTGTTTTGCCGTGGCCGAAGGTGGTGCTGGGCTCGCCCGATCAAGCGCGCTGATCAGCGTTGGCGTATTGCTGTCACGACTGACCGGCTTGGCGCGCACGGTCGTTCTCATCGACGTACTGGGCACCGGGGCGCTGGCGGACGTCTACACCTTCGCCAACAACGTTCCCAACCTGGTCTATGAGTTGCTCGCCGGCGGTGTGCTTTCGGCGGTGTTGCTGCCACTTTTTGTCGACCTCACCCGACGCGAAGACCGCGACGGTGTGTCCGCGGTGGTATCGGTGGCGGTGGGGGGCTTGGCGGCGATCACCGTGGCTGGCGTCCTCGCCGCGCCGCTGTTGGCCTCCGCTATTGCCTCGCTGAGTGGTGGTGGCGAACAGGCCGCGCAGCAGGCCACCTTCGTCGTGTTGTTGCGGTGGTTCGTTCCCCAGGTGTTCTTCTATGGGGTGATAGCTGTCGCCGCTGCGCTGTTGGCGGCGCGGCGGCACTTTGCGGCCGCGGCCTTTGCTCCGGTGCTGAACAACCTGGTGGTGATCGCCACCTACGCGCTCGCCAGCCGGGTGGCGGGGGCCGAACTCGATGCGATACCGCTCGAGGCGGTGCAGGGCCAGCGTTGGACCTTGTTGGTACTGGGCTTGGGTACGACCCTTGGGGTGGTGGCCAATGCGGCGGTGTTGTTGCCCTCGGTGCATCGGGCTCGCATCGGTCTACGCCTCAAGGTCGATCGCCACCATCAGGCGCTGCAGCAGCTCAAGGTGGCGGGCAAGGCCGCACTGGGTTACGTGCTGGTGAGCCAGATCGGTGTGACCATCACCTCGCTGTTGGCCAATCGGTTCAAACAGCCGGGCGGGTACGCGGCCTGGACCTACGCCAACCTGGTTTTCTACGTGGTGTACGCGCTGTTGGTGGTGTCGATAACTACGACGCTGGGGCCGGAACTCGCCTACGCAGCCCAGGTCGGCGATCAGCGGGCGCTGCGACGCGAGTGGCTACGAGGGCTGCGCTTCATTGTGCTGTTGGTGGCCCCGACCGCGGCCTTGCTGATGGTGGTGGCCCGGCCCTTGTGGGAATTGCTGCCGCTGCGGGGCGATGTGGACACCACCGTCACCATCTTCCGCTGGTTCATGTTTGGGCTACTGCCATTTTCGATCATTCAACACGTCGTGCGGGCGTTCTATGCGTTGGCGGATACGCGGCCGCCGTTTCGGGTGGCAGTGGTGCAGAACATCCTGGTAGTCGGCATGGGCCTGGTAGCCAGCCCCATTCTGGGGGTGGCTGGGCTCGCCGCCGCCTACGGCGTTGGCTACTGGATCACGGCGGTCATCGCCTTCGGTTGGTTCGCCCATCGTCTCGGTACCTTCCGCTATTCCGAGGTGACGATTGTGGTCCGCCTCATGCTCGCGGCGCTCCAAATGGCGGTGGTCGTGGTCGCCACCGAGGAGTTGCTGGCCTGGGGTGGCCGGCCGGTTCATCCCCTCGTGGCGCTATCGGTGGGCACGGTAGCGGCGGCGGGCAGCTACATCGTCTTCCTGGCCGGCCTGCGTGCCGACGAGGACCTGCGGGCCTTGCTCGATGTTGGGCGCCGGCTGCTCAAGCGCTGAGCGAGGGGCGAAAGTGCTGGTCGAGGAAGGCAATGGTGCGCTCCCAGGCCAATTCTGCCGCCCCGGCGTCGTAGGCGGATTCTCGGTCGGCTTCGAAAAACCAATGAGCTGTGCCGGGGTAGCGGTGGAACTCGACGGGGCGCCCAACGAGGTGCAGATGCGCCTCGAGTTCGACCACGTCGTCGCCACTGACAAGGGTGTCGAACTCGGCGAAGTGTCCCAGGAAGGCACTACGGGATTCGTTGAAGTCGACGCTCTGCGTGCCGTAGAAGGCAACGGTGGCGGCGACCTCTTCCGGCGAGCGGGCGGCAAGCCACAGGCCCCACGATGCACCCATGGACAACCCGATCACCGCTATCGGCTCGGCGGGCGTGTCGCACACGGCACGTAGCGCCCGGGCGCTTGAGAGCACCAGGGCCGAGGAACGGTTCATGTCGAGCTCGGCCAGGCACCCCTCGGCCTGTTCGACTGACGTGGGGAGTTCGCCGTCGAGCAGGTCGGGAGCAAGCGCGATGTAGCCCGCATCGGCAAGGCGGTCGCAGAGTCCTCGGACGAAGCCAGTGAGCCCCCACCACGAGTGCAGCACCAGCACACCCCGACGGTGCTGAACATCGAATGGCTTGATGAGATAGCCGGACCCGGCCGACGAGGCGGACACGTCTACCGACGCTACCGCGCCGCGGGCTGCTCGCTGGGCTAGGGTCCGCGCCCATGGGTGTACAACTAGCCAAGAATGCCGTCGACCTCGGTATCGTGATTCGCGACAGCGAAGCCTCGCTTCGTTTCTACCGTGACACACTCGGGTTCGAGCACGTCGCAGACATCGCGATGCCACTAGGCGGCGGGGGCACCATGCATCGCCTGAACTGTGGCGAGACCCTGGTGAAGTTGGTGAAGTTCGACAACGTACCTGCGGCGTCGAACCCCCCCGGTGGACTCGTCGGTGCCAGCGGCTATCGCTATTTCACGATCATCGTGACCAATCTCGCTGAAGTGATGGGTGCCTGTGAGGCGGCGGGTTACAAGGTGGCGATCTCCATCCGCGAGGCACGGCCCGGTGTCACCATCGGGATGGTCGAAGACCCCGACGGCAACTGGGTCGAGTTCGTCCAGAACGGCTGAGCGGCGGGTGATCAATCGCCCCGGGGCTCGTCCGGTCCGCTATCCGGTGGGACGGGACGTGCCGCCGTTCTACGTGCTTGAGGTGCTCCAGGCGGCCCAGGCGATGCAGGACGCGGGTCGGCCGGTGCTGCACCTCGAGGTCGGCCAGCCCTGCACTGGGGCGCCACGAACGGTGCTCGATGCCGCCAATCGTGCCGTGGCGTCCGAACGCCTCGGCTACACCACCGCCAACGGCATCGCGCCACTTCGCTTGCGTATCGCGGCGCACTACGCCCAGCGCTATGGCGTCACGGTGGATCCGGAACGGATCGTGCTCACCGCGGGAGCGTCGGGGGGCTTCGTGCTGGCCTTCCTGGCGGCGTTCCCGGCCGGTGCGAGGGTGGCGGTGACCGAACCGGGCTATCCGTGCTACCGCAACACGTTGCTGGCTTTCGAGCGGGTTGCGGTCGGTGTGCCCGTCGACGCGACGAGTCGCTTTCAGCCGACGCCGCAGATACTCGACGCCGCCGGCCCCCTCGATGGCCTGGTGATGGCCTCGCCGTCAAACCCCACCGGTACGGCCTTGACCGAGGCTGAGTTGCAGGCGCTGGTGAACTGGAGCGCGGAGCGTGGCGTGCGCCTCGTCGCGGACGAGATCTATCACGGCATCAGCTACAGCAGCGCGGCGCCGACGGCGTTGTCCTTCAGCGACGACGTCATCGTGTTGAACAGCTTCTCCAAGTACTTCTCGATGACGGGCTGGCGGCTGGGTTGGATGGTGCTACCCACGGACCTCGTCGAGGTGGTGGACCGCCTGGCCGGCAATCTTTACATCTGCCCCGCCACGCTGTCCCAGCACGCCGCGTTGGCCGCCTTCGACGCGGCGGAGGAACTCGACGACCATGTGCGACGCTACGGCCGCAACCGGGAGATCGTGCTGGAGGCGCTGCCGGCGATGGGCATCACCGAACTGTCCCCGGCGGACGGTGCCTTCTACGTGTATGCCCGCACCAGCCACCTGGCGCGCGATAGCGCAGCGTTGTGCGAGGCCTGGCTGGAGGAGCTAGCGGTGGCCGTCACCCCGGGTATCGACTTCGACCCCACGCGTGGGGCCGAGTTCGTCCGGTTCTCCTTTTCCGGTGCCACCGCTGACATTGCGGAGGCCATGGGACGCATCGGGGCTTGGGTGGCCGCTCACCCGACGGGCCTGTTGTCCTGAAGCTCAGGACATTCTCTCCTCCGCCGCGGCAACGTTGACGGCGGAGACCACCGCTCGCAGCGACGCGGTGACGATGGAGGAGTGAATGCCACAGCCCCACCAGCGCTCGCCTTCGGCGTTGCTTTCCACCTCGATGTACGCCGCGGCCGAGGAGTCCGAGGAGGCCTCGATGGCGTGCTCGTGGTACGCCGTGAGCTTGGCGGCAATACCGAGATCGCCGTGCAACGCGGCCAAGAAGGCGTCGATGGGGCCGTTGCCTACCCCGGTGATGTCCCGCCTCTGGCCGAAGTGGCTGACCGTTGCGGTCAACTCGGTTTTGTCGCTGGCGGCGGTGTCGGTGCTGTAGCGATGGCTGATCAACTCCAGCGGCGAGTCGGGGTGGAAGTAGCGCGACTCGAAGGCGCGGTAAATCTCGTAGGAGGTGATCTCCTCGGAGGTCTCATCGGTGATGCCTTGGATGATGTTGGTGAACTCCACCTGCATCGATCGTGGCAAATCGAGGTGGTATTCGTGCTCCAGGATGTAGCTGACGCCCCCCTTGCCCGACTGGGAGTTGACCCGGATCACCGCCTCGTAGGAACGGCCGAGATGGGCCGGGTCGATGGGCAGATAGGGCACCTCCCAGACTTCGACATTGGTCGGTAGCGCCGCGACGCCCTTCTTGATGGCGTCTTGGTGGCTGCCGGAGAACGCGGTGTAGACCAGATCACCGGCATAGGGGTGGCGAGGATGCACCGGTAGCTGGTTGCAGTATTCGACGAGCCCCTTCTTTTCGTCGATGTCCTGAAGGTCCAACTTTGGGTCCACGCCCTGGCTGAACAGGTTCAGAGCCAGGGTCACGATGTCGACGTTGCCGGTGCGCTCACCGTTGCCGAACAGGGTTCCCTCAATCCGATCCGCCCCGGCCATCAGCCCCAGTTCGGCCGCCGCCACCGCACAGCCGCGGTCATTGTGCGGGTGCAAGGACAGCACGATGCTGTCCCGGTCTTTGATGTTTCGCCCGAACCACTCGATCTGATCGGCGTAGATGTTCGGGGTTGAGTGCTCGACGGTGGCGGGCAGGTTGATGATCATCGGAGCGTCCGGTGTCGGCTCGTACACGTCCATGACGGCCTCACAAATCTCAATGGCGAAGTCGAGCTCGGTGCCGGTGAACGATTCGGGCGAATACTCGTAGATGATGTGGGTGTCCGTCAGCATCGCCGAGTACTTGCGACACAGTTCTGCACCACGAACCGCGATGTCCACGATGCCCGCCTTGTCGAGGCGAAACACCACCCGTCGCTGAAGTTCAGAGGTGGAGTTGTACAGGTGGACGATGGCTCTGCTCGCGCCCTCGAGAGACTCGTAGGTGCGCTCGATCAGCTCAGGCCGGGCCTGGGTGAGGACCTGCAGGGTGACATCGGGCGGGACAAGGTTCCCTTCGATGATGGTACGCATGAAGTCGAAATCAGTTTGGCTGGCCGAAGGAAAGCCGACCTCGATTTCCTTGAACCCCATGCTGACGAGCAGGTCGAACATGCGTTGCTTGCGCTCGATGTTCATGGGGTTGATCAGCGCCTGGTTGCCGTCGCGCAGGTCGACAGAGGACCAGATCGGCGCCTGGGAGATCAGCTTGTCGGGCCAGGTGCGATCGGTGAGTCCGATGCGCGGGTAGGGCCGGTAGAGGTCGAATGCCATCTTCCGGGGGTGGACCGGGGTGGGGGGCATGTTGCGAGCTCCTTGGGAGGGGTGAGAGCGGAGTTGGTCAGATCACGGAATGGGGGTGAAAATCAAAGCGACCTCCCTGCCGACTGGCACAGGAGGTCGAGGCGAGCGCCCTATGTGGACACTCGCCTACTCAAGAAGGAGACCCAGCAACCGAGTTTGCGTGGACATACGCTGAAAACAATGCCACATCCGAGGAGCGAGGTCAACATTGGTGGGGTGGGCTGGACCAAGGCCGAATGGCGCGATTGGGCTCTGGCCCGCCGGACCGGCGCCAGTATGGCGGAACTGTCCGCACTGGTTACTACGGTGCTGTCCGCGTGGCTGGACCTTCAGCCACCGACCACGGTGCTGCTGTACCGGGCCATGGCGGGGGAGTTGTCCCTCGGCCTCCTAGCCGACGCGCCATCGTCGACCCAACGTCACCAGTGGGCCACCACTCGAACCCCCGCTACGGGTCCGCTCACGCTGCATCGTTGGGATAGCCCGCTGGAGCACCATCACTTCGGGTTTCTCCAGCCGATAGCGACGGCGCCGTTGGTATCGGCGGCAACCATCGGCATTGTCCTGGTCCCTGGCCTGGTGTTCGACGGCGCAGGAGGTCGGATCGGGTATGGAAAGGGCTACTACGACCGGCTGTTGGCTGACCTACCGTGGGCGGTCCCCGTCGGGGTGACCACGACGGCACTGGTGGTCGGGGCACTGCCCACAGGCCCCCATGATGTAGCGATGAAGGCGCTGGCCACTGAGCAGGCTCTGCAGTACGTGACGCGCTGACGGGCGCCGACCCCCCGAGTACCTCGCGGTGACGACGCCCGTCAGGCTGAACTAGCGCTTCGAGCGGCCTGGCTTCAGCTGGCCGTGGTCTCGATTAGCTGCACTTCGAGGTGCTTTGGCTCCATGCGCAGAGGCTCGACTTGCCGTTGAGGTCGATCCTGCTGCCCTCGAGTTCCCACACCTGCTTGGTGGAATCGAACACCGCGAACTGGCCCCCCTCGATCAGGTAGGCATCCTTGTTGCCGTTCATCTCGAGCTTGATGCCGTAGAGGTGCGTTGGTGGGGTCATGCTGAGCGTCCGGTGGGCGACCACGAGGTTGGTCCTGGTGAGGCCACCGGGCAGCTCTTGGGCGACGAGCAGGGTCTGCACGAAGGGCCAGGCGTAGCCGAAGCCGTTACCCAACGAGCTTGAGGAGTTGGGGTCGATGCCCTTCTTGGTCAGCAGGTCCTTGATGAAGACCATCCAGGGGTCAGCACTGAGCGTGGGGTCCTTGATGTCCTTGATACCGGGGTTGAACATGTGCCAACCCTTGGATGCGGTGCCGTCGCCGCCGACCTTCTCTTTGGAGATGAAGCTGGTGCCAGCGCAGGTAAGGGGCTGGAAGAGGTACTTGACCTTTTCCTTCATCCCGTTCTGCGCCGCTTCGACGACGGACTGGGTGCAGGACGTGCCTGCGGTCATGGCGATGTAGAACGCGCAGTTCTTCGAACCCAAGGTGGTCATCGGGTCGGTGATGGTGGGAGCGGTGGGCTCGATGGTCTCCGTGACGAACTCGACCCGGTCTTTGAGTTTGGCCGATTGCGCCACGTAGGAACGGAAGCCCGCGTCGTACACCTTGCCGAAGTCATTGTTCATGACCAGGGCGCACACCACGACTTTTTTGTCGGTGGGGAACTCACCGAGGCGCTGCTCGATGAAGGTGCCCCACAGCTGGGTCTCGGTGGTGTAGGACGGAACCGGCGCACCGGAGGTCCATGGGTGGTTGATCGGATCGGCCCAAGCCGGGTGGCCGGTCATGGCGATCAGGTCTGGCACACAGCGCTGGTTGAGCTTGTCGTAGGTCTTCATGGTCGGGCCGGTGCCCAACGTCCAGATGGCGAACGCCTTCTCCGAGTCGAGCAACTCGTCCACGAGCGGGATCGTCTTGGCCGGGTCGTAGGCGTCATCCTTTTGGATATAGACCGCCTTACGGGTTTTGCCGTTGGAATCCTTGAACGCGCCCTTGTCGCCGTAATAGGCGAGCAAAGTGTCGATCGACTTGCCGTAGTTGCCGTAGTCGGCCAGGGTGCCGGACAGAGCCAGGGTCCCGCCCACCTTGAAGGCGGTGTCGGTGAGACCCTCGGTGTTGCTCCAACCCACAGCGCACTTGGACACGTCAATGGTGAAGCCCTCAGGGCCGGTGACGGTCTTGCCATCCGCGGACAAGCCCCACTTGTTGTCCTTGATCCGCTTGACGACGGCGGCACGCTCCGCAGTCCAGAGCTTCTCCCACTCGTCCATCGTCTTTGGCTCAGGCTTGGCCGCCACAGTCGTGGCGCTTCCCGGCGTCGTCGTCGAGCTCAAGGCATCTTGAACCCCCTTGTCGACCGTGATCCCCGTGGCCGAATCCCCGCCATCACTGCCCCCGCCGCCACATGCGGCAGCGACCAGTGACAGACCGAGGACCGCGCTGGTCCCGAGGCGAAGCGAAACGCTCCGTCGTTGCATAGTGTCTCCTTGTAAGTACGGACCCGGTGTCCCCCGAATCCGTGGCGCCGCAGACTAGTCAGCGTTGATGCCGCGGCCAGTGCACCCATGGCTTGTCGGCGAGCACATCGGCCGTGGCCCGCCGGACGCGGCCGGTCACTGGCACGCGGCCCGGGCCAGGATCCAGTGACAGGCCTTGGTCTTGCCGTCCGAGCATGGCCGCGCTCAAACGCCGAAGCACCATGGTTCGCCCTGCCATGGTGTCGCCTAGGTAGACGGGCCTCCGGTGCAGCCCGCCGGGCCACTGTTACCCATCGCCGGGCCAACAACGCTTCA
This sequence comes from Ferrithrix thermotolerans DSM 19514, assembly GCA_945906305.1. GTDB lineage: Bacteria > Actinomycetota > Acidimicrobiia > Acidimicrobiales > CAIXPF01 > CAIXPF01. The sequence continues at coordinate 31,105 of CAMDQT010000012.1, read as the reverse complement.
CCCAGTGGCTCGCCGGGAGCGTTCGTGCGCCGCGTCGATGAACGAGCTCAAAGCCGGTCGAGTGCATCGAAGAGCAGCACCGCCCGGCCGTCTTCGCGCGAGGCGTCCCAATCCACGTGGGCTTTGATGCGCCACTCGCCGAATTCGTCAGGGTCGACGAGTTGTTGGGTGATCGCTCCGCTCGCAGGGTCGAATTGGAACCAGCGACGCTGGCGGGCGACGGGGTCGGTGCGCAACTGGCTGAACTCGGCGAAGTAGCCGACGGCGGCCTGTACGAGGGCTGGCGGCAGGCGCGCGCTGTCCCCTCGGGCCAGGGCCTGGATCCAGGCGAAGGAGGCGTTGCGTACCAGCACCGCGAAGGCCCTTCGGTTGGCCGTCACGTCGTAGTCACCCGTCGCGGCGGCAGCAGCGTCCGCCAGCTCGCTGGAGGTGAGATCGGGATCGCGCAACCGCTCCCATTCGTCGAGCAAGGAGGAGTCCACTCCGCGCACCGTTTCGCCGAGCCATTCGGTGAGCTCGTCGAGTTCGTCGCTGCGGTGCCAATCGGGCACGTTCTGGATGAGAGCCTTGTAGACGTCGGAGAGGTAGCGCAGCAGCACCCCTTCGGACCGCTTGAGGCCGTAGTAGCCGATGTACTCCCGGAAGGTCATCGCCTCTTCGAACAGCTCCCGGGCCACCGCTTTAGGACGCACGGTCTCTTCGCCGGCCCAAGGATGACGGGTCCGGAACCGATTGAACGCTTCATACAGCTGGTCACGCAATGGCTTGGGCCATTCGAGTTCGGCTAGGACCGTCATGCGCTGTTCGTATTCGACGCCCTCGGATTTCAGCCGTTGCAGGACTTCCTGCTTGATGTGGTTCAGCTGCTGGGCCAACACCACCATCGGTTGTTCGAGCACTGACTCCACGACGGATAACACGTCGAGGTGATAGGTGTCCGCGTCGTGGTCGAGTTGGTCGATCATCTCCACCACGAAGGGGGAGAGCGGCTGATTGAGGCGGAATTCGGCCTGCAACTCGAGGTTGACCCTGATGGTGCGGCCGTAGTTGTCACGATGGTCGAGCTTCTCCAGGATGCCGCCCGCCAGCAAGGAGCGGTAGATGGCGATGGCCCGGCGAATGTGTCGGCGCTGGGCCTTGCGTGGTTCGTCGTTGTGCAGCAGCAAGTGGCGAACTGCGGCGCAGCCGTCACCGGGGCGATCGAGAAGTTCGAGCAGCATGGCATGGGACACGGCGAAGCTGGACTGCAAGGGTTCCGGTGAACCGTTGACCAAGCGATCCATGGTGTGGCGATCCCAGGCGGCGTAGCCGAACTCGGGTGGCTTCTTACGGACGAACTTCTTCTTTTTCGCCGGGTCGGTGGCCGCCTTGGCGTCGGCCCGAAGGTTCTCCACGACGTGTTCAGGTGCCTGTACCCATACCGAGCCTGCTACGTCGAAGCCCTGTCGACCCGCCCGTCCGGCGATCTGTTGGAAGTCGCGAACCGACAGGACCCGAACCCGCTCACCGTCGTACTTGCACAACTGCGTGAACAGTACCGTACGGATTGGTACGTTGATACCGACGCCCAGGGTGTCGGTACCGCAGATGATTTTGAGCAGCCCTTGCTGGGCTAACTTCTCGACCAACAGGCGGTACTTGGGCAGCATGCCGGCGTGATGCACGCCGATGCCGTGCTGCACGTAACGGCGGAGGTCGTTGCCGAAGGGAGAGTCGAAACGGAACCTTCCGACGGCGGCCTTCACCGCCTGCTTGTCCTCTTTGGAGAGCACATCGACCGACATCAGGCTCTGCGCCGCTTCCGTGGCCGCGGCCTGCGTGAAATGCACCAGGTAGGCAGGAGTTTTGTTGGCCGCCACAATCTCGGCCAGCGATTCGTGCAGCGGCGACTCGCGGTACTCGAAGTCGAGGGGGACGGGACGGGGGGCGTCTCCAATCAGCACGGTACGGCGGCCAGTCCGTTCTTGGAGCGCAACCTGCAGGTCACGGGTGTTACCAAGAGTGGCGGACATGAGCAGGAACCGGGCCTTGGGCAGTTCCAGCAGCGGAACCTGCCACGCCCAGCCCCGGCTGCGGTCGCCGTAGTAGTGGAACTCGTCCATGACCACGTCTTGCACGGGGGCATCGGCACCGTGACGAAGGGCAAGGTTGGCGAGTATCTCCGCTGTGCAGCAGATAACCGGCGCCTCAGGGTTGATGGCGGCATCGCCGGTGATCATGCCCACATTGTGCGAGCCGAGTTCGCGGCACAGGGCAAAGAACTTCTCCGATACCAGCGCCTTGATAGGGGCGCTGTACCACGAGCGCTGGCCGGTGGCGATGGCCATGAAATGCGCTGCCAGCGCCACCAGGCTCTTTCCCGAGCCGGTCGGTGTAGCCAGGATGACATTGGCCCCACCGAACAGTTCGAGCATCGCCTCCTCCTGGTGAGGGTAGAGGTCGAGATTGCGCAGCCGGCTGTAGGCGAGGAATCCGTCGAGCAAGCCGTCGGCGTCCGCTACCGTCGGCAAAAAGGCCGCCAGGCTGTCTGTGGCCGGGGCGGTCGGTGCCGCCCCATCAGGCACCGGGCTCGTCCGGGCGGTGCTCGCGGAGGAACTTCTCGAACTCTGCCGCGAGATCGTCGCCGCTGGGCAATTGCTCGGCTAGGCGGCGGTCGGCCTGTTCTTCCAACCGGCTGACGTAGCGGCTCACTTCGTCATCGGCGGTGACGGCGGAGTTCACCTTCTGCTCCCAGGCGACCGCCGCTTCTACCAGGCCAGCGTGCTCGGTCGGTACGCCGGTCACGTGCTCGAGGTGACGCAGCACGGCAAGGGTTGCTTTGGGATTGGGCGAGGTCGCCACGTAATGAGGCACGGCGACCCGCAAGGAGATGACCGGAATCTGCTCGCGGTCGAGCCGGTCATGCAAGACCCCGATGAGACCCGTTGGTCCTTGGTAGCTCGGCCGGTCCAGGCCCAGTCGGCTGGCCAGTTCGACCGAAGTGGAACTTCCTTTGACCATCGACGGGCGGGTGTGGGGAACTGCGTCGGCCATCGCTCCGAGGGTGATGACCATCTCTGCTCCGGTGGTACGAGCCACCTCGATGAGATCGGTGGTGAAGCTGTTCCAGCGCAGGTGCGGCTCGATACCCGACAACAGCACCAGGTCATGGCCGTGCTGGGGGAGGCGGGCCACGGAGCAGTCGTTGGCCGGCCACTCGATGATGCGCTCGCCGTCGACGAGCTTGACTACGGGCCGCCGGGCGGTGAAATCGAAATAGGGCTCCGGATCAATGCCGGCGATGTCGTCAGCGTCGTAGTGGTTGGCGAGCCAACGAACCGCGCCGGTTGCTGCTTCGGCCACGTCGAACCAACCCTCGAAGGCGAGAATCAGAAAGGGCCGAGTCAACGACGAGAAGTCACGCCAGACCACCGTCATCGTGCTGTCCTCCTAGTCAGTCCGGCGGAGGAGACCGGCCGGGTCGTCATGAAAGCAGACCTTAACGCTGCCCGCGCTAGCGATGGGGGTCCACCGCTCACGGGTTGTCGAGCAGATGAACCAGGCTGGAGGTGTCCCATCGTTCGCCGCCACGGGCGGTGACCTGGGCATACAACTGGTCGACAAGGGCGGCAAGAGGGAGCCTGGCGCCGTTGTCGCGGGCGGCATCGAGGCAGATCTGCAGGTCTTTGCGCATCCATTTCACGGCGAATCCAAAATCGAACTCGCCGCGCCACATGGTGCGGCCTCGGTTGTCGAGTTGCCAGGACTGGGCCGCGCCCTTGCCGATCACGTCGATCACCTGGTCGACATCGAGACCAGCCCGGGCGGCGAAGTGCATGGCCTCCGCTAGGCCTTGCACCACCCCAGCGATGGCGAGTTGGTTCACCATCTTGGTCAGTTGACCGCTTCCGGATGGGCCCATAAGGGTGCACGCCTTGGCATAGGCCTGCATCACCGGAGCCACGGCGTCGAAGTGCGCCTGCTCGCCCCCGCACATCACCGTCAATGATCCGTTGACTGCCCCGGCCTGTCCGCCCGACACCGGCGCGTCGACAAAGCCGAGGCCGTGAGCGTGACAGGTGGCGGCGAGCTCGCGGGCGATGTCGGCCGACGCCGTCGTGTGGTCGACCAGCACCGAAGCCCGCCTCATGGAGGCCAGCACCCCGTCCGGCCCGAACACCACCGCTCGAACATCGTCGTCGCGGCCGACACAAAGAAACACCACGTCGGCGCCCTCCGCGGCGAGCCGAGGGGAGGCCGCGGATTGGCCGCCATGGGACTGCACCCAGGCCGCGGCCTTCGCTTCGGTCCGGTTGTAGCACGTGACGGTGTGGCCTGCCGCGGCGAGATGCCCTGCCATCGGCGCGCCCATCACCCCAAGGCCCACAAACCCCACAACTGCCATGACCGAGAGGTTATCGGGAGCTGCCCAATGCCCGGCGTGCTGCGCCGCCGCCCACCCGCCCCGTTGCGGACGCGACCTTCTCCGGCCGCACAGTTCGCCCTACGGGAGCGTGCGCAATAGCGTGAAGAACCTGAGCGGAGGCACCGCCGTTGAGCATCGGGGAGCATGCGATGAATCCGACCTACAGCGCGGAGGCCGAGGTTTTTCGAGCCAGCATCAAGGCGTTTCTGGCGCAACACCTGCCCGTGGAGTGGCAGGGTCTCGGCGCGCTCGACCCGGCCGAGCGCAGCCGATTTGTCGAGACGTGGCGTCGGACCCTGGCCGACAATCGCCTGCTCGCGGTGGCCTGGCCGTCGGAGTACGGCGGGGTAGGCCTCAGCCAGATCGAGCAGGTCATCATCAATGAGGAGTTCGCCGGTGCCGGCGTACCCCAGGGTGTACCCAATGATGGATTCGGGATTGGCATGGTCGGGCCCACCATCATGGTGTGGGGCACCGAGGAGCAAAAGCGCCACTACATCCCCCGCATCCTGTCCGGTGAGGATCGCTGGTGCCAGGGATACTCCGAACCCGACGCCGGCTCGGACCTGGCCAATCTCGGGTGCCGGGCGGAACTCGATGGCGACGAGTGGGTCATCAACGGCCAGAAGATCTGGACTTCGAGCGCACACACCGCCAACTGGATCTTCGTGCTCTGCCGCACCAGCCCGCACAACCTAAAGCACGCCGGAATCAGCTTCCTGCTGGTGCCAATGAACCAACCCGGCGTGGAGGTCCGACCGATCGTCAACATCATCGGCGGGCACGAGTTCAACGAGGTCTTCTTCACCGACGCCCGGACGCCCAAGACCAATGTGATCGGCGAGGTAGATAACGGCTGGGCGGTGGCCAACACGCTGCTGGGCTTCGAGCGCGGTGGCCGGGCCACTTCGCTGTTCATTACCTACCGGGAGGAACTCGACCGGCTGGTCGACGTCGCTCGGGAGCGGGGCCGCACCCGCGATGCGTTGATCCGCCAGAAGCTGGCCTGGTGCCACAGTCGCGTCGAGGCGATGCGCTACCTAGGGATGCGGACCCTCACCCGAACCCTGGCCGGAGACCGGCCTGGTCCCGAGTCCTCCCTGATGAAGCTGCTGTGGTCGGAGTACCACCGGGAGGTGACCCAGCTTGCGGTCGACATCCACGGCGCCGAAGCCATGATCATGTCCGGTCGGGCGGCGGCGTCGGGGATCGCCGGTGACGCCGTCGGCTCGCCCTCCTCGTCGCGTTCGTGGAACGAGGTGTCCATGCGGGCCCGTGCGGGCACGATTTACGCCGGTACGAGCCAAGTTCAGCGAAATATCATCGGAGAGCGCGTCCTGGGCCTGCCCAAGGAACCTCGCAGCGACGACGGTCCCTGGCGGCGATCCTGAAGGTGGTCATTGCGCCTGGTGGATGAACTCGAGGTTCGCGCCCAGACACGTGCAGGTGCCCATTAGGGTGACCGTCAACGACCTCGAGACGGGACGGGAACGCCCAATGGCCCTGCGCAAGATCATCGGCATGGAGACCGAGTTCGGCATCTTCCATCGTCGAGCCGGGGACTCGAACCCCATCGCGGCGTCCTCGCTGCTGATCAATGCGTACATCAACTCGCTCGATCGCTCCGGCACGGCGTCGCCCATTCCTCGGGTTGGTTGGGACTTCGTTGATGAAACCCCAGCCAATGACGCCCGGGGTTTGAACATTTTCGCCGCCATGTCCTCAGAAGTGGAAACCCACCTGGTCAATGCTGTGCTGACCAACGGTGCTCGCTACTACGTGGATCATGCCCATCCGGAGCTCTCCACCCCCGAATGCGCCGATCCGCTGACCGTGGTGCTGTACGACCGCGCGGCAGAGATGATCCTTGTTGAGTCGATGCGGCAGGCCAACGCGGCGCTGCCGGAGGGCGAGGAAATCGTCGTCTACAAGAACAACTCCGATCGTAAGGGCAACAGCTACGGCACCCACGAGAACTATCTCATGGACCGCACCACCCCGTTCTCGCGGGTCGTGGCCCAGGTCATGCCGCACTTCGTCACCCGGCAGATCTACACCGGTGCCGGGAAGGTCGGTTCGGAGGCGGTTGGCATCTCATCGCAGCAAGTACCGTTTCAACTCACTCAGCGGGCCGATTTCTTCGAGGAGCAAGTCGGCCTGGAAACCACTCTCAAGCGGCCAATCGTCAATACCCGCGATGAGCCCCATGCTGATGCCAAGAAGTATCGCCGCCTCCATGTGATCGTGGGTGATGCCAACCTCTCGCAGGTGTCGACCTTCCTGAAGGTCGGCCCAACGGCTCTGGTGCTGTGCATGATCGAGGATGGCTATCTCGATCGCACCTTCGTGCTTGAGGACCCCGTGTTGGCCATGCGCCAGGTGTCCTACGACCTGAGCCTGCGCCGTCCGCTCGGACTCAGTGACGGCGGCAGCATCACGGCGCTGGACATGCAATGGGAGTACCTCGGGTGGGCCCGCGGCTATGCCGAGGAACGCGGCCTGGAATGCATCGGGGGCGAAGCCGTCGGCTCAGCGGTACTGCAACGTTGGGAGGAGGTGCTCACCAAGCTCGAAACCGACCCGATGCAACTCGCCGACCAGCTTGACTGGGTGGCGAAATACCGCCTGATCAACGGCTACCGAGAACGCCACGATCTGCGCTGGAGCGACGCCCGGATGGCCGCCATGGACCTGCAATACCACGACCTGCGGCCGACCAAGTCATTGTTCAGTCGGCTCGGCGTCGAGACGCTGGTGAAGGACGCCGATGCGCTCATCGCCGTGAGCGAGCCGCCGGAGGATACTCGGGCGTACTTTCGAGGGAAGTGTCTGCAGAAATGGGCCGATGACATCGTGGCGGCGAACTGGGATTCGATGGTGTTCGACATTGGCGACGACCCGTTGCGGCGGGTCCCGATGATGGAACCAACGCGCGGCACCAAGGCCCATGTGGGTAGTCTGCTCGCAGAGTGCGAGACATCGTCCGAGCTGCTTCGACGGCTCGGTTCATGACAGGTAGGGAGACTCGCAATGCCGGAACGGACTCAGAAGCAGCGGCCCGCCCCTCAGCGGTCCGACGAGGCGATCATCGATGCGCCCGCCAAATCGGAAACAGGGGAGAAGCTCAAGGCTGACCTCGACGACCTGCTTGACGAGATCGATGACGTGCTCGAGACCAACGCCGAGGATTTCGTGAAGAGCTACATCCAAAAGGGCGGACAGTAGGTTCGTTCCGACGTCTCGTCGATGGTCTGAATCCATCGGGGTGGGACAACGAGGGTAGAACCGGTACTCTGCGCCCTGTGCTTCCTATGTTCAGAGCAGAGGACGACCCAGGTCCAAGTTTTGCCGCGCTCATGGCGCGGGCTGGCGTGCAACCGCCCGTCCCCACGCCGCTGGCGGGCGGTCACGGGCTTGACATCACCCACGGGACGACCGTAGTCGCCGTGCGCTATGTCGATGGGGTGGTCATGGCGGGGGACCGAAGGGCCACTTCGGGCAACCTGATCAGCCACCGTGACATGGAGAAGGTGTACCCGGCCGACCGCCACTCCGGGGTGGCCATCGCCGGCGCGGCCGGTCCGGCCATGGAGATGGTCCGCCTGTTCCAGCTGCAACTGGAGCATTACGAGAAGGTCGAAGGCCAGGCGTTGTCCCTCGAGGGCAAGGCCAACCAGCTTTCGATCATGATCCGGGCCAACTTGCCGATGGCGATGCAAGGCCTGGTGGTGGTGCCGCTGTTTGCCGGTTACGACCTGCGCCGGGGGTACGGTCGGCTCTTCCAGTACGACGTGACTGGCGGCCGCTACGAGGAGACCAACTACGCCGCCACCGGCTCGGGGTCGCTGTTCGCGGCGACGGTGGTCAAGATGGGCTATCGCAGCGATCTCAACGCCGGCGACGCCATCGACCTGGTTCTGTCTGCGCTGTTCCAAGCCGCCGACGAGGACTCTGCTACGGGTGGCCCCGATCCCATTCGGGGTATCTATCCAATCGTCGCCACCATCAGCGAAGCGGGCTTCGATCGTCAAAGCAGCGAGTCGATCTCGGGTCGGTTCGCTTCGCTCCTCGGTCGTATGTCCACGGAGTCCGGCGGATCGGCCACGGTCACGTCATGATCGTCCTTGCTGCTGTCAGGTCCGTTCGGTTTCTGGAGGCCCGGTCATGAGCATGCCGTTCTACGTTGCCCCCGAGCAACTGATGAAAGACAAGGCGGACTATGCCCGCAAGGGCATCGCCCGGGGGCGGTCCTTGGCCGCTCTGGTGTGCGAGGAGGGAATCCTCATCTGCGCCGAGAATCCGTCCAACACCCTGCACAAGGTGGCGGAGATCTATGACCGCATCGGCTTCGCCGGGGTGGGCCGCTTCAACGAGTTCGACCAGCTGCGTATAGCCGGCGTTCGTCACGCCGACCTCAAGGGTTTCAGCTACTCCCGCGAGGACGTTGAGGCCCGCAGCCTGGCCAACGCCTACGCCCAGATGCTGGGCCAGATCTTCACCCACGAGATGAAGCCGCTGGAGGTGGAGATTCTGGTGGCCGAGGTCGCCGCCGCCCGGGCCGATGACCAGCTCTACCACCTCCTTTATGACGGCACCGTTGTCGACGAGCGCCGCTATGTCGCACTCGGAGGAGACGCCGATTCGGTGGCCGAGCGGATTGAGGCCGGCTGGAGTGACGAACTGAACTCCGCCGACGCTTTGCGGCTGGCCGTTGGGGCGCTGGCCGGCCCTGAGCGCACCCTGGTCGGAGATGACGTTGAGGTCGCGGTCCTCGAACGGGACGGGTTGCGGCGGTGTTTTCGCCGCTACACCGATGCCGAGGTTGATGCCGTTCTGGCCGGTGCCGCACCACCACCGATCGCCACTGAAGTCTGATCCATCTCTTCGAGGCCAGCATTGCGCCGTTACCGGGCATGCAGCGCGAGCTACCGTGCTGGCATGCAGCGTCGCATCTTCGGCATCGAAAACGAATACGGCGTCACCTGCACGCTGCGGGGCCAGCGTCGGCTGAGCCCCGATGAGGTCGCCCGCTACCTGTTCCGTCGGGTGGTGTCATGGGGCCGTAGTTCGAACGTGTTCCTTACCAATGGTGCGCGGCTTTACCTCGATGTCGGCTCTCACCCTGAGTACGCCACTCCGGAGTGCGATTCGCTTTACGACATCGTGGTGCACGACAAGGCGGGAGAGCGCATCCTGGAGCAGATGCTCGAGTCGGCGGAGCAACGGCTGAAGGAAGAAGGCATCCGCGGGGTCATCTACCTGTTCAAGAACAACACCGATTCCGCCGGTAACAGCTACGGCTGCCACGAGAACTACCTCACGTCCCGACACGACGATTTCAGCTACTACGCCGAGGTTCTCATCCCGTTCTTGGTCTCGCGTCAGATCTATGCCGGTGCGGGCAAGGTGTTGCAGACGGCGCGGGGGGCGATGTATTGCGTATCGCAGCGGGCCGAGCACATCTGGGAAGGGGTTTCCTCGGCCACGACGCGGAGCCGTCCGATCATCAACACTCGGGACGAGCCGCATGCCGATGCCGAGCGCTACCGGCGTTTGCATGTCCTCGTCGGCGATTCCAACATGAGCGACTACGCCACGTTCCTCAAGGTGGGCGTGTGCTCGATCCTGCTGCGCATGCTGGAGGATCCCTCGGTGGTGTTGCGGGACATGACCTTGGAGAACCCGATCCGGGCCATTCGTGAGATCAGTCACGACATGACCTGCCGGCGCACCGTGCGACTCGCCAACGGCCGTGAACTCAGCGCGTTGGACATCCAGTCGGAGTATTTGCAGCGGGCGCTGCGCTATGCCGACACCAAGGGTTTCGACGAACTGGAGACCAAGGCACTTGGTATGTGGCAACACTGCATGACGGCGTTGGAGACCGATCCTCTGAAGCTGGATCGGGAATGCGACTGGGTCATCAAGCACAAGCTCATCGAGGCCTACCGGGAACGCCACGGCCTTGCCCTGGCGGACCCCAAGGTGGCCCTGATCGACCTGCAATACCACGATGTGAGCACCGATCGGGGCCTGTTCTACAAGCTGTCCGATCGTGGCCTGGTAGAGCGGATCTGCACCGACGAAGACATCAACGCCGCCATGGACCTTCCCCCGCAGACAACGAGGGCCAAGCTGCGGGGCGACTTCATCCGTCAGGCCAAGCAGCGCAAGCGGGACTACACCGTGGACTGGGTGCACCTGAAGCTCAACGATCAAGCGCAGCGCACCGTGCTGTGCAAAGACCCCTTCCGTTACGAGGACGAGCGAGTCGACAAGCTGATCGCCTCCTTATGAAGGTCAGCCCGTGAGCGCGGCGAAGGTCGAACGGCTGTTGAACCTCTCCGCCGCTTTGCTCGCCGCAGAACGCCCGTTGACCGCGAGCGAGATTCGGCGTCGGGTGCCGGGCTACCCCGAGGACCTTGGCAGCTTCCGCCGGGCCTTCGAACGGGACAAAGACGACCTACGCGAGATGGGCATTCCGCTCCGGCTGCTACCGGTGCAGTTCGAGGGCCACTGGACGGAGGGGTACCGAATCCCGCCGGAGGACTACGCGCTGCGCGACCCGGGCCTTGAGGCAGACGAGTTGGCGGCGTTGCACTTCGCGGCTCATGCGGTGCGCCTCGAGGGGGTGTCTTCCGACGAGGCATTGCAAGCCTTGGCCGGGGTACGCCTGGGCGCCATGGAGGAGGAGGCCATCGCCGCCGCCGTGGCCGGCGACGAGCCGTTGGCCCGAGTTCCCGTGGACGGGCGGCTGATGGAACTGTTTACCGCGCTGGTTGAGCGACACCCCGTCACCTTCAGCTACAACGGCTCGGAGCGCGCCATCGAGCCGCATCGCCTGGATTACCAACGTGGTCGGTGGTACCTGTCGGGCCATGACCGCCAACGTAACGAAGGCCGCTCCTTTCGGGTGGAGCGCATCGAGGGTGAGGTCGCGGTTGTCGTTGGGCAGAGCTTCGTGGCACCCTCACAACCCCACCCCGGCGTGGCCCTGCGCTCATGGCAGCTTGGTTCGGCCGAGCCGATTTGGGCGGAGGTGGCCGTCGATGCCGACCAGGCGATGTCGGCCCGGCGGCACCTCGGCGAGGAGTCGGTGCGAGGCACCGACGCTGCGGGTCGGACCCTGTTTGTGGTCGAGGTTCGAAACGTCGAGGCGTTCCGCGGTTTGGTCTTGACCTTCCTCGACCACGCCGAGGTCATCGGGCCGCCAGCGCTGCGCCAAGAGATCATCCGCTGGCTCGAAGCTTTGGAGCAACAATGACCGATGCTGCCCGTCGGCCGCGAGTCACGGCGGGGGATCGGGTCCGGCGGCTGCTGTCCATCGTGCCGTGGATAGCGGCCCGCGAGGGACCAACCATCGAGGAGATCTGCACTCGATTCGGACTGACTCGGTCGCAGCTACTCGCGGACCTCGATGTGGTGTTCATGGTCGGGCTGTATCCCTTCACCCCCGACGAGCTGATCGACGTGATCATTGAGGACGACCGGGTGTTCATCCGCCTCGCGGACTATTTCGCTCGTCCCATGAGACTTACGCCCGATCAGGCGCTGGCACTCATCGCCGCGGGTTCGTCCATGGCTCCGTGGGGTCAGACCGATCCCGACGCGCCGTTGGCGCGGGGCTTGGCCAAGCTCGCTGCTGTGCTGGGCATCGACACCGAGACGGTGCTCGAGGTCCGCTTGGGGGAGGCCAGGCCGGAGTTACTGGAGTTGCTGCGGGAGGCGGTCGCCGAACATCGTCGGGTGGAACTGGGCTATTACAGCTACGGTCGCGACGCCCAAACCCGCCGTCTGGTGGACCCCCACCGGGTGTACGCCGATGGCGGCCAGTGGTATCTCGCCGCCACCTGCCACACCGCCCAGGGCGATCGGCTGTTCCGACTCGACCGGATCGAATCCGCCACGGTCACTGACCAGCAGTTCAGCCCACCGGCGGATCGTGTCGCGGGACCGCAAGACAGTGTGTACCACCCGCGTGCTGAAGATCCTCGGGTGGTGCTCGAGATTGAGCCCGCGGCGCGGTGGCTGGTCGAGCACTATCCCTATGAGAAGGTCGAGGCCCTCGATGGGGAGCGCCTGCGGGTTACCCTGGCCATCAGCGCGCCAGCGTGGCTGGAGCGGCTGCTCGTGCGGCTTGGGACCGATGCCGTGGTGGTGCACGCTGATCCACCGCTGGATATCGACATTGGACCTCGGGCGGCCGAGCGGATACTTCAACGCTACCGACGCTGATTGATGGCCCCGAGGCTCCGCGGTCGAGACGCTACCCTCGTCGGGATGGATGTGATCGGAGCAGACGGGCCGGACACCGATGTCGGCCAAGACCGCATCCACCGATGAGGCCATGACGATGGTGGTGTCCGATCGTGGCGCTGGCGGCAACCCCGCGGCGCGAACAGGCAGGACCCCGGCGGCCCCGGAAGCGGCGGCACTGTTGGCCCTGCCTCGCGCTCGCCGGCCCGCCATCGCCCATGCCCCGCTTCAAGATGCACCGCGGCTGCCCTCAGCGGCGCTCGAGCCTGAACTGCGCAAGCCAGTAGTCCTCGGTGGGCCGCAGCGATCAGCGAGGCCGTGGAGCATCGACGCAGTGGAGTGGATCGCGCTGGTGGCCGGAGCGCTGTTGATGGCGCTGGTGGTGAAGGCGTTTCTCTTTCAGGCCTTCCTCATTCCGTCGCGATCAATGGAACCCACCCTGGGCATCGACGATCGGGTGTTGGTGTTCAAACCCGCCTATCACCTAGGCCCCGTGGAGCGTGGCGACGTGGTGGTGTTTGCCCGACCCGATGGCCTTGACGGGGTCATTGAAGATTCCGACCTGATCAAACGGGTTATTGGCTTACCGGGCGAAGTCGTGCAGGGACGAATGGGCCGGGTGTTCGTGAACGAGCGGTTGTTGGCCGAGCCATGGGTCAGCGGCCTTGCTCTGACCAGCGATTTCGGACCCGTGAAGGTGCCCCAAGGCGCCATTTGGGTCATGGGAGACAACCGGGGCAACTCCCAAGACAGCCGAGTATTCGGTTTGGTGGACCAGACGTCAGTGCGGGGCGAGGCGTTGCTACGTTGGTGGCCCATCACCCGATTCGGCGGCCTGTAAGCGCTCGAGGGCATCGGCCAGGCGGTCTGCATGGTCGCTGTAGACCCCGTCAATACCGCAGTCGAGCAGTTCGTCGATAACCCGCGGGAGTTGGGCGTCCCAGCCCAGGGTGTAGCGCTCGAAGCGGTGGAACAAGGCGATGAGGCCGCCACTCCAGTCGCCGTAATGGAGGTTGATCGCATCGACGCCGAGCGAGCGCTGGCGGGCCGCTCGTCGTTCCGGTCCTTCGGTCAGATATTTCAACCTGGTCGAGTCGACCAGCTTTACGCCCTCGGATAGCGTGCGCCACGACGCGAGCACCTCGAGCTTCGGGTGACATAGCCAGAGACGATGCTCGGCCCCCGCGGCTCGTGCGGTGGCGATGATCGGATAGACCGCCGCCGGTTCCTTCACATCGAGGGATAAATCGAAATCGGTGCCGAGCGTGTCGTAAAGCTCGGCCAACGTGGGGATGTGCGGCGGTAGCGCTTTGCGGTTGACCTCCCGGACCCGCCGTCGGCGGAGGAGGCCACCCACCTTGCCGTCATGGTCGAGGACCGCCACACCATCCGCGGTGAGCCACACGTCTCCCTCGAGGCCACTCGCCCCGAGCCGCCTGGCCAGCGAAAAGGCCTCCAGGGTGTTCCCCGGGGCATGCGCGCTGGCCCCCCGATGGGCAAATCCGATGGGGGGACGCAACAACCGCGGCAGACGAGACATCGGAACCATCCTGTCCGCTCGCCGGGCATTGAACCAGCGCGCACATGAATTGCACGTCTCCCATTTGGGCTATCTGCAATCCCACAAATGGTGCTCAAGGCCACCCTGAAGCTGCGTCGATGAACCACCCACGTCGCCAGCACCTGTGCCGGTCGATCTTGATTTTGAGCCGGACCGGCTGAGGAGGATGAATGGCCACCATACGGGCAAGCTGTGCCGAGTGCGGCGACGTAGAGCTGACCATGGTCGACGTCCGGGTACGGGTGTGCTCTCATGACAACCAGGGCACGTACTCGTTTCGATGCCCTCGGTGCCGCATGGTGGTGGTGAAGCCGGCCGAGCCCCGCACGATCGAGCTTCTGGTCGCTTCCGGTGTCGAAATGTCGACCTGGGACCTGCCCGCCGAGCTGCGCGAGCCTCGCCGGGGTGCCGCCATAACCCACGACGACCTGCTGGATTTCCACCAGACGTTGTACGACGAGGATGCCTTCCGGGGTGCATTGTCTGAGCTGGCTTCCATCGGGGAGAGCTGAGGACCTTCCTCGAACGTCGCGCTAGCCTTAGCGCCCATGACGATGGTCGGCTGGCTGGTGGCCACCGCGGTGTTGGGTGCAGTGTCGTGGTGCGTGATCCGCGTGGCCGCCACCATCACCCGGAAAACCCGTGATGGCCAAGGCCTCGAAAAGCTGACCGACACGCTGGCGTCGGCCACCATGGGCGCGGCGGATGCGGCCACGGCTGTAGCGGCGGTCCGCGAGCAGACCCGGGCGCTGCACGAACGCCTCAGCCGCGGCGCCACTCCGGGAGCGGATCGAACTTTCACCGGACGGTAGACTCCCACCATGTTCAATGTGACCGGCGGTGAGCTGGTCATCGTCCTTATCATTGCGCTGGTCGTTTTGGGTCCCGAGCGCTTGCCCGGGGCGGCTCGATCCGTGGGCAAGGTCATGGCCCAGATTCGTGATCTCTCCAACGGCTTCCAGAAGGAGTTCAAGTCGGCGCTCGATGAGGTCACCGATCCGCTGGAATCGCGCTTGAAGCCCCATATGCCGATGCACCCGCGTCCGGCAATGCCCGACAGGACCAACAAGGCGCACTCGGCGGAAATGGCCAGCGCCAGCCCCCAGAGCGACCTCGGCCCGGGGATGGGTCACCTCACACCGCCTCGCCCGGTCCTGCCTGAGACTCCGGCCGCTCGCGCCGGGGTGGCGCCGCCTGAACGTCCCGCGGTCCCCACCGGCCGTGACGACGAGTCTGCGCCCAGTTCGGGTGGCCCGGCGGAAGTATGAGCGTTCTCACCCGCCTCCATGGGGAGGAACAGCCGGCCAAGAACGAGCTCGAGTCCATGACCCTGATGGAGCACCTTCGGGAGCTCCGTAGCCGCATTATCCACGCCGCGGTGGCGGTGGCGGTGGCGGCGCTGGTGATGTGGTTCCTCTACCCCTACATCGTCGACCTCCTGGTGGACATGCTGGAGTCGAGTTGTCCTGCCAGCGCGCAGTGCCGGGTCATGGCCACCAACCCCATCGCGGCGTTGTCGACCAGGCTGACGGTGTCCGCCTACGGCGGGGTCGGACTGGCCTTGCCCTACTTGCTGCGCCAGTTATGGCAGTTCATCACCCCGGGCTTGTACAGCAAGGAGCGGCGTCTGGCTGCTCCGTTCGTGATCTCGTCCTATGTGCTGTTCCTACTCGGTGGCGCTCTGGCGTGGCTCACCTTGCCCAAGGCCATCTACTTCTTGGCTCGTCTCGGTGGCGACGTCGACCAGTTCTACGCCGTGAACGAGTACGCCACCTTTGTCGTCAAGACCGCAGTGGGTTTCGGCCTGGGCTTCCAGTTTCCCGTGCTGCTGGTGTTCTTGCAGCTCGTAGGAATCCTCGACTATCACCAGCTAACCCGGTGGCGACGCCACGCCTTCGTCGTCATCGTGGTCGGCGCGGCGGTGATAACACCGGGCGGAGACCTCTTCAGCCTGGTGGCGCTGGCGGTGCCGATGTACTTCCTTTACGAGGCGTCGATCATCTTCGGGTGGGTGCGGGGGCGGCGGGCCAGGCGTCGGGTCAAAGTAGGGGCCAAACCAGCCCCGCCGACTGGATCGACCGGGCCCCGCGGCGGGTGAGCGCTCAGCGGTCCTTCCAACTCGATCGATTTCAGCGTGAGGCCATAGCGGCGCTTGATCGAGGGGTATCGGTGCTGGTAGCCGCGCCGACGGGCTCGGGTAAGACTGTGGTGGCCGAGGAGGCCATCGACCGGGCGCTGGCGGCGGGACGTCGGGTTTTCTACACCACCCCGATCAAGGCCTTGTCGAACCAGAAATTCGCCGACCTGGTTATGGCCCACGGCAGCGACCGAGTCGGTCTGCTTACCGGCGATAACAGCATCAACGGCGACGCCTCGGTGGTGGTCATGACCACCGAGGTTTTGCGCAACATGATCTACGCCGGTACTCGCCTTGATGCGCTGGCCTACGTCGTGCTCGACGAGGTCCATTATCTCCAGGACGCCTATCGCGGTCCGGTGTGGGAGGAGGTCATCATTCACCTTCCGTCCCACGTTCGACTGGTGTGCCTGTCCGCAACGGTGTCCAACGCCGAGGAGCTAGCAGACTGGATCACCCTCGTGCGCGGCCCGACCGAGGTGGTGGTGGAGACCGAACGGCCCATTCGCCTTGACCATCTCTATCTGTCCGCGGATCGGGCCACCCATCAACTGCACCTCGTTCCGGTGCTGGTCGACGGTCGGCCCAATCCTGAGGGGTCTCGTTTCGACGCCACCGTGGTGCCCAAACGCGGTCCCCGTGGCCGGTCGCGTACCCGCTTTGGGACACCGCGCCGGGCGGAGGTGATTGAGGAACTAGCGGGTCGGAATCTGCTGCCGGCGCTGTACTTTGTGTTCAGCCGCAACGGCTGCGACGAGGCCGCCACGTCGTGTTTGCACGCTGGAATCCGCCTGACCACAGCCGACGAGCGGACCAGGATTCGCAGCATCCTGACGGAACATGTGGAGGGGATTGCACCCGCCGACCTTGCGGTGCTGGGCTTCGATCGTTTCGCCGCCGCGTTGGAAGCGGGTATCGCGGCCCACCATGCCGGCATGGTGCCACCGTTTAAGGAGGCGGTCGAACGATGTTTTGTCCAGGGCTTGGTCAAGGCCGTCTTCGCTACCGAAACGTTGGCCCTCGGCATCAACATGCCGGCACGTACGGTGGTCATCGAGAAGCTGACGAAGTTCACCGGTGAGCGTCACGAGTCCTTGACACCGGGGGAGTACACCCAGCTCACCGGCCGGGCCGGCCGTCGAGGCATCGACGAAATCGGCCGTGCCGTGGTGCTGTGGTCGCCCTTTGTCAGCTTTGAGGACGTCGCAAGTCTCGCCTCGAGCAAGACGTTCTTCCTGCGTTCCGCTTTCCGGCCGACCTACAACATGGCGGCGAACCTGGTCCGCCGCTACGGCGAGGACGACGCCTATCGGCTACTCAATCGCAGTTTCGCCCAGTACCAGGCTGACCGGACGGTCGTGCAGCTCGAGGGTCGGCTCGCCGAGCGACGCGACGATCTGCAACGGTTGCGGGCGGGGGCGTCGGTCGACGCGGACGAGCTTTTGCATTACGTCCACCTTCGAAACTTGGCCCGTGAAGGGGTCAGCGTCGATGACGGCCGTCGGCGAGTGATCGATGTAGCGGTGCAGCGATTGGTCCCCGGTAGCGTCATCGCCTGGAACGGTCGAGCGGTCGTGGTGCTCTCGGTGGCTCAGCGTCGTACCAGCACCCTGACCCGGGTGATCACCGCGGATCGGCGTTTGATCACCTTGCAACCCAGCGACTTCGTGGATCCTCCTGTCCGCCTCGCCGGCGTCGAACTGCCCCAGCCCTACCAGCCTCACGATCACAGCTTCCAACAGGAGGTGGTCCGTCGCCTGCGGCGATGCGATGTGCGAGTGACTCGAAAGGGGGGCCCGCAGGACAGCGGGGGAGAGGTCAGCTCGGAGGTGACCGAAGGCCCCGGGGCAACCCTGGCCCGCCATCACTGGGCAACGGTCCAGGATCACCCGTTGCACAGCCATGGCGATAGGGACTCCCTGGTTCGGCTCGGGCTGCGCCTAGCGCGAATTCAGACCGAGGTGAGCGAGCTCAGCAGGCGCATCGACGGTACCGCCGATTCGGTGGCACATCGCTTTGGTCGGCTTCTCGCCTTGTTGCGGCAATGGTCCTTCGTCGATGGATGGGAACTCACGGTCAAGGGACAGACGCTGGCCAGGCTGTATCACGAGTGCGACCTGCTGGTGGTGGAGTCGCTCAGCAGAGGACTTTTCGACGGCCTCGACGCGGCCACGGTGGCGGCGTTGGCATCGTGCTTCACCTACGAACACCGCTCGCGCACCGTCCCGCCGCCATCGTGGATGCCCGGGGCGACCGCGCGGCAGCGTTACCGGTCAATTGGGCGTCTGGCGGATCGCCTTCGTCAACACGAGGAGTCGGCGTTGCTCGTGCCAACCCGGGCGCTCGATGGCGGCTTTGCCGCGGTGGCTCACGCTTGGGCCTGCGGTGGCGATCTCGAGGCGGTTATTGGCGACGAAGAGCTCTCCGGCGGAGATTTCGTGCGCAACATCAAGCAACTGGTGGACCTGCTCCGGCAGATGGGCGAGATCGCCCCTCTGCCGGCGACCGCGGCGGCGGCTCGCCAGGCTGCTGAGGCGTTGTTTCGCGGGGTCGTCGCGGCGTCGGCGGGAGTCGACGATCCTGGGAACGTGGCCGCGCCATGAGCGCGATCTCAACCTATTCGGCCTGGGGCCATGGTCATCCGCCGCGGTGAGTCGTGGGCCGAGAACGGCCCGCTCGCACGCGATGCTCCCGTGGTGTGCGACGACGCCGCGCTACGCGGCCACGTGGAGCAGGCGCGTCGGCGGGGCGAACAGCCGGGTGAAATAGGCCTGCTCGGCGGCGATCTGTGTGCCACGCTCGGCGGGCCATGCCGCCGCGACCGATTGAACAGCGCGGCCGCGCTGCGAGCACCGATCGACGTGGTACGGGTGGAGACCGACGGCGCCACCTACTGGTTCGTGGCGCATCTGGTGGCCCATCGTCGGGGCTGGCGCGGCGAGGCGGCGGTGGCTATGAACGCGGAGTGGCTCGGAGGCTGGAAACTCGGGCCTCGGGCCCATCCCAATGACGGCTTGGTCGATGTGACCAGTGGCCGACTCCGCTGGCAGGACAGGTTGGTGGCTCGGCGTCGGGCCGCGAGCGGGACCCATCTTCCCCATCCCGCCTTGCGGGTGCAGCGAAGGGGCCGGGTAGAACTCGTCTTTGACCGGCCGACCCCAGTTTGGCTTGATGGCACCCGGCTCGGCCGGGCCAAGCGCCTGGTGCTCACCGTGGAGCCGGACGCCTTGACGGTGGTGGTGTAAACGATGAGGTCAGGTCCATCCCTGATGGGGGACATTTCGGCCTCTAACCTACCGTGGTGAGTTTCTACGTTGCCGAGGAGTACACCGCCCACGAGCGGGACATCCTGCGGCGCTACTTCACCAACCTCGATGGTCCGGTGTTCGCGTTGGTGAACTTGCCTGAGGTGGTCAAAGGGGCCTTGTTCGCTCGATACTCACGGTCCTCCAAGAGCCTGCGACGTCTCTTCCTCGACGAGTTCGTGGGCGAGTTGGACATCACCGGTGATGACGGGATCGATGCCACGGTAGGCGTCCGCCGGGCCGAAGAGCTTTACGAACGAGTGTTCCTGGAGTACGGCGATGATTCGGTGGCGCAACTCGGAGGCGTCCACCTTGCCTGTGAACAGGCCTCGAATATTCTCACCAAGCTGCTGGAGTGGGGCCGCTTGATGTCCTATTTGGAGCAGTCGACCCGCTACATCTCCTATGACCAGCGGCTTGGCGGTCGCTTCCGCTACTACCGCGACGCGGCCGTGCTGCGATCAGGCTTGGCCACTCGGTATGTGGGTGACATGGACCGCATGTTCGAGGTGTACAGCGACCTTTTCGTCCGCGCCCAAGACCACCTGCGTCAACAGATCCCCAAAGCCCCAGGCGACTCCGACTTCGTCTACCGCAATGCCCTTAAGGCCAAGGCCCTCGACGCCGTTCGCGGTGTCCTACCTGCTGGGGCGCTGTCCAACGTCGGGATTTATGGCAGTGGCCAAGCCTATGAGGCGCTCGTGCTGCGGCTTCGGGCCCATCCATTGCCCGAGGCTGGCGCCTATGCAGAGCTGATGATGCAGGAACTACGCAAGGTCATTCCCAGCTTCTTGCGCCGTCTCGACATGCCTGAACGGGGCGGGGTGTGGGCGGACTATCTGGCCGACACCCGCCAAGCGACTGCGGCCCTTGCCTGCGAGTGGTTTCCGGTTTCGGACCACCAACCGGCCGCGTCGAGCGTCAGCCTGGTGGATTTCGATCCCGACGGCGAGGTCAAGGTCCTCTCAGCGATGTTGTATCCCCACGTCGACCGGCCTGCATCGGAGGTTCGACGTCGGGTCGAGCAGCTCAGTGCGCAGGAGCGGGTCGAATTGGTACGGGCGTACAATGGCGTGCGAGGCAATCGTCGGCATCGGCCGGGCCGGGCGCTTGAAGCAACCGACTACCGCTTCGATGTGCTGGCCGATTACGGCGCCTTTCGTGATCTGCAGCGGCACCGGATGCTGACCGTCGAATGGCAGCCGCTTAGCCCTCGTCACGGTTACGTGCAACCACCGCTCATCGAGCAGGCTGGGCTCAGCAATTCCTACGTGGCCGCTATGGAGCGCTCAGCCGAGTTGCACGACGTGCTCCTGGGGGAGTTCCCGACACAGGCGAGCTACGGGGTTTCGCTGGCGTATCGGCTGCGCTTCGCCATGCAGTTCAATGCTAGGGAGGCTATGCACCTCCTCGAGTTGCGGTCCGTGCCGCAGGGTCATCCGAGCTATCGGTCTGTGGCCCAGCAGATGCACCGGCTCATCGCAGATCAGGCTGGGCATCACGCCATTGCGGAGATGATGCAGTTCGTGGATCACAGCGACGAACCCGAACTCGAACGGCTTGAGTCCGAGCGCCGTACCGATGCTCGACGCCAAGGCTTCACCTGATCCCCGCCCTTTGGGGCGACGGTTTCTATCGCTGGTAGGGTTCAGCTTCGGATAGAAAGCGTCGATGACGCGGTCGTGGACTCTCCCTCGACAGGGCCGGGACGCGCCCAAGGGAAACATCCCCCCGGGCGACAGGCTCGTAGCGACCGACGCACTAGGTCAACACCAATGCAACGAATGACTGGATTTCCCCACTGGAATGCGCTGGCTGCCAGCGTGGCCGCGTCTGCCCTGTGCTTCGGCTTGGTGGGGACAACCGCCGGGGCGCAAGGGCCGAGATCGGTACCACCGACCACGCTTGGATCGCCAAGCACCGTGGCAGCCGGCTCGGGGCTGAACCCCTACGCCAGCGAGCGGGTCGATGCGTTGTCCCGACAGGCCGCGCAGACCATCGTCCACGCCTACATTGTGCGATCGGGAGACACACTCAATTCCATCGGTCGTAGATTCGGTGCCTCGGCGAGCACGTTGGCGACCATGAATGGCTTGACCAACCCAAATCTGATCTTTGTCGGCCAGACGTTGTCCGTACCGATGACGGTGCGCGATGGCGTCGAATGGGGCGTGACCCGCATCTTTCCGGCTCCCGGCATCGAGGCCGTGGCACTGACCCCCCGTTCGACCACGACGCTGCCTCCCACCACGACGCTGCCTCCCACCACGACGTTGCGGCCGACGACGACCCTGCCGTCAACGACCACCCTGCCGTCGCCCTCGACACCGCTCAGCCTTCCCGTGTCATTGTTCGGGTCCCAGGCCAACGACCCGGTCCGCTTGGCGTTGGTGCCCCTATTTGATCGATGGTCGGACACGTACCGGGTGCCCCGGGCCCTCATGAAGGGCCTTGGCTACGTCGAGTCATCATGGAGAGCCAACGCCATTTCCAGCGCCGGGGCCGTTGGTATCGGACAGCTCATGCCCGCCACCAGCGCGTGGCTGGCGTCGGACATCATTGGTGACCCGAGCTTGGATCCCTACGACCCCGACGACAACATCCGTATGTCCGCTCGCTATATCCGCTGGCTGATTGATCAACTCGGCAATGAGTATTCGGCCATTGCGGCCTACTACCAGGGCATAGGCTCGGTGCAGCGCGACGGGATCCAGCCCGGCACCCATGCCTATGTCTCCCGGGTCCAATCCGCTCGGGCGGCCTTTGGGTGAGTCCACGGTGGCCTAGAGCGAAGCTCATGGTCCTGAGCGGTCAGCAACCAACCCGCCGTGGCGCTGGCAGTGCAAGGTCCGCCGTAGCGGCGTCGGAGCGCTCGGGCCACCGATAAGATCAGACACCGTGACTGAGCAAGCGGCGGACCGCAGCACGACGGACTGGTTGTTGGACCTGTGCGTCTTCGCCCCGCTCGGGCTGGTGTTTGAGGCCCAGAAGTACCTACCTGAGCTCGCCCAGAGGGGCCGCGGCCACCTAGGCATGGCCAAAGTTCTGGGCCAGATCGCCGTCGATCGTCTGGAGAAGGAGTTCGGCCCTCTCGGGGCGGCTCTTCGCACCGGCTCCCGGGGCTACACGGCGCCGTGGTGTGCCGCGCCACCCCAAGCAGATGACCCGACGCAAACCAGAACTCAAGCGACGGAGGCGGACGCGACGTCACCGGCGGAGGCGGTGTTCGCCACCGAGGCTGCACAACCAGCAGGTGGGGCGGCGAGTGCACCTGACAAGCTGGCCATCGGACAGTACGCGACTCGCACGGTGGCGCAGATTGTTCCTCTGCTGCGGACTTTGGGCCGGGCCGATCTCGAAGCAATCGGCTGTTTCGAACGGGCTAACCGCGCCCGTCGTGGCATCCTCAGCCGGGTTGACCAGCTTCTCGGCGAGCGTTGAGGGTGGGGTAGGTCAGCGGTGGAACTAGCCCGGGTGGCAGTGTCGACAGACGTGGGCCGGCTCCTCGAGCTGGCGGCTCTGGCGCGGGAGGAACTTTCCGCCGAGCGTGGTGGCAGCACCTGGGCCGTGCGCGAAGCCTCGCCGGAGCCTCGTGACCACGAGTTGCGACACGCCATTGAAGACGCGGAAACAATGGTCCAGGTGGGATCCTTCGACGATTACGTGGTGGGCTTTGGCATCGCCCGGATGGAGTGGCTGCGCTCCGGTGAGTGCTTGGCGGTCGTGAGTGACCTCTATGTCGAGCCTGCCTTCCGTGAGCTCGCCGTGGGTGAGGCGGTGATGGACGGCCTCATCGCCTGGGCCCGCGAACGTGGCTGCTGCGGGATTGACAGTCTGGTGTTACCCGGCATGCGCATGTCGAAGAACTTCTTCGAGCGATACGGCATGAAGGCTCGGGCCCTGCTGGTTCACCTGCCCTTACCGCCCGAGGGTGCCGCGGCCTTCGGGGGTCAGGACGCCGAGAGCGCAACACCGCGGTGACATCGCATCCACAGATGGCAGTAGGTGCGGTTCTCGTTGAGGATGACGCACTGTTGATGATCCGCCGGGCCACACAGCCAGGGGCCGGTCGGTGGAGTCTGCCCGGAGGCCGAGTCGAATGGGGTGAAACGCTGGCCCACGCCGTGGTTCGGGAGGTCCTCGAGGAGACCGGTATCGAATGTCTGGTGGGTGATCTGCTGGGCTGGGTGGAACGTATCTCGGAGGAGTTCCACTACATAATCTTCGACTTTGTGGCTCACCCGCTCACCTTCGAGCCCGCGGTCGCCGGTGACGACGCCTGCGAAGTGTGCTGGGTGCCCCTGGTCGAGGTGGATCAGTTGCCGCTCGTCGATGGCCTGGCGGAGTTTCTGGCCGAGCACGGAATCATCCCGGAATTGGCCTGAGTTCGGACCAGATGGCGTTGAACCAGGTCGATCTTGGGGTAACGGCAGAGTCGCGAGGTATCGTGGCTAAGTGGACAATGGTGGAGCGAGGCTGACATGTCCGTACTGTCAGTCCTACGGCGTGATCCGGTTGTTCTTGGCTACGGCTCGGTTAGATAGCTGTGAGTGTGATGAGTGCGGCGCCCGTTGGGACGAAGAGCCCGAAACGGGCAAGTTCCGGGGTCGTGGTGGCCGCCAGAGCGCCATCGACGGCGCGACCCGACGCTGAGTCCGCCCCCAACGCTGCGCTGCCGACCCCGCTCAGCCCTCGGTGTCCTCATCGGAGGGGGCAAGTTCGGGGTTGAGCCTGTCCGCCAGTGACTCCTCGTCGGCGGGCAACTCGATATGCGGCTGGGCGACGTGCTGCGGAGCCGGAGCGGCGATGACGCCACCTTGGTCCAGGGCCCCAGGATCGTCAGCGGCTGACGGTGGGTGCTCGACGCTGACCCGGTCCACCACCGATTCTTCGCTTGCGTCTTTGCTCGGCCGCGGTGGCGGCGGCGGAATGCGACCCCCTGCGGTGGCCCCGGCCGGACGACCCGCGGCGGGGCGAGGCCGACGTCCGCGTGCTGTGGGGATGGCCGTTTCGGCCTCGATGCCGAACAAGGCGGCGATGGCGGGCAGCCGCAACGCGCTCTTGCGGACCGCCGCTAGCAACTCCTCAGGCTTGTCCTCGGGCACCCCGGCGGGGGTGACTGACGTGCGCACCGGGGAGAAGGACAGGGCATCGAGCAGGACCGCCCAACGATCCGCCGCCGCTTCGGCGCTCAGGGCTTCGCCGGCCTGAGCGGCGAGCTTGGCGGCAAGCTCGCTGGGCAGCGGTGCACCGGCCTTCGGCGGGCGTGAGCTGCGACGGAGCGCACCAACCACACGACCGTCCTTGACTAGGCCTTCGAGTTCATCTAGCCACTTCGCATGTTCTTCGTCCACGCGTCGGTTGAGGGCCTCGCGTAGCTCGCTCGCCTGCTCACGCGTGGCCTCATCGCGAGCGGCGCCGTCCGCCGCCACGACCACGGAACGCAGATCACGCAGGTCGATTTCGTTGACATCGGCCAGCGCGCCTTCAGCACGGTCGCGCCACTCAGCAGTGCGAACCTGGGGCCATAGCAGCTCGGCGAGCTGCATCAGGGGAGCCGGATCGATTTCGGGCTTGCCTTCGGCCGTGGCCGTTTCAATTTGCTTGTCAAGGGCGCTGCGAACGCCCGCCAGACCACCGCGGATCAATTCTTCGGCAATCGGTTTGTGGGCCTCTGGCAACTCGGCAATGACGGCATTGCGATGGCTGTGGCCAGCGCGAAGGCGCTTGGCCTTCGGCTTGGGCTCAATGGGAGCCTTGCGTTCGAAGGGCGGACGGCGGGAGTCACCGGCGCCTTCCGGTCGAGGTCGCCGGTCCCCGTTCCCCGGGGGCCGACGGTCGCGGTCGGCGGCCGGCCGCTCCGGCCGATCTCGGCGATCACCACGGTCCGGCCGATCACCACGGTCCGGCCGATCACCACGGTCCGGCCGTGGGCGGCGCTCGTCGCGACCTCGTCGGACCAGGGTGGTGGTCACCAACTGCTCGTCGGTGCTGCGGCCGCCGATGATTTCCAGCCGCTGCGGTTCACCGCGGGCCGCCTTGGGCGGCGTGATGGCCGTGATGACGATGCCGTCGATGTCCATCTCGACCTCGGCCTTGAGCACCATACCCACGGCAGCATCAGTGGGCAGCAGGGTTGCACCCATGCTGCCTTTGGGTTCCCGGGCGCCGGCGGCTCGCCAGGTCCAGGTGCCGTCATCTCGACAGCTCGTCAACTCGACATCAATGCGGCGCGGCATGGGGGGCAGGGTAGTACCTCTGCGCCCGCGGTCCTTATCTGGGGCACCAGAAACAAGCCGCCGCGGCGGTACTCAGTCGACCAGCGTGAGTATTTCAGCCCCGTTCGCGGTGATCAACAAGGTGTGTTCGAATTGCGCCGAGCGGCTGCGATCAACGGTGACTGCCGTCCAGCCATCGTCCCAGAACTCCTCGCGATGGTCGCCTTCGGTGATCATCGGTTCGATGGTGAAGGTCATTCCGACCTCCATGATCATCCGCGCCCGGGGCGTGAAGTAATGGGGGACTTCGATGTCGCTGTGGAACTGCTCGCCGATGCCATGACCCACGAAGGTGCGCACGACGCCGAGCTGGTGGGCGTGGGCATGGTTCTCAATCGCTCGTCCGATGTCGGAAATTGGTCTACCCGGTCGCACCGCGGCGATGGCGAGATCGAGGCACTCCCGGGTGACTCTGACGAGACGCTGTCCGGCAGTGTCGACCTGGCCGACGAGGAAGGTGGCATTGCAGTCCCCGTGCACACCGTCGCGGTAGACGGTGACATCAAGGTTCACGAGGTCACCGTTGAGCAGCTTGCGGGAGTCGGGAATGCCGTGGCAGATGACTTCATTCACCGAGGTGCACAATGACTTCGGGAACCCGCTGTAGTTGAGCGGGCTCGGATAGGCGTCGGCGGCAACGATGAGGTCGTGGCAGAGGATATCGAGCTCGTCGGTGGTCAGCCCGGGAGCGACCGCGGCCCCAACGGCCTGCAAGACCTGAGCCGCGAGCTTGCCGCTGCGGCGCATGCGTGCAATCACGTCGGGTGATTTCACCCTGGCCTCTTGGCGGCGAGGGCGTACTCCGGTCGTGGCATAGTCGGGCCGTGGAATGTGCGCCGGCACCGTCCGCATGGGCGAGACCACACCAGGGCGCACGATCCCCGACGACATCCTCGGCAGCTTCAACGACACGCAGGCCAACCTTCCTCGGACATCAGTTTGTGGCAATCAGCCTGAAGTCTACGCGCTTCGGCCCGGCTCAACTCGGCCGGGACGGGCCTGGCCAGGACCGACGCGGTGAGCGTTGCTCAGCCGGGTACGGCAGTGCGGGCGAATTGGCGCAGCGCGGCCTGGGCCGGATGGCTGGCCACCGCATGGCGAAGCTGGGCCGCGGTTGCATCGAGGTAGCGCCGAGTGGTGTCCAGGCTGGCATGGCCGAGGAGTTCCTGGAGTTCCACGACGTGTACGCCATGGTCGAGGGCACTGGTGGCGAAGGTGTGGCGCAACGCGTGCACCAGCGCACCTTCGGGGACCCTGGACCGTATGCCGGCCCGCCGGTAGAGCTTGTCCATTAGGTACTCGACCTGCTGGCGGGTGAAGCGACCACCACCGTTGGTGCGCACGAAAAGCGGCAGCCGTAGGTCACTGAAGCGAAGATCGGGGAAACGTTCGCGGCGCTCGGTGAGATAGCGCAGCAGTACGTCCTCCAGGGTTTCCTCGATGGGGACCGTACGGGCCTTGTTGCCCTTGCCGATTACGACCAGGCGGCGGGCGCCACGGGGTCCGTCCAGAGAGCCGAGGTTGAGCGACACGGCCTCGGAGAGGCGGATGCCGGTGACGAGGAAGGTAGCTACCAGGGCGACATCGCGAGTGGGCCACGGTTGGCGCGAGGTCGGGTCCTGTTTCGCTGCGGTGCACAGCAGCAAGGTTGGAATGTCTTCGCCGGGGATTGCCTTAGGCCTTCCACGGTCGGCCCGGGGCGGCGTGACGACGCTCATTGGGTTAGCGAGAACGACTTCTTCGATGACCAGATGTTCGAAGAAACCGTTCCAAACGCTCCAGGCCCGACGAATCGACGCCGCAGCATGGTCTTGCGCCCAGGACGCGAATGCGGCGCGAAGGGCGTGCTTGTGTAAATCCTCCAGCGAGAGTGCCTGGAGATCATCGCCGTGGCCATTTAGCTTGGCCACTCGCCGTCCCAGTCCTTCGAGATCCCGGCGATAGGCGGCCACGGTGTGCGGCGATGGCTTGCGCACGGCGAGTTGCTGTAGGAAGCGGTCGACCCATTCCGTGAACATCTCACCGCTGTGCGTCACATTGTGCAGCGTACGGTCAGCAATGGGGGCCATCGCGGATACCTCAGGGGCAGCGGGGCGCTGCCCGTCGGTGGGCTGCTCAGAGGCGATGGTCGGGCTCGGAGAGGACCACCGGTGGGGCGTCCTGGTGGGCTCCGGTGGGTCCGGTGGGCCCGGAAGAAGGTGCCCACCAACCCAAAATAACCCCGGCGGCCATTCCACCAATCGGCCAAAGCCACAGCGTCGTGGACGCCAGATCTGTCGCCCCCGACAACACCATCACGACGGCCGCGGCACTTCCGTACAGCAATCCTGCCGCCCCTCCCAGCCCGGGGCGTCCGTGTCGACGGCGCGGCGGCCGGGCCGCTCTGGGCGGCACCCAAGGGTTGGCGTCTCGGGATCGGGGTCGCGCCGCACGACCGACCAGGGTGGCCGCCGCAACCACCACGCTGATAGCGGTGGGACGCAGAAATGAGCTCGCGGCGTTACCGTCGATGCGCACGGTGAGTGATCCGCCGCAGGTCATGGTGGGCTCGACATGTTGGGCGAGGATTCGTACCGTCGCCCCGATGGGAGCCCAACGCGTCGCCATCTGGTAGGCGTGTACCCCCTGAGCGGTGCGCAGCGAGCCGGGTTCGTCCCATGCGGCGAGGACAGGGTCGGGCAACGGCGCCGGCAGGTCGAGTCGTACGTGGCCGATCAGGCGGCGGGTCGGGGTCGTGTCGGCGTTGGCCAAGTTGGCCAAGTTGGCCTCGTACTGAACAGAGCCGGCGATGGGCAATCGGTAGACACCGGCCGAGACGGACGGGTCCACCACGGTGGCACCGGGCTCGATCACGGCCCGGACGTGGCAGGGGCCCGTCAACGTGGGTGCTAAGCGGTTGCGGCCGGCCTGGTTGAGGACCCCGACCCCGACCGCGACGGCGAGCACCACCACGAGGGAGACGACCAGGAACGCAACGGTGGAAGTGATTCGCCGCATAGCCGTCACCGAGCGTAGGGCTGAAGGGTGGTGGCAGCGGGCCAAAGAGCCCTCCAGGGTCCGGCCTCTAGGGTGCAGCCTCTAGGGTCGGGCGTATGCAGACCTTCGACCTGATCATCGTCGGTACCGGAACCGGTAATGGCATTCCCGCGGCATTCGACGACTGGAATATCGCCCTTGTCGAAAAGGACGTCTTCGGCGGGACGTGCCTGAACCGGGGGTGCATTCCTTCCAAGATGTTGATTTACGCCGCGGACCAGGCGGCGGGGTTCGCCGAGGCGGCGAAGCTGGGGGTCCATGGCCATCTCGACCGCGTCGATTGGCCCGCCATGGTGCAACGGGTGTTCGGTCGTATCGATGCCATTGCGGCCGGAGGCGAGGACTACCGCACGAATCGGTGTCCCAATGTGACGGTATTCCGCGGCGAAGGGCGTATGGTCGGCCCCAAGCTGCTCGAGGTCAACGGTGAGCAGATAACCGCACCCCACATAATTCTGGCCGCGGGGGCACGGCCGCATCTGCCAGGCGACGTCGCCGGTCTTGATCGAGTGCCGCTGCACACGTCGGATTCCGTGATGCGCTTGGCGGAACTACCCGAGCGGATGGTGATCCTTGGCGGCGGTTATATCGCGGCCGAACTCGGCCATGTATTCGGTAGCTTCGGGACCCAGGTCGACTATGTCTTGCGCTCGTCCAACATGCTGCGCAAGTGCGACGATGACGTCTCGGCGCGGGCCACGCAGCTCTACGGGCAGCGCTTTGGCTTGCACCGCAACAGCGGGGAGTTGTCCGTCGAGCCGGGACCTGGCGGCCATGGTGTACTGCTGCGCGGCGTGAGCGGGGGAGAGCCGCTCGAGCTGGAGGCCGACGTACTGCTTGTTGCGACGGGCAGGGTGCCCAACGGCGACCTTTTGGGGGTGGCCGCCGCCGGGATTGCCACCGATCCCGGCGGGCAGCGGGTGCTGACCGATGCTCATCTGCAGACCAATGTCGAGGGCGTCTGGGCCCTGGGCGACCTCACCAACACCGAACAACTCAAGCACCTCGCCAACGCCGAGGGCCGCATCGTGTTCCACAATGTCGCCCACCATGACCAGCCCCACCGCTGGCAGGAGATCGACCGTACGTTGGTGCCCTATGCCGTGTTCGGTCACCCGCAGATAGCCGCGGTCGGCCTGACCGAACGGGCCGCGCAGGGTGCAGGGCTTCCCTATACCGTCGCCACGAAGGATTTCGGCGGCACGGCCTACGGCTGGGCCATGGAGGATTCGACCAGTTTCTGCAAGCTCATCGCACACCGAGAAAGCCGCCAATTGCTCGGCGCGCACCTGGTCGGACCACAGGCATCGACGCTGATTCAGCCCCTTGTCCAGGGCATGCGGTTCGGCCAGACGGTGGACGAGATGGCCCGTGAGGTGTGGTATATCCACCCCGCCCTCACCGAGGTGGTGGAAAACGCCCTGCTGGAGCTGTGAACGAGGTCCTGGGATTGGGGCCACGGCCTAGTAGGCGATGGCTGGCGTGTCACGATGCCCAGCATGAAACTGCTGCACGGGCCGGTCCGGCCCACGACCCGCCTGCGTGAGCTTCTCGGGCGACCCGAGCCGCTCCTGGCCGCGGGGGCCTACGACGCCTTGTCGGCCCGAATGGTGGAGGCGGCCGGATTCGACGCCGTCTACTTGACCGGGTTCGGGGCCTCGGCCTCGCTACTCGGTCGGCCCGATATCGGTTTGCTTACCCAGACCGAGATGGCTGGACACGCCGCTCGACTGGCGGCGGCAGTGGGGGTACCCATCATCGCCGATGCCGACACCGGTTATGGGAATCCGCTCAATGTCATCCGCACGGTGCAGGAGTATGAGCGCGCCGGGGTGGGTGGTCTGCACCTCGAAGATCAGGCCGCGCCGAAGAAGTGCGGCCATCTGGCGGGCAAGGTTCGGGTACCAACCCAAGAGCATGTGGCCCGCATCCGCGCCGCGTGTGCGGCGCGGACGGACCCCGACTTGGTCATCATTGCACGCACCGATGCCCGAGCTAACGAGGGTCTCGAGGCGGCCATCGACCGGGCCCGCCATTACGCGGATGCGGGAGCAGACCTTCTCTTCGTCGAAGCCCCCCAGTCGCTGGAGGAGATCGACCGGGTAGCTGAGGCGTTACGGGGTTATC
>CAMDQT010000011.1 GCA_945906305.1 Ferrithrix thermotolerans DSM 19514 | reverse complement strand
TCGCTGGGAGCGGCTAGGGGCATCACCAGCAGGTGCCGTTCGAGGGACAGGGCGAAGAGGTCGGCCTTTGCCCGCTTGGCCACGAAGGCTTCGACAACATCGCAGGTGGCACTGACAATACCAGCAAGTACGGAAGGCTCGTAGCGAGTGACGAGATCGATCCAGTTCTCTTCGGCGAGCGGCGCGGGGCATTCGCCGAGTTCGGTCATCACCGCCAACAGCCGGTTCACGAACGGTCCGGTCATCGAGCCGGGCAGGATGCCGAACGTGATGTGACCGTCGAGGGCGGTGTAGACGAAGCGGAACCGACAGCCCAATAGCACCGCGCCTCCGGCGACTCGGGTCACCGAGGGCCAGTTCACCAGCGCGGGGCCGGTCCAGCTCTGCGCGGTGAGGATCATGGCTTCCTGAGCTGACACATCGAGGTGCTGGCCGAGTCCCGAACGGCCACGTTCGTAGAGGGCGCAGACGATGCCTGCGGTGGCCTCCGCGGCGGCGTTCACCCAAACCTGGGGTGCGGTGATGCGCACCGGTGGCCGGTCCGTATCCCCGGTGATGGCCAACCGTCCGCTGGCGGCGTCAAGGGTCAGATCGGTGGCGACCCAGTCGGCCTTGGGTCCGCTACCCCCGAACGGGCTCAGCGACACCGTGATGAGGCTGGGGTTGGCTTGGCGCAGGTTCTCGAGGTCGACTTCAACTGCGCCGCATTCGATCAGGACGTCGGCGCCGCGGGCCAGCACGACCAGCTGTTGGGGGTCGTGCAGGACGACGGAGGCCTTTCCGCGGTTGTAGGCCCAGTGGCCGAGCGCCCGCTCGAGGCCCGCAACGTCTTCAGCGAAGGGACCGACGTGACGGCGGGCTTGGCCACCGGGAGGTTCCACGGCGATGACTTCGGCCCCGAGTTGGGCAAGGAGGAACCCGGCGGCGTCGCCCCGCTCGTCGGTCAGATCGAGGACGCGGTAACAAGACAGCATGGCCACTCTCCAGTTGCCGGGGTCCGGCTGGTGGACCGGGAATCTACCTGATGGTTCTCTCGCCCCCGGCGTGAGCCGCCGCCGCCACCGTTACGGTGATCGTCGGTGCGGAGCGGGTGGCTTGGGCGGAGAGGCCAGCGCGAAAAACACCATCCCCAACGTTGCCATCACGGCCACGAGCGCGAAACCGAGCTGGTAGGAGCCGGTGGTGTCGTCGAGGTAGCCCGCCAGCAGGGGCCCACTGATCTGGCCGATCATGATGATGAGCGACGAGATCCCCATGATCTGTCCAAAGCTCGCCGCACCGAAGTAGTCCGCCCGCATGGCCTGCATCAACGGGCCGCGAACGCCCCAGGCCAGCCCGTGCAGGGGAATGAACAGCCAGATCATCCACAATTGCTCGGCGTAGGCCAACAACAAAAGACCGGCGACGTGTCCAACCATGGCGACGACCACGACGAGTTGCTTGGAGACGCGGTCACCGAGAAATCCGCCGCCGATCTGGCCCGCCAGTTGAACCAGAGGAAGGATCGCGGCGATTTGAGCGGCCTTCTGGGGGCTGAAGCCCTGATCTTGGACGAGGTAGAGCTGTAGGTGGGCCATGACGGCACCGACCACGAGCAACGCTGAGCTATGACCGAGCGAGATCATCCAGAATGCCCGGGTGCGCACCGCTTGGGCGGCGGTGAAGGAGACCGTGGACACTCGCGCCCTCTGGGCGGCGCGCTCAAGGTCGAACGCGGCCCGTTGCTCGGCCCCCATGCCGTCGATCGGTTGGCCAATGTCTGCTGGCGTGGGTCCGAAAACGAAGGACAACGGCATGAGGATCACGAAGCTGAGCACCCCGCTGGCGAATGCCGTGTTCCGCCAGCCAAACAAGGTGAAGCACCAAACCAACAGCGGTGTGAACAACCCCCCGAGCGCAAAGCCCGATTGGGACACCGCAAGAGCAGTGGATCGTTTGCGGTCGAACCATTGGACGGTGGCCGTCACGACGCTGAGGAACCCGGCCAGCGAGGCGCCGATGGCGGCGATCAGATAGAAGCCGAGGAACTGAGTGACGTCTTGTAGTTGGCTGAAGAGCATGAGGCCGAGGCTCATCAGCACCGTGCCAACCTGCATGACCCGCTTGACGCCGAAGCGTTGCAGGGCCCAGCCATGCAACGGCCCGAGCAGCCCACTTTCAAGTCGGTTCAGCGAATAGGCGGCGGACAGCAGGGTCGAGGACCACCCGAACTCGGCTTTCAGCTGAACGGCGTAGGAACCGAAGGTCTGCTGGATGAGCCCACCTTGCAGCGTCTGCACGGCGAGGCCGGCCCGTACCACCCGCCAACCCCAGAAGGGCTGTCGGTCCCTCGATGGTTCCAGGGCGGTTGGGTCCGCTGCTGTCGCCGTTGGTGATGACTGCTCGTCGCCGGGCTGGCTCATATTTTGGACCGGTGTCTGGGGGGGCGCCAACCGGCCGTCGTCCCCAGGAGCCCGTTCATCAGAGAATGGCTCCGCCGTCCACGGGTACGTGGGCGCCGGTCATGAAAGCGGACTCGTCCGAGGCCAGGAACAACACGGCCTGGGCAATTTCGATGGGCTTGCCTATGCGTCGCATCGGCGAGTGCGCCACCATGGCGGCGTTCATCTCAGGGCTGTTGATCTCGAGCATCGGCGTGGCGATGACACCGGGGTGCACCGAGTTGACGCGGATGTGGAAACGGGCCAGTTCCAGCGCCGCGGCGGCCGTCATGCCGGTGACGGCGTATTTCGACGCCGCGTAGGCGAGCATGTACTTGGTGGCCCGTAGCCCTGCACCGGAGGAAATGTTGATGATCGAGCCGCCGCCGGCCTTCGACATCGGCTCGATGGCACTGCGGATGCCGAGGAAGACACCAACGGTGTTGACGGACTGGACCCGCTCGAAATCGGCCACGGTGTGTTCGGCGATGGGAGCGGTGAAGGCGATGCCGGCGTTGTTCACCAGGACGTTCAACCCGCCGAAACGCTCCTGGGCGAGTGATACGGCGTTGGCCCACTCCTCCTCACTGGATACGTCGTGGCGGGTGAACACGGCGGCGTCGCCCAATTCGGCGGCGAGAGCCTTGCCGACGTCGACGAGGACGTCGGAAATGACCACCTTGGCCCCCTCAGCCACGAACAGACGGACTTCCGCCTCCCCTTGACCACGGGCGCCGCCGGTGACAATGGCGATCTTGCCTTCGAGACGCTTCACGCCGCTCAGTCCCAGCTCTGTAGGACCGGTAACACCTCGGAACCGAACAGCCGCATCGATGCCGTCGCCTCCTCGTAGGGGATGCCGCCGTAGCGGAATGCCACGGTGTGCTCGTAGGCCCCGAGCAGTTCGCGCCGCTCCTCGAGCTTGGTGAGGATCATGTCGGGGGTGCCCCAGGTGGCAGCACTCATGAACATCTTGAGGAAGCCGGTCTCGCCCACCTTGCGCAGCACGTCTGCCGCCTTGGCGTAGGCGTCATAACCCTCGGTGGTGGCGAAGTGGTCGCCCATGACCTCGTAATGGGCCAGCAGGCTGCCCAGGTACGTACCCATGTACTGGGTGGCCTTGGCCTCGGCCTCTGCGGCGGTGGGAGCGCACAAACAGAAGTCGGCGGTCATCAACGGTGGTGCCTGGCGGCCGTGGAATTCCTGGAAACGGCGACGGTAGGTCTCGATGCTCGGCATGCGGTGCTCCCAGGCCCGATCGGCGAACATCGTCATGCGACCGCCGAAGCGAGCCGCGGACTCGACTGAATCGTCGCTGGAGGCCACGCAATAGAAGCGGTCGTCGAAGGAACGCTCGGGCCGGGGCCTGATTTCGGTCCGGGGTTGGGGAAAGTAGGGCCCGTTGCCCTCGATGAAACCGGTGCGCAGGGCCTCGATGACCATGGCCGTGCCCTCATCGAAGCGGCCGCGGGACTCGTCCATTTCCACGCCCCGGAACGGCACGTACTCCCGCCGGGACAGCCCGCGGCCGACGCCGAAACGGAACCGGCCCTGGGCGACGTTGTCGAGCAGAGCGGCCTTTTCCGCCACCCGCAATGGCTCGTTCCACGGCATGATGACCGCGGCGGTACCGACGTGGATCTGTTCGGTCACGCCAACCAGGTAGGACAGCAGTTGGGTGTTGTCGGGGCAAAACGAATAGCCAAAGAAGTGGTGCTCCGCGGCCCAAGCCACGTTGAAGCCGAGTTGGTCGGCCAGCTTGGCGAGACCGAGTTCCTCGGCGTAGACCTGGCTGTCTGTGAGGTTGTGCCAGCCATCGCTGGCGAACGGCATCAAGATCCCGACGTCCACCTGGTTCCCCCTTGCTCATCGCGCCCGGCGCGAAGCTTCGTAATGGGATCACCTTACCGATCTGTGCCGCTGGCCGTCACAGCGAAGTGGACCAGCGGCCTAGTCCCCAGCTCCTTAGTCCGCGGCCGCAGCCGCGGCCGCAGCTTTGGCCGCGGTCTCTGCGGCGTGACGGGCGATCATCTGGTTGGCGGCGGCGACGCGCTTGTCGACGATTTCGGCCTGATTGGCGCTTACCCACTGGTAGGAGTCGACGCGGTTGACGTTGGCCCGATCGAAGTGGGGCATTACGTAGCGGGCGTAGAGCTCGTAGGAGCGGCGGGTGGCCGCCCAATCCGCCCAGTTCGTAGCCAGAATGAGCAGGCAGCCGAACTCGCCCTGTTTGGATTGGAGCTGTTCGATGCGTTCGATGACGTCCTCGGGGGTGCCGACCACCGCGATGCGGTTCTCCACCAGCCATTCGACGGTGTCTTTGCCCGGTGGGACGTGCAAGCGCGGCTGGTTGTTGTTGAGATAGTCGACATACTCCTCGGCCCCAAAACGGATGTCGGCGATGGCCTGCTCGCGGGTTTCGGCCACGTGCACGCTGATCACGCAGCGCAGCCGGGACCGGTCCATTTCCCGGCCGTTCTCCGCCGCGATTTCGCTCGCTACCTTCCAGTTGACGTCGAGAGCGTCGAAGCCCGCCTGCACCCCGGCCGACACACACAGCATGCCAAGGTCGTACTTACCGGCAAGGCGCCCGCCCGATGGCGTGACGGCACTGGCCACACAGACCTCGGGGTGGGGCCGGGTGAAAGGTCGCAGGTGGGTGCGGGCCTCATGAAGGGTGTACCACTCGGTGCTTTCCGTCACGACCTCGCCCCGGAACAGCCGCAGGATGGCATCGAGACCCTCTTCCAGCCGGTCGCGCGTTGCCTCCGGTTCGACCCCCATCATCAGCGCGTCTGAGGCCAACAAGCCCGGTCCCGCCCCGAACATGATCCGGCCGCGGGTCATGTGGTCGAGCTGGATGATGCGATTGGCCACATTGAGGGGGTGGTGATAGGGCAGGGAAATCACGCCAGTGCCGAAACGGAGGTACTTGGTGCGCTCGGCCGCGGCGGCGATGAACAGCTCAGGGGAATCGATCGTCTCCATCCCTGCGGAGTGGTGTTCGCCGATCCATGCCTCGTGGTAGCCCAACTCGTCGAGCAGCTGCATGAGCTGAAGGTCGCGCTCGAGGGCCAGGGTGGGGTTCTCCCCCACGGAATGGAACGGAGCGAGGAAGACGCCATGGCGCAGCGGGATGCTCATGATCGCACCCTAGGGCACGGCGCGAGGTGGGCTCTCCGAGGGGGCAGAGCGGCTCAGCGCCAGGTCGCGAGTTGCTGCTCGAGGTCGACCCGGTAGCGCGCCACGGTGGCGAGTTTGATGTGCTCATAACCACGCACGCCATCAGCTAGCGATGCCAGCGCCACAGCGGCGTCGAGCCGGTCGGCGCGCAGTGCGGCTAGCACGGTGTCGATCGCGGCCACGTATTCGATGGGGAGTTGGCGTTCGATCTTGCGGACCGCGGCCCAGCGGAACGGATCGAACAGGGTGCCGCGCAGCAGCTTTGCCTTGGCGAGGGCCCGAACGGCGGGCTTCATGCGGCCCCCGATAGTGATCTTGTGCTTCAGACCCAAGGTGCGCAGTATCGGCGGGTGCAGACGCCAGCCGATGCGTTGTGTCGCACCGCCGGCCAACTCAACGGCGGCGGCGATGGCCGCGGCATCGGTCATCAACCGGGCCACTTCGTATTCGTCCTTGTAGGCGGTCAGCTTGTAGAGGTTGGCGGCCACCGCCGCGGTCAGGGCGTTGCTTTGGGGACTGACCAAGCGTTCGGCCCGGGCCACTCGCTCGACCACGTCGAGCCAGCGCGATCCAACGCGCTCGTTCTGCCACGCCACCAACTCCGCCGCGAACACGTCGAGGTCGGCCCGTAGCATCGGGGGGAGGTCGAGGCGGTCGAGCCGCTGGCTCAGCGTGGTGGGCAGAACGCACGTTGTGTCGGCCTGGCTGGCTGGGTGCGCCCGGTTCGCGTGGGCCTGGGCCTGGGTGTGGCGAACCGCGTCTGGGTCGGCGATCTGCGCCCGGCCCCAGGCGAAGGCGGCGAGGTTGGTCTGGACCATGGTTGCGTTGAGTCTGATCGCAGCCTCGAGGTCGCTCGGCGCGACTGGCAGGCAACCGGCCTGCACCGCCATGCCGACCACGAAGAGGTTGGCCATGGTCGCTGAACCGAACAGGTCTTCGGTTATCTGGTGGGCGTCAGCCCAGAACTGCGCATCAGGCCGCGTGAAGGCGGCGATGCGAGCCTCAAGATCCGCCGCCGGCGGAAGGCGCAGATCGAGGTGGGTGATCATCTCCCCGGTGGGGGTCGCGGCGCTGGAGCCCACCACGGTGGTGCGCTGCGCGTCGGCGGTCAACAGCCCCCGGTCTGATGCCGCTACGAGCTGGTCCAGAGCTAGCAACAGGTCCGCCTGCGCCTCGCCGAGCCGGTTGGTGGCGGTCGGCGCCAGGCGGGAAATACGCACATCGCTTACGACGGGACCGGCTTTTTGGGAGAGACCGATCTGGTCAAGCCCGCGCACGTGGTAGCCGCCGAGCATGGCTGCGGTGCCGATGACCTGGGCCACGGTGACCACGCCGGTGCCGCCAATGCCGGTGATGCGCAGGGCGAAATCGTCTCGGCTGACGAGTAGCTGTGGTTCGGGCAGCTGCGGTAGCTCGGGCAGGGCGCGGCGGGTCGTCCTCGCCGCAGCTCGATCGGCTGGTTCAACCTCGACGGTCATGAACGACGGGCAGTCACCTTCCAGACAGGAGAAGTCGAGGTTGCAGGTGGTCTGATCGATCTGGGTCTTGCGTCCGAAGAAAGTGCTGACTGGCTGGACCGATAGGCAGTTGCTGATTCGCCCGCAGTCGCCGCACCCCTCGCAGAGCCGCTCATTGATCACGACTCGCAACTTGGGGGTCGGTGCCAGGCCCCGTCCCCGGTCGCGGCGCGTTTCAGCGGCGCAGGCTTGGTCGTGGATGAGCACGGTCACCCCGGGCACTTTCGCGAGGTGTTCCTGGGCTTCGATCAGCCGGGTGCGATCCCACACCTGCACACCGCCCGGTAGATCGACCAGGCGATACCGACTGGTATCTTCGGTCGTGATCAAGACCTCGGCCACGCCATCCGCCAGCAGGGAGCGGGTCACCGATGCGACGTCGCGCTGGCCCTCGGGGTCTTGCCCGCCGGTCATGGCCACGGTGCCGTTGTAGAGCAGCTTGTAGGTGAGGTTCACCCCCGCCGCCACCGTGGCGGCAATAGCGAGTTCGCCGGAGTGGAAGTAGGTCCCGTCGCCGAGGTTCTGGATGAAGTGAGAACGATCTATGAAGTCGGCCATGCCGATCCACTGGGTGCCCTCATTGCCCATGCAGGTGATAGCTGCGATGTCCCCGACTCGCTGCGGGTCCATCAGCAGGGTCATGGTGTGACAGCCGATTCCGGCCCCCACCAAGGAGTCGGCCGGGGTTTGGGTACTGCGATTGTGGGGGCAGCCGGAACAGAAAAAGGGCACTCGTTGGACCGGCAGCGGTTCGACGGTGAGCCGGATGGACCGCCGTTGCGGGCGATCCGCCACGAGCCGGTCGCCGAGCGTGGGTCCGAGCCGGCGGCGCAGAATCGCCACGATGGTGTCGGCGTCGAGCGCGCCATAGGACGCACAGAGTTGCTCGTTGCGTTCGTCCACCTTGCCCACTACCCGAGGCCGTTCGGCTAGGTCGTACAGCGCGTCTTTGACCAAAGACTCGAGGTTCGGGGCCTTCTCCTCGATGACGAGCAGCTCGCGCACCCCTCGGGCCGCTCGGCGGACGACCGAACGGTCAAAGGGGATGGGCATGCCCATCTTCAGCAGACGGATTCCGCAGGCACCGATGGCCGCCTCGTCACTGAGGCCGAGTCGGGCAAAGGCTTCCATCACCTCCCGGTAGGTGATGCCCGACGCCATGATGGCGATCCACGCATCGGACGGGTCGACGGTGAGCCGGTTGAGCTTGTTGTCATCGGCATAGCGCCGGGCGAGTTCGTAGCGAACCTCCACGATCTCGCGCTCAAGCTCGAGCGTGTGCGGGGTGAGGAGTCGACCGTCGGGACGATGTCGGTAGGGAGCCCCGTCGTGCAAGGGGATGATCGGAATCACCGCATCGGCGGCGAGGTCGATACTGGCGGTGGCATCGGCCACATCGGCGACGATCTTCATCGCTACCCACAACCCCGTGGCCCGGCTCATGGCCACCGCGTGGCGGCCGAGCCGCAGGGCCTCCGCGGGGTCACCCGGGTACATGATGGGCATGTGCATGGCGGCGAGCAACCCGGCCGAGGAGGAGGGAATGGTGGAGCTCTTGGCCGCGGGGTCGTCACCGACCACGGCGACCGCGCCGCCCTGCATCGAGGTGCCGGCGAACACTGCGTGGCGCAGCGCGTCGGCCGCTCGGTCCACCCCTGGCGCCTTGCCGTACCAAATGCCCACGATGCCGTCGTAGCGACAGTCCGGTTGGACCGACGCGAGTTGACTCCCCATGACCGCGGTCGCCCCGTACTCTTCGTTGAGCGCCGGGCGGAACACCACCGGCAGATCGGGGGCGAGCGCGGCGGCGGCGCGCACGGCATCGCCGAAGCCACCGAGCGGAGATCCCTGGTAGCCCGACACGAATGCCGCGGTACGCAGCCCCTCACGCCGGTCGGCGCGGAGCTGTTCTAGGGGCAAACGGGCCAGAGCCTGCACCCCGCTGAGGAAGACCGTGCCCTCGTCAGACAGGAAACGGTCCTCAAGCCGGTAGGCCCTGCTCGTCGCCATCTTCGGGCCTCCTCGGCTGGTTGTTCACGCTAGCGGAGGACGGTGGCGGTGGCGGAGTGGCCCCACCTCGACGTGACCTGGCGAAGCGGGGCGGTGGCACACAACCTCGACGCATCGTCGCGGTTGGAGCGGTACGGTCCGTCTGGCAAACGAATGACCGCGGAGGGTTTTTGATGGATGTCGGGTTTTTCAGCATGAACACCGACTTCGGCGTACGAGTCGCGGTGATGGCTCGCGCCCTCGAGGAGCGAGGCTTTGCCTCACTGTGGGTGGGGGAGCACAGCCACATCCCGGTCAGCCGACGTACCGCCTACCCCGCGGGGGGTGAGCTGCCCGAGGGCTATTGGCACATGCTCGATCCCTTCGTATCCCTCGCCGCCGCCGCCGCGGTGACCACCAAGCTTCGTCTCGGTACTGGCGTCTGCTTGGTCCTAGAGCGTGATCTGGTGGCGCTGGCCAAGGAGGTGGCCTCCCTCGATCTGCTGTCGGATGGCCGATTCGATTTCGGTGTGGGGGTGGGCTGGAACGAGGAGGAGCTGGCCACCCATTCGCCGATTCCGTTCCGGAAGCGTTACCGCGCCCTGCGGGAGGCAGTCGCCGCCCTGCGCCTGATCTGGACCGAGGAGGAGGCGGCCTTCGAGGGCGAGTTCTTCAACTTCGAGGCGCTGTGGAGCTACCCCAAG
This sequence comes from Ferrithrix thermotolerans DSM 19514, assembly GCA_945906305.1. GTDB lineage: Bacteria > Actinomycetota > Acidimicrobiia > Acidimicrobiales > CAIXPF01 > CAIXPF01. The sequence continues at coordinate 90,893 of CAMDQT010000011.1, read as the reverse complement.
CCGGCGCAGCGTCCGTATCCACCGGTGTACTTCGGCGCCGCCGGACGTTTGGGTATGGCCCATACCGCCGAGTGGTCCGACGGTTGGTGCCCAATCGAAACAGCCTTCCGGGATCTGTCGGTGGGAATCGACCGGATGAAGGCCAAGATGCAAGAGGCGGGCCGCGACCCAGACTCCTTGCCCATCACCTTGTTCGCCTGGGGCCGCCCGGACGCGGCGAAGCTTGAAGGATTCCGCGAGCTCGGCGTCGACCAGGTCCTGCTCGGCACCGGTACTGGGACCAGCGGAGGTGCCGATCTCGACGCCACCCTGGCGCTGCTCGACGAGCTCGCCCCAGCCGTAGCTGCGGTTGCCTGATCCGCCCAATTCACACCGCTTTGCACCATCACCCCATGACGATCAGCAGCACGGAGCAACAATGAAACTTGGCCTCATGCTCGGCTATTCGGGCGCTCGACTCGATCTCCCCGTCGACCTCGTCAAGCGCGTGGAGGAGCTAGGATACGATTCAGTATGGACTGCGGAGGCCTACGGCTCCGACGCCATCACGCCGCTGGCCTACCTGGCCGCGCACACCAGTCGCATACGACTTGGTACGGGCATCATGCAGCTGGCCGGGCGAGCTCCGGCCATGTGCGCGATGCAGGCCCAGACGGTGGACGCGCTCGCCGGTGGTGGCCGGGTCATTGCCGGGCTGGGCGTGTCCGGCCCGCAGATCGTGGAAGGCTGGTACGGCCAGCCGTGGGGCAAGCCCTATTACCGGCTCAAGGACTACATCGAGATCATGCGCAAGGTCTTCGCCCGCGATGAGCCGGTCAGTCATGACGGGACGGAGTACCAACTGCCCTATAACGGTCCGGGTGCTATCGGGCTGGGCAAGCCGCTCACGTCGATCCTGCATACCAACCCGGATCTGCCGATCTGGCTGGGGGCCGCCTCGCCCGACACGATCCGTCTGTGCGCAGAGCTGTGTGACGGCTGGTTTCCCATGCATTTCACCCCTCAACGCTGGGGACAGTGGAAGCCCTTCGTTCAGGAGGGCTTCCGGCGGGCCGGCGGTGGCAAAGGCTGGGACAATTTCGAGATCCAGCCCATGGTGACCGTGCTCATCACCGACGATGTGCAAAAAGCGCTCGACGCCCAAAAGCCGGGTATCGCCCTCTATGTCGGCGGCATGGGTGCCCGCGGCATGAACTTCCACAACGACCATATGGTGCAGCGTGGTTACGGCGATGCTGCGGTACGAGTGCAAGAGCTCTTCCTGGCGGGGCGCAAGCGGGAGGCGGCCGACGCCATCCCCGACGAGTACATCGACGAGGCGTGCCTGGTCGGCTCTCCGGAACGGATCCGCCAGCGGTTCATGACCTGGGCCGACACCGGGATCACCGGTATCACCATCGCCACCAACCAGGAGCACGCGGTGGAAGTGATGGCCGATGTCGCAGAGTTGGAACCAATGGCGTGATCGCTAGGCGAGGACGGGCCGAGCGGGGCGGTGCATGAGCACCGAATCGGACCCGTTAGGTCGCGGGTGGTGCGAGGGTCCACCGAGGCCAACTGTTTTGTTGGCTCAGTCCACCCAGCGCACGGGCAGCGCCCCGATGGCCCCGACATGAAGGTTGGGCAGCCGACTTGGCTCGTCCGCGAGTTCGAGATTGCGCAGGTGCGGGGCGAGTTCACGGAAGACCGCTCGCAGCTCGAATCGGGCCAGGTTGGCGCCGAGGCAGAAGTGCTGTCCGTGCCCGAAGGCGAGGTGGTAGTTCGGGGTTCGGCCGAGGTCGAGCTGGTAGGGCTCGTCGAACTGGCGCTCGTCGCGGTTGGCCGATGGGTACCACAGCACAACGGTGTCGCCCGCGGCGATGGTGGTTCCACCCAGCTCGAAGTCCTTGGTGGCAGTACGGGCGAACTGGATGACCGGCGAGGTCCAGCGCAGCAGCTCCTCAATAGCGGTGTCGACCAAGGCGTCGGGGTCGTCGGCGAAGCGGTCGCGCTGGTCGGGATGCTCCAACAGGGCCTTCACCCCACCGGTAATCGCGTTGCGGGTGGTTTCGTTGCCGGCCCCGATGAGCAGAGTCAGGTACCCGTGTAGTTGCTGATCGTCGAGTGGTTGGCCGTCGATGGTGGCATGCACCAACAAGGTGGCGAGGTCGTCTCCACTGTCGGGTCCCGCGGCGCGTCGTTCGGCGATGAGCCGTTCGCGGAACTCGTGGAACTCGCGACCCAGCCGCCGGCGGATGTCGCGCGCGGTCTCGCCCGGTTGGACGTGCTCGGCCGCCACGTCGGGGAACAGCAGCATGTCGGTCCACGCCAAGATACGCGACCAGTCGCTTTGAGGCAGGCCCATGAGTCCGCAGATGGTGGCGAGCGGGACGCCGACGGAGAGGTTGGCGACCAGATCGAGCGGCTTGCCGCCCGCGGCTTTGGCCCGGGCTACGAAATCGGTCACAAACTGCTTGGCCATCTCCGCCAGGTCGGTTTCCAACTTGCGCATCGAGGCCGGGGTGAATCGCCGCATGGTCAGCATGCGAAGGTCGAGATGTTCGGGCCGATCGAGGAACACCATGTCCATCGGGGCGTCGGGGTTCCAGCCGAAACGTTCGAATTGGCGCCGCTTGAACCGCTCGATGCCTTCGAGGCCCGCTTCGGTGTCCAGCCGCAGGATCGGCCCACTGTTGATGAACACCTCGGGATGAGAATGCACGGTGTGTACGTCCTCGTAGCGCGTCACCGCCCAGAAGGGCGGCATTCCAGGGCGCTCGTAGCGGTAGACCGGCGCCCATTCCCGCAGCAGATCCCAAGCTTGCCAGGGATAACCGTCGCGCACGTACCGATCGAGCGTGGTGATATCGAGCTCGTCGAGCGGCGGAACCTCGTCGGTCACGGTCATGGCTTACCCCCCGGTCGTTGCCATGGGGATGGTAGCGGCCCGCGGACCCGGGCGGTTGGGTGGAGTCCTAGTGGTGCCGGGCGCGGTGCAGGCACCGACGCGGCGGCGAACTTCAGTCCGGTGGGCTGGGCACTGACTGCACGCCTCGGGCCTCGATCGCCGCCGCGATCCAAGGCACCGTGCGAGGGTCGACCTGGATATAGACGGCGTCGGCTTCGGCGAAGGTGCCCTCGGGTCCGGTGGCGACACAGTGAACGAACAACTTTCGGCCCTCTTCGCCCACCAGCCGCGAGCGGAACTGCACGTCGACGCCAAGGGGTGCGGGGGCCACGAGCTTGAGTGACACCGAGCCGGTAAAGCCGAAGCGGCCCTGCATGGGTAGCACCGTGGCCGTTGCCTCGTCGACCACGAGCGCCACGGCGCCTCCGTGCACTCGGCCCGGAGGGCCTTCGAAGGCAGGCCCGAAGTTCACCTCGGTGACCGCTTCGTCGCCGTCGCGGTAGTGCCGGGCGTTGAGCCCGAACGGGTTCAATGGCCCACCGACAATGGAGGCGCGGTCGAACTCGATGTCGTGGCCGTGCGGTGTGGGGTCGGGCATGCGGCCTTCGACCAGAGCGCTGTAGCGCGTGGAGTGTTTGGCATGTTCGAGGTGTTTGTCCCGTCGAGGGGCGGCTTCCGCCTCCGCCGCTAGAGCATGCACGGCCTGGGCAATGCGCTCGGCGAGGTGGGTGTCGATGTTGGCTGCCGCGAGGGCATGGCCGAGCCGGCGAACCGCTCGCGCCGCGGCGAGGTTGGCGTCATCGGGAAGGGCGGATGCAGGGGGCGCAGCAGGGTCCATCGGGGCCAGACGGTACTGCGTGGGAGACTGGGGTCCATGGCCCGCGCGACGGATGCTCAGGTACGGACTTGGCAGGATGAGGGTTGGGTCCTTATCGATGGGCTCCTATCCGTGGAGGAGATCGATGCGGCAGCAGAGGACCTGTGGTTGCTCTACTCGCGACCCGAGGAGTTCCATGCCGGTGGAGGCGCCTCGCGTCGTGAGGCCTTTCTCGGCGGGGTCGATGACCGCAACCTGTTTCGTTCCGATCGAATCGAGCCGTCCGGCCCGGCCTTTCGTCCCGAGCAATTTCTGGGCCGCAGCCTCTTTCCCTTTCCCGGTTCCGGTCGACTGAACCGGCTTGCCGTGCACCCACATTTGGTCGACTTCGCCGAGCGAGCATTGGAAAGTGCCGACCTCCGGCTCTACCAGCTGGCACTGTGGGCGAAGTACCACGGCGTGGCGAATTACGAACAGCCCATGCACCAAGACCACAATCATTCGGTGGTGCCGCCGCGCAGCGAACCGGGGTGGTGGCACCTCGAGGGGTACCTGTACCTCAGCGACGTCGAGGAGGGTACCGGGCCGACCCGGCTGGTTCGCCTTGGCGACAGCGGCGGCCGACTCGAGTTGCTCCCTCAGCCTCCTGCGGTCGCGCCTGAACTGTATGCCGCCGAGATCGCCGCGCCCGGTCGCCGCGGTTCGTTCTTGGCCTATCGGCCTGATGTGTTCCACCGCGGGGTGGATCTGACCCGCCCGGGTGGGTCCCGTTTCCTGTTTGGGCTGGGCTTCAAGCTCGCTGGACAGGAGTGGATCGGTTACGACACGGTGCAGCCACGTTCGTCGGTGGGACGGTTCACCCGCTTCGTCGAGGGCTGCACGCCCCGGGAATTGGCGCTGTTCGGTGTGCCGCGGCCGGGGCATCGGTTCTGGACCCCTACCGGTTTGCAAGCGATGGCCGCCCGCTATCCGGCATTGGATCTCACGCCGTGGTGGGATGGACTGCACAATGACCAGGCCCCGATCGCGGCCACCGGCTCCGTCGGGGAGACAGGAGAGAGCAACCTTGAGGCGCATCCTCGTAACCAATGACGATGGGATCGACTCGGTCGGCTTGCATGTCCTGGCCACGGCCTTGGTCGCATTGGGGGAGGTCATCGTGTTCGCCCCGTCACGTGAGTACTCCGGGGCTGGCGCGGCGATCGGTCATCTGAGCGACGGCATCGCCGACGTGCACGAGGTGCAGCGGCCCGAGCTAGCTCAGGTTGCGGCCGCCTACACCTTCGACGGTCCTCCGGCGCTCGCGGCCTTGCTGGCGGTGCAGGGGCTGTTCGGCGCCGCGCCCGACGTGGTGGTGTCTGGCATCAACCCGGGCTGGAACGTTGGCCGGTCCGTGCACTTCTCGGGCACGGTCGGAGCGGTCCTGACCGCCGAGCAACTCGGCGTGGCTGGCGTGGCGGTCAGCCAACACACCGGCGGTGTGCAGTTGTGGGAGACCGCGGCCCGGGTTGCGGCGCAGATGGTGGCCGAGCTCGACGGGGAGGTGGTGGGCCTCAACGTAAACGTGCCCAACGTGGCGTTCGAGGATCTGGCGGGCACGCGTTGGACCGAGCTGAGCAACCGACTGCCCTATCAGCTGAACGCGCCCCGCTTGCAGCTGCTGGCACCTGGTCGTCATCGGGTTCATTTCGATCGTGACGGCGTATACGACAGCCATCCCGGAACGGACACCGAGGCCGTCGAGAGCGGGTTCGTGTCCGTGACGCGCCTGCGCCCGACGGCATCGTGGTAGGCCGGTAGTCCGCTCAGCCGAGCGCGGAGTGCCCGGCGGGGCCCAGATCGACCTTCTCGACCCGGAAACGCTGTTGCTGGCCGAACAACCGGAGGAAGGTCGCGGCATCCGCTTCGGTCACGACGTCCGGTTCCGCGGCGCAGCGGGGGCAGTGGCAGAACGGCACCATCAACGGGTTGACCGGGTTGAACGGGTCTTCAGGGATGCGGGTGCAGGTGACTTTGCTCATCGCCATAACCAGCCTATTGCACCGCGCCGCGGTGGAATAGGGCGGTGCCCGGCGGCCAGGTTCAGCCGGCCTCGTTTTGGCGCGCCTCGACCTCTCGCAGGGCGCGGAAACCCTCGACGGCGGTGGGGAAACCGACGTAGCCGATGACGGTGATCATCAGTTCCTCGAGTTCCGTGGCGCTCACGCCGTGGTTGAGCGCGCCTTGCAGATGGAAACGCAATTCGGTGGGCTTGTCCTGAGTGGTGAGTGTGGCGCACACCACCAGGGACCGATCGCGTCGGCTGAGTTGGGTTCGCGCCCACAGCTCACCGAAGGCGAAGCGGCCGGCCGCTCCGGTGAAGGAGCCCATGTCCACTCCGGTACCGGTACGGGGCTGGTTGCGGCTGAGCAGGCCCATGACCTCGCGGGCGGTGGCGCTGCGCTGATCGTCGTCGAGGGCCTGCGCCGGTGGGCTGGGCTCGAGGCGGTCGACGCCGCTCATCTCGGCGAGAGCCTTTTGCGCGGTGGTCGTGGCATCGATAGCGCGGGGGAATCCGGCGTAGCCGGCGAGTTGCACGAAGATCTCCTCGATCTCGGTGCGGGTCAAACCGTGGTTGATGCCGCCTTGGACGTGGACCTTGAGTTGGTTGAGTTGGTTGAGGGTGGCCAGGATCGTGATGACGATGAGGCTGCGGTCGCGGCGGCTCAGGCCCGGACGGGTCCAGATCTCCCCGAGGGCAAAGTCGATGACGAACGATCCGATCGCCCCGAGCCGTTGCTCGGTGGCGGCGGCTACCGCGACGGGGTCGATTCCGCCCCCGCGCAGGGTGCGTTGGACGTCCATGCCGGCGGCACGGCGATCGGCGTGGGTCTTCTTCGGCATCGGGTCCTCCTCGGCGGGCGTCGCGCTCACCATGGCACAGCCCAGGACCATACCTACCGGTATTCTATGATGTCCACCCGGCCCTGAAGCCCAGCAACTGGCCGTTTCGGCCGTCGCCCGCGAGGGCCACAGGGCGCGCCTAAGCGGCCGCTCCCCGCATCGCCCCGCACGAACGGTGCCTGGCCGGAACTCTGACCCCGGTGATCAGCCGTTGTTTGGTAGGCCGCCCGGGACTCGAACCCGGCACCTTGGGATTAAAAGTCCCCTGCTCTAACCTGATGAGCTAGCGGCCCGCCCGCCAGACTAGTCGTCCAGCGTCGCCGCTATGCTCGCCCGAGTGGAGCACCACCACCTCGACCCTCCAACCGATCCGGCCACCTTGTTGGCGAAAGCCGAAGTCGACTTTGGGGCGATCGATGAGGCGTTGCGGCGCCTTGACGAGGGGACCTACGGCAGCTGCAGTCGATGCGGGGCGTCCCTCGGCGCGGCGTGCCTGGAGGCCGATCCGTTGGCGTCGGTCTGCACTTTGTGTTCCACCGCTTGACCGGCCTGGCCCCTCTGGCTCGAATCATCCGCCTTCGTCCCGTCCCGGCTGCGCTAGCGAGCGGGATAGCGGTCCTGGTCTGGGCCGGTTCGAATCTGGTCCTTGGTCTGCGTCGCCGCACCCACCTGCAGCATTGGATGGCGCGCACCGGCCCGCTATGGGGGCTGGGGATACGGCGAGGTCTGGCGCTGCTGGCCCATGCGGCGCGGCGGCTCAGCGCCACCGATCGGGCCGCTCGAGAGGAACTCGACCGCCAGTTCGTCATTCGAACGGCGCAGGATGTGGCGCGGGAGCTGGGCAATATGAAAGGAGCGGTCATGAAGGCCGGTCAGCTGGTGAGCTTCATCGTGGAGGCGTTGCCCCCTGAGGCCCAACAGGCGCTGGCCTCCTTGCAGAGCGAAGCGCCACCGATGGCACCTTCGCTAGCGGAACAGGTTTTGGTCGAGGAACTCGGCCGACACCCGAGCCGACTTTTCCGTCACTGGGAGCCGCTACCGGTGGCCGCGGCGTCCATCGGGCAGGTGCACCGCGCCGTGTTGCGCGACGGCCGTCGAGTGGCCGTCAAAGTGCAGTATCCCGGTATCGGTGACGCCATCGGGGCCGACCTCGCCAATGTGGAGATGCTCTACGCCATCTTCTCGGTTTTCGCACTGAAAAGCCTTGATGTGAAGGCCATGGTTCACGAGTTGCGCGAGCGGATGATCGAGGAACTCGACTACCGGCGTGAGGCGGCGAATCAGCGGTGGTTCGCACATCTTTACGCCGGCCATCCTTTCATCCGGGTTCCCGCGGTGATCGAGGAATACAGCACCGCCAAGGTGCTCGTGACCGAGTGGGTAGATGGGCAGAGCTGGTCGGAATTCGAGAGGTCCGCGTCGCCTCAGGTCCGCCAGCGAGCCGCCGAGGTGCTTTTCCGCTGGGTGCAACAGTGCGTGTACCGGCACCGGGTCTTCAACGGTGACCCCCAGCCGGGCAACTACCTATTTCATGCGGACGGGTCCATTTCGTTCCTTGATTTCGGCATGGTCAAGCGTTGGACCGATGCCGAGCTGGCTACCTTGTGGCCAGTCATCGAGCCGCTTCTCGCCGCAGATCCAGTCCGCACGGTCCGCGAGATGGTGTCCGCCGGGTTCCTCCTCGCCGATCATGGGTTGGACCCGGCAGACGTCTTCGCCTACGTGTCTGCGCCCTACCAGCCCTACCTCGTCGATCGGTTCACCTTCACCCGACGCTACGTGGGCGATGCCTTGGGGGCGATCCTCGATGTCAAGGGCCCGTACCAGGCCGTCATCGAACGGCTCAACCTGCCCACCAGCTTCGTCATCCTCGACCGGGTGGTGTGGGGCATGAGCGCGCTGATGGGCAAGCTCGAAGGCGAAAACATCTGGCGAGCCATCCTCGACGAATACCGCCTCGATGCACCTCCAGCGACCGAACTGGGCCACCAAGAGGCGCGGTGGCGGGCCAGCCGCGATACTGGTCATCGCTGAAATTCACTCGGCGTCGAACTACCGAGGATCGAACGTGAGCGAGCCGCTGCAGACCTTGATCGCTGGGACGCCCATCGTGTTCGGCGGCAACCGAATCACCCGTGTCGCGCCGGAGCTAGCCGACAGCTTTGTGGCCGGTGATCGTCTGGTGGTGTGCCAAGACGATGGTGCGTTGCTGCACATCCCCGCTGCGGACGCGGCGCTGGTGGCCGCCGCGGTTGATGACGCGGTGGCCGCATTTGTCAAGCTCAATGCCTGCACCGACGATTCGATCAGCGCCTTTTTCGAGGCTTTCGCGCAACGGCTGGCTGACCCTGTGGCGTTCGCGGCTATCGCCGCCGCCAACGCGGCCGATGTCGAGTCGGCGAGAGTTCGCGGTCGATCGAGCACCCGCTTGGTCCTGACCGAACAGATGCGCCAAGACATGATCCTCGGCTTGAGGGGCTGGGCGGTGGCGTCCTCGGGTCGTGGTGAGGTCATCGAACGACTCGAGCACGACGGGTTCGTGGTTGAGCAACGCCGGGCCGGCCTTGGTGTTGTCGGCTTCGTCTTCGAGGGTCGCCCCAACGTGTTTGCCGATGCCTGCGGGGTGCTACGCAGTGGCAACAGCGTGGTGTTCCGCATCGGGAGCGATGCTCTTGGCACGGCTCGGGCCATGCTCCGCGAAGCGCTCGCGCCCGCTCTGGCCGCAGCCGGTCTGCCAGAGGGGGCCGTTCGACTGGTTGATGGCCCGTCCCGGGCGGCGGGTTGGGCATTGTTTTCCGACGCCAGGTTGGCCTTGGCGGTGGCTCGCGGTTCAGGCGGGGCGGTGGCGCAACTCGGTGCCGTGGCGCGACAGGCCGGTATCCCGGTCAGCCTTCACGGGACCGGCGGAGCCTGGTTGGTGGCATCGGCGTCCGCAGAGCCTGATCGTCTCTACGCGGCGGTGGGGCGATCGTTGGACCGCAAGGTGTGCAACACCTTGAACGTCTGCGTAGTGCTCGCGGCGCGTGCCGCGGAGCTGGTCCCGCTGGTGGTAGCGGCCGCGGACGCCGCGGCGCAAGCACGAGACACGGTGGCGAAGTTTCATGTCGTTGGTGACGTGAGTGCTTTCCCGCGGCACCGCTTCGAGCGGATCGTCCCCGTTGGCCGAGCCGGAGGGATCGTGCACGAGGCGCAGGCCGAACCAATTGACATCGCCCAACTCGGCACGGAGTGGGAGTGGGAGGACAGCCCCGAATTGTCCCTCGTCGTCGTGGAAGATCTGGCCCGCGCCATTGATTTGTTCAACCGCTACAGCCCCCGATTGGTAGCGACGTTGGTGAGCAACGACCCCGAGGAGCAGCGCCGTTTTTATGATGGGATCGACGCCCCGTTCGTCGGTACTGGCTTCACCCGGTGGGTCGACGGGCAATACGCCCTGAGTCGTCCGGAGCTGGGCCTGTCCAACTGGGACGGCGGCCGGCTGTTCGGGCGCAGTGCGGTGTTGTCGGGCGACGCGGTGTTCACTGTACGGACCCACCTCGAGCAACTCGTGGTGGACCTGCACCGCTGAACTCGCTCAGTCGGGCATGTCGTCGAGCATGTCGTCGTCGGCCTCGCCGCCTTTGGCGAGCAGGTAGCCGCGTGCCCGTTCGGCCCGCGGGTAGCGGTTGACCAGCTTCCAAAAGGCCGGGGAGTGGTTCGCCACCGAGAGGTGGCACAACTCGTGAACGATCACATAGTCGAGTACCCACGGCGGGTATGCGGCCAGACGGTCCGAGAGCCGGATCTCCCCGGTGTTGGTGGTGCAGGAACCCCAACGGGAGGACATGTTGCCCACCCAGCGCACCGATTGTGGGGTGCGCAACCCGAAACGGCGGACCAATCCCTCCGCTCGGGCGGCGACATCGATCGGCCCCGCGGTGCGGCCGCGTTGGAAACGGTTGACGAAGCCCCGGACCAGGCGGTCTTCCTCGGTCGGGGCCAGTCCCGCTGGTACCCGCACCTGGAGCACGCCGTCGATCAGCCGGGCCTGGGCCGTGGATCGTCGTTTGGGGCTGCGTATGATCTCGACCCGCATCAGGCGCCCTTCACCCGCGCTCTCAGACCTGTTCGCTCACGTCGGAGACCGGCGGGAGTTGACCGTGTTCCGCCAGCAGCGGGACACGATCGCCCAGGCGCATGGTGGCGTCGGGCCCGATGTCGACCCATTGCGCGCCCAGGTTCGGGATGCGCGTCGCCTCACCACTTAGATGGCGCGACAGGGTGAAAATCACCCCGCCGTGGGTTACGGCGAGCACGCTGCCCCCGGCGAAGTCTTCGCCCAGTTCGGCGAGGGCAGGCAGGACCCGTTCGAGCAATGTCTCGTCCGATTCCCATCCCCGGGGGGTCCGCCCGGCCCGGCGGTCCCCAGGGAAGCGCTGGTCTATCTCCGCCACGGTGAGGCCGGTCCATTCCCCGGCGTCGCGTTCGACCAGACGTTCGTCGAGAAGGACCGGTCCGACTCCGATGAACTCGCTGAGGATCACTGCGGTGTGGTGGGCACGCTGCAGCGGTGAGGCGACGATGGCGTCGAGAGCGCCAATGACCTCGGCGGCGGATGCGGCCTGTCGTTGTCCGGCGTCGGTCAACGGTGGATCGGCCCTGCCCTGCCAGCGGGCGGCGGCGTTCCAGGTTGACTCCCCGTGGCGCACGAGCAGAATCCGGGCGGAAGTCACCGTTGGAATGTAGCCAGGATCGACTCCGTCGCGGTTGAGGGTCACGCTGGCTCGGAGGGTCCTTCGTTAACATCTTCTCGATGGCCCAGGTCACGCTCCGACTCTTCGCCTCCGCCCGAGTGGCGGCCGGATTGGGTCGTGACCAACTGCAAGCAGACACCGTCGGTTCTGCCCTCGACCTGGCCGTGGACCGCTACGGGGCGGGTTTCGCCGCGGTCCTCGCCAGCTGCCGTATTTGGCGTAACGGCGATCCGGCGGTATCGGTGGATGTCCTGTCCGACGGTGATGAACTCGCCGTGTTACCACCAGTTTCGGGAGGGTGATGAACACCGGATCGCAGCCTGCCCTGTCCTGGAAACCGCGGGAGCATCCGTCGGTGGCGCCAGCCCAGGAAACAACCGTGGATGAGTTGTTCTACGCTCTCGGCCCTCAACCAGCGCGGGCCTTCGGTTCGAGTTCCTCTCCGCTGGGGGGCGTCGCGGCCAGCGTCGCCGCCACCTCGGAGGCGCCGATCCTCATTGTGGATGACGATCTGCTCGACGACGCCCACTTCGATCGACCCGAGGGTGGCCGCGGATCGACCCGACGTCGGGCCGAGGCCGCGATCGAAAGCCTTCGACGTCGCGAGCGTCTTGAGGTTGTGGCCAACACCAGCAACCCTCGAGTCCCACTCGGGTTGGCATGGTTCGTTGCGGGTGGTCTTGCTCTGCTGATCAACAAGTACGTGGCGTTGGCGCTTTTCGCCCCCGTTGCTGCGGTCGGGGCGACGCAGACGGCGGCTTCGCTGCGCCGCGCCGGTAGCCGAACCCGTCCCCTGCTCGCCGCATTCGCCGCGTTGGCGGTGGTCGGTGCAGGCGTGGCCCCTCACCCCCGCACGGTTGGGGTGGCGGTCCTTGCCGCGGTCCTTGTCAGCCTCCTCGGGGGGATACACACCGGTGGTTTCGACGTGCTCAGCGCGACCACGACCTTGCGTAGCTGGTTGGGGGTCAGCCTTGCGGCCGTGGTCCCGGTGCTCTTTGCCGCCGCAGAGCCGACGTTGGCCGTGTTGTTGTTCGCGCTGGCCTGCAGCTACGACGCGGGCGACTACCTCGTGGGCTCGGCCGCGGCCGGTTGGTACGAGGGCCCACTGGCCGGCGCAGTTGCCGTGGTGGCGGCGGGATTCGCCGCCGTGGTGCTCGAACCGGGCGCCCTGGCTGATCACGGACTGTGGGTGGGGGTCGTTCTGGCGGCGTTGGCCTGTCCGTTGGGCCGACTGGTGGCCACACTCAGCTTGCCCCCGAGCGGTGCTTTCGCTCCCGGTCTGCGCCGTCTGGACAGTCTCATAGTGCTCGCTCCGTTGTGGGTGGTGCTATTCGGCTGAGCGTCGCTTGGCGTGTGACGCAGCGGTGTCCGAGCGTTTAACTACTTGCGGTGGTCATGTCTCATATTGGGTACGCACCGATACCCTGGTTGGTGCATTCATCTCACAGCGGAGGTTGGTCGATGGCGATCCGAGTTCTAGGAGGGATAGTGGGATTTCCGCTTTCGGATCGGGTGTTGGCCGACGATTACCTCGTCAACCTCGGCGACCAGTCAGGGTCGGACCTGCGGGTTATGCGTGGCGAGTGTGAACAGGCCGAGCTGGCAGTGTCCTTCGCCCGTCGGATCCTGCAAGGACACCTCGACATCGTCGACAGCGACCTGCGCCGGCGCCATGCTGGCGGCGTTGCTGACGCGAACACCTTGCACGATCTGGTCGAGCGACTTCCCCAGATTCTCGCCGATGACCACGCTCGCAATGGCAGCCCGGCCCATCGGGCCATCGACCCTGCCCCTGACCTGCCGGTTGAAGCGATGCTTGTTGCCATCGACAAGGCGGTGGGTGGTGGCGCGGCGTTCGTCGACCTCGACCGTCGCAGCGACGCTGAGGTGGTAGAGGTGGCGGATCGTTTGCGCGAGCTTGAGCGAGAGCTCTCCCAGATCCGACGGGGGCTGCACGAGCGGATCGACCTGCTGAAGGTGGAACTCTCCGGCCGCTACGAACGCGGTGAGATCACCATCGACGGTGTCCTGAGCTGAGCGCTGGTGGCGTCACTTCATGTGACTCTCATTGCCAGCGGGTCCTAAAGTGGCACTGGTCCGGTGCAAGCCCGCCGGGCAGGGTTCGAGCGCGAAGACGAGACCGGGTCGCTAGGGTCAGCCTCGGTCGGTCAGGTTCGTAGCGGGGCAATCCCAGCAGGAGGCGAGGGTTGAGGCCCTGATGAACACGCTTGCGGTCATCTCGATGCATACATCGCCGTTGGTTCAGCCCGGTTCGGGCGACAGCGGTGGCATGAACGTCTACGTGCGTGAACTCGTCGCTGCGGTGGCCCAGGCGGGCGTGAACTGCCACGTGTACGTGCGTCGCTGGGCGGATCACCTCCCCGATGTGGTTGAGGTGGAGCCTGGCTTTCGGGTGGTCCATGTGCCTGCTGGTCCGGTTGACCTGCCCAAGGAACATCTGCCTGATGTCGTCGAGCCGTTCCGGCGCTGGGTACAGCACCACATCGAACAAGACGGTACGACCGACGCGCTGCATGCCAATTATTGGCTGTCCGGTGTGGCAGCGCATGGCATCAAGCACACGCTGGATATTCCGCTGGTCTGTACCTTTCACACCCTGGCCCGGGTGAAGGCCGAAACCGGTGATGTCGAGCCGCAGCGACGCATCGACGCGGAGACCGAGGTCATTCGTTGCAGCGATGCCATTCTCGCCAATTCTGCCGAGGAGGCGGCTCAGCTGGAGCGTTTCTATGGCGCGGATCCGGCTCGGGTGGAGATTGTCCCCCCTGGTGTTGATCACGCCTTCTTCGCGCCCGGCGATCGGCGCGGGGCCCGATCGGCCCTAGGGGTGGACCCCGAGGGGCCGTTGTTGCTGTTCGTTGGCCGGATTCAGCCGCTGAAAGGGCTCGACGTCGCCATCGAGACGCTGGCCCGCTTGCGCACCGCTCGGTTGGTGGTGGTCGGCGGGCCAAGCGGCGAAGATGGGTCTGATCACGAGCGGTACTGCCATGAGCTGGTGGATCGAGCGGGCTTGAAGGACCGGGTCATTTTCCGGCCGCCCCAACCGCATCACCTGCTGTCGAGTTACTACCGCGCCGCCGATGTGTGCCTAGTCCCCAGTCGCTCAGAGTCCTTTGGGCTGGTTGCTTTGGAAGCGGCGGCGTGCGGGACCCCAGTGGTGGCCGCGGCGGTAGGTGGTCTGCTGACCTTGGTCGATGATGGCTCGACCGGTTTGCTGGTTGAAGGTCGCGACCCGATGGCCTATGCGGCGGCCGTCCGGCGGATTATCGATTCGCCCGAATTCGCTGCCACCCTTGGCCGGCAAGCAGCGAGCAAGGCACGGGGCTATACGTGGTCAACCACCGCCGCCCGGCTCCGCCGGCTCTACGCCGATCTAACCTCGCGTTCGCTGGTGGAATGCGGTGGCGGGCGGACATGATCGATGACGGCCGTCCGCCCTCGAGTGAGGCGGAACTGCTCGCCCTTTGCGGACGGATCGAGCGATGGCTGTCGACCCAACTAGCGGACAACCCGTTGGTGCAGTCCGTGGCGCGCGATGGTGAAGAGCGACGTTGGGTGATCCGCGTGACTGGCGATGAGAAGCCGCTATCGGCGTTGTGGCTGCAGCTCGGCCAGCGGTCCTTGACCTATGAGACCTACGTCATGCCCGCTCCGGAAGAGAACCAATCTCAGCTCTACGAGCATCTGCTGCGCCGTAACCAGCAGCTACGCGGCGCCACTTTCGCGGTCGGCGCGGAGGACGCGATCTACCTTGTGGGGCAAGTTCCCAACACGAGCATCGATGAGGTGGAACTCGATCGGATCCTCGGGACGCTCTATCAGGCCGTTGAGATGTTCTATCGACCGGCGGTGCGGATCGGCTTTGCCAGCCGCTTTGTCGACTAACCTTTTATTGTCTTTCAATATCTTTTGTTGTATTTTGAACTTTGCGATGGCCGGGGTTCAGATTTGGGGAAGTCAGAGCCTCGGTCACCGCGAGATGGCGCGGAGGATCAGTCCTGTGGGGCACGGCATCGACCCCAGCGCTGTCGGGTCAGCCAAAATCAACGTTAACGGCGTGATCCAGAGATAGGGTGACCGCCCAGAACGGTTCCAACCTGACCCTGCCTCGGACGCCCGTGTTCGGGATGGAAAGCGAAATCGATCGCCATGGCCAAGACCACCAAGAAGAGCGAGAAGCCGAATGCGGCTCCCGCCCAGAGTCCTTTCGCCGCGGAGTTCCTGGCCCAACAGCGTGGGGTGTTGGTCACGGAGCGCGCTCGATACCTCAAGTCCGCCGATGCGCTCAAGGCAGAAGCCGACTCCCTCATGAATGAGCGGGAACCCGGCGATGTCCAGTTCGACGAAGAGTCCGGCGAGGGTGACAGCCTGGCCGTTGAACGTGATCGTGACCTCGCCCTGTCGGCGCAGGCGCGAGCTGCCGTCGACCTGATCGATAGCGCATTGATTCGTCTCGACGTCGGCACCTACGGCATCTGTATCCACTCCGGCCAGCCCATTCCAGTCGAACGCCTCGAAGCGATTCCGTGGGCGTTGGAGCGAGTTGAGTTCAAAACCGGGTCATTCCGGAACTGACCCGCACCCCAATGCGGTGCGCCGTGGGGTACGGGTCGACCGCTGGTGCTCAGCAGTCGAAACGGATGTGATCCCCGTCGCGAACCAGATGGCCCGCGGTCGGTCCGGCGAAGTGGGTCCCGATGATGAGCGTCGGAGTGTCGCGGTAGCGGGCGACAAACTCGCCGCGGGTCTTGTCGGCGAGTTCGCGGTTGGAGTCCGCCGTGCTGGTCAAGGGGTAGGCAAACTGAATCGGGCTGTGGGTCATGTCGCCGGTGATCACGCCATGTTGGCCGCCCGAAGCGATATGCACGCTGCAATGACCGGGAGTGTGGCCCGGGGTTGACTCCAGCCACACCTCATCGGTGATGCGATGGTCGATCTCGACGAAATCCGCCAGGCCGCTTTCGACGATGGGCCGTACCGAGTCGCCCATCACGTCGCCGAAGTAGGCCGACTCGTCGTTGGCCATCCAGTGGTCGTACTCGGTGCGAGCGAACAGGTGGCGGGCCTTGGTGAAGGTCGGAACCCACTTGCCGTCCACGAGGCGGGTATTCCAGCCCACATGGTCGACGTGGAGGTGGGTGCAGAAAACCGTGTCGATGGCATCGGTGGCGAAACCGGCGTCAGACAGCGTCTCCAGGAACGGGTTGTTCAGCTCGTTGAACGCTCGGGCCGGTCGCTGCTTGTCGTTGCCGATGCAGGTGTCCACGATGATGGTTCGGCCCTGTGACTCGATGACCAGGGCATGAATGGAAAGCACCAGCTTGCCGTTCTCATCGACGAAGTGTGGTGACATCCAAGGTGTTGCGGCTAGAAGCTCCGGGGTGACATCCGGAACGAGCGCCTTCCAGGGCCAGTGGAGCACGGTCTCGGGGACCTTTGTGATCCGTACGTCACCAATTTGCCAGCGTGTGTATTCCCCCATGGCGTCGAACCCTACGCTGCCCAGGCGCTCACGGTAGAGTCCGCGGCGATGTTCGAGCTGTTGATCATAGGTGGCGGCAAGATGGGCGAGGCGCTGCTCGGCGGCCTGCTCCGCGCCGGGTGGGCGTCACCGGAGCGTCTTGGGTTGGTCGAGAGGCTGCCCAGCCGCGCCCAAGAGCTTCGCCGCCTCTTTCCCGGGGTGACGGTTCTGGCTGAGGTGGCGGCGGCGGCGGCCGTGGTGGTGGCGGTCAAGCCCAACGATGTGCCCGCCGCGAGCGCGGCCCTGGCCGCGTTGGGCGACGGCGCACCCCGGCGGGTGCTTTCAATCGCCGCCGGGGTCACCCTGGCCACGCTCGAATCGGGCTTTGCGGCCGAGGTGGCGGTGGTGCGGGCGATGCCGAACACGCCGGCCCTCGTAGGTAAGGGGGCGGCGGCGATCGCCGCGGGCAGTTCGGCCGGTCCCGATGATCTGGCCTGGGCCGAGTCGATCCTGGCGGCAGTGGGGACGGTGGTCATCGTCACCGAGGCTCAGCTTGACGCCGTGACCGGCCTGTCAGGGTCCGGGCCCGCCTATGTCTTCTTGGTAGCTGAGGCACTCATCGAGGCCGGGGTGTTGTGTGGTCTGGCCCGGCCGGTGGCCCAAGAGTTGGCGGTGGCAACCTTGCTTGGATCGGCCACCCTGCTTGCGGCCAGCGAGCGCAGCGCGGCGGACCTTCGCGCTGACGTGACCTCCCCCGGCGGTACGACCGCAGCGGGTCTTCGGGTGCTGGAGCAGCGGGGCGTGCGAGCGGCGTTTCTCGATGCAGTGGCGGCGGCGACGGCTCGTTCGGCGGAACTCGGTCGGTCTTGATGGGTCCACTTTGGGCCGGAGCCCGTTCGGTTCTGTTGTCCGAACTCCGCGCTCCGCGCCCCAAGCGCGCTGAATGCTCCGCCATAGCGTCGTCCCGATTGACGCCGGTTGGGTCGAAGCGGCGGCTTCGCCCTACATTTCTTGGCCAGAGTGGATTGCTCGCCGGGCCAAGGTGGTCAGTTCGGCTCCCGATCGCCTCCACGACCGCGGTGGCCTTGCGCCCCCATCAGGCAGGGTGAGTGTCATTTCCGGGTCCAAGTTCGACACCGTTAGCTTGCTCACCGATTACGGCACCAACGATGAGTTCGTCGGGGTTATCAAGTCCGTCATCTGGTCCTTGGCGCCACAGGTTCGTATCGTCGATCTCTGCCATGAGATAGCGCCCTTCGACGTGCGTGGGGGAGCACTGATGTTGGCGCGGTCCGCCCAGTATCTCTGCCCCGGGGTGGTGCTTGCGGTGGTGGACCCCGGTGTCGGCACGTCCCGCCGGGCCATCGCGGTGGAGGTTGGTGGCGGCCAGTCGGTGCTGATCGGGCCCGACAACGGCTTATTGGCGCCGGCGGTGGCGATGGTCGGTGGCGCGGGCAGGGTGGTTGAGCTAACCGACTCCGAGCTGCGTCTCCCTTCACCCAGCGCGACCTTCTCGGGTCGCGATATTTTCGCCCCCGCCGCCGGTCACCTCTGTTCGGGCCTCGCGTTCGAGCTGCTCGGCCCCGCGATCGATGCGGTCTCCCTGCTGCCCGGGCTGATGCCGATCAGTCGCGAAGAAGACGGCGGTCTCGAGGCGGAAGTGTTGTGGGCGGATCGCTACGGCAACTTGCAACTCAACATTGACCCCGACGACGTCGCACCCTGGGGCGATCAACTGTGCGTGGTCCTCGACGGCCGTCGCCGAGTGGCGCGTTGGGTAAAGACCTTCGCCGAGTTGGCAACGGGCGAGATTGGGATGCTGGTGGATAGCTACGGGTTGGCCGCGCTGGTCACGAATCGGTCCTCGGCCGGAGTCGAGTTGGCCCTCGCGGCGGGGGACCAAGTGCGCCTAGAGCCGCTTGGTGAAGATGGGCCAGCCGCGCTGGCGGTGAGCGAGGTCAACGTGGCGTTCGGGCGGCGGTCGTCCTGATGCGCCCCGCAACGACGCTCGTCGTGGCGGTACTGCTCGGGGCCATCCTCGTCGCCGCGGTCGGGCAGTTCTTTTTCCTCGCTCGCTGAGGCGCGACGGGCAAGGCTCACCGCGCCTTGGGGAGGTTTGATCACGCTAAGCGGCGAAGGTCACACCTACCGGCCTTGTGACTTTGTGCACAAGCTCTGTAGGGTCGTTGATGTGGACGTTCACGCACGGCGCATCCCCGATGCGACCGTGGCGCGCCTGCCCGAATATCTCCGCATCCTCGTCGAGCTCGCCGGACAGCGCATCGACACCGTCTCCTCGGAGCGGCTGGCAGAACTGGCGGGCGTGAACGCCGCCAAGGTCCGCAAGGATCTGTCCTATCTGGGTACCTACGGCACTCGCGGGGTTGGCTACGACGTCGACTACCTGTTGTTCCAGATGCGTCAGGCGCTGGGCGTGACCCAGGACTGGCCGGTGGTGGTGGTTGGTGCCGGCAACCTTGGCCGGGCGCTTGCCAACTACGCCGGTTTCAGTGACCGGGGTTTCCCCCTCGCGGCAGTTGTTGATGCCGACGAGGCGAAGGTCGGGACCGCGGTGGGCGACGTGACGGTGCGTCCGATGTCCGACTTGGCCGAAGTGGTGAAGGCCCATCAACCAGTCATCGGGGTGATAGCGACCCCCGGCGCGGTGGCACAGTTGGTGGCGGACCAGTTGGTAGCCGCCGGGGTGACCGCCATCTTGAACTTCGCTCCTGCCTTGGTGTCCGTGCCGCAGAATATCTCCTTGCGGAAGGTCGATTTGGCGCTCGAACTGCAGATCCTGAGCTTCTACCAATCCCATCGAGATCCTGGAACGACCACGCGAGGGTGGCCATGAGCCGGACGGGGAGATGGCGTGTGTCACCGCGATTGGTTCCCTCGGCGGACGTAACGGGTAACTTCGTTCAACCGTGGTAACCATCGCGTTCGGCCTCAACCATCGCCATGTGCCGCTCGACGTGCTCGAGGCAGTGAGCGTCTCCCCCGAGGGGAAGGCGAAACTGGCGCTCGATCTCATCGAGCCCGGACTCGTACGGGGCGCGGTCGTACTGGCCACGTGCCACCGCCTTGAGATCTATCTCGATGCCGAACGGTTCCACGATTCATTCCGGGTGGTACGCAGCGCCGTGGCCGCCCATACCGGCGCCGACCCGGCGCTGTTGTCCGATCGGTTCGTGCCGTACTTCGACCACGAGGCGACGGCGCACCTGTTCACCGTGTCGGCCGGCTTGGATTCAGCGATCCTTGGTGAGCACGAGATCCTGGGTCAGGTGCGCACCAGCTGGGAGTCCGCCCAGGTCGAGGGGGTCTGTACCCCGTCACTCAACCTGTTGTTCCGCCGGGCGGTCGAGGTCGGCAAGCGCGTCCGTACCGAGACGAGCATTGGCCGGGGCACCGCGTCGATCTCTCATGCTGCGGTCGAGTTGGCCTCGGAGCTGCTCGGGCACCTCGAAGGGCGCCGCCTAGTCGTGTTGGGGGCGGGCGAGATGGGCAGTGGGATCGCTAGCGCAGCCGTCGCGGCCGGGGTGGCTGAGGTTGTGGTGGCCAACCGCAGCCGGGAGCGGGCCGAGAGCTTGTGCAACCAGCTTGGCGGCGAAGTGCTCGCCCGAGCCGCCACCCTCGATGGCCTTGACGATGTGCTCGTCGAGGCCGATGTGGTGATTTCCTCGACGGGCTCGGCTCGTCCGCTGCTGACCGCAGCCCGCCTCGGCGCGATCTGCGACCGCCGGCGCGGCCGCGACCGTCTGGTCGTGTTGGACGTGGCGATGCCCCGTGACGTGGACCCAGCGGCTCGCGGGCTCGATGGCTTGCGCTTGATCGATCTGGACGACCTTCGGGCCCACACCGACCGTGGGCTTGAGGAGCGACGTCACGCTGTGGCTGAGGCACAAGAGCTCGTACAAATGGCTATCGAGCGCTACGAGGCCGAGGAGGCGGGCCGCACCGCCGATCCGGTGATCGCCGCGTTGTACCGCCACGGCGAGGACCTCCGGCAGTTGGAATGGGCTCGACTCGCGGCCCGACTCGATCGTCTGAGTGACCGCGATCGGGCGATGGTCGAGGCCATGTCCCGATCGCTGGTAGCCAAGCTGCTGCATGGCCCGACGATGGCGCTCAAGGACACCGCTGGCACCGCCCACGGGGCGCGAATGGCCGAGTCGGCTGCGTCGCTGTTCAACCTTGAGCCCTGAGTCGTGCTGATCCGCATCGCCACCCGTTCCTCGGCCCAGGCCCTGGCACAGACCAACTGGGTGGCTGATCGCCTACGGGCGTTGCACCCCGGGATGGAAACGCGCTTGGTGCCTACCGACACCACGGGAGACCTTGACAAGACGACCCCGATCTGGGAGCTCGGTGGCAAAGGGGTGTTCGCCAAAGAGGTGCAACTCGCTGTCCTGTCCGGCCAAGCCGACATTGCTGTGCACTCCGGCAAGGACCTCCCCTCCCAAACCCCTGACGGGCTGCTCATCGCCGCGGTCCCGACCCGGCGTGATCCGCGTGACGCCTTGGTGGGCTGCCGGTTGAGTGATCTGGCGCTGGGGGCAAGGGTGGCAACGGGCTCGATTCGGCGCCGCACCCAGTTGGCCTGGTTGCGCCCCGATCTCACCTTCGCCAGCCTCCGGGGCAACATCGGCACCCGGTTGGACAAAGCCGTGGAACACGATGCCATCGTGGTCGCGGCTGCGGCGCTCGGCTGGCTTGGCCTGACCGAGAGGGCGGCGGAGATTCTCGAACCCGAGGTCATGCTGCCCCAGGTGGCTCAAGGTACCTTGGCGGTGGAGTGCCGGGCCGACGACGAGGAGGTCGCCAGTGTGCTCGCCGATCTCGAGGACCCCCTCAGCCGACGCTGTTTCGACGCCGAGCGCGCCTTCCTGGCAACGTTGGGTGGCGACTGCAACCTGCCGGCAGGGGCCTTCGCCACCGTCGTGGAGGGGGGCGAGGTGCTGGTCAGAGGATTGATTGGTTCGATCGACGGACGCGTCGTCTTGCGAGCCGAGCGGCAAGCGCCGAATGCCTGTGCCGTCGGTCGAGCGGTAGCCAAGCATCTGCTCGATGAGGGCGGACGCTCACTGCTGGAGGGCTGATCCGGTGTTGTGGCTGGTTGGTGCCGGGCCGGGTGACCCAGATCTGTTGACTCGACGAGCGGCCGAGTTGCTCGGCGAAGCCAGCTTGGTCATGGCAGACCGCTCGTTGTGGCCGTTGGTCCGAGCGTTGGCTCCCGCGGCCGAACTGCACCCGCCAGTCGACGTGGCGTCTTGGCCGATCGAGCGCGACCTCGTTCGGCTTTACCACGGCGACGGCCTTGGCGCTTCAGCGGCAGATCGTGCGCGGCTGGACAGCTCGGGCCGATCCTTCGACCTTCTCCCCGGCCCGGCGGACGATGTTGTCACCTTGGCGCGATCGGCGCTTGGGAGCCGGGCTGCGGTACTCCAACCTCTGCTCGGCGTGCGCATCGTGGTTACCCGCCCGCGGCGCCAGCAGTCCTCGCTGAGCACGCCGTTGCGGCGCTGGGGAGCGCACGTCGTTGCGATGCCGACCATCGCCATCGATGCCCCGCAGGATGGCGGTGCGGCGCTCGCCGCGGCGGTGGGACAGGTCGGAGCCTACGACTGGGTCGTGCTCACCTCCGCCAACGGCGCGAATGCCCTGCTCGACGCGGTGCCCGACGCTCGGCTGCTGGCCGGGGTGCGTTTGGCGGCCATAGGCCCGGCAACGGCGGCCGTTCTCGCGGCGGGGCATCTCCTAGCGGACTTGGTGCCGACGTCGTTTGTGGCTGAGGGCCTGCTCGCCGCGTTCCCTGCACCGCTGCCAGGCCGCGTCGGCAGGGTGCTGTTGGTGCGGGCTGCGGTCGCTCGGGACGTTCTGCCCAATGGATTGAGGGCTGCAGGCTGGGTGGTCGATGAAGTGCCGGCCTACCGCAGCGTTGCCGCCGTGGTGCCCGACGACGTGCTTGCCGCGGCTTCGATGGCGGATGCGGTGCTGTTCAGTTCGCCCTCGACGGTGGCCCAGTTCCTAGCCCACATGGGGACGAACGGGCGGTGGCCCGATGGGCCGCAGCGCCCGACACTGTTCGCGATTGGACCGGTGACCGCGACGGCGATGCGGGCCCACGGACTGCGCGTCGACGTGGTCGCCGAGCGCTACGACGTGACCGGGTTGCTCGACGCGGTGCTGGCCTGGGCTCGTCGTTGACGACGCGACGGGGGCACCGCTCCCGTCGCTAGCGTGGCTGCGGTGCCCCCTACCCTGCCCGTTGCCCTGGTGTTCGACTTCGACGGGCTCATCGTGGACACCGAATGGCCTGAGTACCGCGCGATCGCGGACATTTTCGACGAGCACGGACTGATGTTTCCTCCCCAGCGCTGGGTGCAGGTGATCGGCTCCAGTTGGGACGTCGATTGGGTGTCCCAGCTTGAGGCCGGTTTGGGGCGGCGCGTCGACAGGGAGGCGATGCAGGCCCAGCGGCGCGACCGTGCCCGAGGCTGGCGCGACCCTCTGGTCCTGCTGCCCGGCGTGGCGGCGTTGATCGAGGCGGCCACGACGGCGGGTATCGGGCTGGCGGTGGCGTCGAGTTCGCCCCGGAGTTGGGTCGAGCCCCACTTGGAGAATCTCGGCTTGATGTCCCGATTTGCCTTCACTCGCTGTCGCGACGACGTGGCTGAGGCGAAGCCATCACCCGATCTGTATTTGGCCGCGTGTGCCGGCCTCGGGGTGGACCCCGCCTGGGCGGTGGCCTTGGAGGATTCGGGCCACGGGGTGACGGCGGCGAACGCCGCCGGCATGGTTTCGGTGGCGGTGCCGAACCGGCTCACCCGCTACCTCGACCTCAGCCACGCCGACCTTGTCGTGGACACCATGGTGGACGTCGACCTCGAGCGGCTTGCCGGTCTGTTCTAGGCCGTCACCGCGGCGGGTAATTTTGGTTTCGGCGGCTCGGGACCGGTAGCTGCGGCGGCAGTACGATCAGGACCGTGAACTTCCCTCAACGCCGTCTGCGTCGCCTGCGCCGAACGCCTGCTCTCCGTCGGCTCGTGGCCGAGACCCGTCTCGGGGTCGATGACCTCATCGCCCCTCTGTTTGTGCGGGAGGGCATCGATGCACCGGTGCCGATTGTGTCGCTACCCGGCGTGATGCAACATTCCCGCGCCTCGTTGCGTCAGGAAGTGGCGGAGTTGCGGGCCATGGGTATTAATGCCGTGATTCTCTTCGGCATTCCCGCTCACAAGGACGCTGAGGGCAGTCAGGCGTGGGCAGCGGACGGCATTGTTCAAATGGCCCTACGGGACCTGCGCGACGATGTCGGCGACGACGTGGTGCTGATGGCGGACCTCTGCCTCGATGAGTACACCTCCCACGGCCATTGTGGGGTGCTCGACGATCATGGCCAACCCGACAACGATGCGACGATCGAACTGTACGGCCAGGTGGCGGTGGCTCAGGCCGAGGCGGGCGCGTCCATCGTGGCTCCTAGCGGGATGATGGACGGCCAGGTTCTGGCCATTCGTGAGGCCCTCGATGAGGAGGGTTTCCACGACGTGGCGATCATGGCCTACGCCGCCAAGTTCGCCTCGGCGTTGTACGGGCCTTTTCGCGATGCCGTCGATGTCACCATTGAGGGCGGCGGGGACCGAAAGGGCTACCAGCAGGACTACCGCAACGCTCGCGAAGCGCTGGAGGAGATCCGTTTCGACCTCGCCGAAGGTGCGGACATGGTCATGGTGAAGCCGGCCTTGGCCTACCTCGACATCATCAGTCGGGCCCGGGCGGAGGTGGACGTTCCGTTGGCGGCGTACCACGTGTCCGGTGAGTACGCCATGATCAAAGCCGCCGCCGAACGAGGTTGGATCGACGGTGACGCCGTTGCGCTCGAACAGCTCACGGCCATCAAGCGTGCCGGCGCCGATTTGATCCTCACGTATCTTGCTCGCGACCTTGCGGCGGCGTTGTGACCGCGACGAACGCCGAGTGGTTTGAGCGGGCCCGGAAGGTCATTCCTGGCGGCGTCAATTCGCCCGTTCGTTCCTTCCGCTCGGTCGGTGGCACGCCCTATTTCGTCGCCTCCGGGGAGGGCGCCTACGTGACCGACGCCGAGGGTCGGCGCTACATCGACTATGTGCAGAGCTACGGGGCTTCGATTTTGGGCCACGCCCACCCCGCAGTCATCGCTGCTATTTGCGCCGCCGCGCCGCAAGGCACCACTTTTGGCGCGCCGACCGAGCGCGAAGTGTTGTTGGCCGAGGCCATTGTGCAGCGAGTCGGCGGAGTGGAACAGGTCCGGTTGGTTTCCTCTGGCACCGAGGCCGTCATGTCAGCATTGCGCCTGGCGCGTGGGGCCACCGGTCGGACCAAGATCGTGAAGTTTGCGGGCCACTATCACGGCCACAGTGATTCACTGCTCGCGGCGGGCGGAAGCGGGGTGGCCAACCAGGGGCTGTCCGGTTCGGCGGGTGTGCCCGATGCCGCCGTGGCGGACACGGTGGTGGCGCCGTTCAACGTCGTTCCCGACCTCGACGAGAACACTGCCGTGGTCGTCGTCGAGCCCGTCGCCGCCAACATGGGTCTGGTCGGTCCGGAACCGGGGTTTCTGGCCGCGCTGCGACAGGCCTGTGACGAACACGGGGTGCTGCTGTGCTTCGACGAGGTCATTACCGGGTTCCGCCTGGCCTATGGCGGCGCCGAGGAGTTCTCCGGCGTACGGCCGGACCTGTGGTGTTTCGGCAAAGTCATCGGTGGTGGCCTGCCCGTCGGCGCATTCGCCGGATCGCGTCAGGTGATGAGCAATCTCGCCCCGTTGGGGCCCGTCTACCAAGCGGGCACGTTGTCGGGCAATCCACTCGCCACGGCGGCCGGCCTGGCGGTCTTGGAGCAGTTGGACCGCAACGCCTATCGAGAGCTCGACCGAATCGCGATGCGCTTGGCCGACGGACTTGCTGCGGCCATTGGTGCCGCTGGTCTGGCGGTACAAGTGCCACGGGTGGGGCCGCTGCTTGGCTTGTTCTTCGCCGAGGAGCCGGTACGTTCCTTCGACGATGCGCAGGCGGCAGCGGGCAACGGGCGCTATGCCGCGTTCTTTCATGCCATGTTGCGCCGCGGTGTAGCCCTCGCGCCGGGTCCCTATGAAGCGTTGTTTCCCAGCTTGGCCCACGATGAGGCCATCATCGACGAGACGGTGGCCCTCGCCGCGGAGGCCGCGGCCGAGGTCGCTGCTGCCGGCGCGACGGGCTGAACAGGGGTTCGCGCTTCGTCACGCTGGCGGTGAGGCGAGACCCTCGATCGGGGCGCTACGGTCATGGCGACCCTAGCCCCGGCCGAGTGGGAGCACCCCGTGCGCGCAGCAGTTCTGAACCAGATTCCCGGCGAGTTGGAGATCGAGGAGGTCTCCATCGACAAGCCAGCCGCCAACGAGGTGTTGATGCGGGTGGTGGCCTCTGGGTTGTGCCACTCTGACCTGCACTTCATGGAGGGCCTGTGGCAGACCAAGTTGCCGGCCGTGATGGGCCATGAGGCAGCTGGCATCGTCGAAGCTGTCGGCGAGGACGTCACCTACGTCAAGCCCGGCGATCATGTGATCTCCTGCCTTTCGGTGTTCTGTGGCAAGTGTCGCTACTGCCTCTCCGGTCACCTGTCCATCTGCGACAACCCCGGCGCGGTAGCGCGCCCTCGAGGCGCATCATCCCGGCTGCGCAACACCAAGGGCGAGTCGCTGGCGCAGTTCGCCCGCCTCGGCGCATTCGCCGAGATGATGCTGGTCCACGAGAACGCGGTGGTGAAGATCCGCGAGGAGATGCCCCTTGATCGGGCATCGCTCATCGGCTGTGGCGTCACGACCGGCCTCGGTGCGGTGTTCCGCACGGCGCGGGTCGAGCCGGGCTCCGAAGTTGCGGTCATCGGTGCCGGCGGTATCGGCCTGTCGGCCATCCAGGGCGCTCGCATTGCGGGCGCTTCGAAGATCATCGCCATTGATGTCACCGCCCCCAAGCTCGATGTAGCTCGCCAGCTTGGGGCCACCCATGTTGTCAACGCCACGGAGGGTGATGCGGTGGAGCAGGTGAAGGAGCTCACCGGAGGCGGCGTCGACTTCGCCTTTGAGGCCATTGGCAGCAAGCAGACTGGCGAGCAGGCGTTCCGCATGC
Organism: Ferrithrix thermotolerans DSM 19514; assembly: GCA_945906305.1. Lineage (GTDB taxonomy): Bacteria > Actinomycetota > Acidimicrobiia > Acidimicrobiales > CAIXPF01 > CAIXPF01. The sequence continues at coordinate 63,940 of CAMDQT010000011.1, read as the reverse complement.
TGCGACCCCGTGGCGTTGCCACCATCATCGGTATGGCTCCGATGGGGACCAACTTCGAGCTACCTGCTCACGAGGTCTTCATGGGTGAGAAGACGTTCAAGGGCTCGATGATGGGCTCGAACCAGTTCCGCCTCGACATGCCACGCTTCATTGATCTCTACCTCGACGGCAAGCTCCTGCTGGACGAGATGGTGTCCCACCGCATCAAGCTCGATGAGATCAACCACGGCTATGACCTGATGCGGAACCGTCAGACGACCCGCACCGTCATCACGTTCGACTGACCCGGGTTGCCTTCCATGAGCCAAGCAAATCGTGATTGGCGCCATGACGGAATCAAGGTGATCCCGGCCTCAGCGCTCGATACCAACACCGCACAGACCCCAGGGATGAACCGTGCCGCGGCGATCACCCACGCCCGTGCTGGGGCGGAGAAGCTGTGGGCGGGCACGGTGGTCATCCATCCCGACGCCCGTACTGCAGCACATCATCATGGCCCGGTTGAAAGCGTCATTTACGTGGTCAGCGGCAAGGCCCGGATGCGTTGGGGCGAACGGCTCGAGTACACCGCCGAGGCGGGGCCGGGCGACTTCATCTTCGTGCCACCCTATGTGCCGCATCAAGAAATCAATGCTGCTGCGGACGAGGAGCTTTCCTGTGTCCTGGTGCGCAGTGGGCAGGAGCCGGTCGTGGTCAACCTTGACCTAGCGGTGGTCGATGAACCGCAACTCGTGGCATGGGTGGACGACTTGCACCGTTGAGTTATTCGCTCCCGGCCCCACAAAGGTGCCCGGAGCCTGGGTGGTCAGGCGGCGTTGCGCTCGGGTACGACTCGGGCCAGCGCCGCGACGGCTTTGTAGGCGGCTTCGGCCGGCCCGAGTTCGTCGGGTCGCATGAGGTTGGCCATGATCCGCAGCACCCATTCCATGAGTGGCTTGGAATGCAGGCCAACCCGGGTCAACTCCCGCATCAACGCGGGCCGGCCGATGACCTTGGTGAAAAGTCGAGCGACCTTGAAGTATCGGCCGTATTCCGCATCGAGCAACTCGGGATAGCGCTCCAGCAAGGAGGGGTCCCCGAGGCGGATGGCGTCGCTGATGACCCCCGCGGCCATCCGGCCAGTCTCGTAGGCATAGTCGATGCCTTCGCCATTGAACGGGTTGACGGTACCGGCGGAGTCGCCCGCCAGCAGCCAGCCCGGTCCGGCCTTCGGTCCAACCGACCCACCCATAGGGAGGCGTCCACCGGTGGCCCGGCCGACCGCGGTGTCGGCCGAGATGGCCCAGTACGACGGTGCCGTGGCGACGTATTCGTTGAGCAGGTGGGTGGTGTTGATCTCCTTGTAGTGCTTGAAGGTCGACAACAGTCCGACGCCAACGTTGATGGTGCCGTTACCCACCGGGAAGATCCAGCCATAGCCCGGCAGAGAATGGCCCTGCCGATCGCGTAGGTCGAGCGCCGACTCGATCCAAGGGTCCTGGTGGCGGGGCGAAGTGAAGTAGCCACGCAAGGCCATTCCTTGGGGGTAACCGCGGTCTTGTACCGTGCCCAGCGCCCGCCCGAAGGTCGTCTTGGCCCCTTCGGCAACGATGACGAAACGTGAGCGGACGTCTTCGTAGCGGCCGTCCGGCCGCTTGAGGGTAGCCCCCACGACCCGTCCATTTTCGGAAATGGGGGCCACGGCCGTGGTGCCTTGGCGTAGTTCGGCACCGGCGCCGACGGCATGTTCGGCCACGAAGGCATCGAGGTCACAGCGTCGAATCACATATCCGTGGGAGGGATAGACGCTGTGCGAAGGCCACTGCAGCTCCAGGCTGCGTCCGTGTCCGGTGGCTCGCAACCCTTCGAACCGGTGATAGCGCGCCAGCTCGTCGCCAAGGCCCATGAGCTGCAGCTCGTGCACCGCGCGCGGTGTGACCCCGTCGCCACAGGTCTTGTCGCGGGGGAATGTGGCTTTTTCGACGGTGAGCACCCGATGGCCAGCCTCGGCCAGCCAGTAGGAGGCCGAAGCGCCAGCCGGTCCAGCGCCGACCACGAGCACGTCATAGGTCATGTCACCAGCTTGGATGTCGGTGCCGGTCAGGACGCACGGAGTGGAGCACGGCGGAGCGACTCGCGCTCACTCGTGCTCGGGCATCGAAATGCCTTCCTGCGCCGCCATCTCCTCGAGGATCATTTCGACCTCGCCGCTGGTGTAGCCCAGAGCCGAGAACTCTTCGGGAAGCTTGCGTAGGTCGGCCCAACCCTCGGCATCGGCCTCGGCCTTTTGACCGCTGAGGGTCTGGCGTTCGTGCAGAACGACCTCGACGATTTGGCTCAAGGTGAGGGTTTCGCCGAACGCTGGCATGCCACCGATGGAGGTCTTGCCCGCCTTGGCGTAGAGCTCGCCACCACCAGTCGAGCCGAGGATCACCCAGCGAACTTGGTCGACAGGGTTCGGGTAGGTCGCAATGACCGCGCCCTTGGCAATTGCGGGGCCGACTCCGCCGCCCCCACTGGCGCCGTGACAGCCCGCGCATCCGGCCGCACTGAAGACCTCGCCGCCCGCCTCGACCAGCGTCGGGGTCTTGGAATGGGGCTTGGTCATCGTGCCGGCGTACAACAAGGCCCACAAGGGCAAGATGGCCACCACGGGCATGGCCCACACCGGAATTCGGGTGCGACGAGCCGATGCTTCGGCGTAGGGTGCCGCGGGCCGAGCCGCCGCCTTCGACGTAGGGCGCGACCCCGACGGCGCCACCGGGCCCTTGGGCAGGTTGCCGCTGGTCGTCGTAGCTACGCCGCCTCCGCTGGCGGGAGCCGCCGCGGCCCCATCGCCCGCGCCATCGACTCCACTCACGGGCAGGCCGAGTGCTTGTCGACGGGACCTCGTACGTTGGAGGAGGTGGTCGGGGATCTCGGTCACGATGCCTCGATGTTCGTTTCCTGCGGGCGACAAGCCCGGCCGGTAGCAGGGCTGCTCCAGCCGCGGTTCTAGAGGTGACGCTAGCGCCTCAGGGTGCAAGCGTCGTGTTCCCACATCATCGCAGGGCGATCTGGACGCAACCAATCCGGCCGTGACGTCGCGGCGTGCAGGACTGTGGCGCAGTACCAAGACCAGCAGTGATGGCGCGCCCTGAGCGGTCCCCAGTCGCTTCGCCGGTTGGCCCGATTTTCGTCGTCCTGGCCGTACTTCGTTCGTTACCCATCGGGTTTGGTAGACAATGGGCGCCCCACTTTTCGCCGGACACGATGCAGCCTGTTGTGCTCCTGGCGGGATTTGAAGACTACGCTTGTGCAGAGATTCACGAGGAGGACGGCCCCAACGTGGTAGCCCTGATCACATCGATCCTGATCGGCACGGTCCTGCTCGTTGTTCCCTACCGCTATTTCTCCCTACGTCGGCCAGCGAACACCCCGCTGAGCTGGGGTGAAGCCATGGTCAGCGCGACGTGGGCGTTCTTCCTCATGTTCTGGTGGTACGGGGTGGTGCCGCATCAGTGGCTCACCCTCGCTGATAACGAGTGGAACTGGCGCCCTGATCGTTTCTGGCACGGCCCTTTCGACCTGCTCACGAAGTTGCCGTTCACCCTGCACTACCAGCATGCCCGCGACTTCGTCGCCGGCGGGATCTACGTGGTGGCGCTCGGCCTCAATGGCGCACTGTTCGTGATGTGGCAGAAGCGGGGCAAGAAGGCGCCGAGTAGCGAGGTTCAGCGTTCCGATTATGGCCGCCCCTTGATCCGGGCCTGAGGCCTCGCCGCCAAGCAGTTCTCTTCGACCCGTTCACCTGCCCGACCGAGAAAGGACGGCACCAATGGCCCGCACCGATGCAAATCCCCCGATGCCCGAGTTCCGCTCGGACTACGTCCTGTACGAAGTTGATGCCCAGTGGCTCAGCCAGGCGGTCAAGCCGAAGCAGTTCATTCATATCGATCAGTCCGAATGCATCATGTGCGAAGGCTGCGTGGACATCTGTCCGTGGAAGTGCATTCACATGGTGTCACCGTCGGCCATCGCCGAGGCATACGACGTCGAGAAGCCGGGGACTGACCCCGCCGACCACGTGGTGTTCACGATTGACGATGATGTCTGCACGCGTTGCGCCTTGTGCGTCGATCGCTGTCCGACCGGCGTCATCATTCTCGGGAAGTTGGTGGATCCGGGCGCGGAGGGCGACATCCATATGCGCACGAACACCCACGGGTATGCCTATGGGATGAGGTTGGGCTAGCGAACGAGAACTGGTCGGGGAGATCCGGCCGCAGTGAGTTCGCCGCACAGCGGTGTAGTTACGTAATGTCAGTGCTGATGGGCCTCGGACAGGCTCCTCAGTGGGAACTGCGAGGGTAGGGAGAGGCATCGGTGGCGAAGACGGCACCACGCCGAAGCGATCAACTGGCCGACAAGGTCAGCGAAGTGACCGGCAAGGTCCAAGGTAGCCAGGCGTGGAACTCAATTTTCCGTCCCGGCTCAATCTTCCGGAAGGGCTATACCGATAGCCCACGTAACCGGTCGTACGTGATCATGAACAGCGTGCTCTATCACCTCCACCCGGTGAAGGTGAAGCGCCACGCCGTGAAGGTGAGCTACACGCTCTGCCTCGGTGGGCTGAGCTTCTTTTTGTTCATTCACCTCACGGTGACCGGCATCTTTCTGATGTTCTTCTATCGGCCAACCGCAGCTCAGGCCTGGGACGACATCTACGCCTTGGAGACGGCGGTGGCCTTCGGGCTCCTAGTGCGGAATATGCACCGATGGGCGGCTCACCTCATGGTGATCTCGGTGTTTCTGCATATGGCGCGGGTCTTCTACCACGGCGCCTACAAGCCGCCGCGGGAGTTCAACTGGGTCATCGGCGTGATGCTTTTGCAGTTCACGCTGCTGCTCTCCTTCACCGGCTATCTGTTGCCATGGGACCAGCTCGCGCTCTGGGCGGTGACCGTCGGTACGAACATGATGGGCTACACACCAGTGTTCGGGAAGCAGGTCCGCTTCGTTCTGCTCGGCGGTTTCGAAATCGGTTCGGACACCTTGCTGCGCTGGTATGTCCTGCATGTCTTGATGTTGCCTTTCGTAACGGTGATCTTCATGGCCATCCACTTCTGGAGAGTCCGCAAGGACGGCGGGATCTCCGGGCCGTTGTGATCGAGGCTGGGAAAGGGAAGAGCGAATGACCGAGATCCCCGAGCATCTTCGGAAGCGGGCCGAGGCCGCCAAGGCGAAGGCCGAGGCCAAGTCGGCCGGCGGGGACGCGCCGACGGCCGCGGCTGAAGCGCCAGCTTCCGCTGGGGCTCCCACCGCTGGCGGTGGCGGTGACAAGATCCCCGATTATCTCTTCGACCGCGGTCGGTCCGCGGCGCAGAACGTCGGTCTGGCGGTTGCGGCGCCAGCCGGGGCGGTCGCCACGATGACGACGGATCCCCGACCGGTGGCTTCCGGACCGGGGGGACACACCCAGCGCTTGCTCACGGTGGTGAAGTCCGGCTCCATCCAAGATGTGCGAGCCACCCCGCAGGACAAGGTGCACACCTGGCCGCATTTGATTGTTGCGGAGTTCGTCGCGGCCTTGCTGATCACGGCCTTCGCCTTCATCTTCTCGGTATTCGTGAATGCCCCGCTGCTGGAAATGGCCAACCTCAACCGCACGCCGAACCCCTCGAAGGCCCCGTGGTATTTCTTGGGGCTTCAGGAGTTGCTCACCATGTTCCACCCGATGGTGGCAGGTGTGACCATTCCCGGCATGGGGTTGTTTGTGCTGGGCATGGCGCCCTATGTCGACAAGAACCCGTCGAACAAGCCCGAGGACCGCAAGTTCACCGTTGCCCTACTGACGGTGTTCTTGATGTTCTGGGCAGTCTTGGTATGTATCGGGTCGTTCTTTCGTGGTCCGGGCTTCAACTTCGTGTTCCCGTGGACCCGCGGCCTCTTCTTCGAGTTGTGACGGTCGGAGCAACAACGTGAGCACCTACACCATCGTCGTCATCGTCGCTATTGCCCTTGTGGCGCTGGCCGCGATTTTGTTGCTCGGTACGGCCCGCCGCCGAGACCGAGACCTCGCCGTCGGACAACTCAGTCGAGAGACTCAGAAACGTGACGCTGACGCCCGGACGGGCGCGAAGACACCCCAGCCCCCATCTGGTCGTGACTACGAGAACGCCGTCGCCCTCGCCCGCAGCGGCAAGGCCGAGATCGAGCCGGTTGTGGCCAAGGCTCCGGTCGCCTACGTACCGCCGGACGCCGAAACTCTCGGAGTAACCCGGAGGCAGTTTCTCAACCGCTCCATCGTGGGCTTCATGGTGATGTCGTTGTCCGGCTTCGGTGCTGCGGTCATCGCCTATCTTTGGCCGAGTGCCAGTGGCGGGTTCGGTGCACAGATCACCATCGGCGCGGCCACCGATGTGCGGGCCCGGATCAAAGCCAACAACGGGTTCCTGTATGTACCCGAAGGTCGGGCCTGGGTCACCGAGTATCCGACCACGGCGGTACCCAAAGGCCAGGCGGCCTATCCGGCGGTCCTGCACCCCATTCTCCAAGCGGGCTTCACCGCCCTGTGGCAGACCTGCCCCCATCTCGGTTGCCGAGTACCCGAATGCAAGACCTCTCAGTGGTTTGAATGCCCCTGTCACGGATCGCAGTACAACCGGAATGGCGAAAAGAAGGGCGGACCGGCTCCTCGGGGAATGGACCGCTTCCCTGGCATTCTCGACCCCAAGGGCAACCTGGTGATCAACACCGGACAGATCATCCAGGGTCCGCCGATCGGCACGAATACGACCGGTCAAGAAGCTGAAGGACCCCACTGCATCGGGTCCGCCGGAGGGCACGGGGCATGACCGCAGTTTTTCTCGCATCCACAATGCAACGGGCGATTGGCCTGGTCGTGGCGTGGATCGTTTTTGTCGGCTTCGCCGTCTACATCGCGGTCAACATCCGCCGCACGAAGGCGGAACTCGGAAGCGAAACGGACAACGCTCCGAACCGCAAGCCGTACTTCTCCGACGAGGAACTCGAAGGGCCGCGGCTCGATCGCTTCCTCACGATGTCGTTGGTCCTGCTCGGCATCGTGGCGTTGGGTTTGCCGCTGTACTGGCTGGCCGAGCCGGGCCGCCAAGAGGCTGCGGTCAAACGGTTTGATGCCGTCTTCGCGAGCCGCGGCGAGACGCTGTTCAACACGAACTGCGCCGCATGCCACGGCCGGGGCGCAGTCGGGGGTATCGCTCCTTACGTCCTGCAAAGCAAGACCGGAACCTATGTTGCCAATGTGACCTGGAAGGCACCGGCCCTCAACAACGCCGTGCTGCGTTACAGCCGCGACGAGGTTCAGTACGTGCTCGACCATGGCCGTGCCTTCTCGCCCATGCAGCCTTGGTCAACCGTTGGCGGCGGGGCCATGAACACCCAGCAGATCCAGAACCTGGTGGACTACCTCGCGTCAATCGTCATCACCCCAGAGCAAGCCGAAGTGCAGGTGCGGCGGGGTCTGGTGGCACGGGTCACGGCGGAACTCGCCCTTGGCGTCAGCGATGCCGAGAAGCGCAAGGAACTATCGGACCGCGTGACGAAGGCCTTTGCCGAGTCCGCCACCAATACGGCGGCGCTGATCCAACTCGGTGTCGCGAGCAGCGAATCGGCGGCACAGCTGAAGCTCGGCGGGTTGTTGTTCAACAACGAAGACGCGGCCGGCTCGTACTCCTGCGCCCGCTGCCACACGCCAGGTTGGTCCTACGACCGGCCGGGGGCCACGGGTGCGGGTGCCTTCGGTCCGAACCTCTGGGCCGCGGACGAGAAGTTCAACGACGAAGCTCAGCTGTCCAACTTCATTGCCGACGGCTGTGAGACGGGTCTCGTGTACGGCCGTCAGTCCCAATGCAAGAGCGGCATGATGCCAGCCTTCGGCAATACCTATACCCAGGAACAACTCGACGCCGTGGCGGCGTATGTGGCTGCTCTCGACGGCGATCAACAGTACGTGCCCAATCCGCATACGCCCCAGGAGGCGCAGGCTAAGTGAGCGCCTTCATCAGCATCAATGGCCTCGACTTCGGGGTGTTCATACGCGGTCTGCTCGTCGTCGGCGTCGGTGTCGCGGTGCTGATGGGCTCCGTGTTCCTGCTGTTGGCCACGAACACCGGCTTTCGTACCGGCATGTTTCTGGCCTTGACCGGGCTGTTCGGCTGGCTCTTTTTGATGGGAATCATCTGGACGATCTACGGCATCGGGCTGCAAGGCCGTCTGCCCTCCTGGAAGGTCATGGAGATGAACCGCGGTGACCTCACCGCAGCTCAATTCGATCAGGCCGCATCACTCGGGACGGAACTCCAGGAGTTGCAACCTGAAGGTGGGAACCCTTCGGGAGGATTGGTGGAAGCCTTCGAGAAGGCCGAGAAGTCTGGCGAGGAGCCCATGGTCGCGGGCTGGACCGGGATGCTTGCGTCCAACCGTTCCCGAGGCGAGGCCCAGGCCACGGTGGATGCATTCGTGCTCAACCACAAGGAGTTCGCTTCAGGGTCCTATATCCCCATCGCGGCCTTTGAGGTGGGTGGCAAGCAACGCCGACCCGACGCGGTCTGCAAGCCGCGCATCGTTAACTCGAATTGGTCGGGATGCCCAGAGCGGGTCTGGTATCGCATCAAAATCGCCCTTACGCCGCGTCACCCGGCGCACTATTCGGCGGTCATGGTCCAAGGCGCAACGCCGCTATCGCTCAACGTCCGGCCCGGTGAAGCACCGCCAGCAAAGGCGATCGACCCTACCCAGCCGATGTATACCGTGATCATGGTGCGTGACCTCGGATCCAAGCGGGTACCTCCCGCCAACGTCACCATCGGCTCGGGCCTGATCTTTGCCGCTTTGGCCTGGCGGCTGCACCGGCGTGACCAGCAAGCAGCGGCGAACCGTGCCGCCTACGCAGCGGCCGACTAGGTGATGAGCCAGTACCTCCCGATCCTCTGCCTGGCGGTACTGGCCGTACTATTTGCCGTGCTCAGCTTCGCGGCATCGAAGCTGTTGGCCCCACGATTGGCCACAGTTCCGAAACAGCAGCCCTACGAGTCGGGCATAGTGCCGGGCAAGGCGCCGCCGCGGCGTTTCCCGGTGCGCTTCTATCTCATCGCCATGATCTTCGTCGTCTTCGACATTGAGATCATCTTCTTGTATCCCTACGCCATAGTTCATCGCGAACTCGGCCTATTTGGGCTGTTGGCCGTAGCGGTCTTCTCGGCGTCGGTCTTCGAGTCGTTCCTGTACCTGCTCTCGAAGGGGGCACTGGACTGGGGACCTACCAAGAAGGTGCAGCGGCCGGCGCACATGCGTAGCTCGGCGCGGACCGCGGCGACGACCGTGCGTCGGGTAGGCCTCGAAGGACGACACAGCCCAGAGGAGCTGAGGATCATGCTCGACGAGGGTCTGCTTGAAACCGTCGTGGCCCCAGCCGAGAGCGGAGCGCACTGACATGGTCAAGCTTGGTGGCAAGGGAATTCTCGAAAACGGCCTGGCCGGAATCGACCACAACGTTCTGACCGGGCGCATTGAAGATGTCGTCCAGTGGGCGCGGGCCAGGAGCTTGTGGCCGGCAACGTTCGGGCTGGCTTGCTGCGCGATCGAGATGATGGCGGCCGGTGGCGCCCATTTCGACTTGTCTCGCTTCGGCATGGAGGTGTTTCGGGCCTCACCGCGCCAGGCAGACCTGATGATCGTTGCCGGTCGGGTGTCTCAGAAAATGGCGCCGGTGTTGCGTCAGATCTACGACCAGATGATGGAACCCAAATGGGTGCTGTCAATGGGGGTCTGTGCGAGTTCGGGCGGCATGTTCAACAACTACGCCATTGTCCAAGGTGTCGATCAGGTTGTTCCGGTGGACGTGTACGCACCGGGATGTCCCCCGGGGCCAGAAACTCTGCTGCATGCGATTATCACCATCCACAATCAGATTCTCAACGGGGAGCTTCTGCATCGCCGCAGTTCGGGTGCTGGACCGTTGCTCATCGAGCAACGCGACGGGCAAACCGAGCGTGGGGTGCGGATCGGGGCCCGGTCATGAGCACAGAGGGTCGCGGCGAGCAGGTCGGGTTGGCCGCAACGCCGGAGGTGGAATTCGGGGTCCCCCGGTCGTGGGCTCGGGGCCAAAAGGTGCTCCATCCAAGTCGAGACAGCTACCTTGGGGTGGCGGGGGCGCTGTACGCCGCCGGGTACCTGATGTGCGTGGATGTGACTGCAGTTGACTACTGCGCCGCGAAACAGCACCGTGTGCTGCCCGAAGGTGTGCTTCCGGAACGGTTTGAGGTCGTGGCCGGTTTCATCAGCCACAGCGAACGCGGGCGCGTTCGTTTACGGGTCCAGGTCCCAGAGTCCGACCCAACCTGTCCCTCGCTGTGGGAGCTGCACGCCGGGGTTGAAGCCCTCGAGCGTGAGGTTTTCGACCTCTTCGGGATCACCTTCGGTGGCCATCCGGACATGACCCGCATCCTCATGCCAGAGAACTGGCAAGGCTATCCATTGCGCAAGGACTACTCGCTGGGCCGAATCCCGGTTCAGTTCAAAGGCGCACCATCTTCATGAGCACCGGCTGAACGGCCTCCGTTGGCCCTCAGCCCGCTCCCACCCACACCACTGGGACACGCCATGACCGTTGTCGAAAACCAGGACTCCATCGATTATCACGCCCGCCTACGCAACGGGCGGGCGGTGCTGCGCATGTCCGAGGTCGAGGCGGCACAGCGCGGTGAGATGCTCGCCGACGAAAACGACGAGACCATGATCATCAACATGGGTCCGCAGCACCCCTCGACCCATGGTGTGCTGCGCTTGATGCTCGAACTGCAAGGTGAGCAGGTCGTGCGATCCAAGCCGATCGTGGGCTACCTCCATACGGGCATGGAGAAGACCGCGGAGGATCTGACCTTCCTGCAGGGCCCGACGAACGTGACCCGTATGGACTATGCGAGTCCGTTGTTCAATGAGCTCGTGTTCTCGATGGCGGTTGAGGAACTGCTCGGTATCGAGGTTCCTGAACGGGGCCAATGGATTCGGATGCTGATGTGCGAGCTCAACCGCATGAGCTCCCACCTGCTGTTCCAAGCGACCAACGGCATGGACATCGGCGCCGTCTCGGTGATGATCTATGGCTGGCGCGACCGCGAGGAGTTGCTCCGCCTGTTCGAAAAGATCACCGGCGTACGGATGAACCACAATTACATCCGTCCTGGGGGAGTGGCGGCGGATCTTCCCGACGGCTGGCGCGACGACTTGCTGCGCATCCTCGAACCGTTGCCGGGTCGTCTCGACGACCTTGATGTGCTGCTGACCGGTCAGAACATCTGGCGCGATCGACTCCAGGGCGTCGGGGTTATCACTACGCAGGAGGCCATCGATCTGGGTGCGACCGGGCCCATATTGCGCTCTACGGGCTATGACTGGGACCTGCGTCGTGACCTGCCATATCTGCACTACGACCAGGTCGATTTCGATGTCGTCGTCGGTACTTTTGGCGACTGCTTCGATCGGTACGCGATCCGACTCAATGAGATTCGTGAGTCGATGAAGATCGTCTACCAGATCCTTGAGAAGCTGCCGAAGGGCGACTACAAGGTCCAGGACAAGAAGGTGACGCCACCCCCGCGGGCCCGCATCGACGAGTCGATGGAGGCGTTGATCCACCACTTCAAGTTGTACACCGAGGGTTACAAGGTGCCCGAGGGAGAGGTCTATGTGGCGGTCGAATCTCCCCGCGGCGAGCTGGGTTGCTACCTGGTCTCAGACGGGACGTCCAAGCCGTACCGTATGCACATTCGAGGACCGAGTTTCGTGAACTTGCAGTGCCTGCCCCACATGATGGCCGACGGCCTCATCGCGGACACTGTGGCCGTGATCTCCAGCGTCGACCCGATCATGGGAGAAGTCGACCGGTGAGCCGATTGAGCCCGCAGAACGAAGCGGTCGCCCACGAGATCATCTCGCGGTACCCGTGGAAAAAATCAGCGCTCATTCCGCTCCTGCACCTAGCCCAGGAGCAGGACGGCTACGTGTCCGACGAGGCGATGGTGCACCTCGGAGAATTGGTCGACGTGTCGCCGGCTGAGGTCCTTGGCACCTGTTCGTTCTATGAGATGTTCAAACGCGAACCAGTCGGTCGCTACCTGGTGAACATCTGCACCAACATTTCCTGTCAACTCCTCGGCGGCGAGGAGCTGCTTCACCACGCGGAGCACGCCTTGGGGATCAAGGCCGGCAACACCACCGGCGACGGATTGTTCACGATTGAAGATGTGGAATGCATTGCTGCGTGCACCGAGGCGCCGTGCCTGACGGTGAACTACCGGTACTTCTACAAAGTCGAAGACGGGGACTTCGACGCCATCGTGGAGGATCTGCGCAACGGCAGGCAGCCGACGCGAAAGGCCGCCGAATCCGGGCCTGAGGGCCAGATTCCACCCCACGGCACGCTCGCATTGCAGCGCCAGCACATCCCCGCTGACCGAGTCGCTGGCAACGCCGATCCCGACCGCGCTTCTGCGCCGGTGTGGCTGGAGCAAGCATGACCGCACCCATCGTCCAGCTCGTGACCTCGCGGTTGCATCACGCCGACTCTTATACCCTGGCCCGCTTCGAGGCGACCGGGGGTTATGAGGGCTTGCGTAAGGCGCTGAGCATGACCCCGGCCGCTGTCCACGACGAAATCAGGGCGGCCACACTGCTCGGTCGGGGCGGCGCAGGCTTCCCCGCCGGCGTGAAGTGGGGGTTTACGCCTCCTGGGGTTTGGCCGCGTTATCTGGTGGTGAACGGCGATGAATCCGAGCCGGGCACCTACAAGGACCGCATGCTGATGGAACGCGACCCCCATCAGCTGATCGAGGGTTGCCTCATCGCGTGCTACGCCGCGGGATTGTCGCAATGTTTCTTGTACGTCCGAGGTGAGATGGCCTTGGCGCAGACCCGGGTCGCGACGGCGCTGAACGAGGCCTATGCCGCGCAGTACGTGGGCCGCAACATCCTCGGTAGCAACTTCTCCGTAGACATCGTGCTGCACTGGGGTGCCGGCGCCTACATCGTGGGCGAAGAGACCGCACTGATCGAGTCCCTGGAGGGCAACCGAGGAATGCCGCGGCTTAAGCCGCCGTACTTTCCCGCCGCCATCGGGCTGTATGGGAAGCCGACAGTCGTCAACAACGTCGAGACGCTCTCCAACCTCGGTGGCATCATCGTGCGCGGGTCCGAGGACTACAAGCAATACGGTTCGGAAAGTTCGCCCGGTACCCGCATGTTCGCCGTGTCGGGCCACGTGCGACGCCCCGGTGTGTACGAGGTGCAGCACGGTGTGACCACCTTTCGCGAGTTGCTCTACGACGAGCAGTTCTGCGGTGGGATTCGCAACGGCAACGCGCTAAAGGCCTTTATTCCCGGTGGCGGCTCCTCACCATGGTTTTTCGAGGAGCAACTCGACCTTCCGCTGGAGGCGCGTCCGGTTGGCGGAGCAGGGTCCATGTTGGGCTCGGGAGCCATCGTCGTGATGGACGAGACCACCGATGCGGTCAAGGCGTGTCTGCGGGTGGTGCGCTTCTATGCCCGGGAGTCCTGCGGCAAGTGCACACCATGTCGGGAAGGCACGAGCTGGCTGGAGACCATCTTGCAGCGCATTGTCGACGGCCACGGTCGTCCGGCCGATATCGACATGCTGCTCGATGTGGGCGACAACATCAGCCCCGGGCCTTATCCCGCCGCAAGTTGGGAATCGGAAGGGCTAGCGGCCGTGCCGTTCCCCCCGAAGCAGACGACCATCTGTCCCCTCGGACCGTCGGCCGTCGCGCCTGTGGTTAGCGCCCTCCGGCGTTTCCGTCCCGAGTTCGAGGCCAAGATCCGCCGTCGTGCGCTTGGCATTCCCGTGCGAGTGGAGGACAGCACCCATGTCTGAAACGATCGACACCCCTCCCAAGACGACCGTCAGTGTGCAGATCAACGGGCACGCGATCGAGGCGGAACCGGGCGAACTTGTCATCGAAGCCGCGGCGCGGGCCGGGGTTCACATTCCCCGGTTCTGTTACCACCCGCGGCTGTCGCCGGTGGGCATGTGCCGCATGTGCCTGGTGGATATCGACGCCGGTGGTCGCGGTCCTGCGTTGCAGCCCAGCTGCATGGTCCCGGTGTCCGAGGCCATGGTCGTGGACACCGAGTCCGACCGTGTTCGCAAGGCACAGGACGGCGTCCTCGAGTTCTTGCTGATCAACCACCCGCTCGATTGTCCGGTGTGTGACAAAGGCGGTGAATGCCCTTTGCAGGACAACACCATCGCCTTCGGCCCGGCAGAGAGCCGTTTCGTCGAGGAGAAGCGGCACTACGAGAAGCCAATTCCGATCTCGGATCTTGTCCTGCTCGACCGGGAACGCTGCATTCTGTGCGATCGCTGCACCCGCTTCGCCAAAGAGGTGGCCGGTGATCCGCTGATTCACTTTCAGGGTCGCGGTTCCCGCACCGAGGTCAACACCTTTCCCGATGCGCCCTTCAGCTCGTATTTCAGCGGCAACACCGTGCAGATCTGTCCGGTCGGTGCTCTGACGTCATCGTCGTATCGGTTCAAGGCTCGACCGTGGGACCTCACCGAGGTCGAATCGACCTGCACCGGATGTTCGGTCGGTTGTTCGGTCACGCTGCAGTCGTCGCGCAACCGGGTGCTGCGCTCGCTCGGCGTTGACAACGACGCCGTCAACTGGGGCTGGCTGTGCGACCGGGGACGTTTCGGCGTTGAGTCGGTGAACTCCGAGGAGCGATTGTCCGAGCCGTTGATCCAGGGTCGAGGGGCCCGATGGGCCGATGCTTTGCGCCACGCGACCGAGCTGATCGCCGACGCCGTCCGGGCCTCGGGGCCTGCGGCCGTCGGCGTCATCGGCGGGGCTCGGCTGACCAACGAGTCGGCGTATGCGTGGGCCAAGTTGGCCAAGCACGTCATCGGTACCGACAACGTCGACGCCCAACTTGGCGACGGGCTGCCGGCGTCCTTCGTGCTCGGCTTGCCTCGGGCCACGATCGCCGAGGCGGGCGCGGCCAAGGGAACCATCGTGCTGCTCGGCACGGACCCCAAAGAAACCCTTGGGGTGCTCTACCTTCGTTTGCGCCACGCCGTGGTTGAGGGTGGAGCGACTCTCATCGAGATCGGTCACGGTGCGAGTGGTTTGAGCAAACTCGCCCAGCATCGCTTTTGGGCCAGTCCCGGGGGTTCGTTGGTCGATGCCGCTCGTCAGGCCGTTTCGGTTCTGCCCTCTGGGCAGCCGATCACCGTCGTGTTGGGCCGCGGCACGGTCACCGAAGATCCGGCCGTGCTCGCCGAGGCGGCGATGATCCTTGCCGCCGCCGGGGCCCGGTTCCTGCCCGCGTTGAGCCGGGGCAATGTCATGGGGGCCCTTGACATGGGCCTTGCACCCGGCCTTCTTCCCGGTCGGGTCGCACTTGAGTCTGGTCGGCCCTACTTCGCGCAGGCGTGGGGTGCGGTGCCTGCCGCCACTGGGTACGACAGCGCCGCGATGCTCCAGGCCGCGGCCGACGGCAAGTTGTCGGTGCTGGTCCTACTGGGTGCCAATCCGCTGGATGACTTCCCCGATCGTGACCTCGTCCAACGTGCGCTCGCCAAGGCCTCGGTGATCGCCGTGGACACCTTCGCCAACCCCTCTTCGGCGGGCGCGGCGGTGGTATTACCCGCGGCGGC
This sequence comes from Ferrithrix thermotolerans DSM 19514, assembly GCA_945906305.1. Classification (GTDB taxonomy): domain Bacteria; phylum Actinomycetota; class Acidimicrobiia; order Acidimicrobiales; family CAIXPF01; genus CAIXPF01. Next base: position 48,267 of record CAMDQT010000011.1, on the reverse strand, counting down.
CCACGGCGAAGTGGACGGCACGACCACCAACATCGAAGGTCGCATCCTGGCCCTTCATCAGGTGGTGACGCCGCCCGGTACGGCGCGAGCGGACTGGATCATCGCCTCCGAGTTGGCCTTGCGGCTCGGTACCGACCTCGGTTTCGAGTCGGCCGAGCAAATTTGGGATGAGATCGAGGCAGTGGCCTCATCACACGCCGGCCTCGACCGGGCTGCGCTCGCCCTGAACAGCGAAGGTTCAGTGGCCGCCGGCGTCGGCGGCGGCGGGCGTCCGGCGGTCCTCGCCCTACCCGAGGTGCCCCCGGCGGTGCAGCTTCCGCTCGACGAGGCCTCCCTCCGTTTGGTGGTGCGGCGAAAGATGTATGACGGCGGGACCGGCACCGCTCACAGCCAGTCGTTGGCGGCGTTGCCGGCGAGCAACGCGCTGCGTTTGCACCCGCTCGATTTCCAGGGGCTGTCCGTCGGGGAAGGTGAGCTGGTGACGGTTGTGGCGAACCAGGGCAGCATCGAGTTGCCGGCTTTCGCCGATGCGGACGTTGTTCGGGGCACCGCGAGTGTGCTCGGTAACGTCTCCGGCGCGACGGTGAACCACTTGCTGGTCGCATCAAGCCCGATCACCGATGTGCGGCTGGAGGTTCGGCGCTGATGGATCCTCTCTACGCCGATGGCGTCGGTGTGGCCGTAGTGCTCATCACCTTGCTCAAGGTGCTCGTCGCCTTCGTGTTCACCCTCGTGGCCACGATGTTCATGGTTTGGTTCGAGCGCAAGATCATCGCTGACATGCAGCACCGCATCGGTCCCAACCGCGCTGGCCCATGGGGCATCTTGCAGACGCTGGCCGACGGTACGAAGTTGTTCTTCAAAGAAGACTTGCTGCCGGACAAGGCCGACCGTCGGGTGTTCCGTTTAGCCCCGGTGCTGGCAGTGGTGCCGGCGTTCCTGGCCTTCTCGGTTATCCCCCTCGGTGGCAACTTCACCGATGGGGACGGGACGGTGTCGATCTTCGGTCACCGAACGTTCTTGCAGCTCGCGGATCCGCCGGTGGGAGTTTTGTTCTTCCTGGCGATGTCGGCCATAGGCGTGTACGGCATCATGCTCGCCGGCTGGGCGTCTGGTTCGAAATACCCCCTGCTCGGGAGCGTACGGGCGTCCGCACAGATTGTGTCCTACGAGGCGGCCCTAGGCTTGTCGGTGGTGGCGGTGTTGCTCGTCACCCGCACCTTGTCCACCAACGGCATCGTGGCGGCGCAATCCGCTCGCTTCGGCGTTGATTGGAACCTGGTGGCTACCGGGGTCGTGCCTGCTGTGGTCTTCCTCATTGCCGGGACGGCCGAACTCAACCGGCCGCCGTTCGATCTCGTCGAGGCGGAACAGGAGCTTGTCGGTGGCTTCAACACCGAGTACAGCTCGATCCGCTTCGCCTTGTTCTTCCTGGCCGAGTTCATGAACACCGTGACCATGTCGGCTCTGATCGTGACCATGTTCCTCGGTGGTCCGTCGGGTCCCGTCTTCGGCCCCGAAGTGATGCGCTCGTGGTTCCTGCCGCTTTTCTGGTTCTTCTTGAAGCTGGTGTTGTTCCTGTTCACCTTTGTGTGGTTCCGGGGTACGTTGCCCCGGCTTCGCTACGACCAGCTGATGGACCTGGGCTGGAAGGTACTCATCCCCCTTTCGCTCGGCTGGTTGCTGCTGCTGGCCACGATTCGCGTGGCGCAGAACGAAGGCTGGTCTGTGCCCATCGCCATGGCGATTTCGCTCGTCGTGCTCGGGGGGGCGTTTGGGTTGCTGAACCTGTCGTTGCGCGCTGCTCGCCGCAACCGGGAGCACGAAGCGGAGGTGTACGCCTGATGGGTTATCTCGGGGGCTTCGCCATCACGTGGCGCAAGTTTGTTAAGGGCTTTGGCGGCGAGGACATCGTCACCAACCAATATTCCGCGGGAACCGCGAAGCACGATCAAAAGCGCGACAAGCCAAACCGTCTGCACGGTAGACACGTCCTCAACCGCTACGAGGACGGGATGGAGAAGTGCATCGGCTGCGAGCTCTGCGCGGGGGTGTGTCCGGCCAAGTGCATCTACGTGCGTGGAGCCGACAACGATCCTGCGCAACCGGTTTCTCCGGGCGAGCGTTATGGCTACATCTACGAGATCAACTATCTGCGTTGCATCCACTGCGATCTTTGCGTGGAGGCGTGTCCGACCGAGGCAATCACCGAGTCGAAGCTCTTCGAGTTCTCATTCACCAGCCGTGAGGACGCCATATACACCAAGGCCGAGTTGGTTGTGGACGACGACGGTATGCCCCAGAAGCTGCCGTGGGAAGACTGGCGGGACGGCGATGACTTGTTCACGTCGGGGTGGGTGCGTGCCACCGCGGCGCAGGGCGATGCCGACTATGTCGGTCGCGTTGGCTGGTCCGGGGAGTTGGGTTACGGCGTGCGACAGCCCGAACGCGGGCAGCATGCCGAGACGCCCTACCACCGACCGGGTACCACTAGCGATCACGATGGCAACGGAGGACTAGGCCATGGCCACTGAGCGCGATGCCCGTTGGGACCATGGTGGTGAAGCCGGTGCCTGAGCTTGTGACCTTTATTCTGGCCGGGGCGATCGTGGTGATCGGGGCGCTAGGCGTTGTGCTGCTACCTCAGCCCGTGCACGCTGCATTGAGTCTGGTCGCCACGCTGTTCGGGGTGGCCGTGCTGTTCGTGGCCCAAGACGCCCATCTCCTCGCGGCGGTCCAAGTGATCGTGTATGCCGGAGCGATCGTGGTGCTGTTCCTCTTCGTGATCATGTTGCTCGGTGTGGACGAGGCCGACGATTTACAGATTGAACCCATCGTGGCGCAACGGCCTCTGGCCTTGGTGGCCGGTGTCGGCATTCTCGGCCTGTCCTTGGTCTCGTTGTTCCTCGCCGGCGGTGCAACCGGGGCCTCTTCGATGTTGATGGCGCCCGATGCCACCGAGACGAACATCGCGCAACTCGGTCGGCTGTTGTTCACCGAGTACGCCTTCGCCTTCGAGGCGACCGCGATTCTGTTGACTATTTCGGTGGTGGGTGCCGTGATGCTGGCGCGTCGAGCACCGCAGGACGGCGCTCCTTACCCCGAGGATGAAACGGTGCAATCCGGGGTGGCCTCATGACGCTGTTGGCGCAGATCGTGACCCCCAACTGGTATCTGGTGCTGGCCGCGGTGCTGTTCACGATTGGTGCGGTTGGCCTGCTGGTCCGCCGGAACCCTTTGGTGATGTTCATGTGCGTGGAGGTGATGCTCAACGCTGTGAACCTCACGTTCGTATCGTTCTCACGTGCTCTAAACGACCTGGGAGGCCAGGCCGTCGTGTTCTTCGTCATGGTCGTTGCCGCCGCCGAGGTGGTGGTCGGACTGGCCATCGTCGTTGCCGTCCTCCGGCGCCGGCCCTTGGCCACCGCTGATGACGTCGCCACGCTGAAGGGATGATTGGGTGCTTGACCTGGTTTGGCTGATTCCCGCATGCCCGCTCGTCGGGTTTCTGCTCCTGGTCGCTGTCGGGCGTCGCCTGGGTGACCCGCTGGCGGGCTACCTCGCTACTGCCATGGTGGCGGCAAGTTTCGGCGTCGCCGTTACCGTCTTTGCTGGCCTCGTGGCGCTCCCATCTGAGCAGCGTTTCTTTCTGCAGCAACTGTTCACCTGGATCTCGGTCGGCAACTTCGGGGTAGACGTGGGCTTCCTCGTCGATCCATTGTCGATGACGATGGTGCTGTTCATCACCGGCATCGCGACCCTGATCCATCTGTACGCCATTGCCTACATGAAGGGCGATGAGAAGTTCTCCAAGTTCTTCCTCTACCTCAATCTCTTCGTCTTCTCCATGCTGATGTTGGTGCTCGGGGACAACCTGCTGCTCACCTTCTTGGGTTGGGAAGGGGTCGGTGCGTGTTCCTATTTCCTGATTTCGTTCTGGTTCACCGAGGAGACGAACGCGTCAGCGGGCAAAAAGGCCTTCGTTACCAACCGTGTGGGTGACTGGGGCTTCATGGTGGCCACCTTCCTGACCTTCTTCACGGTGGGCTCCATTCGCTATGCCGACATCGTGGTGAAGGCACCGACGCTGGCCGCGGTCACCGCCACCGCGATTGCCTTGCTGCTCTTCGTCGCCGCGTGCGGCAAGTCGGCGCAGCTACCGCTGTATGTCTGGTTGCCAGACGCTATGGCTGGTCCCACCCCGGTTTCCGCCCTCATCCATGCCGCCACCATGGTGACGGCGGGGGTGTACCTGATGGTGCGGATGAGTCCGGTTCTCGAGGCGTCATACACCTGGGCCCCGCAGACCATTGCCTGGGTTGGCGGCTTGACCGCTCTGTTCGCGGCCACCATCGCCATCGCTCAGAACGACATCAAGAAAGTGCTTGCCTACTCAACGGTGAGCCAACTCGGCTACTTGTTCATGGCCATCGGGCTTGGGGGCTATGCGCCCGCCATCTTCCACACGGTGACCCACGCCTTTTTCAAGGCGTTGTTGTTCCTCGCCGCCGGATCAGTCATCCACGGTATGCACCACGAGCAGGACATGCGTCGGTTCGGCAAGCTCTACAAGCTCCTACCGGTCACTGCGGTGACCTTCATCATTGGTTGGCTCGCGATTGCCGGTGTTCCGCCGTTCGCGGGTTTCTGGTCCAAGGATGAAATCCTCGCCTACGCCTGGCAGGAGAACAAGGCGCTGTGGGCGATCGGTCTGGTGACGGCGCTGCTGACGGCGTTCTACATGAGTCGCCAGGTGTTCCTCACGTTCTTTGGTCGCTACCGTTTCGGCGACCCCTCAGCCCAGGAGTTGAATGCGGCGTGGGACGCCAAACTCGCCGCGTCCGGTGTGACCGCGGATGAGGCTGGAAGTTCAGTTGCTGCGGCCACCGAGGCGCTGGTGTTGGCCCGGTCCAAGGTAAGTGAGGCCGAATCAGTCCATGCCGCGGCCGTCTCTGCGGCAGGCGAAGCGCAGGCCAAGGCCGACGCGGTCTCACCCGCCGACGTCGAGGCCGCCACGGCTGCGGTGCTGGCCGCAGGGGCGGACCCCGCGGCCAAGAAGGCCGCTGAGCGGGTTCTGAAGGATTTGGAAAAGCTGGCCAAGGACGCCGAAAAGGCCACCACCGCTATTGCCAAGGCGGACGATGCGTTGGCCGCCGCCCGACAAGGGGTGCTCGACGCCGAGTCCACGTTGTCCGCCGCCGATGCGGCGGCTGTCGCGTCCCGGGAAGGCATGGCGGAGGTGACCTGCTTGGCGGCCGCGAATCGGCCGCGTTCGAGTTTCGGTGCGTTGTTGTCCGCACCCGATGAACGAGATGTGGTGGAGTTCCTGCCTCATGAGGTCGAACATCGACGTCATCACCACCCTCACGAGTCGCCCCTGATGATGTTGCTGCCGCTGGTGCTGCTCGCTATCGGGGCGCTTGGTGCTGGGGCGTTGAACTTGCCGTTCGTGCATCGACTTCACCTGTTGGAAAACTGGTTGGAGCCGTCGTTGTTCGGTAGCGAAACCCACCTTGAGGTCCCGGGAGCGGGGCTGGTCGCCCTGGCCGCGGTGGCGGTCGCCACAGCCTTGGTAGGAATCCTGGCCGCGGCGGCGGTCTACCTCAAGGCCAAGGGCGATCGAGAAAGAATCGAGCAGCCCATTCTGGCGAAGGGCTGGGGCGTCGACGAGGCCTATGCCTCGTTCATGGGCGGGCCGGGTCGTAAGGCGTTCGAACTCACGGCCCGCTTCGATCAGGTTTGCATCGACGGTGCGGTAAATGGTGTGGCCACACTGGTGCGGCAATCCTCGGCGCAGCTGCGCAAGACGCAGAGCGGTTACATCCGCAGCTACGCGCTCGGTATCAGCGTCGGTGCCGTGCTCTTACTCGGTCTCCTGCTTTCGAAGGCGGCGTTGTGATGCTTGCTGCCCTACTCGCCTCGGCGGCGGCATCGCCATCGTTCGACTATTTGCTGACCGCACTGGTGTTGGTGCCAGCGGCCGGTGCGTTGGTGCTGTGCCTGATGAGTGCCCAGCGACCGGAACTGGTGCGCCAGGTCGCTTTCCTGGTCGCGGCGCTCACTGGTTTGTTGTCAATCGCCCTCCTGGTCAAGTTCCAGCAGGCCGACGGCGATTTCCAGTTCGTGCAGTCTTGGACTTGGATCAAGGACTACGGCATCGGATGGAAGCTCGGGGTCGACGGGATATCCCTTTTCCTGGTCGTGCTTACGGGTGTGCTGTTCCCCATCGCCATCCTCGCGGTCCTTCCCGAGCACGACTCGAAGCCGTATTACGGTTGGCTGTTGCTGCTCCAGGCGGCCTCGATGGGTGTGTTCCTGGCCCTAGACCTCTTCATGTTCTTCGTGTTCTTCGAGCTGGTGCTGGTGCCGATGTATTTCCTCATCGGCAAATGGGGACACGGGAATCGGACCTACGCCGCACTGAAGTTCTTTCTCTACACCATGTTCGGATCCGCCATCATGCTGGTGGGAATGGTGGTGTTGGTGGTGCTCACCCAACGGGCAACCGGGGGAGCTATCACCTTCGATTTGCGCACCTTGGCCAACGAGCAGGCGCTATCGACCCAGACCGCCCGGGCGGTGTTCTGTGCGTTCGCATTGGCCTTCGCCATCAAGGTGCCGATATTTCCGCTCCACACCTGGCTTCCAGATGCCCACACCGAGGCACCCACTGCGGGGTCGGTGATCCTGGCCGGAGTGATGCTGAAACTTGGCACCTACGGGTTCCTGCGCTTTGGGCTCTATCTCTTCCCCGAGGCAGCCCGTTGGGCCGCGCCGATGTTCTTGATTCTCGGGGTGGTCGGGATCTTGTATGGATCGGTCGTGGCCACCATGCAGAAAGACCTCAAGCGGCTTGTCGCCTACTCGTCGGTGGCCCACCTCGGTTTCATCGTTCTCGGCTCCTTTGCCCTGAACCGTCAAGGCATCACCGGCGCCATTGTGCAGATGGTGAACCACGGTCTGTCCACGGGCGCATTGTTCCTTCTCGTGGGCATGATCTATGAGCGCCGACACACCCGAATGATCGCCGAGCTCAACGGCTTGCAGAAGGCCGCGCCGTTAATGGCGGCGGCCTTCACGGTGGTCATGCTCTCCTCCATCGGGGTGCCAGGCCTCAATGGCTTCGTCGGTGAGTTCCTTATCCTCAACGGAACGTTCACGGCGCATCGCTGGTACGCCGTGGTGGCCGCCCTCGGGGTGATCCTGGCTGCGCTCTACCTGCTGTGGGCCTACCAGCGGACCTTCCACGGCACCGCCCAATCCGTGGAGAACGAACGCTTCAAGGACCTGAATTTCCGCGAGGGTGGGATCCTGGCCGTCTTCATTGTCGGCATCGTGTTCCTGGGGGTCTATCCGAAGCCGATGATCGATCGAATCGAACCCTCCGTCGGCCGGCTCATTGCCCATATCGAACAGAAGTCCGACACCTTCACCGCACCGGAAGTCCAAAGCGGCACCGAGGTGGAACTGTCGGGCAAAGCAGGTAGTAAAGAGCCCGGAAAGGTCCTCGCAGTGGTGATCTTGTCCGGAAAGAAGGCGGGGGCTGAGGAGCTCACCGCGGCGCTAGAGGCGGCCGAGACCCAAGCCGATGGCCACGGGGCCGAGGGTCACACGGAGGAAGAAAAGTGAGCCTTCTTGCTCAGGCCTCCGAGGTGGCGGTGAGCACACCCTCCGTTGATTGGTGGGGTGTCATGCCGCTGCTGTTGCTTGCCGCGCCAGCGATGGTGTTGCTTCACGCTTCTTCGCTGTTGCCGCGTGTATGGCGTGGGTTCTACACCGGGGTCACTATCGCTATCGCCACCGTGGCCGCTGGATTCGCCCTAGGCCTATGGAGCCGGGTCATGGACCCTGATCGCGGACCATTCTCGACTCTTGGGGGCGCATTCGGCGTTGATGGCTTCTCGGTCTTCGTCACGGTGTTGCTGTGCGTTTCGGTGATCCTCGCCGCATTACTGGCGGACGGATATCTCAAACGGGAAGGCCTCGAGGGGGCCGAACTGTACGTGCTGCTGCTGCTGTCCGCCTCGGGCGGGGTGATCATGGCATCCGCCAACGACCTGATCGTGATGTTCCTCGGCCTGGAGATCCTCTCCCTCGCCGTGTATGTCCTTGCGGCATCGCATCTGCGCCGCTTCGCTTCCCAGGAAGCGGGCATGAAGTACTTCGTACTCGGGGCGTTCTCCTCCGCTTTCTTTCTCTACGGCATCGCCATGACCTACGGCGCGACCGGATCGACGAGCCTGATCGGTATTCGCACGTTCCTGGTCGAAAACACCCTTCTCGACAACTCGTTGCTTCTGGCCGGCTTGGCCATGCTTTTGGTGGGCTTCGGCTTCAAGGTTGCCGCCGTGCCGTTCCATTCCTGGACCCCAGACGTCTACCAGGGTTCCCCGTCACCCGTCGTCGCCTATATGGCCTCGGGGGTCAAGGTGGCGGGCTTCGCGGGATTGCTGCGGGTGTTCTACGTCGCCTTCAGCAGCGAGCGCACCGAGTGGCAGCCAATCGTGTACATCTTGGCCGTGGCCACCCTGCTCGGTGGAGCGTTACTCGCCGTGGTACAGACCGATGTCAAGCGAATGATGGCGTACTCCTCGATTGCGCACGCCGGGTTCATCCTTCTCGGAGTCCAAGCGGCCAGCAGCGAGGGCACCGGAGCCGCCTTGTTCTACCTCGCCGCATACACGTTCATGGTGGCAGGTTCTTTTGCGGTGATCAGTGTTGTCTCCCGCAAGGGCGATGCCCACAGTTCCCTCGAGGACTTCAAGGGCCTCAGTGCCCGCAATCCGCTGTTGGCTGCGGCGTTCTCGGTGATGTTGCTGGCCCAGGCCGGTGTGCCGCTGACATCGGGATTCTTCGCGAAATTCGGGGTGATCATGGCCGCGGTGGAGTCCCGCAGCTACTGGCTCGCACTCGTCGCCATGGGCTCGGCGGTGATTGGTGCATTCGTGTACCTCCGCATCATCGTCGCCATGTACATGAGCGACGACCACGCCGACCTCGGCGTCGGGCCAGATAGCGATGCTGGGGAGGAAGCAGCACTCGGCGTTCCCGCTACCGTCTGGGCGGCCATCGCCATCACCGTCGGGGTGACCCTGCTGGTCGGCGTGTTCCCCGGCCTCATCACTGGTCTGGCCCGTGACGCCGTGCCGGTATTGGTTCGTGCCGCAAGTTGACCCGGCGTCCCCGCCGGCTACCTCGAGGGCCCCGCGCCGTGATCGTCGAACCACCCGGCGACCATTCTTGGCCGCCTCTGCCCCTCACAGGTAGGCTCGCGCACTGTGTCCGACTTCCTTCGTAGCTACCTCACGGTCGGCATCTTCGTCGGGGTGGCTGTCACCATCGTGTCGGCGCTACTCGGTGTCTCGGCGTTGTTGCGGCCGAACAAGCCTTCGCCCCAGAAGAGCATCGTGTACGAAAGCGGTGTTGATCCGGTCGGTACGGGCTGGTCGCAAAGCCAGGTTCGCTATTACATCTTCGCTTTGCTCTTCGTGATGTTCGACGTCGAGGCCGTGTTCATCTTCCCCTGGGCGGTGCGCCTCGAGGCCTACGGATTATTCGGCCTGGTCGAGATGGGCATCTTCATCTTCGTGTTGTTCCTCGGCCTGGTGTACGCCTGGCGAAAGGGTGTGTTGCGATGGGTCTAGTCGAGAGCGGCAAGCTCCCCAAGCCCCTGACCAAGCTGCTCAATATCAGTCGGAAGTACTCGATGTGGGTCTACCAGTGGGGGCTCGCCTGCTGCGCCATCGAGATGGGAGCCGCCTTCGGTTCGCCGCGCTATGACGTGATGCGGCTGGGCGTCATTCCCTTCCCGGCGAGCCCCCGTCAGGCCGACCTCGTGGTGGTTTCAGGCACGGTCACCGACAAGATGGCACCCGCGATCCGCCGTCTCTACGAGCAGATGCCGGAGCCGAAGTACGTGATCTCGATGGGAAGCTGCGCGAATTGTGGCGGCCCGTACTGGGACAGCTACTCCGTCACCAAGGGCGTCGATCAGATCATCCCCGTCGACGTCTACGTACCTGGTTGCCCGCCCCGTCCCGAAGCGTTGCTCGAGGGCATCGTGCTGCTTCAGGAGATGGTGGCCAACGAGGACATGGCTGCGAAGTGGAAGGGTGAGCCACTTGTCGTCAACTGACACCGACGAAGCGGGGGACGCAGCGGCGACCGACGAATTGCGGACCGGGCTCGTCGAGGGTCTCGTCAACGAGTTGCAAGACGGTGTGGTGGCATCACACCTCCTGCCCGGGCGTGACCTTTGGGTTCGGGTGACCGCCGAGGCGTGGGATGCGGCGGGCAGGGTTGGTCGCGATGTCCTGCGCTGCTCCTATTTCTGTTATCTCTCTGTCATCGACTGGCTACCTTCGCCGTTTGGCCGGAGTATGGACAGTTCGGTGGACAATATCCTCGAGCATGTCGCGGCCAAGGACCCCGAGCCGATGACGCACGGGGTGACCGGCGGTGAGACCCGGTTCCAGTTGCTGGCCCGCCTCTACGACGTCGAGCGTCATGTTGGGGTCAACTTCAAGGCCGATGTTCCCGACGACACGTTGACGATGGCTACTTGGACCAAGCACTTCGGCGGTGCGAACTGGCACGAACGCGAGGCGTTCGAGATGTTCGGCATCACGTTCGCTGGCCATCCTTCGCTCCGCAAGCTGTACCTGCCCGGCGACTTCGAGGGTTACCCGCTGCGCAAGGACTTTCCGCTGTTGTCTCGCATGGTGAGGCCGTGGCCGGGCATCGTCGACGTCGAAGGCATGCCGGGTGTTGCCGACGATGACGGAGGCGAGTGAGCGTGACCGCTATCAGCGAACGCCAGCAGCGGGCCTATATCGCCAGCCAAGCCGCCGACATGCGCGTCAACGTCGAGCTCGAAACCGAGGGCATGACGCTCAACATCGGGCCTCAGCATCCCGCCACGCACGGGACGCTTCGCATCATCGTGAAGCTTGACGGCGAGCAGGTTGTCGCCGCAGATCCGGTGCCGGGTTACATGCACCGTGGCTACGAGAAACTGACTGAGGTCCGTACCTTTCCTCAGGTCAACAGCCTTATCAACCGCATTGATTGGCTCGGTAGCTTCGCCAACGAGGTGCCCTTCATTCTTGCTGCCGAGCAGCTCATGGATGTCGAGGCGCCACCACGGGCCCAATGGATCCGCACATTGCTCTTCGAGCTGTCTCGAATCGCCAATGTCACGCTCTTCCTCGGCGACATGGCGGTCCAGCTCGGCGCGGTGACCCCGGTGTTCTACGCCTTCCGTGACCGCGAGTACGTACTGAACCTCATCGAATCGGCCACCGGCGGACGGTTCCACCCGAACTTCGATCGCATCGGCGGACTGAAAGACGATCTGCCCAAAGGGTGGATAGCGGAGACCAAGCAGGTGATGGTCAAGGTCAACGCCTTCTGCGACGAGCTTGAGACCCTGCTGGTGGGCAATGAGATCTTCAACCTCCGGACGCGTGGCATTGGCGTCATTCCGCCCGAAGTCGCCTTGTCTTACGGTCTGTCGGGCGCCAACTTGCGATCCTCCGGCGTGGACTGGGACAACCGTCGAGACACCCCAGTGGGGCTGGTTTACGACAAGCTGGATTGGAAGGTGTGGACCCATCCCGACGGCGACAGCTTCGCCCGGTATTGGGTTCGGCTCCAGGAAGTGCGCGAAGCAGCCAAGATGGTGATCCAGCTCTGTGACGGCCTTCCGCCGGGGCCGATCATGGCGAAAGTGCCCCGTATCATCAAGGTGCCCGCCGGCGAGGCGTGGGTGGCTACGGAGAACCCACTCGGCGAGATGGGCTACTACGTGGTGTCCAAGGGCGACCTTGTCCCCTTCCGGGTGAAGATCCGCTCGGCGAGCTTCAACAACATCTCTATTGTGCCTTGGTTGCTGCGCGGCGTGTACGTTCCCGACGTCATCACCATTCTCGCGTCCCTCTACTTCATCCTCGGAGACATCGACCGATGAGTGCCGTCGTGCTTGCCGATCTCGCGTACTGGCAGGTGTCGATCCTTCGCGTCCTCGGTCTTCTGGCGGCGGTTCTCCTACCCGCTGGCACCATCGTGTACCTCTTCTTGTTCAAGATGATGAGCTTCATGCAGAGCCGGTTGGGCCCCATGGAAGCTGGTCCTTACGGGTCGATGCAGTTGCTGGCCGAGGTTGGCAAGTGGCTCCAGAAAGAAGACCTCTTTCCTAATGGAGCCGATCGCAGGGTGTTCGCTTGGGCCCCCATCGTGGTCGTGGCGTCTACCTTCATCATGTACACCGTGGTGCCGTTCGGGCCCGATGCCTGGTTCGCCGACATCCCAACCGGCATCTATTTCGCCCTTGCGGTGTCCTCGGTTTCCGTGATCGGAATCCTCATGGCCGGCTGGGCATCGGCGAACAAGTACTCGCTGATGGGCGGTCTTCGCTCTGCGGGACAGCTCATCGCCTACGAGCTGCCGCTCGTTCTTGCCGTGCTCGGCGTCGTGATACAGGCGGGCACGATGAACATGCAGGGCATCGTCGAGGCTCAGCGCAACGGCGAGATGTTCGGCGTTGGGTTCATCGGAAACCCGTACATCATCACCCAGTTCGTGGGCTTCGCGGTGTTCATGATTGCGATGCAGGCCGAGCTCACCCAGCCACCCTTCGACATGCCCGTGGCAGAGTCGGAACTCGTCGCTGGCTACATGACGGAGTATTCGGGGTTCCGGTTCCTACTGTTCTTCATCGGTGAATATGCCACCGCCGGTGCGTTCTCCGCCATTGCGGCGGTGTTGTTCCTCGGTGGGTGGGCACTTCCCGGAATCGGGTTCGATGCGGACATCATGAACCTTCTCGGGCCGCTGGTCATGCTGACGAAGATGATGTTGATTGTCTTCTTGGTCATGTGGTTCCGCTTCACGTATCCAAGATTCCGTGAGGATCAGCTGCAGATCTTCGCTTGGAAGTACCTCATTCCCGTCTCGCTGGTGAACATTGCGGTGACTGCTGTGCTGAAGGTGGCGTTCTGATGGGTCTCGTTCCTGGAGTGATCAAGGGTCTTGCTGTGACCATGGGGGAGGCCCGTAAGACGGTGTTCCCCAACGGCCTCACCAAGCCACCAGCGCCATCTAAGGGCGCGGTGACCGTTCAGTACCCCCATGTGAAGGAAGATCCTGCGCCACGAGCACGTGGCGTGATCGCGTTGAAGGAAGAGAACTGCACCTCGTGCATGTTGTGCGCCCGGGAATGCCCCGACTGGTGCATCTTCATCGAGGCGCACAAATATTTGGCCCCCCCTCGTCGGGAGGGCGGCAAGCCTCGTCAACGCAACGAGCTCGACCGGTTCGACATCGACTTCGCCCTGTGCATGTACTGCGGGATCTGCGTCGAGGTGTGCCCCTTCGAAGCGCTGTTTTGGAGCCCGGAGTACGAGTACTCCGAACCGCGCATTGCGGACTTGCTCCACGACAAGAGCCGATTGGGCCTGTGGATGGAGACGGTGCCCGACTTCGAAGACTACGAAGGCGGGTCTGTGCAGAAGACGAAGAAGGTGCCCCGCTGACCATGGTGGCCCAGAACATTTTCTTTGCAATCATCGCCTTGGCCATGGTGGCGTCTGCTGTGCGGGTCGTCACCAGCAAGAACATTCTCCACGCCGCTTTGTACCTCGTCGTCGTGCTGGCCGGCATCGCCGCTCAATTCATCATCACTGGCGCCGAGTTCACCGGTGTCACCCAGGTGCTGGTGTACATCGGCGCGGTCCTCGTGCTGTTCCTCTTTGGCATCATGCTGACCCGGGCTCGCATCGGTCGCGAAGAGTCCGTTGACGGTGACCGCCGCTGGCTGGCGGGCGTTGTCGCCCTACTCCTGTTCGCGGTGATGGCCTACGCGCTTGTCGATGCGTTCGACACCGAAGCGCTCGACGCCCAAAACGCGCTCGAGCCTCAGTCGACCCAGATGGTGAGCGACGCCATATTCCACGATTACCTCATCCCATTCGAGGCGGTTTCGTTCCTGCTGTTGGCGGCGCTCATTGGGGCCATCGTCGTGGCCCGAAAGGAGTAGCGATGTGGCTGAACCAGTTTCTTCTGCTCGGGGCCCTGCTTTTCTGTATCGGCGTCTACGGCGTGCTCGCCCGTCGCAACGGCGTGATGGTGCTGATGTCCATCGAGTTGCTCCTCAACGCGGTCAACCTCAACTTCATTGCGTTCGGCGCCTATCACGGCACGCCCGTTGGACAGGTCTTTGCCCTCTTCGTCATTGGGGTGGCAGCCGCTGAGGTTGGGGTTGGCCTCGCCATCGTGCTGCTCATCTACCGCAACCGGTCGAGTATCGACCTCGAGTCGGTCGACCTGCTGAAGGGATGACTCCAGCCGTGCTTTTCGCCTCCGAGACTGGAGCCATAGCCGCCGAAAGTGCGGGCTGGTTCCTGAAAAACGCCTGGGTCTTCCCCGCGATTCCGTTCGTCTCGTTCCTGTTGATCCTCTTTTTCGGCAAGCGCATGCCGAAGAAAGGCGCCGAGGTCGGTGTGGCCGCCTTGTCGCTCGTGTTCGTCTGCGCACTGGCTGCGGGCGCCCAGTGGGTCTCCCATGTCAATAGTGAGACGGGGGGACACGGCGCGGAGCCCTCCGCTGACACGACCCATGAAGACGACGCCCCCTCCGCGGCGGCTCACGCCACGGTGAAGGCGGAAGTCGAACCAGGTGCCGAGCAGGCTGAGCAGGTGCACCATGTGGTGCACCCGGTGGTGACGGAGTGGAAGTCGGACTGGTGGACCATCGGTCGCATCGACTTCGGTATTGGGACCTTCGTCGATGGTCAAGCGGTGATGATGCTCTTCGTCGTCGGCTTGATCTCGCTTTTGGTGCACGTCTTTTCCACTGACTATGTGGCCGGGGACATTCGCTACACCCACTACTTCGCCTTTCTGTCGTTGTTCACGGCCTCGATGCTGCTGCTCGTGTTGGCCAACAACCTGGTGATGTTCATCACGGCGTGGGAACTGGTAGGTGTCTGTAGCTTCGCCCTCATCGGGCACTGGTGGGAGGACCAGCAGAACTCCAACGCCGCCCTCAAGGCCTTTCTCACCAACCGCGTCGGCGACATCGGCTTGCTCATAGGCATGATCGTGTTGTTCTTCACCGCCGGTCGGGGTGAGAGCTTCAACATCATCGACATCAATGTGGCCGCGGCATCTGGAGCGGTGTCGCACACGGCGTTGTTGGTGGCTTCGCTCTGCCTGATCGCGGCGGTGATGTCGAAATCCGGTCAGTTCATCTTGCACACGTGGTTGCCCGACGCCATGGCGGGTCCCACGCCGGTGTCCGCCCTCATCCACGCCGCAACCATGGTGGTCGCTGGCGTCTTCATGGTGGCTCGCCTGTATCCAGTGTTCTTCTCCGGCCTATCGATCGCTGGGAGCCCGATCAACGCGCTGGCCGCAATCGGCGCCATTACGACGATGGTCGGTGGCTCGCTGGCCTTCGTCCAGCGCGACATCAAGAAGGTTCTCGCCTACTCAACGGTCTCGCAGTTGGGCTACATGATCATGGCCCTCGGCGTTGGGGCCTGGACCGCGGCGATGTTCCACCTCATGACGCATGCCTTCTTCAAGGCGTGCCTATTCCTGGGTGCGGGTTCGGTGAGCCACGCCTGTAACCACTCCTTCGACATGAAGCAGGACATGGGTGGCCTGCGCAAATACATGCCGAGAACCCATGTCACCTTCCTCATTGGAACCCTGGCCCTCTCCGGTTTCCCGCTCCTCTCCGGCTTCTGGTCCAAGGATGAGATCCTGGCCGGAACAGGTGGTTTCGGCCTGAGCGAGGGCGCCAACGGGAACTACCACCTCATGCTCGTGATGGGCCTCATGACCGGCGCTATGACCGCGGCGTACATGACCCGCTGCTATTGGCTTACGTTCCTGGGCGAATGGCGGGGCGCAGATTCACCCAACGCCCACCATGGCACGCATGGCCATGACGACGAGGCGGTGGCGGTCACCGTGCTAGCTCACCATGACGATCACGCCGCGGAGCATGACGTGGCTGGGGCCCACGACAGCCACGACGCCCATGATGCCCACGCGGGCTTGCCCCATGAATCCGGTCCCCGGATCACGGTTCCGTTGATGGTCCTCGCCGCGCTGGCGACCGTGGCATCGGTGGCCAACATCCCGGCCGCCTTCTCCTTCGTGCCGGCGAGTTGGAGACTCCGCTTCGAGCACTACATCGAACCGAAGTCCCTTTACTTTCCGAAACTTGACCACAGCGAGTTCAGCCCGGTGATCGCCATCATCTCCGTGGTTGCCTCGAGCATCGGATGTGCGCTCGTGGTCTTGTACTTCCGCAAGGTTCAGGCGGGAGACCCGAAGGCGACCGAGCTAACCAACGGTCCGGTGAGTCGCGGCGGTTTGCCGAAGCTGGCGTATGGGGTCCTCGTCAACAAGTTCTATCTTGACTGGCTGTATACCGACGTCATCGTCGCCACCGTCAAGGGCCCGATCGCTCGCGGTGCCAACTGGTTCAATAAGTGTGTGCTCGACGCCATTGTCATCGGCGCAGCAACGGTCTCCAAACGCATCGCCGGCTTCACCTACGCCGTCCTTGACCAGCAGGTCGTGGACGGTGTGGTAAATGGCTCCGGTATCAAGGCAGCGGAGACAGGCGGCTTCCTGCGCCGCATGCAGAATGGGCGGGTGCAGGGATATGCCGCGCTCATGTTCGGTGCCACGGCCATTCTGGCCGGGGTGTTAGTTCTCGCCATCTAGGGTGAAGTAGGTACGGTCGCCACATGAAGGACTTCCTGAACGATTGGGGTATCACCGCCATGGTGTTCCTACCGTTGGTAGGCGCCGTGGTGATGATGCTCATCCCCAAAGCGGAGGAGGAGCTGCACAAGACGCTGGCTCTGGTGACCTCCTTGGGCGTCGCGGTGATCGGCGCCCTGCTCGCGCTGAACTTCGACTGGGACAAAAGTGCCGAGTTGCAGTTCGTGGTGGACAAGAGCTGGATCGAGGTGATCAAGGCCCGCTTCACGGTCGGTGTCGATGGCATTGCCATGCCACTGATTTTGTTGACCTTGCTCGTGGTGCCCCTCGTGATCATCTACAGCTGGAACCACTTTCCCGACCCGGTGAATCCAAAGGCTTTCCTGATCCTCATCCTGGTGCTCGATACCGGAATGTTGGGCAGCTTCGTGGCGCAGGACCTGATCCTGTTCTTCGTGTTCTTCGAGATCGTGCTGCTGCCGATGTACTTCATGATCGGCGTGTGGGGCGGCGAGGAGCGGCAATACGCCTCGATCAAGTTCTTCCTGTACACGCTGTTCGGGTCGGCCTTGATGATTGTCAGCTTCTTGGCCCTCTTCTTCGTCGCCGGGGCGCAGACCTTCAACATGACCGAGCTCGCGGCGCTGGTTCAGTCCAGTGAGGTGGCGCGGACCACGCAGATTCTGATCTTCGGTGGCATGTTCATCGGCTTTGGCATCAAAGTGCCGATGTTCCCCTTCCATACCTGGTTGCCCGATGCTCACACTCAGGCCCCGACGCAAGGCTCAGTGATCCTCGCCGCGGTCCTTCTGAAGCTCGGCACCTACGGCTTCGTCCGTATCGCGCTGCCGATCCTGCCCGACGGCGCCCGTTGGTGGGCACCGATCATCGGCGGTCTGGCCTGCGTCGGAATCATCTACGGCGCTCTGGCGTGTCTGGCGCAGACCGACATGAAGCGGCTCATCGCGTTTTCCTCGGTGGCGCACATGGGCTACGTGATGTTGGGGATCGCCACCCTCACCGACTTCGGAATCAACGCTGCCATCTTTGGAATGGTCGCCCATGGGTTGATCACCGGCATGTTGTTCTTCGTTGCCGGGTCGCTGAAGGAGCGGTTCCACACGCTGGAGATCTCTCGCCTTGGTGGCCTGCTGAAACAGGCTCCACACATGGGCTGGGTCCTTGGTTTCACTGCCATGGCGTCACTCGGCTTGCCCGGCCTGGCCGGCTTTTGGGGAGAGTTCCCGGCGATTCTGTCGGCCTACAACCCGGCACCGGGTCTGAGCGTCGGACTGTTCCGCTTCTACATGTTCGTGGCCGCTCTAGGAACCGTCCTTGCGGCGGGGTATTTGTTGTGGCTGTATCAGCGCACTGCGTTCGGATCCCCCAAGGACGAGTTCGCCCACGAGCACGTGCACGATGTGGGCACCGCAGAATGGATTGCCTGGTTGCCGATGTTGGTGTTGATCGTCCTGCTTGGCTTCCTGCCGGTCATCATCTTCGGAATGACCAGCGACGCGGTCGAAGTTCTCGCCCAGGCTTTAGCGGGCTGAGGTCGCCGTGATCGCAACCTTGCTGGCACAGGCACCGCAGTTGCCCTTTGAGGCGCCGGTCGTCGACTTCCACGCCCTCGCGCCGCAGATCGTCCTCGTGGCGTTCGTGGCCGTCATCCTCGTGGTCGACGTGATCAAACTTGAAGACGCGAAGCGGTTCATTCCCGGCCTTACCGGCCTGGCGATGCTGGCCAGCTTGGTCCCGGTGATCTCCTTGGCGCTGCATGGCGCCGATCGGAGCTTGTTCGGCGGTGCCTTCGTGGTCGACAACGTCTCGTTGGTGCTACAGGCGATGTTCCTCCTCGCGGGCTACGTCGTCACCCTGTTGTCGAGCAACTATCTGGCCGAAGGCGATTTCTGGGAGAGCGAGTTCTACCTCATGCTCCTCTCCTCGATGCTCGGCATGGTGGTGATGTGCTCCGCCCGAGACCTCGTGACCATTTTCGTGGCGCTCGAGTTGCTCTCGATCCCGGCATACCTGATGGCCTCGTGGGAGAAGCGCAATCTGCGCTCCAATGAAGCAGGCCTGAAGTACTACCTGATGGGTGTGTTCGCCAGTGCGCTCATGTTGTACGGCATGTCGCTCCTGTTCGGCATCACTGGGTCGACGCTGTTGACCGAAATCGGCGCCTCGATCGCGGAGGCCGAAAGCTCCACCCCGATCGTCACGCTTGCCATCGTGCTCGTCGTGGTCGGCTTCGGCTTCAAGGTATCGGCGGTGCCCTTCCACACTTGGGCTCCAGACACCTACGAGGGCGCCCCGACTCCGGTTACGGCGTTCCTCGCCGTGGCCTCCAAGGCGGCGGGCTTCGTCGCGTTGGTGCAGCTTGTCTTCGTCGGATTCCTGGGTCGGACCGACGTCGTCGAGCCGCTGATGTGGGCACTTGCCGCGGCGTCGATGACGGTGGGAAACCTCATCGCCCTCCGCCAGACGAACGTGGTGCGCCTGTTGGCGTATTCCGGCATCGCCCAGGCCGGCTTCATGCTCGCCCCGTTCGCCGTGAGTGCGACCAACGCCGCGGATGCGCTGACGGCCGTGGTCAGCTACCTGCTGATCTACGCCGCTATGAACTTGGGTGCTTTTGCGGTTGTCATCGCTGTGTCCCGCAAGACCCAATCGGGCGAGATCTCCTCGATGGGGGGCCTGTTTGGGTACGCCCCAGGTCTTACGGTCGCCATGACCATCTGCCTTGCCTCGTTGGCGGGCATTCCGCCGCTCGGCGGTTGGTTTGCGAAGTTCGTGGTGTTCCGGGCCCTCACTGCCGCGGACACTCCGGCCGGTTACGTCCTAGCCATCGTGGTGGCGTTGAACTCGGTGATCGCGTTCTATTACTACGGCCTGGTGCTCAAGGCGATGTGGTTCAGTCCCGAACCGCACGGTGACAGCACGCCCATCAAGGTGCCGGTTTCCTTGGTGTCGGCTCTGGCGATCACCATTGCGGCGACGGTTCTGTTCGGTGTGTTCCCTGGACTCATCGGGCACTTCACGGGCAATCTCGGTGGCCTGCTCTCATTCGCAGGCGGCTGAACTGGGTGAGTGGCCGCCCGCATGCCGCGTCGTGGTCAGCTTCGAGGCCTACATGGATGCCTGTCTGTACGACCCGGAGCATGGTTTTTATGCGTCCGGCGTCGGTATGGCTGGTCGTCGTGGCGACTTTCTGACCTCAGTGGAGGTGGGGCCACTGTTCGGGGCGGTCGTCGCCCGATGGCTCGATTTCCACTGGGACCGTTTGGGTCAGCCTGATCCGTTTGTGGTGGCCGACGTCGGGGCGGGTCCAGGAACATTTGCCCGGGAGCTACACGCCGCGAGGCCGCGCTGTATCGAAGCGCTAGATCTGGTCTTGATCGAACGTTCCCCCAGCGGGCGATCGTTGCACGACCGCACCTTGGGACGCAGTTTGGTCGATCTCGATGCGCTGGAATGCGCTCACGTGATCTTTGCCAACGAACTGTTGGACAACCTGGCGGTTCGCGTCCTGCAACGTCATCGCGGCCAGTGGCTGGAGGTGTTCGTTGGCCCCGGAGAGGGCCCCAGCCGGCAGCGCTTGCTACCGGCATCGGACGTGCCCGCAGTCGTGACCGCACTGACCGCGCCATTGGTTGGCAATGCTCAGGAGGACCATCCGCCGAGCGTCCCCGTAGCTCGTTGTGCCGCGGAGTGGGTGGACGCGGCGAGAGCCAAGCTGGTGGAGGGGGGACGGCTACTGGCCTTCGATTATGGAGCGGACACGGCTGAGCTGGCGTGGCGTGCGCCCACTGCTTGGCTTCGTACCTTCCGGCAACATCAACCGGGGACGTCGCCGTTCGAGTCGCCAGGCCAGCAAGACATCACCTGCGATGTCCCCCTCGATCAACTGCCTCCTCCTCTGAGTCGAATGAGGCAGGCGGACTGGCTTCGGCACTGGGGGATTGAGGCCATGGTTGAGGAGGGTCGAAAAATCTGGTCGGAGCGCGCCGCGCTGGGCGATCTTGCTTCGATCCGTGCCCGCAGCCGGGTACGCGAGGCTGATGCGCTCCTAGACCCGAACGGGCTCGGCTGGTTTTGGGCCTTGGAGTGGGATGGGCTAGCTGAGCCCTGAAGTGGCCCTGGCTTCGAGTTGAGGCTTCGTTGTTACAGACCGACGCCGCACGTCGGCCACGGTGACCACAGACGCTCCACATAGAGGGCCCTTGCCATGGAGTCCTGATCTGGCGGCGACGCCTGAGCTGGGTCGAGGGCGATCAGATCTGGCATTGTTCGCGAGGCGACAGAATCCCAGGTGGCTTGGTCGAACTGATACGCGCCGCGGTACCAGCCGCGGTAAGACACCGCCGTATAGTCACCGCCGGATTCACAGTTACGTAGTCGAGCCAGCGCCTCTTCGGTTGCGCCGCTCTCACCGGCTGGTGGGCGTTCGCCGGCTTCTGCGGCGTTGGCTGAGGCGGGCGGTTCTGGCGGACCTTCGGCACTAGGTGCCTGGTCGAGCCTTGGAAGTAGCTCCGCATGCGGTGCCAATTTGGGGTCACTTTGCAGCGAGATGTACCTCTCCACATGCTGGCGCATTGTCGAGGATCCAACCGTATTCGTCAATCCGAAAACGCCAACGAGAGCGAACCTTGGAGACGGATGAGTGGTGGGTTTCGCGACCGCTGGGGCGAGCGAGTGAGCCTCGAAGAGTCCTGGTGGGAGTGGGTTTTCGGCTCCTGCGCTTCCGGCGAGGGTTACCCCACCGCAGGCTGTTGCCACCACTGCTGCCAGCAGTACCTTCGCCCGTCGCCGCTTGACCATGAGACCTCCGTGGTAAGCCCGGCTGTGGCCCCGAAGCCGTCTCGGTGAGCGGTTCGTTCGCGGGAAGGCCCAGCGGTTGACGTTGGGTTCTACCAGGGGTTTTGCCGGGTGTCCTGCATTCACAATTTGATGTGAACTGAAAAACAGGGTGAAAAAAATATCTCAAATATATTACAGCACCGTGAGTAGCTATTGAAAGTTTTGGTCGAAGTTGACCTGTATTGGGCTCCAATTGGGCTCTATTCGATGTGCTGAAGTCGTGATTGTTGATGTCTGGCGGAGCAACGTTGGATCCATGCCTCGGCGGCCACCTATCATCGGCCGCGAGGCAGATCGAAAGGTGCTCGACATGGCAGGTCAGGTCACGATCGGCGACTTCTACAGCGAGGACCGAACCTTTCCGCCGCCGCCGGAGTTCCGCGCCACCGCGCTGGTCAAGGACCGCTCCATGTGGGACGAAGCGAATGCCGATTACGAGGCCTTTTGGGCCCGGCAAGCGCGCGAACTGGTCACCTGGTTCGAGGACTTCGATACGGTGCTCGACTGGCAGTTGCCGTTCGCGAAATGGTTTGTCGGCGGCAAGCTGAATGTGTCCTATAACTGCCTTGACCGGCACATCGAGGCGGGGTTGGGCGACAAGGTCGCCTACTACTGGGAGGGCGAGCCGGGTGACACCGTGGTCCTCACCTACCGGCAGTTGCACGCGGAAGTCTGCAAGTTCGCCAACGTGCTCAAGGGGCTCGGTCTAAAAACCGGCGATCGGGCCCTGATCTACATGCCGATGGTGCTCGAACTGCCCATCGCCATGCTGGCGTGCACCCGAATCGGCGTCGCCCACTCGATCGTGTTCGGCGGGTTCAGCCCGGACTCGATCATGGATCGCTGCAACGATGCGGAGGCCCGCATCATCATCACCGCCGATGCCGGTTATCGCCGCGGCGTTGCGTCTGGACTCAAGGTGAACGTCGATGCGGCCCTAGCGCAGTGCCCCACGGTTGAGAACGTCGTGGTGGTGAACCGTTGCGGGCTGGACGTCGAGATGGAGCCGGGCCGTGACCATTGGTGGCATGAGCTGATGGCGACGGCCTCGACGGACTGTGCGGCCGAGCCCCTCGACAGCGAGCAGTTGCTTTTCTTGTTGTACACCTCGGGGACCACGGCGAAGCCGAAGGGCATCATGCACACCACGGGTGGTTATCTCACCCAGGTGGCCTTCTCGCACAAGTACACCTTCGACCTGCGACCTGAATCCGACGTCTACTGGTGTGGTGCCGATATCGGGTGGGTTACCGGGCACAGCTACATCGTCTATGGGCCGCTTTGCAACGGTGCTACCTCGGTGATCTACGAAGGGACGCCTGACACGCCGCGGCCCGAGTTCCGTCAGGGAGATCCGGCCGCGTGGCCGAAGGATCGGCTGTGGGACATCATTGAGCGCTACGGGGTCACACAGCTCTACACCGCGCCCACGGCTATCCGTACCTTCATGAAATGGGGCGAACAGTGGCCCGCGGCGCACGACCTCTCCTCCCTCCGTGTGCTCGGCACTGTTGGTGAACCGATCAACCCTGAGGCGTGGATGTGGTATCACACCCATATCGGTCGTGAGCGCTGTCCAATCGCTGATACTTGGTGGCAGACCGAAACCGGCGGCCACATGATTTCGCCCTGGCCTGGGGTGACGACCACCAAGCCGGGGTCCGCCTGTGGCCCCATCCCGGGGATCTTCATCGAGTTGGTTGATGATGAAGGCCAGGTGGTGCAGCGCGGCGGAGGCTACCTGACCATCACCAAGCCTTGGCCGGCAATTCTGCGCGGAATTTGGGGTTCCCCCGAGCGCTACTTCGATACCTACTGGAGTCGGTTCGATGGTCGTTACTTCGCCGGTGACGGAGCGAAGCTCGATGATGATGGGTACCTGTGGTTGTTGGGCCGGGTCGACGACGTGATGAATGTGTCGGGCCACCGGATCTCGACCGCCGAAGTCGAGTCTGCACTGGTCGATCATCCCGCAGTGGCCGAAGCGGCCGTTGTTGGTGCGAACGACGAGCTAACCGGCCAGGCCATCATCGGGTACGTCATCCTGCGGGGCACCTATCAGGCATCGGATGTACTCCGGGAGGAAGTCCGACAGCACGTGGCGAAGAAGCTTGGCCCGCTTGCTCGGCCTAAGGCCGTGATCCTCGTGCCGGACCTTCCGAAGACACGGTCCGGCAAGATCATGCGCCGCCTCCTCCGCGACGTGGTGGAGGGTCGGTCCCTTGGTGATACGACCACGCTGGCGGACCAATCCGTGGTCGAGGAGTTGCGGACTCGGGCGTTGGACGCCCCGGCCGAAGACTGATGACATTCGCTCTGTCGGGGGGCAGATAACGATGGTGGGCGAATGGGAGTTTGGGCCGACGCTGCACGGGTTGATGGCGCGACATCTGGAGCGTCATCAACCGCGTGAAATAGCGCTCGAGGGACGTCGATTGGCTGCGGTGGCGGTCATCGTGGTCGACAGCGATGCCGAGGTCCATGGCAATGATGTGGGCTGGGATACGGCCACCCGACTCGACGCCATCCCGGGGGTCGAACCCGGGACGTTGACCGGCCTGGTGAGCGGCACCGCCGGCGGTCCGGCGTTCGTGCTGACGCGGCGCACGGCTCGCCTGAACCGTCATCCAGGCCAGTGGGCGCTTCCGGGCGGTCGGGTCGACGAAGGCGAGTCGGCGCTCGACGCAGCTCGGCGCGAGGTCAAGGAGGAGTTAGGACTTGACCTGCCCCTCAGCAGTTTGCTCGGTGGGCTGGACGACTATGCGACCCGATCGGGCTACGTGATTCGCCCGTTCGTGTTTTGGGGTGGTGCCGATCCGGTCCTCGAGCCGGACCCGATCGAGGTGGCGTCGGTCCATCGCATCTCGTTGCGCGAGTTGTGCCGAGCCGATTCCCCTCGGACGGTTTTCATCCCCGAGAGCGACCGGCCGGTCATCCAGTTGCCGGTCGGGGGCGATCTCATCCATGCGCCCACCGCTGCGGTGCTCTATCAGTTCCGCCTTGCAGCGCTGGAAGGCGATTCACGTTCCTGTAGTCACTTCGAGCAGCCAGTGTTCGCCTGGGGTTGACAGGTAGCGCGACGGGGCTTGGCCGAGGCATCCCACGGGACCTGCTGAGGTGGTCAGTCTCGGAAGTTCTCGAACTGAAGTGGGATCCCGAAGTCGTGCTCGCCCAAGGCCGCGATCGCAGCCTGGAGATCGTCTCGCTTCTTGCCGGTCACTCGAATCTGATCACCTTGGGTTTGGCTTTGAAGGCCCTTGAGCCCGAGGTTCTTGATGTAGACGTTCACCAATTTGGCTTTTTCGGAGTTGATCCCGGCCTGGAGTTTGGCCTTTTGGCGGGCCCGTGCCCCGGAAGCCTCCTCGACCTTGCCGAAGTCGAGGATTTTCAGCGAGACCTTTCGCTTGACCAACTTCTCCTCGAGCAGCAAGCGGAGCGCGCTAAGTCGGTCCTCCGTGGATGAGTTGAGGGTGATGGCCTCCGGCTCGAAGTCCACCGAGGATTCGGTGCCCTTGAAGTCGAAGCGGGTGGCGATCTCGCGCTTCACCTGATCGATGGCGTTGCGGACCTCTTGGACATCGATCTGCGAGACAACGTCGAAGCTGGGCATGGAAGGGGACGCTATCGGGCGGGCCGACCAGTGGGTGGATTCCGTTGCGCCCCCCGCAACGGCTATTCTCTCGCTTCGCTAGAAGCGAGGGTCGGTGCCCGAGTGGCCAAAGGGAGCGGGCTGTAAACCCGCCGGCTTACGCCTACGGAGGTTCAAATCCTTCCCGGCCCACTCGCCTGTCGGACGGCTGCTCGATTGGGCAGCCGTCCGGCGTTTTGGGCCTCGCTCAAAGCATGCGCTGGAGGAGGTCCATGTCGATCCACCGGCCGAACTTCCGCCCGACCTCCCGCTCGGTGCCCACAGCGAGGAAACCAAGCGATTCGTGCAGCCCGCGAGAGGCGCTGTGACCGGCTGCCACTCGGGCCATGATCGAGTGGAAGCCGTGGGCCTTTGCCACGATGATCAACTCGCTCAGCAGTCCACGGCCCAGGCCACGGCCCTGCCAGTCGCGGTGGACATAAATCGAATCTTCGGCGGTGGCGTTGTAGCCAGGCCGATCGCGGTATGGCGAAAGCGACCCAAAGCCGATGACGCCACGGTCATCGACGGCGACGAGGACCGCGTACGTGCCGGTTCGCCGCGCGATGTAGTCCTGCTGCTGCTCGAGGGTGCGTGGAACGAGGTCGAGGGTTACGGTCGAGGTCTCGACCTCGACGTTGTAGATCTGTCGAATGGCTTCGGCATCAGCCGGGGTGGCCAAGCGGATCTCCATGCGATGACCCTATCGCTCTAGCGCCCCGGGTTCTCCCGGTCGGCGGCTCGGCGCCGCGTTGGTCACCAGCCGGACAGGGTTGGCTCCTACGATGCTGGCCCGGTCGGCGAGTGCCTCCTGAGCGGCCCAATCGAGGATCTCCTCGGCGTTGGTGAAGATCACCAGCTGTTGGTTTGTGGCGAGCCGGCTTAACGCGTTGAGCACGAAGGTTGTATCCGCGTTGGACAGTCCGGCCGTGGGGTCATCGAGGAACAACGGGAGCGAGAAGCCTGACCCCGCTTCGGTGAGGTCGTGTATTCGCGCCATGAGGCCGGCGAGGAAGTCAGATCCTCCATTCGGGCGCGGCGGGCCGAGCGAAGTCGCTATCGGGCTGGGCATGGCAACGATTTCCGCCGCCGCGAGTAGCCGCTCCCGTCGAGCGAGGACCCAAGCGGCGGGAATGTCCCCTGCTAGTTCACGCCATTTCTTGCTGGCGTGATGGAATCCTTCCAACGCACCGGCAATCGGGGTCCGTGATTCGGTTTCGGCGATCGCCGGTTGGCCCGGCAGTGCGAGGCCATCGTAGGAATCCACCCCGGCGACTTTCAGGGCGTGATATTCCGCGTCGATGGCCTGAGCAAGTCTTCGCTCGTAGCCGATACAGGCCAGCGCTGCCACCATGCAGCCGGCAACGATGCAGAGCGCGGGCCAGGTGCCAATGGCGCGGAGGAACGCCACGGCGGCGAATGGGCCTGCCGTGCCGGCCGCCAACGTGGCGAGGCGAACCCGATTCTGACGAAGCTCAAGGTCGGTGGTCGTGTCGCGCTGTTCGTAAGCCTCCGAGACCCGCTGCATGGTCTCTGGTCTGGCTTGCGGCTCCGACGCTGCGAGCAACGACTCGGCGCGAGCGAACTCCTCGGCGGCGGCGAGAAGCGGTGCGATCTCCGTGCCGATCAGTTGGCTCGTCCACCTCACGTTCGGATCGGCGAGCAGGAGGTCATCGCGCTCGAGGAGGAGAAGTTGGCGGGCGGGCGCAGCGGAGAGGCCCATTGGTGCCAGCAGGTTCAGGTGGCCATGGTGGGCGTAAGAGTCGGTGGCGTCGGTGCGATGATCGATGCCGATGACTCGGTGGGCGCCTCCGAAAGGGCGGAAGGCAACGAAGGATTTTGCGTCGCTGCCGGTGAACTCAACATGGATGCCTGCGGCATCGGTCCACAACGACTCCAGCAGGTACTCCGCTAGTTCGCGGCGATGAGCAGGGGCTACATCGATGACCGTCAACCGGGGGTGGAAGTCGTAGGCGAGCGTTGTACCGTCCGGGTACTGACAGGCAATGCGGTCGAGTTGCACGTCGAACCCTGTTCCGTTGCGGCGGTTTGGACGGATTGTCCTGCTGGCTGTTGGTCAGCCCACTTGGCCTGAGCAGGGGTGACCGAACTTGGGTGGTGACCGGCTGCAGGCTAGGCTACCGTCCCCGACGGGAGATCCTTCCAGAACTCCTGCCCGCCCCCTTAGCTCAGTCGGCAGAGCGTTTCCATGGTAAGGAAAAGGTCGTCAGTTCGATTCTGACAGGGGGCTCGTTGCGACCTTGGCGGCGTAGCTCAGTCGGTAAGAGCACTCGGCTCATAATCGAGGGGTCGTCAGTTCGAATCTGACCGCCGCCACGCAACAAATCGCTTCATCCATGGTGGTCGAGTCAGGCTCCCACCCCGGTGGAGATGGCAATCGACAGCGTCCGCTATGGTCTGGTCACCAGGTATGGCTCCCCACGTAACGCCTCCGCCACTCGCCGGGTCTGAATCGACATCAGGTGCTCGGCTTCAGGACCTGGTCGTGAAGGCCCGTCAGGGTGATCACGCGGCCTTCGAAGAGTTGGTACGGGTGACGTACGTGGACGCTTACAATCTGGCCTATCGCCTTACCGGTGATGAGGACGACGCCCGCGATGTTGTCCAAGATGCCTATCTGCGGGCGTTCCGCGGGCTCAAGCGGTTTCGGGGCGAGGCCCAGTTTACGACGTGGCTTTACCGCATAACCGCCAACTGCGCCGCCTCGTCGCTCGGCAAGCGGGCTCGGCATCGTCACGATGTGCTCGAGGACGACGAAGACATCGTTGACCTGTCGGCTCGAGTAGATCCCGCCGAGCAGGCCGACCGCGGTGCGGTACGGGATCGGGTGAAGGCGGCATTGGCCGAACTCCCGCCGCGGCTTCGGGCCGTTGTGGTACTGCGCGATGTGTACGACCTCTCCCATGAAGCCATCGCTACTGAACTCGGCATAACGGAATCGGCGGCCAAGGTCCGCCTGCACCGCGCCCGTCGCAAGCTCCGGGAAAGGTTGTACCCAATCCCGGGTGAGGATGAGCGAGACGCCCGCCATGCAGTGTGAGGACGTAGCCAACCTGCTCCCCGGCGTCGGCGACGGCTCCGTGACCTTGCGCGGTAGTGCGCGATGGCATGTCGACCGGTGTCTTCGTTGCCAAACCGAGTTGGTGCAATATCGCAAGGTCCTGCGATCGCTTCGAACGTTGAGGACGGAATTCCTCGAGCCTGCCCCTGGCCTGCTCGCCGATATTCTCGCCACCATCGCCGAGTCAGGAGAACGGCATGCCGTGCGCCAGCTGCTCAGCGGACGTCGAGCGGCCTATTTCGGCGGGATCGCGGCGGCCACTGCTGCCGGAGCCGCCGGCGTGGTGGTGCTAGCGAGCATGTCGCGCCGGTCCCGTTTCCGCGTTGCTTCGTGAACGATGCTTCGCGATGCTTCGTGAACGATGCCTTGCGCTGGGGTTGGGGAAAGCTCGTCGTCGTCGATCTCCGAGCACCGTTTCCATTTCGGAGGGGTGCTAGGCTCCCGAGTCCTTAGGGCAGTGGCGCAACTGGCAGCGCAACGGTCTCCAAAACCGTAGGTTGGGGGTTCGAGTCCCTCCTGCCCTGCTCCAAGGCGTGGCGGTCGGCACCCGCAGCCGGGTCCCGGCCCTACGGCGCGATCGGTGTTCGCCCGGAACGTGAGGATGGTGAGGGTTCCCCATGGCGATGAATATGAACCGTGATCAGAAGCGAATGCTTCGGCGCGCGGGGTACCTTGACGCCTCCGGCGAACCGATCAACACCAAATCCCGTACCGCGGCTTCGGCCTCGGCACCCAAGCGCGAACGGACCTCGCCGCGCCAGTTCTTCAAGGAGATGCGGGGCGAACTTCGCAAGGTGGCCTGGCCTACCAAGGCTGAGGTCATTAACTACTCCATCATCGTGCTGGCGTTCCTGGTGTTCATGACCGCTTTGGTTGGCGCTGCCGACTGGGCGTTCGCCAAGGCCACTTTCTGGCTCTTCGACATCAACTGACCTGGCCGTCGAGAAGGAATGACGAACGTGGACATGCATCAAGAGGAAGCCGATATGGCAAACGTCGGCGAAACGACGGACCTTGTCGAGGAGGTTGATGGCACCGAGCCTGATGGGTTCGAGAGCGATTCAATCGTCGCCGGTGAGGTGATCGACATCGATCTGCTCCTCGAAGAGGAGGCTGATGTGGAGCCTGCTGAGGTCAGCCCGTTCGACCGGCCCGGTAAGTGGTATGTGGTGCATACCCAGTCCGGTTATGAGAACAAGGTGCGCCAGAACCTCGAAGCCCGAACGCAGTCCATGAACATGGAGGGGCGAATCCACGAGGTGGCCATCCCGACCGAGGATGTCATCGAGTTCAAGAATGGCCGCAAGGCGGTCGTGCAACGCAAGATGTTCCCTGGTTACCTGCTCGTGCGTTGCACGCTTGATGACGACTCGTGGTATGTCATTCGAAACACGCCGGGGGTGACGGGTTTCGTCGGGGCGGCTAACAAGCCGTCTTCGTTGCGTCGCCACGAGGTCGAGCAGTTCCTCCAGGTCAAGGCGCCCGGGGATGCGCCAGCCAAGAAGGGCCGTCCGAAGCTGGAGTATGAAATGGGCGAGACGGTCCGGGTGAAGGAAGGACCATTTGCTGATTTCTCGGGAGAGATCGTCGAGATCAACGAGGATCAGTTGAAGGTGAAAGTGCTCGTCAACATCTTCGGTCGGGAGACCCCCGTCGAGCTCGAGTTCAGCCAGATCGCTCGGCTCTGACCAATCCGACTGGCGCCGTCCCCCATGGAGGTGCCATACTATTCCGCTCCCGATTTTGAGGTAGATACCCATGGCCAAAAAGCAAGTCGTGGCCGTCGTGAAGATCCAGATTCCCGCCGGGAAGGCCACGCCGGCCCCGCCCGTTGGTACCGCCCTTGGTCCGCACGGCATCGCGATTATGGACTTTTGTAAGCAATACAACGCGGCGACAGAAGCCCAGACCGGAACGATCATTCCGGTTGAGGTAACCGTCTTCCAAGACCGGACCTTCACCTTCGTCACCAAGACCCCTCCCACGCCGGTGCTGTTGCGCCAGGCGGCCGGGGTTCCACGAGGATCGGCCAACGTTGGCAAGGAGACCGTGGGCAAGATCACCGATTCCCAACTGACCGAGATCGCTCAGCTCAAGCTGAACGACCTAAATGCCTACGACCTCGAGTCGGCCAAGGCGCAGATCGCCGGCACTGCTCGTTCCATGGGCCTCGTCGTCGAAGGCCGATAGCCACACCTGTCCAGATCAAATTGACGCTCGGGGGAAGACCTCGCCCCCGATGCCTACCTGCGAGGGAGCCATTATGGCGAAGGGCAAGCGGTACGAAGACGCAGTAAAGCGCTTCGACCGAGACCACTACCACACCGCCGTTGAGTCGATCGACGTCGTGAAGAACCTGGCCAAGGGCAATTTCGACGAAACCGTCGAGGTGGCATTCCGGCTTGGCGTCGATCCCCGAAAGGCAGACCAGATCGTGCGCGGCACGGTGTCGTTGCCCAACGGAACCGGCCGGACGGTGCGCATCGCCGTGTTTGCTGCCGGTGAGGCTGCCACCGCCGCCCGTGAAGCGGGGGCGGACCATGTCGGTGCTGACGACCTCGTGGCTCAAGTCGAAGGCGGCATGCTCGACTTTGACGTGGCCATCGCTACACCAGACC
The DNA here is from genome assembly GCA_945906305.1 of Ferrithrix thermotolerans DSM 19514. GTDB lineage: Bacteria > Actinomycetota > Acidimicrobiia > Acidimicrobiales > CAIXPF01 > CAIXPF01. The sequence continues at coordinate 17,340 of CAMDQT010000011.1, read as the reverse complement.
TCATGCCGATGGTGGGCAAGCTCGGGCGGGTGCTCGGGCCCCGTGGGTTGATGCCGAATCCCAAGACAGGCACCGTCACTGCGGATCCGGCGAAAGCGGTCGGGGAGTTCAAGGGCGGTCGGGTCGAATACCGCACCGATCGTTACGGCAATGTGCACGTACCGGTGGGCAAGGTCAGCTTCGACTCCGACGCCTTGCTGCACAATTTCTTGGTGGTCGTCGAGGAATTGAACCGTGCCAAGCCTGCTTCGGCCAAGGGTCGCTACATGCAGAAGGTCGTTCTGTCGACCACCCATGGTCCCGGTATCAAGCTTGATCCGCTGAAACTGACCGTTACCGAAAGGTAGACAAGCCGGGCTTGCTCCGGGCTGAAAACTGAAAACACACGAAGCGTGTACTCGCCGAAGATCTCCGGTGCCTTCGGGCCCAATGACCGCCTCGCGGTCGCCGGACGAGGTGAACCCTTCCGTCATCAACGCCAGCCGCATTGACGACGTGGGAGTTCGCCAGCAGGCGACCCCACGTCGTCGACGTTTTCGAACCAGATCATCGTCGAGAGACGAAGGGCCAACAGTTCGGGGTATCCCGACCACAACGAGAACGGAGGATTATGGACAGCCCGAGACCCGAGAAGGTTGCGGTGGTCGCAGAGGTCCAAGCAAAGCTGGCAGCCGCTGAAGCAGCGATCATCACCGAGTATCGAGGGATGACCGTGGCGCAGATCAGCGGTTTACGCCGCCAGCTGCGGGACCAGGGCGGTGAGTATCGCGTGTACAAAAACACGTTGGTTCGCATCGCCGCAGGGAACCTTGACCTAGACCTCGATGAGCTTCTGGTCGGCCCCACCGCAATTGCGTTCGTCGGCGCCAAGGCCGACGGCACCGCGGGTGACATCGCCGGAGTGGCCAAGACCCTTCGCGGGCTGGCACGCGAAGTGCCCGCGCTGATCATCAAGGGCGGTGTGCTTGGCACCCGAACCATCGACGCAGATGGTGCTCGTGCGTTGGCCGATATGCCTTCACGTGAGCAGGCGCTAGCGCAACTCGCGGGCTTGTTCGAAGCCCCGCTATCACAGATGGCGAGCCTGCTCGCGGCGCCGGCACGAGACATCGTGTACGCCGTTCAGGCCCTCATCGACAGCCAGGGCGGCGAAGCCGCCGCCTGATCGAATCACTACCCGTCACCACCAACGTTCGCAGTACAGGAGAGAGAAAATGGCTATCAGCGCTGAAGAGATCCTCGACGCAATCGGTTCGATGACCGTGCTCGAGTTGGTTGAGCTCAAGAAGAAGTTTGAGGAGAAGTTCGACGTCACTGCGGCGGCCCCCATGGCCTTCGCCGCGATGCCCGCTGGTGGTGGCGGCGAGGCCGCGGCCGCCGAGGAGGAGCAGACCGAGTTTGACGTCATCCTCAAGGATATTGGTGGCCAGAAGATCCAGGTCATCAAGGAAGTTCGGGCCCTGACCAATCTGGGTCTGAAGGAAGCCAAGGACCTAGTGGACAGCGCTCCGAAGGCGGTCCTGGAGAAGGTGACCAAGGAAGAAGCGGCCAAGGCGAAAGAGACGCTCGAAGGCGCCGGCGCCACCGTCGAAATCAAGTGATCGGGCGGGCCTTGGCCCGCCAACTGGTCCGGTGAGCGGGGCGAACCCTTTGGGGTCCGCCCCGTCACTGGTTTTCCGGGTGGCTTGTGCTCAGCGCGACCAGCCGAGATGGTCGAGCGGCCCGGGGCCTTGTCCCAGGGCCCAATCGGCGGCGGAGACGAGCGCCGCGTGGACATGCGCTTTCGCCTCTTCGATGGATTGTCGAACGGACCGGCCGCCGCCCAGGCTGGCGGCGAGGTGGGCAGTGAAGGCATCGCCGGACCCGGCGTTGTTCGTCGTGGCGACGCGTTTTGCCCGGAATTCGACCAGCTCCGCCCCGTCCCAGTAAAGGTCGATGGCATCAACGCCCTTGGAGCGGCCGGCGGTGACAATGGTCGAATGGCCGACGTGGCGAATGAACTCCGTCGGGTCGTGCATCCGTTGCGGATCCATGCCGGCAAGCAGTGCTGCTTCGGCGACATTCGGGCAGGTCAACGTGGCATGGGGGATGAGAAGCTCACGGTATGCGTCGCTCACGTCGGTACCGAAAAGCGCCCTGCCATGGCGGTCGACGAGCACAGGGTCGACCACAAGGTGGGGCAGCCGGCCTTGAGCGGCGAGGCGGGCCAGCATCTCGATGACCTCGACCCGACCAAGCATGCCGGTCTTGACGGCGACGACGGTGAGATCATCGAGAACCGCGTTGATTTGCGCCTCGACGAGATCGAGGGGAACCGTGGCGGCGGCATGTAGTCCGGTGGTGTTCTGCGCCGTGATCACGGTTAGCGCACTCGCGCCGTGAACTCCGCGACTGGCGAGGGCCCGCAGGTCGGCGTGAATGCCGTAACACCCCGAGCTGTCTGATCCGCCGATCGTCAAGACGACTGGGGGAGTGCTCACGAAATGGAGCGTAGGCCTGCCGGAAGGGGTTGGGCGTGCACGATGGTCAGAACTCTGGTTGCTCTGGTAAGCGCCACGTAGAGGCCCCGAAGTCCCGCGGCAGAGTCGCCCGCGATCAGGATTGGCTCCACCAGTACCACCGCGTCGAACTCGAGCCCTTTGGCCTCCGCAGCGCTGAACACTCCCACGGGGGAGTCGAGGATGTTCGACCCGGGTCCACCTTCGCCGAAGACGCGTCTCAGGTCAAAGAGCAGCTGATCCGGGGCGATGACTGCGAGTGTGCCGTCAGAGATCTCGCTTCGAAGGAGTGCCACGTGCTCGGTGACGTCGCTCACCACGCTGGAAGGTGCGCAGCGGATGAAGCGTGGGGCTGTTCCCGCCCGTCGCACTGAACGAGGAGGGGCGACACCAGGGTCGGTGACGGCGAGGACACCGGAGGCCACATCCATGATTTCGGCCGGGGTTCGGTAGTTGACCGTGAGGTTGGCCGTGCGTGGGCTGCGTCGGACTGGAAGTTGCGCCAGTGCTTGGGCCCATGAATGCACCGCACCGGGGCGGCTCGCCTGGCCGAGGTCACCCACGATCGTCATCGAGCCCATGGTGCAACGGCGTGCGATTACCCGCCATTGCATGGGTGAGAGGTCCTGCGCCTCGTCCACGATCACGTGGCCGTAGACCGCTGGAGTTCCGTCTTCTGGGTCCTCGCCTTGCGTCGCAAGTTCCCGCTCGGCGAGGTGTTCGATGAGCTGGCGGCGCATAGTCGGGTCCAACTCGCCGGTCTGCAATGTGATGTCGCCGATTGTTTCTTCAATCATCCACTTGGCGTCATCTCGAAGCTGGGCCAGGCGACGACGGCGCGCCATGGGGATGGGGCCGAGCAGCATCGCTGCCTCGTCGAGCAGGGCCAAATCGGCGCTGCTCCAAGGAGCCGCCTCTGGGTTCGCCGTCCGGGGCCGAAAAAGGACATCTCGTTCTTGGTCCGAAAGCACGTGCTTCGTCGCGAGGCGAAGAAGCGATGGGGCACCGAAAAGATCGTTCAGAAGTTCCTCCGGCGTCAATACCGGCCACATTCGCTCCAGGGCCACCCGAACCTCGGACACCAATCCAATGGCGCTCATGAAGTTCTCCTCCTCACGCTGCATCGTGAGGGCGATGGTTTGGACGACCTCGTTGGCGTCGAGTTCGTCGCCGGTGTCCGCCACCGCGGGGAGACGAGTGAGTCGTTGTTCGATGATGCGGCGTTGGTGCTGCCAGAGCGCACGTTTGACGCGTTTCGTGAAGATGCCGTGGCGGGCATTGTGGGTGCCTGAACGGCTCGAAACCTGTTCGACGATTTGGATCAGTTCGGCCCGTGCCACCCGCAGATTACGAGCTCCGAAGGGCACCACGAGGTCCTTGGCCAGTGGGCGCTGACGGCTGGCCACCGCATTGCGGATTACCCGAATCAGACGGGCATCGCCTTTCAAACGCTCCGCATCAGGTGCTTCCCGAGTGACAAATCGGCTCCGGCCAACCAACCCATCGATGGTTACAAGTTCCACTCCGGTCTCGCCGAGGGACGGAAGCACCTGTTCGATGTAGCGCAGGAACGTGCGGTTGGGGCCGACCACAAGGACCCCGGCATCCTCGAGCCTTTGGCGGTTGGTATAGAGCAGATATGCCGCTCGATGCAGAGCAACAGCGGTCTTACCCGTACCCGGGCCACCTTGCACGATCAGGATGCCTGCGATGGGTGCTCGGATGATCTCGTCCTGCTCGGCTTGGATCGTCGGGACGATGTCGCCCATGCGTCCGGTTCGAGATCGTTCCAGGGCCGCCATCAAGGCGCCTTCGCCAACCACCGCAAGATTGGACTCGCTGGCTCGATCGAGGTCGAACACCTCGTCATCGAGACCGATGACCCGGGGCCCCCGGGTGATCAGGTGACGGCGTCGGACCAGGCCCATTGGACTTCGTCCCGTGGCCCGATAAAAGGACTCCGCGGCGGGTGCACGCCAGTCGAGGACCAGCGGATCGCCAGTCTCGTCGAGCACCGAGATCCGACCGACCTGGTAGGTCTCGTCGTCGCCACTGTCAATGCGACCAAAGCAGAGCGAGGTGTTGCCGAGTTCGAGGTGATGTAGTCGCTGGTCGGTAAGTGCGAGCAGGCTCTCCCATTCCACCCGCGACTGCCCTGAAGTGGTGGATCCCAATTCACGGTGGTGGCGTACTACGTCGAGCGCGGACTCTCGCATGGCCACCAGACGCGCGTAGGCGCGGTCCACGGCCGATTGTTCCCGACCGATTTCGGCTTCCAGCGTGTTCGCAGCAAAGAGAACTTCTGCCGAGGGCTCTGGCGGCACGTCGGTTCGTCTGGTCTCGTTACGGTGCTGCTCCCGGGCCACTTCGCCCAGCTTCGGGTAGTCGTTCAAGGCGTCCTAGCCTAGGGCTCCGACCCGACGGAGAACACACCACGGTCCATCCGAGATGGTCGCGCTTCGGCTTGTGGGGCGAGCGAACCGAACCGCGGGGCCGTCGTGAGGCCGGTTCGAGGTCCTTGACGACCGCGCTCACCCGCCATAAAGTCGCGTCAGCTATCGGTGCGTTGCTTGGCCATAGGTCGGTAATTAAGCGATTTTTCCTCGCAGGTGTCTTGCCCCGGCTAGTGAATCTGACTAAGATCCTCCGTTGCCGTGCTCGCGCCCACGTTTTGCCGTCGTCAGCTTCTCTGCTTCGACGCGTCCTTTCGCGAGTCGGACCTCTTGCCCAGGGCCACCTATCGGGCGCCCATCACTTGGTTGTCCCATCACGGCGCAAATGCCGCGATGAGGCCTGCGACTAGCCGATGGAGCGTCCCAGAAATCCAGAGGAGCCGTCCTTGTCCTCTCAACCCGTCATTCGGGACCGATACTCCTTCGCCAACCTTGACGATGTTCTTGAACTCCCCGACCTGATCGCGATCCAACGCGAAAGCTTCGAGTGGTTCTTACATAAAGGTTTGGCTGAGGCGTTCGCGGACATCAGCCCAATTAAAGACTTCACCGAAACACTCCAATTGGAGTTGGAGTTCGACCCCGAAGACGAGGATTTGCGCCCTCCGCCTAAGTTCTCCGTTGAGGAGTGCAAAGAGAAGGACATGACCTTCTCCGCTCCGATCTTCGTGCGAGCTCGTTTCATGAACGCTGGCACCGGGGAGATCAAGGAACAAACCGTTTTCATGGGGGACTTCCCCATGATGACGCCTAAGGGCACGTTCATCATCAACGGCACCGAACGCGTTGTGGTGTCGCAACTCGTGCGTAGCCCTGGCGTGATCTTCCAGCCGGGCGAGCGGTTCCGCCTGCGAAACCTGCAGAAGCACCAGTTGGTTACCGGCACCATCCATCCCTACCGGGGTGAATGGATCGAGTTCGATGTCGAGCAGAAGCCGGGCAAGGATGTCACGGCGGGCACGCGTGTCGCTCGTAAGCGCCGGCTGTCGATCTTCACCTTGCTTCGCGCCCTTGGCTATGACGAGGAGAACGCGCCGGGTTTTCTTGACCAATTCGTGAGGTACTTCGACTTCCTCGAAGGCCAATGGGAGAAGGACCGGGCGCTGGTTCCTACCCAGGACGAGGCACTGGTCGAAATCTACAAGCGGGCTCGTCCCGGTGAACCTCCGGCGATTGAGTCTGCTCGGGCCTACTTCCGAAACGCCTTCTTTGAGTCGCGCCGCTACGACCTGTCCAGGGTTGGCCGGTACAAGCTCAATCGAAAGCTGGGCGCGGAGCTGGACAAGCTGGAGCAGATTTTCGGAATCGAGCTTGATCGCCCGGCGCCCAATCAGTCCGTGCTGTCGCGGTGCGAGGTCCTAGCGACGGTCAGCTACCTGCTCCACCTGGTGAAGCCCGAACCGGGTTACCGCCTCGACGACCAAGACCACTTCGCCAATCGCCGCATCCGGTCGGTGGGCGAACTGATCCAGAACCAGGTGCGGATCGGTCTTTCCCGCATGGAGCGCGTCGTGCGGGAACGTATGACGACCCAGGACGTTGAGGCCATAACGCCTCAGACGCTGATCAATATCCGCCCGGTTGTCGCGGCGATCAAAGAGTTCTTCGGTACGTCCCAGCTCAGCCAGTTCATGGACCAGGTGAACCCACTTTCGGGTCTTACCCACCGGCGGCGGTTGTCGGCGCTCGGTCCGGGTGGTCTCAGCCGCGAGCGCGCCGGCTTCGAGGTCCGCGACGTCCACTTCAGCCATTACGGCCGGATGTGCCCTATCGAGACCCCAGAAGGCCCGAACATCGGCCTCATCGGGGCGCTCGCTTCGTACGGCCGCGTCAACGCCTTCGGCTTCATCGAATCGCCGTACCGCAAAGTTGTCGACGGCATCGTGACCAGCGAGATCACCTACCTCGCGGCGGACGAGGAAGAGGACTACGTCGTCGCTCAGGCCAATGTGCCACTGAACCCCGACGGCTCCTTCGTTCCTGATCGGGTACTTGCCCGTCGGTCGCCGCAGGCTGCCTCGTTGTCCGACCTGAAACTTCAGCTTGAACGCGACGTCTTCTTCGGCGCCACCACCGAAATTTCATCGGTACCTCCGATCGAGGTACAGATGATGGACGTGTCGCCGAAGCAGATCATTTCGGTGGCCACGGCACTTATCCCGTTCCTTGAGCACGACGATGCCAACCGAGCGCTCATGGGGGCCAACATGCAGCGGCAGGCCGTGCCGCTCGTTCGGGCCGAGGCGCCGTACATCGGCACGGGAATCGAGGCACGCGCCGCACGCGACGCCGCAGACATGATTCTCGCCGAAGACGACGGTGTCGTCTCGGAAGTCTCCGGCCGGACGATCACGATCGACTACGACAAACTTGGTCGTCGTACCAGGCGCTTGTTGAAGTTCGAACGTTCGAACCAGGACACCTGTATCAACCAAAAGCCGCGTGTGGTCGAAGGCCAGCGCGTCGCGATGGGCGATCTTCTCGCCGACGGCCCATCAACTGATCAGGGTGAACTCGCCCTCGGTAAGAACCTTCTCGTCGCTTTCATGCCATGGGAGGGCTACAACTTCGAGGACGCCATCATTCTTTCGGAGCGGATGGTGAAGGATGACGTACTCACGTCGATCCACATTCACGAGCATGAAATCGATGCCCGTGACACCAAGTTGGGTCCCGAGGAGATCACCCGGGATATCCCGAACCTGTCGGAAGAGATCCTCGCTGACCTCGATGAACGTGGCATCATCCGCGTTGGGGCCGAGGTCTCGGCGGGAGACGTACTGGTGGGCAAGGTCACCCCGAAGGGGGAGACCGAGCTGACTCCGGAGGAACGGCTTCTGCGGGCGATCTTCGGTGAGAAGGCCCGCGAAGTACGTGATACCTCGCTGAAGGTGCCACACGGCGAGAGCGGCAAGGTCATCGATGTCCGGGTGTTCTCGCGCGACGAACACCACGAACTTCCCCCCGGCGTCAACCAACTGGTTCGGGTCTATGTCGCACAGAAGCGCAAGATCTCCGTGGGTGACAAGCTCGCCGGTCGTCATGGCAACAAGGGCGTCATCTCCAAGATCCTGCCCATCGAAGACATGCCTCACCTCGCTGACGGGAGTCCGGTCGACGTTGTTCTCAATCCCCTCGGCGTGCCGTCTCGTATGAACATCGGCCAGGTGCTGGAGTCCCACCTGGGATACGCGGCTCGATGGGGCTGGGATCTCGATGGCGACGGATTGGTCGATGTCGGCCGGGAGCCCATCCGCGGCACCGAGACGAAGACTCGACCCAACACCACGCCGGCGACCTTCATCGCCACACCGGTGTTCGACGGTGCCAAGTGGGATGAGGTCGAACGGGCGGGCAAACATCCGACCATCAAGAGGTTGTTGGAGAACCTGCATCCCGAAGCAGTCGATGGACGAAGGTTGATCCAGCCTGATGGCAAGGCTCAGCTGTTCAACGGTCGCACCGGCGAGCCGTTCGACAACCCCGTGATGGTGGGCTACATCTACATCCTGAAGCTCGCGCACCTTGTGGACGACAAGATCCATGCTCGATCGACGGGGCCGTACTCGATGATCACCCAGCAGCCACTCGGTGGTAAGGCCCAGTTCGGTGGCCAGCGGTTTGGTGAGATGGAAGTGTGGGCCCTGGAGGCCTATGGCGCGGCGTATTGCCTCCAAGAGCTCCTCACGATCAAATCTGACGACGTGTTGGGCCGGGTGAAGGTCTATGAGGCAATCGTCAAGGGCGAGAACATCCCCGAGCCGGGAATCCCCGAGAGCTTCAAGGTCCTCATCAAAGAAATGCAGGCCCTCTGCCTCAACGTCGAAGTGCGAGCTGCTGACGGAGCCGAAATCCAAATGCGTGAGCTCGACGAAGACATCTTCCGCACCGCCGAGGAACTCGGCATTGATTTGTCCCGGCCGGAGCGAGGCTCCGATGACGACGACATGCGCCGAACCGGTGGCCGTATTTGAGCCTGCTTCGGCAGGCGCTCCAAGTGGGGTGTACACCTCACGCATCGAAACTTGCGTTCGGGGCCCAGGCCCCGAACGCGGTTCAAGACCAGCAGTAAAGACCGACACGGCCACGGGTGGGGTTGGGACCCTGCCCACGTGGAGGAGTTTGGGGCCGGGTCCCCAAGCAGCCAACCAAGAACGGACGAACCTTGCTCGACGTCAATGACTTCGACCAGCTGCGAATTGGCCTCGCCACGGCGGATCAGATCCGAACGTGGTCCAACGGTGAGGTGAAGAAGCCCGAGACCATCAACTACCGCACGCTCAAGCCGGAGAAGGACGGGCTCTTCTGCGAGAAGATCTTTGGTCCGACCAAGGATTGGGAGTGCTATTGCGGCAAGTACAAGCGGGTCCGCTTCAAGGGCATCATCTGTGAGCGGTGCGGCGTTGAAGTGACGCGCTCCAAGGTCCGGCGCGAGCGCATGGGCCACATTGAGTTGGCAGCTCCCGCGGTGCATATCTGGTACCTCCGGGGAACCCGGTCGTGGCTGGCGTATCTCCTTTCGGGAACGGAAACCAACGAAGAGCTCAAGGCCAAACAACTTGAGAAGGTCATCTATTTTGCCGCCAACCTGGTGACCTGGGTCGACAAGGAGCGCCTCGATGCCGATCGCTCCAGTCTCGAAGCGGACTATCTGGCCGAGCGAGACGAGTTGGTCAACGAGCGTGAACTGGCACTGGCCAAGCGTCACGAGGAACTCGAAGCCGAGATCACCGAGCTGGAGAATCAGGGAGCGAAGGACACCGAACTCCGCAATCGTCAGCGTGCGGCAGAGAAAGACCTTGTGGCTATCCGTGAGGACCACGAGGCAAACATCGAGCTGCTCAATCGGACCTGGGACGAGTTCAATAGCCTTCACGCGCGTCAGATTCTCGAAGACGAGCAGTTGTGGCGGGAGCTGCAGTACCGCTATGGCGAGTACTTCGAGGGCGGAATGGGCGCCGCCACGATCGCGCGTCTGATTGTCCGCATCGACCTCGACGAGGAAGAGCAGAAGATCCGCGAGGTGATCGAGCGCAAGGACGCTTCGGCCCAGAAACGCCAGAAGGCCATCAAGCGACTCAAGATCGTGGCCGCATTCAATCGTCGCGACGATCACGGGCGGCGGATCAATGACCCCCGGGCCATGATCCTCGACGTAGTCCCCGTGATTCCGCCGGAACTGCGGCCGATGGTCCAGCTTGACGGCGGTCGGTTTGCGACCTCAGACCTGAACGATCTCTATCGCCGTGTCATCAACCGTAACAATCGGCTGAAGCGACTCCTTGATCTCGGTGCGCCCGAGATCATCGTGAACAACGAAAAGCGGATGCTGCAAGAGGCCGTCGACGCTCTTTTCGACAATGGCCGCCGGGGTCGACCGGTCACTGGACCGGGCAACCGCCCGTTGAAGTCGTTGTCGGACATGCTGAAGGGCAAGCAGGGCCGCTTCCGTCAGAACTTGCTGGGCAAGCGTGTCGACTACTCGGGTCGCTCCGTCATCGTGGTCGGTCCTTCCTTGAAGCTGCATCAGTGCGGGCTACCGAAGCTGATGGCGTTGGAATTGTTCAAGCCCTTCGTCATGAAGAAGCTTGTCGACGAGGAATTGGCCCAGAACATCAAGTCCGCGAAGCGGATGGTGGAACGTCGTCGGCCCCAAGTTTGGGATGTCCTCGAGGAGGTCATCAAGGAACACCCGGTGATGCTCAACCGCGCGCCGACCTTGCACCGGCTCGGTATCCAGGCCTTCGAACCGATCCTCGTCGGTGGCAAGGCAATCCAGATTCACCCCTTGGTGTGCACCGCCTTCAACGCCGATTTCGACGGTGACCAGATGGCTGTTCACCTCCCGCTGTCGGCAGAAGCACAGGCCGAAGCGCGCGTTCTGATGCTGTCGGCTAACAATCTGTTGTCGCCCGCGCACGGTCGCCCACTCGTCACCCCAACCCAGGACATGATCATCGGCGCGTACTACCTGACCGAGGTCAAGGAAGGCGCGAAAGGCGAAGGCCGCGTCTTCCGTCGCATCGATGAGGTCGAGCGTGCCTATGAGGCCGGTCATATAGACCTGCACGCTTGGATCGAGTATCGCAACCCTGAACTGCTCGATCCTGACAATCGCACTGACCGCGATGTCTACCTGAAGACCACGGCGGGGCGGATCTTGTTCAACGAGGCGCTCCCCGCCGGTTGCGCCTTTGTGAACAAGGCGATCAAAAAGGGCGACATGACGGCCTTGGTCGACGACTTCGCAGCCCGGTTCGGCAACGCTGAGGTGTCGGTGAGCCTCGACGCCATCAAGGACTTGTGTTTCAAGTTCGCGACGAGGTCGGGGTTGACGATTTCGGTCGCTGACATCGTGGTGCCCGACAACAAGAACTCGATTTTGGATCGCCACGAGGGTGAGGCGGACAAGGTCGAAGTTCAGTTCCGCCGGGGCATCATCACCGACGGTGAGCGTCGCCAGAAGGAAGTCGAAATCTGGACCTACGCCACGGAAGAGATCATGGAGGCCATGGAGGCCGTCATGCGCGCCGAGGTATTCAACCCGATCGACATGATGGTCGGCTCGGGAGCACGTGGTAATCGCCTTCAGGTCCGACAGATCGCCGGTATGCGTGGGCTCATGGCAAACCCCCGAGGCGACATGATCCCGCGGCCGATCAAGTCCTCATTCCGCGAGGGTCTCACGATGTTGGAGTACTTCATCTCGACGCCCGGTGCCCGCAAGGGTCTCGTCGACACTGCGCTACGAACCGCAGACTCTGGGTATCTGACTCGGCGTTTGGTTGACGTGGCTCAGGAACTCATCATCAACGACGATGATCCCTTTGCCCGGGGTGCCGTCCGCGGAATCTGGCTGGAGAACATCGAGTCCGACACCCCTGGCAAGCGGACGTATCTCGAAACCCGTCTGTTCTCTCGGACCTTGGCCGAAGACGTGACGCTGCAGGATGGCTCGATCGTGCCCAAGGGCACGCTCGTGGACAGTCTGCTGATGGAGCAACTCCGAGATGATCCCCAGGTCACGAGGGTACGAGTTCTTTCCCCGCTCACCGATGACAGCCGCTTCGGCATCTCCAAGGCTGGCTACGGACTCTCGCTGGCCACCGGACGAGCCATTGAGATGGGTGAGGCCGTGGGGGTGATCGCGGCTCAGTCGATTGGAGAGCCGGGCACACAGCTCACGATGCGAACCTTCCACACCGGTGGTATCGCCGGCGCTCAGGGAGACATCGCTGGCGGTCTGCCCCGCGTTGTCGAACTCTTCGAAGCGCGTTCGCCGAAGAACAAAGCGATCCTGGCCCGTAGCTCCGGTGTTGTTCGCATCGACGATGATGACAACCGTGGCCGCGTCATTCGTGTCGTTGCCGATGACGGCACCGAGGAGTTGTACACGATCCCCCTTGCGGCCCGACTTGAGGTGGTCGACGGTGGTGAGGTCGCTGCTGGCGATGCGTTGGTGGAGGGTCCACGCGATCCAAAGGAATTGCTCGACATCAAGGGTGTGAGAGCAACCCAGGAGTACCTCGTCGAGCAGGTCCAACGCGTGTACCGCGATCAGGGTGTGTCCATCCACGACAAACACATCGAACTGATTGTTCGGCAGATGACTCGCAGAGTGGCCGTTCAAGATCCTGGTGATGGTGACTTCCTGCCGGGCGAGCGTGTGGACGCCCGGGTCTTCGCCGACGCAAACCGCCGCCTCGTGCAGGAGGGTAAGCGCCCGGCGGAGGGACGGCCCGAGCTGATGGGAATCACCAAGGCCTCCTTGGCGACTGATAGTTGGCTCTCGGCCGCGTCGTTCCAGGAAACCACCCGGGTGCTCACCGAGGCAGCAATTGAGTCTCGCTCCGACGGGCTGATGGGCCTCAAGGAGAACATCATCATCGGGAAGTTGATCCCGGCTGGTACGGGCATGCCCCTCTATCGAGAGATCGACACCGTGGCGCCCGATTACCAGCATCTTTCCTACTACTCCTCGGAGGACCCGGCAGAGTTCCTCGCCGGCCTTGATGGTGGACTCACCGTTGATGAGGACAACGTGGTCGATTTCGCTTCGGACCACAGCGTCGACTGATTAGTTGTCGTTATCGCTTACGGCGTGCTCCTGGAGGTCTCGGGGGCACGCCGTTTGCTTCTCGAGCGGGTGCGGAGGACCCTCAGCACCCGCTTTATTCCACCGGGCACGGGGCTGACTAGTTGAACGTTTGCTCCGGTCCGCCCATGGTGACCAAGTACCTAAGCGCTGCGCTGCGGCTCGGGGGCCAAACCTCCGATATCCTCAGCGAGTGGCAAATCGGGTGTCCTCCACTGCTCCAGTGGGGGCTACCGAAAGCCAACCCGGGTCAGGCGGTTTTGTATTGCCCGCTCGATCCGAATACTCTCTATCGCCGGTTCGCTGGGGCAGCCGCGCGCTTCGTGCAACTGCCGCTGCCCCCTACAAATGCCGAGAGGACTTCGGTGCCCACGATTCAGCAATTGGTTCGAAAGGGACGCGCGTCAAAGCCGTCCAAGGGTAAGACGCCCGCCCTGAAGGGAGCACCTCAGCGTCGAGGCGTGTGCACCCGGGTGTACACCACAACTCCAAAGAAGCCGAACTCGGCGCTTCGAAAGGTGGCTCGTGTCCGCCTGACAAGCGGCATGGAGGTCACGGCCTACATCCCTGGTGAGGGCCACAACCTCCAGGAGCACTCGATCGTGCTCGTTCGAGGGGGCCGTGTAAAGGACCTCCCAGGCGTCCGTTACAAGATCATCCGAGGCACCCTCGATACATCGGGTGTGCGTAATCGTAAGCAAGCACGTAGCCGTTACGGCGCGAAGAAGGAGGGCTGACGTGCCACGTAAGGGCCCGGCACCGCGGCGAGATCTCTCACCGGATCCGATCTATCGTTCAGTACTTGTCACCCAGTTGGTGAACAAGGTCTTGGTACGCGGTAAGCGCACCGTGGCTGAGCGAATCGTCTACGAAGCCCTCGACATTGTCACCCAGAAGACCGGGGCCGAACCTGTCGCCGCCCTCAAGCGGGCGGTTGACAACGTCAAACCACAACTTGAGGTCAAAAGCCGCCGAGTCGGCGGTGCGACCTACCAGGTTCCCGTTGACGTAAGGCCACGGCGGGCCAACACGCTCGCCGTGCGCTGGGTGGTCAGTTTTTCCCGGGCTCGCCGGGAGCGCTCCATGGCGCAGCGTCTGGCCAACGAAATCCTTGATGCTTCAAACGGCATTGGGGCCTCGGTCAAGCGCAGGGAAGACATGCACAAAATGGCCGAATCCAACAAGGCCTTCGCCCATTACCGCTGGTAATCGGCTCGGATAGCCAGACCCCGCTGCCTATCGTTAAGGCGTCGTGCGTAAGCGACGGCTGAATCCACGGTGCAATCGGGTGGCAAGCACATATGGATTGCCCGTCGAGCGACCGTGTCGCCTGACCCACCCGGGCATCCGCAACAGATTGACCTGAGAGAGCTCTGAGAACATGGCCCCGCAACGGCATCCGCTCGATAAGACCCGCAACATCGGCATCATGGCCCACATCGACGCGGGCAAGACGACGACGACCGAGCGCATCCTTTACTACACCGGGCGCAACTACAAGATGGGTGAAGTTCACGAGGGTGCAGCGACGATGGACTGGATGGTCCAAGAGCAGGAGCGTGGAATCACCATCACCTCCGCCGCGACGACCACGTTCTGGAAAGACCATCGGATCAACATCATCGACACCCCGGGCCACGTGGACTTCACGGTTGAAGTCGAGCGCTCACTGCGCGTGCTCGATGGCGCCGTGGCGGTTTTCGATGGCGTCGCGGGCGTCGAACCTCAGACCGAGACAGTCTGGCGCCAGGCCAACAAGTACGGGGTGCCCCGCGTCTGCTTCGTGAACAAAATGGACCGCCTGGGGGCCGACTTCTTCGCCGCCTTGGACTCGATCCACGAGCGGCTCGAGGCGACAACGGCAGTGGTTCAGCTCCCCATCGGGGCCGAGGGCCGTTACCGGGGCCAGGTCGATCTTGTTGAGATGAATGCCGTGGTTTGGGATAGCGGCGAGGACCTCGGCGCGACCTTCGAAGTCATCGATATTCCCGCCGACCTCATCGCCCAGGCTGCCGAGTGGCGCGAGAAACTGATCGACGCGGTCTCCCTTGTGGACGACGGCATCGCTGACAAGTTCCTCATGGAGCAAGAGATCACGCCCGACGAGCTGCGTGCCGCCATTCGTAAGGGCACGATTGCGGGCCAGATTGTTCCAGTCCTCAACGGTTCGGCGTTCAAGAACAAGGGCGTGCAGCCGCTCCTCGATGCGGCGGTGTACTACCTCCCGTCTCCACTCGACTTGCCGCCGACCCTCGGCACCAGCACGCGGGGTAACGAGACCATCGAACGCCGGCCGACGGACTCTGAGCCGTTCTCCGCTCTGGCGTTCAAGATCATGACCGCACCGCACGTCGGCAAACTCACCTATTTCAGGGTGTATTCGGGCTCACTTGAGAAGGGCAGTCAGCTCCTCAACACCCGAACTGGCAACAAGGAGCGTGCGGGGCGCCTCTTGGAGATGCATGCGAACAACCAAGAGGACGTTGACGTCGCTCGGGCGGGTGACATTCTCGCCGCCATCGGCCTGAAGAATGTCAGGACCGGTGACACGATCTGCGATCCGGCCCACCCGATCATTCTTGAGCAGCTCGAGTTCCCGGAGCCGGTGATTCACGTTGCCGTTGAGCCGAAGACCAAGGTTGATCAGGACAAGATGGGTAAGGCGCTCTACTCGCTGTCCGAGGAAGACCCTACCTTTCAGGTCCGAACTGACCATGAGACTGGCCAGACGGTGATTTCCGGGATGGGCGAGCTCCATCTCGAAGTGCTCGTTGATCGCATGTTGCGCGAGTTCAAGGTCGACGCCACGGTAGGCAAGCCCCAGGTGGCCTACCGCGAGACCATCACCCGTCCCGCTCAGAAAGTCGAATACCGGCACATCAAGCAGTCGGGCGGATCGGGACAGTTCGCGGTCGTGGTCATCGACCTCGAGCCGACCGGGCCGGGCGGCGGCTATCAGTTCGTCGACAAGATCAGCGGTGGCCGTATTCCCAAGGAGTACATCCCTGCCATCGATCAGGGCATTCGAGAGGCCCTGACGGCTGGCGTGCTGGCGGGCTACCCGACCGTCGATATCCGGGCGGTGCTGACTGACGGTCAGTATCACGATGTGGACTCCTCGGAAATGGCTTTCAAGATCGCCGGAGTGATGGTGTTCAAGAAGGCGGCCGACTTGGGCAAACCCGTCCTCCTCGAGCCGATCATGAAGGTCGAAGTTGTGACGCCGGACGAATACATGGGCGACGTCATGGGCGATCTCAACAGTCGTCGCGGACGCGTCGGTGGTATGGAACAGCGGGGAAATGCTCAGGTGATCCGGGCAACGGTGCCGCTATCGGAGATGTTCGGGTACGCAACCGACTTGCGTTCCCGCAGCCAGGGTCGAGCGAACTACACGATGCAGTTCGACTCGTACCAGCAAATGCCAGGCGACAGACAAGAGGAGATCGTCCGGCGAGTCCGCGGGGCGTAAGCTGCAAGCGCCCATCAGATGGTATGCAGCGATCGAGATCATTTAGTTCATTCGTGAAGAGGAATAGGTAAGGAACAGGCAATGGCCAAGGCGAAGTTTGAGCGTTCGAAGCCCCACTTGAACGTTGGGACGATGGGTCACATCGACCATGGCAAGACGACGTTGACAGCGGCCATCACCAAGGTGTTGGCAGAGGCTGGCAGTGGCAAAACGGTCGTGACCAAGTTCGAGGACATCGACAAGGCACCCGAAGAGCGCGAACGTGGCATCACGATCAACATTGCGCACGTGGAGTACGAGACGAAGAACCGTCACTATGCCCACGTAGACATGCCCGGCCACGCCGACTACATCAAGAACATGATCACCGGCGCGGCTCAGGTCGACGGCGCAATCTTGGTGGTGGCAGCAACCGATGGCCCGATGCCACAGACCCGGGAGCACGTGCTCTTGGCTCGCCAGGTGGGCGTGCCATCGATGGTGGTGGCCCTGAACAAGGTTGACATGGTCGACGATGAAGAGCTGTTGGACCTCGTCGAGCTTGAGGTGCGCGAGCTCCTCTCCGCCTACGACTTCCCCGGTGATGACGTACCTGTCGTGCGTGTCTCGGCGTTGAAGGCGCTCGAGGGAGATGCCGAGTGGACGCCGAAGATCCTGGAGCTCATGGACGCGGTCGACGAATACATTACCGAGCCCATCCGCGAACTCGACAAGCCCTTCCTCATGCCGATCGAGGACGTGTTCTCCATCACGGGCCGTGGAACCGTGGTTACCGGCAAGATCGAGCAGGGCATCGTGAAAACGGGTGACGATGTCGAAATT
>CAMDQT010000010.1 GCA_945906305.1 Ferrithrix thermotolerans DSM 19514 | reverse complement strand
ATGAACGCCACGCTGCTCGCGCCGACCACGAGGGCCACCACGTAGGCCATCGCCAGGTTCGGCGTGACGGCGAGCACCGTGAGCGACACGCCGAAGGCCAGAGCGCCGAGCACCGCCATCGGTAGGGTGACCCGCGCCCGACGGGCGGTGCCCAAGGCACCGAGGAAGGACCCCGCGCTGAGCACGGAGAACAGCAGGGTGAAGGTCCGCGGACCCTGATTGAGGCTGCGCACGACGAAAAGCGGCAACACCACCTGAAAGTTGAACGCAAGGGTCCCAATCACCGTCATCATGGCCAATGGAATCCACAGTTCGGGCACCGACATCACGTAGCGCAGGCCGTCGCGAACCTGACCTTTGCTGCGCCCCGCTGGCACCGCGGCTCGCAGTTCGGCCGGCCGCATGGCCGCCAGTGCCGCCAACACCGCCAGGTAGGACACCGCGTCGATGGCGAAGCACCAGCCGTATCCCACGGTGCTGACGAGCAACCCGGCCAAGGCCGGACCGAAGATCCGGGCCGAGGTCATCAGCGCGCTGTTGAGGCTGACGGCGTTGTTGACCAGTTCCCGAGGCACCATCTCCACCACGAAGGAACGCCGGGCCGGGCTATCGAAGGCGGTCGCGAACCCTCCGGCCAGGGCGACGGCATACAGCGCGCCGATCGGCGGGCGGTCCATAAAGGCCAAGCCAGCCAGCACGAAGGACTGCACCATGGCACTGCTTTGTATGACCAGCAACAGCCGCCGTTTGTCGGAACGGTCCGCCACCAGACCGGCCCACGCCCCGAAGAGCAGCACCGGCAGGTACTGACAGGCGACCAGGGCCCCCACTGCCACACCGTTGCCGGTCAGATGCAACATGAGCAGGGTCTGGCCGACCATCGTCAACCAGTTGCCCACTTGGGAGACGAATTGACCGGCGAAGAACAGCCGGAAGTTCCGTACCCCGAGGGAGGCGAAGGTCGGGTTGTGTACGGCGCGGTCCGAGCGTGGAGCGCGCATCAGCGCTGCATCGCCCGCCACACCCGCTCGGGCGTGTAGGGCAGATCGAGTCCACTCACGCCAAACGGTCCGAGGGCATCGAGTACTGCGGCGCGTAGGGCAGGGGTGGCGACCACCGTGCCGGATTCCCCGACGCCCTTCACCCCGAGTGGGTTCCACGGCGATGGTGTTTCCATTTCATGGGTCTCAAAGCTGACGGTCTCTGCCGCGGACACCACGGCGTAGTCGGCAAAGGATGCCGTGCGCGGAATCCCGGTCGGGTCATAGACCATTTCCTCAAACAACGCCGCGCCCACCGCAAGCCCGAGGCCGCCGTGGACCTGGCCCTCGGCGAGCACCGGGTTGAGCAGCGTACCGGCGTCGTCCACGCTCACCAGACGCCGTACCGACACCGACCCGGTATCGGTATCGAGTTCGACTACGGCGATGCACGCACCGAAGGCGAAAGTCCCTCGCCCCCCGTCAGGCTTGAAGCGATGCTCGGCCTGCAGCGCCCCGACCTCGTGCCATTCGACGTGGCGGATCGGCGTTCCCACCACATGGAAACGACCGAGGTCGGCATCGAACACGATGTCCTCGACGTTCGCCTCGAGCAGGTCCGCCACCCGGCTGCGGGCCGCTTCGATGACGTCCCGGGCGGCACCGAAAACCGCTGAACCGCCGAGCTGCGCCGAGCGGGACCCGATGGTGCCACCACCGAGAGGCGACAGGTCGGTGTCGGAGTGCAACACGGTCACCGACTGCGATGGCACCCCGAGCTCACGGGCGACGATCGCGGCGAAGGTGCTCTCGTGCCCCTGGCCGTGCGGTGAGGTACCAACCACCACGGTCACCGAGCCATCTTCGTGCACGGCGAGCGAGGCCGTTTCGCCCTCGCCACCGCCGGTGATCTCCACCGTGCAGCTCACCCCGATGCCGAGTCGTCTGGCGTCGCCGCGGGCGTAACGCTCGGCCTGCTCAGCGCGCAACGCGTCGTAGCCGGCCGCTTCGACGCAACGACGCAGCGACTCGCCGTACCGTCCGCTGTCGTAGGTCGAACCAGTGGCGCTCCGATAGGGGAAGGCATCTTCGGCCACGACATTGCGTAGGCGCACCTCGACGGGGTCGAGCCCCACGGCGGCCGCGAAGTGGTCCATGGCCGCTTCTATCGAACACGCCGCCTCGGGCCGGCCGGCGCCGCGGAAGGCCACCGTCGGCGTGGTGTTGGTAACCACCGAGGTCCCCGCCAGCACCGCCACTGGGATGGCGTACACCCCGGTGGCGGAGTTTCGTAGGTTGCTGGTGACGTTCGTGCCCATGGCGGGATATGCACCGGAGTCCTGCAGGGCCCGTACCTCGTAGGCCGCCACCACGCCATCGCGGCTACCCCCGATACGAATGGCGTGCACCGAGGCACGACCGTGACCCATCGCCACCATCGCCTCGCTGCGGGTCTCGCACCAGCGAATCGGTCGACCAAGCTGCCGTGACACGAACGCCGCCACCACGTCCTCGGGATAGCACCCGTAGCCGCCCTTGGCGCCGAATCCGCCGCCCACGTCGGGGGCGATCGCCCGTACCGTGCCCGGCTCGAGGCCCATGGCGCACTCAATGACGTACTTCGCACCGGCGGGTCGCTGGGAACATACCCAAATGGTGCACCGGCCATCCTCGCCCCACGCCACCGCCCCCGCCAATGGCTCGATGGGGCTGGGGTTGAGGCGCGGGTGGCGCACAGCGAGGGAGACCACCACCTCGCACGACGCGAACGGGTCCTCGTCGGGTTCCTTGCCGGCCCACGCAAAGGACACGTTGGTACCTGCTGCCTCATGCAGCAGCACCTCGCCCGCGAGGGAGGCCTCAAGGTCGGTCAGCACGACCAGCGGTTCGTAGTTGACCACGACGGCCTCCACCGCGTCGGCGCCGACGTAGCGGTCCACGGCCACGACCATGGCCACCGCTTCGCCCACGAAGCGGACCACTGCGTCGGCCAACATTGGGCGCCACATGTCCCCGTTCATGTTCGCGAGCCGCGGTGGGAGCGGCCACAGATCGACATCGGCGGCGGTGAACACGGCGACGACCCCGTTCATGGCGAGGGCCGCGCTGGTGTCGATGGACACGATCTTGGCGTGGGGCTCAGTGGAGCGGACGAATGCGCCGTACAGGGCACCTTCGAGCTGCGCTACGCGCAACCCGTCAATGAAGCTGCCCGCTCCCCGTAGCAGGGGACCGTCCTCGCGTCGCAGCGCTGATGACCCGTCCTTCGTCATGACATCCTCGCTTCTCACGGCTACACCTGCCCGCAGGTCAGCCGCTGCAGGCTTACAGGCGGCGGCGGCCGTCGCAACCATCGATGGCTGCCCCGCCGACGGGTGGGGTCGCGGAACTCACCGTGATCAGGCGTGATAGCGCGGGTCGTTGTCCCAAATCGACTCGCCGAGGGTCACCGCGATGTGGACGGCCGAATGGCCCTCTCGGGCTCCGTGCCGGTGACGGGCACCGGGTTGCACATGCACGATGTCGCCCGCCTCGGTCTCGAGAAGTTCGCCGTGCAGTTCCTGCACCATCCCTTGGCCCTCGACGAAGTACAGAACCTGGCTGCCCACGTGCAGATGCCAGTTGGTGTGGCTTCCGTCATGGAAGTGCACCCGGTTCTGGCGTACGCCATAGCCCGGGTCCTCCAAAATGGCCTCCATTTCGACATGACCCTGGAAGTTCTCCGCCGGGACCCGGCGGCGGCGGCCGCCCTTTCGTTCGATACCACTCATGGGTCGCTCCGTCTGCCTCGGTAGGCCCCGCGGGACCCTGGCGCCGCGCTGGGCCACTCGGCGCAAGTTATCCTCCGCTCCGGGCACGCGAGCGCACCCTTGCACCGACCGGGGGCCAGCGGCGTCCGACGTCGTCGCCCCCTTCGGTACCAGGTCGCCCATGAACATCACGTCCACATGAACATCAGGCCGCTATGAACCTGCCGTCGGACGGTCCTGACCGCGCCGAGACAGAACCGAGTCCCGCTCCCGAGCCGGAGGCCGACCTGGCGCTATCTGGCGCCCGACTGGCGGTGTTCGGCCCGGCACTGGCCGCGCTCACCGGTTTGGACGCGGCCGAGCTGCTTGCGGTGCTGCAACACCATGATGAGCCCTTCGCCAAACGGCTGGCCGCGGCGACGTTGCTGTCATTGCTCGGTGACCCACGTTTCAGGGCCTTCGAGCCGGACCTGGTGGACATTCCCGGTGGCCCTACGACGATCGGTCTGGCTGCGGCGCGCGTCAAGGAAGTGACCGAGGCCTGGGCCCATGCTGGTGTCGAGCGCGACTGGATCGCCAAAGAAGTACCGGCCCACCGGGTGGAGTTGGCGCCGTACCGTATCGGACGGTACCCGGTGACCAACGCCGAGTACTTACAGTTTGTGCGAGCCTGCCCGCAGGCGGAGCGACCCTCGGCATGGCCGCACGGCACCTTTCCGTGGGCGGCGGCCAACCACCCCGTCTACACCGTGGCCCCTGCTTCGGCGGACGCCTATGCCGCCTGGGTGGCCGCCGAAACTGGTCGACCGATTCGTCTGCCTACCGAGGCCGAATGGGAGCATGCCGCCACCGGCGGTGACGGCCGGGCGTTTCCCTGGGGCGAACGTTGGGACCCCGAGCGGGCCAACACCGCGGAGCTTGGGCCGCTGTGCGCCACCCCCGTCGGGCTATATCCGACCGGGCGTTCGCCGTTTGGAGTTTGGGACCTCGCCGGCAACGTCGAAGAGTACGTCGCTGAGGACTACCGGCCCTATCCGGGGGGCGAGTTGATCTCGGACGATCTGACTGAGATCCACGGCGTCAGCTACCGCATCGCCCGCGGCGGCAGCTTCGCCCGCCACGGAGACCTCGCCCGCTGCCAACGCCGCCACGGCTGGTACCCATCCATTTGGTATGCCATGGGTTTTCGGCTAGCCGAATCCCGCTAGCCCAGTTTTCGGCTAGCCGAATCCCGCTAGCGTGAGCGTGTCATTGTTCTACAGAGGAGCGACGCCAGCCATGAGCAGCGAAACAACCCGCGTGGCCGTCATCGGCGGCGGAGCAGCTGGCCTTACGGCAGCAATGTTCCTGGCTCGAGGCGGGCTGCAGGTGGACCTGTATGACCAGGACCGTTCCATCTTGAAGCGGGCGCGGTTGCTGAACCTTCCCGGCCAGGACGAACTCGAGGGACGGGAACTCCTCGATCAGTTACGCGGCAAGCTCGACGCCCTCAACGTCGCCAGCCATGAGGGCCGGGTGGACGATGTCAGCGCGGTGGCTGGTGGCTTCCAGATCAGCTCGGCTCAGGGCGGGGACATCACCGTGAGCTATGTCGTGCTGGCCACCGGCCAGGGCACCCTGCGTCTACCTTCGCTTGCGGTGCAGACCGGCGAGGCACGCCAGCCCTTCGTGAAAGGTAATGTCCTCACCGATCATTGGGGCGCGACCTCCGTACCTGGCGTGTACGCCTGCGGGGTCCTTGCCGGGTGGCCGTCCCAAGCCGTGGTCTGTGCCGGGAGCGGGGCAAACGTGGCTATCGAGATCGTGTCCCACGCCACCGGTTCGTTCTGGGTCGACCACGACGACACCCGCCTCAGCGCCGACCCCGAGTGACGGAACCACGCCGGTGACCTACCCGGCCCCGGCTGCAGCAGTCATCGTCCCTTGCCACAACGAGAGCGCCTTTGTCGCTGAGCTGATCGACCAGCTTGTGGCTCAACTGCCCGCTCGTGCCGGCTGGCTGGCGGTGTTGGTAAATGACCGCTCGAGCGATGCCACCGGGTCGATCCTCGATCAGGCGGCCGCGGCGCACCCCGAGCTGCTGTGCGTCCACCACGGTGCGTACGGCAGTCCTGGCGCTGCCCGCAGCGCGGCGGTGGCCATAGCGTTGCACCTCGCCGATCAGGCCAACCTGGCGCGTCCGCAATGGCTGTTGACCACTGACGTCGATGTGGTCCTGCCCGGTGATTGGTTGGCGGCTTGGGCTGAGGTCCTTACCGCGGTGCATGCCGATGATGCGGTCGGCGCGGTCAACGGGAGGGAGGAGCAGGACCATTTGCTCGGCCATTTCCCACGCGCCCGACGGCTCTCGGATCATTTCGGCGAAGTCGTGGTACGCAGCGAGGCGTTGGTTGGGGTAACCAACCTCAACGGCGTCAATCATGCGGTGCGTCTGAGTGCCTACGAGACCTGCGGACCATACCTCCAGCCCAGCGCACCGGGACCCGATGGGCCCGAGGTGCTTGCCGGGGAGGACTGGGATCTGGGGGTCCGTCTGCGTCAGGCCGGCTATCGCCTCGAATCCGCCGACATCGCCGTGGCCGATCGAGGTCGCCGATTGTTGGCTGATCTTGTCGCGTACCTCGGCGGCAGCGCCTACGAGGGCGCATTCAAGCGGGTCGTCCAGACGGCACCGGCGCAAGACCTGACCGCGGCGCAGGTCGATTGGCTACTCGCGGGCAGCGCTCGCCGGGCCCTGGCGCACTTCTACTTCAAGCCGCTGCTGGCGATGCCGTCGTTGCTCGACGGCGATGTCGGGCTGTCGGTCGGAACGGTGCAGGCCATGCGGGCCTGGATCCGTCGCTGGCCTTCGCCCACCTTCGCCGAGTCCCGCAATGGCTTTGTGTACGGGCGCTTGCCTCGTTTCGTTGACGCGTTCGCCGAGGTTGTCCTGGGCGAACTTTCACTTTCCCAGTAGGTTCCTGTGCCTCACGTATCGCCCATCACCTGCGTCGATTACGACCCGGCAACGGGCCGCCTGATCACCGGCGGGTACGACGGCCGGGTCATCTGCCGCCATCGGCGGTCCTCGGGGTGGACCGCGCACTTTGATGATCTCGTCAACGACGTGCGCTTCTCGCCCTCGGGCGACCGGGTTGCGGTGGCGGTGGCAAACCGTTTCGCTTTCGTGCTCGACGCGGCCGACGGCAGTCAGATGCTGGCCCTTGGTCCCCATGGCGATGATGTGAACGTCGTGCGGTGGCTCGCTGGTGGCGACGGGTTGGTTTGTGTGATGGACCATCTCGACCCGGTGGTGCGGATTTGGACAGGCCCCGGCGAATGGCAACAGCGGGTGCTGACCGGCCACGAATCGGGCGTTTTCGGGGCCGCCTTGGCGCCTGACGGCCGCCGCCTGGCCACTGCGGCAGAGGATCGAAGCGCCCGCATCTGGGACCTCGAGTCGCTGTCCCAACTACAGGTATTGGTCCACCCGGGCGATCCAGAGGCCATCGACTGGTCCCCTGATGGTTCGCTGGTGGCAACGGGCTGCGACGACGGTCTCTGCCGCTTGTGGGATCCCGACCGGGCCATCGTGGTACGAACCTTGGCCGATGCCGACGCGGCTGTGCGCTTCGTGCGCTTCTCCGCCGATGGGTCGCGCCTACTGGTCGGCGCGTACGACGCCACCATGCGTGAATATGACACGGAAAGCTGGCTGGTGTGCGCCGAGTATCGAGCGGACTTCCAATGGGAACGGGCCGCGGTTCATGCCGACAACGCCGTCGTGGTCGGCAGCTTCGGAGCCGAGGTCATTTCCCACCCCGACCGGGGTGACCGGCGCTTCGCGGCGACCTACGGGATCAACGGCCTCGCCGCGGCGGGCGGCCTGGTCGTTCTCGGCCGTGACGACGGCTCGGTAATCGCCCTCGATGCCAACGCCCCGACAGGAATTCGACGCGTTGGCACGTTGTCCCAGCACCTCACGATTGTCAATTGCGTGGCCATATCGCCCGACGCCCGAACGGTCGCCAGTGCGGACTATCGCGGCATCGTGCACCTAGTGGGTGTCGATGGCACTGCGCTGGTCACGTTGTCGGCCAATGAGGGCGGACCGATCAACGCCGTGGTGTGGTCACCCGACGGTGCGACGCTGTACACCGCAGGCTATGACGGGGTGATCCGCCAATGGCAGGCTGACGGAACCCCGCTCCGACGCTGGACCGCCCACCACTCACCGATCAAGTCCATGGCATGGTCCGCACCCGCGGCGTTGTTGGTGGCGGGGTGCTCCGATGGCACCCTGTCCGCCTGGAAGAACGGCGAACCGGCCTGGCGGGCCAGCGCGCCGGACCTCGTCCTAGTCAACGCGGTGGCGGCGGATCACCGCGGACATGTGATCTCGGCCTCGCGTGACCTGGCCTTACGACGCTGGGATTGCCGCACCGGCTCGCTGCTCGAGGTCCTACCCCGGGCCCACACCAAGTCCGTCAAAGCCGTGGCGTGCAACGCCGCTGGCGATCGCCTGGTGAGCGGATCCTACGACGGCACGGCCGTGCTGTGGGAACAGGTGGGCCACATCTGGCGCTGGCGGGCTTTGACCCATCACGACAAGCCCGGCGTACCCGCGGTGGCCTTCGGTACCGACGCCGCGGGCAGCGCGTGTGTGCTCACTGCGGGCTGGGACGGCTCGTTGGCCCGATTCGATGTCGAGGGCCGCCTCGTCGGCTCGTGCACCCCGTGGCCGTGCTGAGCGGTTTCCGGCGACGGCGCCGAGGCAGCGAGCACGGTTGCATCAAGATGTGAACCGTGGTTCACTCATCGGGTCCAAGCGAAACGTGGCGCGGGCATCGGAGGTCAATCGATGGTGTATCGACGTGGCCCTGCGGCCTGCGAACGTGCCCTGCAGAGCAGGGACAAGGTCTTGCGGGCCGCTCGGGCAGTTGTTGCCGTGGAGGGCATCACCGGGCTCTCCATGGCTGCGGTGGCCTCGGAGGCAGGCGTGGCAGTCGGGTCGCTCTACCGCCACTTCCCGTCCAAGACCGATCTGGTCACCGAATTGCTGCGCTCCACCTGCGAGCACGAGCTGAGCGTGCTTCGCGCCATTGCCGCGGGCCGCGGCGATGAGCCCGAGACCGGGGACAGCGCCGAGCGCCTCGCCGCCGCGGTGTCGGTGTTCACGCTTCGAGCTTTGTCCTCGGGTCGGCTCGCCTACGCCATGATCTGCGAGCCGACGGTGGCCCAGGCCGAATTGCTGCGGCGGCGCATCAGGGCCGAGATGGCCACCATACTTGCCAGTATTGTGGCTGACGGCGTGGCCGAGGGCAGCTTTGCCCCCCAGGACCCGCTTCTCACCGGCCTAGCCCTAGTCGGCGCGTTGTCCGAGGTGCTCAGCGCAGCCGAGAGCTTCGGCATCGACCTCGGCCATGAACACATCGTCGAGTCCATCGGAGCAATGGCGCGACGCAGCGTCGGAGCGCAGCGGGAGGCAGCATGAATCCAGCGCTGAGTGCGGTGGCCGCCTCGCTCGATGTCAGCGAGCGGATCACCCCTGACCGGGTCCACGGCTCGCTCTACACCGATCCTGACGTGTTCGACGCGGAGTTGCAGCGGATTTTCCATCGTGGCTGGAGCTTCGTGGGCCACGAATCGGAAGTTCCCGGAGTCGGTGACTGGGTGAGTCGGCGTGTCGGCCGTGACCCGGTGCTCCTGGTGCGCACCCGGGCGGGCGAGGTGACCGTACTGGCCAACCGCTGCGCGCACCGCGGCGTGCAACTCTGCACCGGGTCTTCCGGTACCAACGGGTCCTTCTCGTGCATGTTCCACGGCTGGACCTACGCCCTGACGGGAGAATTGCGTGCTGTGCCCCAGCCCATCGGGCAAGGCACCGCGGCGGCGGAGCTCGCTCTGGACCGGCCCCGAGCGGTGGATCGCTACCGCGGGTTCGTTTTCGCCAACCCTTCGGGTGGCGCCGGGCCGTTAGCCGAGCACCTCGGTGTGGGCGGCAGGGAGTTGCTCGACTGGGCGGCGGACTTGTCCCCCACCGGCGAATTGGACTTGAGCGCCGGCTGGTTGGGTCAGCGGTCGCCGTCGAACTGGAAGATGTGGGCCGAAAGCGACAATGACGGCTACCACCTCGGTCGCCTGCACGCCTCTCTCTGGCGGGTCGCTCCCGGCACCCAGTACGAGTCCGCAGCCCTCGCCGGTGAGGAACGGGTGGTGTCCACCTGTCGCGACCGCGGCAACGGTCACATCGAACTCGAGTTCTGGAAGGGCTACGACAAGGACCTGGCCTGGCTCGGGACCGGCCGCGAGAAGGTGGCGGACTACGTCGCCGCTCTCACCGCGGCGCGCGGAGCCGAACGGGCCGAGGAACTGCTGTGGAAGGGCCCGCCCCATGCCCTCATCTTCCCCAACCTCTTTCTCGGTGAGATGAACCTGGCCATCATCGAACCAGTAAGCGCCGGCCAGACCATCCACCACCACACGCCGCTCCTGCTCGGCGGGGTGAGCCCCGGGTTCAATACTCGGGTTCTGCGCCAGTCCGAAGCGGCCATGGGTCCCGCCGGTTTCCTCCTGCCCGATGACGCCACGGCGTCGGAGCGTATGCAGGTCGCCTTCGCCGGTACCGGAGGGTGGATGGACCTCAGCCGGGGCCTACAACGCGAGGTCTTTGAGGGCACCGATCGGGTGGGACATGTCAGCGACGAAACCGTCAATCGGGGATTCTGGCGCCATTACCGCGCCGTGATGACACCGTGAGCAGCCCGGCGCGGTCCGCGCTGCCCGACGGCGCGCTGCACCAACTCGACCCGCTCCTGCTCGACGCCGCGGTCGCCGCCTTTCTCAACCGGGAGTCCCGCCTCGCCGACGAGTCCCGCTACGAGGAGTGGTTGGCGCTGTGGACCGATGACATCCACTATTGGGTCCCGTCCGGTGCCGGCAACTATGACCGGGACCGCCGGATCTCATTCATCAACGACAACCGCAATCGCTTGACCACCCGCATCCGTCAGCTCCAGACCGGGCTTCGCTATGCCCAAACACCGGTATCACCGATGCGGCGGGTGGTGTCGAATATCGAGCTGTTGTCGGTGGGAGCCGATGAGTTGGAGGTCGGCTCCAACTTCGTGCTGTACGAACTGTCCTTGCAGGCAAGCAACGAACTTCGCATCTGGGCTGGCCGCAGCACCCACGTGCTGCACCGCCGTGACAGCGAGCTGGCGATGTCCCGCAAGGTCGTGGAGCTGGTCAATGCCTCCCAGCCGTTGCCCAACATGGCCTTCCTGTTATGAGCACCCCACTGCACCCCCACCAAAGGATTCCCCGATGAAACTGCGGCCACTCGGCGATACCGGGGTACGCCTATCTGCATTGGGTCTGGGGGCACTTTCTTTCGGGACCGACATCAACGAGGCTGATGCTGCGCTCGTGATCGACCATTGCCTCGACGCTGGTGTCAACCACGTGGACTGCGCCGACATTTATGGCGGCGGACGGGCGGAGAGCGTCCTGGGCCAGTTGCTACACAGCTCGGCCCGGCGTGACCGCCTGGTGGTGTCAACCAAGGTGAGTTTCCCCACCGGGCGGGGCGCGAATGAGGGCGGGTCCTCGCGCCTGCACCTCACCCGCGCGGTCGATGCCAGCCTGCGCCGACTCCAGACCGACCGTATCGACCTGCTGTACCTGCATCGATTCGACACCCGGGCCGCCCTCGACGACCAGCTTCGGGCCCTCGATGACCTAGTCCAAGCGGGCAAGATCGTCTATCCGGCCGCTTCGAACTTTGCCGCGTGGCAGGTGGCCAAGGCCCTCGGTCGCTGCGAGCAACGCGGCTGGGCCCGCTTCGCCGCCATCCAGCCGATGTACAACCTGATCAAACGCCAGGCCGAGGTCGAACTGCTGCCGATGGCCCAGAGCGAACGGCTCGGGGTCATCTGTTACGGGCCGCTCGCCGGTGGGGTGCTCTCGGGTAAGTACGTGGGGGCCGAGGCATCGGGCCGCTTCGTCGAGGACCCGATGTACCTGGCCCGTTATCGCGGTATCGATGCCAACCGCGTCGCCGCGGGCCTCGTCGATCTCGCCCGCCAGGCCGGAGCTCACCCTGCCACCCTGGCGGTGGCGTGGGCGGCCGCACAACCCGGAGTTACTTCGGTGTTGGTGGGCGGGCGCAGCCTGGAGCAACTTGCGCCGAGCCTCGCAGCAGGCCAAACCGACTTCAGCGACGACCTCCTCGCCGCGGTCAGCGCCCTCACCCCCCAACCGCCACCCGCCAACGACCGCAACGAGGAGCGACGTTGAGCAGTCACAGGCCCGGCGAGGCGAGGTGCCGCCGATAACGACTGGGCAGGGACTAGCCTGGTTCGAGTGAGCGTACCTTCGGGTTCCCTCGCGGTCGTTTGCGAGTGCGCAACCTCTGCGCACGGTTTCCTTCCAGTGTGACGGGCAGCCGTTCGCCGTCAACGGCCCCCACCCTTCGAGAGGAATTTATGCCCCCGACCGCCCCGCATTCGGCGCGCCCACCGCGCCGAAGCCGCTCCCGGCGCGCCGAACCCCACCGCGACATTGCCCCCACCGCGGCCGCGAACCTTGCCCCCATCCCCAACCCTGCGGCCAGCACCGCAGAGACGTCCGCCGCGGACACTGAACCCGCCGCGGACTTCAGCCAACTCGGCATCGCTCCCGATCTGGTCCGCGCCCTCGAGGCGATGGGCATCGTGCGGCCCTTCGCTGTACAGGCCGCCTCACTGCCGCATTCTTTGAGCGGACGGGACGTACTCGCCCGTGGGCGCACCGGGTCGGGCAAGACGGTGGCGTTCGCGCTGCCCATCGTGACGCGCCTCGCCGCTAACCCGACCCCGGCTCGGCGGCGACCCCGGGCCCTGGTACTGGTCCCCACCCGGGAACTCGCCACCCAGGTGGCCGCTACCTTCGAGCCGCTCGCGGCCACGGTTGGGTTGCGGGTCACCACGATCTTCGGTGGGGTGTCTCAGGTTCGTCAGGAACGTGTCCTGGCCAATGGCGTGGACATCGTCATCGCCTGTCCCGGCCGCCTCGAGGACCTCCTCGGTCAACGACTCTGCTCCCTCGATGACGTCGAGATAACCGTGCTCGACGAGGCCGACCATCTCTCTGACCTGGGCTTCCTTCCCGCCGTACGACGACTGCTGGACCGCACCCCAGCCGGTGGCCAGCGCATGTTGTTCTCCGCAACGCTGGACAATGCCGTCGATGCGATCGTGCAGCGATATCTGCATGATCCCGTTCGCTGCAGCGTCGACCCCGCCACGGCGTTGCCGGCCCGCATCGATCATCACGTGCTGACCGTTGGTGTCACCGACAAAGCCGCCATCGTCGCCGAACTGGCCAGCGGCGAAGGCCCCACTTTGCTGTTCACCCGCACCAAGTACGCGGCCCGCAAACTGGCCCGCAAGCTGGCCAAAGACGGCATTGCCGCGGTCGAGTTACACGGCGACTTGGCCCAAAACGCCAGGGACCGCAACATGGCGGCGTTTCGCGACGGTCAGGCGACGGTGCTCGTCGCCACCGATATCGCCGCCCGTGGCATTCACGTCGACGGGATCGCCCTCGTCGTGCACGTGGACCCCCCCGCCGAGCACAAGGCCTTCGCCCACCGCTCGGGTCGCACGGCACGGGCCGGCAGCGATGGCACCGTGGTGACCATTGCCACTGCCGACCAGCGCTCCGACATCGACAAACTGGTCCGACTGGCCGGGATACGCCCGACCGTCACGGTGGTAAGCGCCACCCATCCCCTGCTGGCCGAACTCCGAGGCCCGAAAGCACCGGTCCTGGACCAGCCGTTCGAGCCTGCTGCGCTGCGTCCCTCCGGACACGCCGCTAGCGCCTCGCCCCCTGCCCCATCCGACCGACGAGGGCCGGGACGATCCGGTCCCCGCCGCCGCCACCGCTAAAGTGGACACCCTTCACTGCGCCCGACCCGCGGAGCACCCAAGCTCCTGTAGGCAGGGCAATGTCATCAACGGCGAGATTGGCGATCGCTGCACGGGATCGCACTGCCACAGACCGATACGGCGCGCCTTGGCCATCCACCCCCGGTGGCCGGGCCGACGCCCATGTCACAGGGAGAGCAACTGATGGCCAAAGGACGAGAGAGCTTTGAGAAGCGACGTCTGCAAAAGGTTCGCCAGGAGCGCAAGGCGGACAAACGAGACAAGCGCGAGCAGCGCAAAGACGACGAGTCGTCGGATGCTCCTGACCAGGAAGCCTTGATGGAACGCTTCCGGCTCATCAGCGAGCAGCGTTCGGCCGGTGCGCTCACCGAGGACCAGTACGAAAATGCCCGGAAGGAAATATTTGTGGCACTAGGCCTCGAGGAGGAAGAAAACGCCTGACCAGGCGGGTGGGGTGCCAAGCCTTACGCCTGGCCAGGTACTCCGCTGAGGGTCAGGCCTGGCCGGCCTGGAAGGCCAGGCCAGCTTCCGCGGCCTTCACCGGGTGACGCATCGGGTCGCCCGGGGTCTGCAGCGAGTCGCGAAATCGGGAGATGGCATGCATCCGCCCATCTTCCTCAAGACCTTCGGTGTTCATGATGCGATTCACCGATGGGGCAAGGTCGCCATAGGCGGCCACAATCTCGTCCGCTAGGACCTGGCTGGGGGTGCGACTGGCCAACACCGCCGGATCAATCGCCTTCGCCTTCGCCCGGGTACGCCTCGGTGCAGCCATGGGTCCTTCGCTTTGCAGGGCCGCCGAGCAGGCGACAAGGCCGGATCGGCTCCTGCCCACCCGGTCACGTCATTCTACCGCGTCACACCAGCTTCACCGTCTGACACGGAGGACTGCGGCTGCGGTCGACCCCGACAACGCGACGCCACTCGCAGGTCAGCTCCCGGTATCCATCCAGCGTCGGGCATTGTCCTGCAACACGGCGGTCCGCAATCCCGGTCGATCGAGGGTGGCGAAGGTCTGCTCCAACTCCACCATCGCTCCGGGATAGGTGCAGTCATAGTGCGGGTAGTCCGAGCCCCACACCACGGTGTGGCCAAGGCCGATGTCGACGAGTTGACCCAAGGCCTCCCCTTCGCCGGCCTCCATCGTCACGAAACACTGCTCGGACCAGATCTCGCTGGGGTCGCGCTTGAGCGAGGGCACCAGGTGGCCCATCGAATGCTTATGGTCGTCAAGGCGATCCAGCCAGTACGGCAACCAGCCCAGACCCGATTCAAAGAAGCCGACCCGTAACCGCGGATGCTTATCCAACACCCCAGAGGCGATGACCTCCATCACGGAGGCCATCTGCTCGAACGGATGGCACACCATGTGGACGTAGAACTGGTTGCTGTAGCGGGTGCGGGCGAAGCTGGGCATCTTGGATCCGAAACTGCCGTGAATCCCCACCGACAGATTGGCGTGCTCCGCCGCAGACCAGACCCGGTCCATCTCCTTGGAGTACAACTCGAGCCCGTTGTAGCGCTCGGGCCGGAAGGTCATGCCTTTAAGACCCCCCTCGGCCATCGCCTCGATCTCTGCCACCGCCGCATCGACATCCTGCAACGGACACACCCCGATGCCAAACAGTCGAGCGGGATCCACGGACACAAAATCAGCCATCCACCGGTTGTACGCCCGAGCGCTCGCGGCGGCCGCGCCGCAATCGGACACATCACCGGAGAGCAGCCACAGCGAGGGGAAAAGCACGGCACGGTCGAGCCCTTCGGCGTTCATGACCTTGAGCCGCTCGTGAGGGTCATGACTGCCCGGCAGGATCTCCTGCCACTTCGTCTCCGGCCTGCCATAGGCCCCTGGGATACAGGCGGGGGCGACGTTGATCCCTGAATCGACCCCACCGCAGAACAACGTCTCGTGCCCATCGGCGTGCACGTGGACCTGCAGAACGAGGTCGCGAAAGGCCGGGTCGGCGTACTCCTGCCATACCTTCAGCGGCTCACATATGTGGGCATCGGAGTCCCACACCTCGACCCCGGCGTCACTCGCAGCGTTGGTTGCAGTCATGGCCTCACGCTAGCGAACACCATTGCAACGCTGCCGCAGAACGCGACGACACCGATCGCGGGCGCGATCAGCAAGCCGGCCGGCGCGGGCGCAAGCCGTCGATCATGACCGCCGCCATGTCAGCCGCGATCTTCTCGGGGTGGCCCTTGTCGGCGTGGTACCACTCCACCGACCAGTTGAGTGCACCGATGATGGCCATACGCACGATAGAGAGGTTCACGTCGTCACGGATGTCGCCTGCATCTTGAGCGTCGGTCAGTAGACCACGCCAGAGGTCGCCATAGGCCCGCTGGCCGACCAGCAACCGTTCCCGGATGTCGGACGGTACCTGCCCGATCATCTTGATCGAAGCCGAGTTGGCATCGGTACTCGACAACACCGCGAGCAGATGGGCTTCCACCGCGGTGTGCAAGCGCTGCATCGGGGTGGCCGCAGGTCCGAGGGCGCCCAGACAGCGGCGCACCTGCGCTTCGGTACGCAACTGTCCGGCCCACATCACCGCTTCCACCAGCGCCTCGCGAGAAGCGAAGTGGTAGTACAGGCTGCCAGCCTGAAGTCCGGCCTCCGCGGCGATGTCGGTGAGACGAGATCCAACAAAGCCTCTGGTCCGAAACACCTTGGCCGCAGCTTCGAGGATGCGCCCCCTGGTCAACTCCGCCTTGGTCTGCGTGCGATCTTCGCCCGAGGCGCGCACGGCGTTGCTTCCCAACTTGCTCACCGGCGCCGGGTCTGCCCGCGGGGTACCGACCCGAAGACGACGACGATTCGGTGCTCGTTAACGGCCACGGCTGTCATCGTAGCGGCGCGAACGGCACCCACAGTGTTGCCCCCAAGCCACCACGAAGGGTGGGCCCCGCCGATGAGCGGGCGCTTCAACCACCCGGACATTCATCAAGGGAACCGGAGCGGACCGCTGTTCATGCGGCGGGTTACCCCACTACGTCAACGGTCCGCCCCAAGATCCAGCCCCCTTCGATGAAGAGGGAACCGTGACTTTAGGCCTATCTCCACGCCAACAGTGACATCGAGCGCGGCGCGCCATGTCCGGACCCAATGGGCAGGCGGCCATCTGGTCCTTTGGGGGCCGAGGGCATGGACACCCCCGGCGGTTACGCAGTGCTCGGTGGACTCGCGCTCGCCCGGGCCTCAACGCATCGAAGCTCAGCGAAGGCTGACAGCCTGGTGGGAGATGGCCCCGACGTGAAGGTCGGTCATCCACTCGGGGTCACCAACGGTCTGCAGCTTGGACACCGTCTTGGTCCGGGCCAGCTCGGCAAACACCGCCCGTAACTCCCAACGAGCCAAGTTCGCACCGAGACAGAAATGAGGCCCGTGACCGAAGCCGACGTGGTCGTTGGGCTCGCGGGTGACGTCGAAACGGTAGGGATCGGGGAAGGCCGTCTCGTCGCGGTTCGCCGATGGGTACCACATGCCAATCGTCTCGCCCGCCTTGATGGTGACCCCGTGCAACGACACGTCCTGCGTGGCGGTCCGGGCGAACTGAATGACCGGTGAGGTCCAGCGCACGACCTCCTCGACGGTGGTCTCCACCCGATGCTGGTCGGCCTGCTCGAAGAGCGCAACCTGCTCTGGGTGCTCCAACAGGGCCAAGATGCCACGGGTGGTGGCGTTGCGGGTGGTCTCATTGCCAGCAGAGATCAAAAGGGTCAAGTAGCCATGCAGCTGCTGCTGGCTGAGCGCCTGGCCGTCAATTTTGGCGTGCACCAACAGGCTGGAGAGGTCGTCACCGGGCTCGACTCGCTTCTCGTCGATCAAGCTCTCGAGGAAGTCGAAATATTCGATGCGCAAGCGCATACGCATCTCGTGGCGCGATTCCCCGGGCTGCGCCCATGCCACCGAGTCGGTGTTGAACATCGAATCGGTCCAGCGGTGGATGTCCGACCAGCGATCCACCGACACGCCCATCATCGAGCAGATCGTGGCCAACGGCAGCTTGACGGCGAGGTGCTCGACCAGATCAACGCCCTGGGAACCGGCGTCAGCGAGGTCACGTTCGAACTCCCCGACGAAGCGCTGCGCGAGCAAGGTCAGCTCCTCACCCATTCGTCGGCAGCGAGCGGGTGTGAACTGGCGGGCCACCAGCATGCGAAACGCGGTGTGACGCGGCGCATCGAGGTAGACCATGTCATCGACCTCGGCGCCGTCCCAGCCATGGCGGTCCGCCCGCTTGCGGCGCGCGCCGTGCAAACGGCTGTCGTGCTCGGCACTGGCCAGGCGTAGACGCGGACCACCGTTGATAAAGCGGGAGGAATCAGAGCCGAGCGCCCGCACGTCCGCATAGCGGGTGATGGCCCAGAACGGCTCGATGCCGGGCCGGTCGTACCAGTACACCGGCGCCTCGCGCCGCAACCGGTCCCAGGCTTGCCAGGGGTAGCCCTCACTCAAGTAACGATCGACGGAATGAATGTCGATGCCATCAAGCTTGGCGGTGGCGGTCGCGCTCATTTGCTGTCCCCCTGTGTCTGTTGCGCAGTCCATCGTAGTGCCGTTGGACCGAAGCGGGCCCTCACCGTCGGGACGCCGTTCGGTAAGGTCCAATCATGTCCGCACCCTTGCTGGCCACCACCTCCACCGGAAGGTTGCGGGGCTGCGCCGTCGCCCACCACGTGACGGCTTTCCTCGGCATCCCCTACGCCGCCCCACCGCTGGGGCCCCGGCGATTCGCCCCGCCGAGTGCCCCCGAGTCGTGGGAGGGGGTACGACCCGCCGACCGCCACGGTCCGGCGCCGATCCAGGGCGCACCGGCCCCGGGACGCTTCCTGGCCGATCTGTCCTCGCCCGAGCAGAGCGAGGACTGCCTGTATCTGTCGGTGTGGACCCCCGACCGCGACGCCGCGGCCCGACTCCCGGTGATGGTGTGGTTCTACGGCGGTGCCTTCGTCGCCGGATCGACCCAGGTGCCCGCCTACGACGGCGCTCGTCTCGCCTCGGCTGGGGTGGTCGTGGTGAGCGTCAACTACCGGCTCGGCATCTTCGGCTGGTTGCGGGCCGGGGAACTCGGCGCCGACGGCAACCAAGGCCTGGCGGACCAATCGGCAGCGTTGGCATGGGTACAGCGCGAGATCAGCGCATTCGGGGGCGACCCAGACAATGTCACCCTGTTCGGTGAGTCCGCCGGAGCGGCATCGATCGCCCTGCATCTCGCCGCTCACCGGCCCTCATCAGGGTCAGCGCCCTACCGACGGGCGGTGTTGCAGTCCGGTTCGTTCAACCTCGTGTCCTCTATCGCCGAGGCGGAGGACACCGCAGGCCGTGTCCTGCGCCATCTCGGTGTCTCGGCCGCCACGCTGCGCGAGCTTCCGACCGCCGCGCTGCGCGCCGCACAGGACGAGGCCACCCCCCGTTCGGGCGGCGTGTTCTACCGGCCGGTGGCCGACGGCGACCGGGTGCCGGTCGATCCGGCCGCGACCTTGGCCCGCCAGGGCCCTCCCGTGGCGGTGCTCTGTGGCACCAACCGCCACGAGATGGGCTTCTTTTGGGGCCGCGAAGAACGCTTCGACACGCTTGAGGACGCCTTCGTGCTAGCCCTGGCCGCACGCTGGCACCACGACCCCGAGGCCTTGGTGGCCACGTACCGATCCGCCCGGGCTGGGCGGGGCGAGCCCGTGGACAACCGGGCGGTAGCCGTGGCGATCGGCACCGACTGGACCTTCCGGGCCGCCTCCATGGCGCTGGCAGGCTGGCAGGCCGGCCGGGCCGGAGCCCACGCCTACCGGCTCGATTGGTGTAGCCCGCTCTACGACGGTCTCGTCGGTGCCGCCCACGTACTCGACGTGCCGCTGGTCTTTGGCACCTTCGACCATCACACCGTGGCCCAGTTCAGCGGTTTCGACCGTCATCCCGATGAGGTCACGGCTCTCTCCGCGGCTATGGCCGCAGCATGGGTGGCCTTCGCCACCCATGGCGACCCCGGCTGGGCTCCTTACGACCTCGAGCAGCGCACCACCCGAATATTCGGCGGCACGTCGCCTACGGAGGTCAACCCCGAAGGCATCGAGTTGGCACTGTGGGAGCCCCTGCTCCTGCGGCGCTGAAACCCGGGCCGAGTCAACCGACTCGGTGCGTCACCGGGGTATCGTCGGCGCATGGACCGAGCGTTGCAGACCGCCGTCGCCAGCCGCCTCTCTCGGCACTACCAGGCTGGAACCCAGGACCTCGCTCCGGCGGAGATGACCCAGCCCACCGCCCACTACCGCGACCCCGTGTACACCGAGCGTGAACGCGACCGGCTGCTGCGGGTCATGCCGCTCGTAGTCGCCCACGGCAGCGAACTGCCCGATCCGGGCGACTTCATCACCGACACCATCATGGGCACGCCGGTTGTGGTGGTGCGCCAGTCCGACCACTCGGTGAAGGCGTTCGTCAACCTCTGCCGTCACCGAGGCACACAGCTCGAATGGGACCCAAAGGGCAACCGCCGGCTGTTTCGCTGCGCGTACCACGCCTGGACCTACGAACGCGACGGCGCATTGCGCACCATCCCGCTCCAACAACAAGGTTTCCCCTGCACCGAACGCGGCGAGTTGGGCCTGATCGAGCTGCCCACCGAGGAGCGACACGGCATCGTATGGGTGGTGCTCACCCCCGGTGCCAGCATCGACGTCGCGGGCCATCTCGGCGCCGAACTCGACGCCGAACTGGCAAGTTGGGGCTTGCACAACGCCGTGCAGGAACGCATCGAGCGATTCGACAACGACTTCAACTGGAAATTCACCATCGACGGGTTCCTGGAGGGCTACCACCTTCGCTACCTGCACGCCAAGACCATCGGTGCGTACTTCGTGACGCCCGACCTGGCCCTATTCGACCAGTGGGGCGTGCACACCCGCATGACCCTCACCCGCAAGTCTTTCGAGGTCGTTGCGGACCGCGAGCCCGATCAGATCGACCTGCGGACGGTGTCGATTCCGGTGTATGTGCTCTTTCCCGCCACCGTGCTGGTGTGGCAGAACGACCACTGGGAACTGTGGACGTCCTTCCCCCACCCCACCGACCACACCCGCTCCATCGCTCGTGCCCGCTTGATGGCCCCCTCCCGCGACTGTCTCGAGGCAGAACGAGCGCTGTGGGACAAGAACTGGCGGATCCTCATGGACACCGTGGAGCAGGAAGACTGGCGGGCGGCGTCTTACATCCAGCGCGGCCTCGCCGCCGCACCGGCGGAACTGCTCTTCGGGCGGAACGAACCATGTCTCCAGCACTTTCACCGTACCATCGCCCAATTCTGCGGTGAGCAGCATTAGCAACAGACCGACCGGCCAGCGGTGAACCGCACCCCCGATCGGCAATCCAGCCGCCGCGATGCGCACCAGGTGCAGGGCGACACTGCCCGAGTCGAGGCGCGCCGCGCCAGCCGCCGGGCATCGGTCCCCGAGCTGCGTTACCCGCCCGAGCTACCGGTCAGTGAACGCCACGATGACCTGCTCGCCGCCATCAGCGAGCACCAGGTGGTCATCGTCGCCGGGGAGACGGGTTCGGGCAAGAGCACCCAGCTACCCAAGCTGTGTCTTGAGGCAGGCCGCGGGATCGAGGGGTTCATCGGCCATACCCAGCCGCGGCGCCTCGCCGCCCGCGCCGTGGCCGAACGGGTCGCTTCCGAACTTGGGGCGCAGGTCGGAGGACTCGTCGGCTATGCCGTGCGCTTCACCGACCGGGTCAGCGACAAGACCTTGGTCAAGGTGATGACCGACGGCATCTTGCTCGCGGAGGTCCAGCGCGACCCGATGCTGCGCCGCTATGACACCATCATCATCGACGAGGCCCATGAGCGCAGCCTCAACATCGACTTCCTGCTCGGCTATCTGACGCAGCTCCGCCACCAGCGACCGGACCTGAAAATCATCATCACCTCGGCCACGATCGACACCGAGCGTTTCGCCCACCACTTCGACGATGCCCCGGTCATCAACGTCACCGGCCGGACCTACCCGGTGGAGGTTCGTTACCGGCCCCTCGAAGGCGGGTCGGAGGCCGATGCCATGGACCGCGATCAGATCCAGGGCATCTGTGACGCCGTTGACGAACTCTGCCGCGAGGGGCCCGGGGACATCTTGGTATTCCTCTCCGGCGAACGCGAGATCCGCGACACCGCCGAGGCCCTGCGCCAGCAGGAACGGCCCGACACCGAGATTCTCCCGCTGTACGCCCGGCTGTCCATGGCGGAGCAGCACCGGGTATTCGCGGCACACCGTGCTCGTCGGGTGGTACTTGCCACCAACGTGGCCGAGACATCACTCACCGTCCCCGGCATCCGCTCCGTCGTGGACACCGGCACGGCCCGAATCTCGCGCTACAACCGCCGAACCAAGGTGCAGCGCCTACCCATCGAAGCGGTGTCGCAGGCCTCCGCGGAGCAGCGGGCGGGCCGCTGCGGCCGCGTCGGCCCCGGTATCTGCATCCGCCTCTACGCCGAGAGCGATTTCGCCGGCCGGCCACCGTTCACCGAACCGGAAATCCTGCGCACCAACCTCGCATCGGTGATCTTGCAGATGGCCGCGTTGCAGCTCGGGGAGATCGCCTCGTTCCCATTCGTGGACCCACCAGATCGTCGAGCAGTCAAGGACGGCGTCACCTTGCTCGAAGAGCTCGGTGCCCTCGACCCCGACCACGAGCATTCCAAACGCTGGCTGACCCCTCTCGGTCGCCGTCTGGCCCGACTGCCCATCGACCCGCGCCTGGGTCGCATGATCCTCGAAGCGGACCGCACCGGCTGTGTCCGCCAGGTCTGCATCATCGCCGCCCTGCTCTCAATCCAAGATCCGCGGGAACGGCCCACTGGCAAAGAACAGGCCGCGGCCGAACAGCACCGCCGCTTCAGCCATCCCGACTCGGACCTCCTAGCCCACCTCAACCTGTGGTCCTACTTGCAGCAACGTCAGCACGAACTGTCCACAAGTGCCTTCCGGCGGATGTGCCGCAGCGAGTACCTCAACTATCTCCGGGTACGAGAGTGGCAGGACCTCGTCTCCCAGCTCCGTCAAATAACCAATCAACTCGCAATCGCCACCAACCACGACGAGGTGGCCGACAACGACATCACCCGGGCCCTACTCGCCGGGCTGCTGTCCCAAATCGGCCAGCGCGACCCCGAACGGGGCGACTTCCTCGGCGCTCGAGGAGCACGCCTGGCCATCGCCCCCCGGTCGAGCTTGCAGCGCAAGCCCCCGCACTGGATCATGGCCGCCGAGCTGGTGGAGACGAACCGCCTGTGGGCCCGCGGCGTGGCCCGCATCCAGCCCGAATGGGTGCAACGGCTAGCCCCTCACCTGCTCACCTACCACTACAGCAACCCCCAGTGGTCACCGGAACGGGCCGCCACCATGGCTCTGGAGCGCGTCAGCCTCTACGGCATCGTGCTCAGCGCCGGCCGGCGGGTCGACTTTGGTCGCATCGACGCCGCCTACGCCCGGGAACAATTCATACGCCACGGTCTGGTGGAGGGCGAATGGTCAGCCCATCACCGCTTTCTCCAGCACAACGCAGAGGTGCTCGACCAGACCAAGCAACTGGCGGATCGGACCCGTCGCTATCTCGCCGCGGATGATGACCTGCTGCACGAGTTCTACGACACCCGAGTGGGGACCGGGGTCCTTTCGGGTCACACCTTCGACCGCTGGTGGAAGCTCCAACGCCGTGACCAGCCCGATCTCCTCGACCTGACCGTGCAAGCCGTGCTCGGTGAGGGCGAAGAGACCGGGCAAGACCCCACCGCCTTTCCTGACCACTGGCTGGCGGGCAGCCTCGCGCTGCCGCTGCACTACCGCTTCGAGCTCGGCGACCCCGCCGATGGCACCACGGTCGAGATCGCCCTCACCGAGCTCAATCAGGTGCAGGCGGCTCCCTTCGCCTGGCTGGTGCCGGGTCGGCGGTTCGAATTGGTGGCCAGCCTCATCGCTCAGCTCCCCAAGCCGCGGCGCAAGGACTTCGTGCCGATACCCGATCATGCCCGCATCATCACCAAGCAGTTCGGCCCGCAGGACGGCGAGTTGGTGCAGTCGCTGGCGACGCAACTGTCAGCCATGAGCGGGTCAACCATACTGCCCGGCATGTTCGACCTTGGGCAGCTCGACGATCATCTGCGCATGAACTTCCGGGTTCTGGACACCGATGGCCGGATTGTGGGTGAGGGCCGAGATCTCGAGGTACTGCAGACCACGCTACGGCCACGTCTGCGAGCCACGCTGCGACGGGCATCGTCCGAGCTTGAACAACGGGGTCGGCGAAACTGGGAGTTCGGCACGATCAGCCCCGTCATCGAGCGGGAACACGGCGCCACGTTGCTGCGCGGTTACCCCGCACTGATCGACGAGGGCGACTCCGTCGGGCTCCGGCTGATGTCCAGCCCCGCGGAACAGCAAGCAGCCCACTGGGACGGTACCCGCCGCTTACTCCGCCTGACGACCGCCGGTCCACTCAAAGCCCTCCGCCCGCTGCTGGGCAACGAACTGAAGCTGGCCACAGCAAGAATTGGCATCAGCGTGGTCGATTTCGCTCAGGACTG
The DNA here is from genome assembly GCA_945906305.1 of Ferrithrix thermotolerans DSM 19514. Classification (GTDB taxonomy): domain Bacteria; phylum Actinomycetota; class Acidimicrobiia; order Acidimicrobiales; family CAIXPF01; genus CAIXPF01. Next base: position 80,604 of record CAMDQT010000010.1, on the reverse strand, counting down.
CGTCACCGCTACCTTCGACCATCTCCTCGAAGGGGCCGGTGGACCCGTGTGGGACGCAGCGAGTTTCGAGGAACTGCGCCGCTCGGTCGGCGCCAACGCGTCGACGCTGGCGGTAAAGGTCACCGGCGAAGCCGCCCGCCTCGTCATTCTCGCGGCCGCGTTGCGGCTGCGCTTGAGCCAGGTCATGAACCCCCTCGCCGCCGCCGCGGTCCTCGACCTCAGCCTGCAACTCGAGGACCTCGTTCACCCCGGCTTCGTCAGCGCGGCCGGAGTCGCCAAGCTCGGTGATCTCCGCCGTTACCTCGATGCCATCGACCGACGGCTCGACAAGGTCGCCAAGGACCCCCACGGTGATGCCCGGCGCATGGCCCACATCCATCTGCTCGACCACGAATTCGACCGGATCGCCGCCCGCTGGCCGCAGGGAGGCCATCCTCCCGCCGCCACCAAGGTCCGCTGGTTGCTCGAGGAACTGCGGGTGGCGACCTTCGCCCAGACCCTGGGCACGGTCGGCGCGGTCAGCGAGGCCAAAGTCCGCGCCGCCCTCACCCAACTCGAGCGTCTGAGCTGAGCGCCTCGGGGCCGGGACGGACCCGAGGGTAGGCCACCGCTATCAGCAACGGCCCCGCCGCCATCATCGCCACGCTGGCCCACAACGCGTCGTGCAACGCCGCCACGCGCGCCGCTGACACGGCGTCACCAAGGATCGCCGCCGCGACCGCCACCCCCAAGGCCATACCTAGAAACCTCATGGTGTTGTAGGCGGCGTTGGCCGCGCCGAGCTTGGCTTCCGCGACATCGCGTAGCGCAGCAGAATTGGCGGGCCCGAGCATCATTCCCGACCCCGATCCAATCATCAAGGTACCGGGCAAGAAGCCGGTCAGGTAGGTCGCCCCAGGCACCAGCCGCCAGGCCAGCCAGGCCACCCCGAACGTCGCCACACTCGACCCGCCAAGCAGCAGGTAGCGGTATCCGTGACGGTCCGCCACCCGGCCTGCCACCAGGGCGATGGGGATCATGGCGAACGCCCCGGGGCTGATGGCCAGGCCGACCTGAAAGATCGAGAAGCCCCAGACGCTGGTCATAAACAGGGGATACATGAACCACGTCGAGGCGGTGGCAGTGGCCACGAGCGCGGCCGCCAGCGCTGCGACCCGGAAAGAGGCGACCTGCAAAAGGCCGAGGTCCAACAGCGGCTCTGGATGATGCAAAGACCGCCGTACGAACAGCAACCCCGCACCGAGTACCAACATCGCGAGAAGCACGATCGAGGGCGATGTCCATCCCCAATGACGACCCTGGACCACCACCATCGAGGTACCACCTACCGCCACGGTCCCCGCCGCCGCACCGAGAAGGTCCAACGGTCGCCGCGGCTCGGCGCGATCACGTGGCACCGGTCCCACCAGCCGTGCCCGACCACCCCACAGCGCCAACAGGGCAAAGGGAATGACCACTGCGAACACCATCCGCCAACTGGCCAGGGCCAGGATTCCCGCCGCCATCGTGGGCGCCAGCGCCGAGCCGAACGTGCCCATCGCCGACCACGAGGACACCACCGAGGCGTGCCGCTCGGAGGGGAACAAAGGAAGCACCGCAGCCAACGAAGAAGGCAGCATGACCGCCACCCCGACGGCCTGAACCACCCGAGCGGCGATGACCAAGCCGATGACGGGAGCCACCGCGGAGAGGGCGGCGCCGAAGGCGAAAACCATCAACCCGGCCAAGAAAACGGGCCGCCGGCCCCAACGATCGGCCAGCCGTCCGCCGAGCAGCATGAAGGTCACCTGGGTGACGTTGAACGCGGAGATCACCCACGAAACGGTCGACAGAGACGCATCGGGAAAGGCCGTCTCCAATACCGGTACCGCGATGTTGGAGGCCGTGGTCACGAAACTGGCCAGGAACATGGCCGCCGCGGCCACGATCAGTGCCTGATTGGCCCGACGCAGTGCCACCGCATCGCTGGCCGACTCTGTACTCACAGACCCCCCGTTTGACCACCCGAATAAGCCACGACAGCGCGGCGGGTACGCATCCTCTACCGTAGGGCCCACCGAGCGAGACGTCGCACCCGTGGGGTTGGGTGCCTCGAGCGGAGGAGGTCCGCCATGACCATGCTGCAGGAACCGGCGCACGCCATCGACCACGCCATCAGTGCGGGCAAAACGGTCGCCCCCGGCGCGAACCGACCGTCCCAACCCGGCCTTGACGGCGCGCAGCTGGCCTCGTTTCACACCAACGGGTTTCTCATCATCCGCAACGCGTTCGACGAGGCGACCCTCGACCGTTTCGAGACCGCCGCCCGCAGTCATCCCCCAATCGACCAGGTCATGGTGGGCAAGCAGTACCCCGCCCCCGGCCGCTGGACGCTGGCCCGCAACGCCATGGCCGACCCCGACCTGGCCTTCATCATGGCCCGCCCCGAGATGACCGAGCCGCTGCGGGCCGCCCTCGACGACGATCCAAAGATCATCATGTTCGCCTACTACGACCGCACCCCCGGCGGAGCGGGGCTGCCCCCGCACAACGATTACAAGCGCTGGCGGCCCATCGGTTCGTCAATGCGCTGGGCGTTCGCCATCGTGCCGCTGTGCGATTTCGATGAGGCGGCAGGCAAGTTGGAGTTCGTACCCGGATCGCACCGCGTCGCCCACTCCCCCGACCCCTACGCTCCGGTATGGAACGCGGCGCGAGCCCAACGGCCCGACGAGGACCAGTTCGTTGATCCCGAGCTCAAGCGGGGTGATCTGGCCATTGTGGACATGCACACCTGGCACCGGGCAGGCATGAACAACAGCAGCCACCATCGCACCGGGCTGTTCACAAAGTGGTGTGCCGCCAGCCAGCCGCCCGCCACGGGCTGGTACCCCTTCAACGACGAGGTACGCCAGGCCCTCGGCGCGCAAGGCCAGCACGTGCTGGGGTTCTCCTCGCCGCGGCCGATCACCTCGACCACGGCGCTTCTGGAACGGCTGCAGCCCGATGGTGGCGAGGTGCTGTTCATCGAGCGCGACGGCAAGCTGAGCCTACCGAGCGGGCCGGCGGTCAAAGAAGGGTCCATTCCCGACTGGGATGAGGGCAACTACATCGCCGGGCTGTGCGATGCCCTCGCCATCGAGGTGCGCACCCGTCCCACCTGGATGTCCTATGTCGGGGACTACGCCGAGGGCGACGGGCTCAGCCGGGCCTACGGCTACCGAGTGCCACCCCATGCGTGGGGCATCCATGTGAAGGGTGCTGTCTGGTTGTCCGCAGCACAGGCCGCGGCCCGCGGCGACGAACTCACGCAGGCCTGGGCGGCAGCGGCGGTAGCCGAATGGCAACGAGCCGACCTGGTGCGGGGCAAGGCTGTCAGCGAGGCGACCGGCCGAGCAGATCAGTACGCCTGCTGAGCCTCACGCTCGCCACCGGCGGGGCCGCGTCCGCTAGGCCCACATCTCAGCAGCAACAGGCTTCGGACACCAGAACCGGCACCGCCGTGGTGCGCACGCCGTGTTCGGGATCAAGGTCCACCACCAATGCCTGACCACCGGGGTAGCCGGTGGGAGCACCGGAGTAGAACGCCGTCACCCCACCGGCGCTGACATCGGTCAGCACGTGGTGGTGGCCTAGGGCCACATAGTCCGCCGCCGTGCCAGCAATGTCGGCCGCGGTGATCAGCGATGAGCGGCCCGCACCATCCACGGAGTCATCCCCGATGTGCAAACCGTGGCCCAACACCACATACCAGACGTCGTCACCGGGGTGGGCAGGCACCCCGTGCAGCGGCCGGTAGCGGGCCGAATGTTCGTCCATGGCCTTGCCCCACAGCACCAGTTGGCCCTCTAACAACTCACTCGTGCTGCCGTGCAGCTCCTCGAAGAACACGCTGTCGGAGGCGCTCACCACGTGGCCGAAACGGCGGTAGAGCGAGGTGTCATCGTGCACGTCGTGGTTGCCAACCATTAACACCGTGACGCCCGGAAATCGATCGAGTACGCCAAATGCCCTGGTGACCAGGGTTTCGTCGACACGGGCGTGATCGAACAGGTCACCCATGACCAGCACGGCGTCGACGTTGTGTTCCCGGGCCAGGGCATCGATGGCCAGCAACGGACACACGCAGTGGCGATGATGGGTGGCCGCGCCGTGGTAGCCGTGCGAGCCGAGATGGACGTCGGAGGTGTGCAGCAATCGCAGTGGTCGGCGCGACATCGTGCGGCGGCTCAGCGCAGGGTGCGGAAGAAGGCCCGCACGTCATGCACGAACAGCTCAGGCTGCTCGAAGGCGGCGAAGTGACCACCCTTGGTCTGTTCATTCCAGTACGTGATGTTGGGGAAGCGTGGCTCCATCCAGTGGCGAACCGGGGCCACGATCTCCTTGGGGAACACCGTCACCCCGGTGGGAACACTCACGGTGTGGTTCTTGCCGCCGCGAAAGCTCTCCCAGTACAGACGAGCCGACGACGTCGCCGAGGCGGTCAGCCAGTACAGCATGACGTTGTCGAGCAGTTCGTCGCGGTCCAGCACGTTCTCCGGGTGGCCGTCGCAGTCCGTCCAAGCCCAGAACTTCTCCAGAATCCATGCCGCCTGGCCCGAGGGCGAATCGGTCAGGCCGTACCCGAGGGTCTGAGGCCGGGTTGACTGCTCCTTGGAATACCCGGAGTCCCAGTTCTTGTAGTACTTCTGCCCGTCGATCGCTCGCTGCTCGGCCGCAGTCGGCTCGCCCTCGATGCGGGGCCGCGAGCCCATCGCCAGCGTGACATGGATGCCGAGGCAGTGATCGGGATCGAGACCGCCGATGGCACTGGTGACCGCCGAACCCCAGTCCCCCCCCTGAGCGGCGTAACGCGGGTAGTCGAGCCGGGCCATCAGCTCAGTCCACGCCTCCGCAATCTTGTCCACGCCCCACCCGGTGGTGGTTGGCTTGGCGGAGAATCCGTAACCAGGCAAGGAGGGGCACACCACATGGAAGGCGTCGGCGGCATCCCCGCCGAAACGGGTGGGGTCGACCAGCGGCTCGATGACCTTGTGGAACTCCACGATCGAACCGGGCCAGCCGTGGGTCATGATCAGCGGCATGGCCGACTCATGAGGCGAGCGGGCGTGAATGAAGTGCACGTCGAGGCCATCGATGGCGGTCATGAACTGCGGGAAACGGTTCAGTGCGGCCTCGCGCGCCCGCCAGTCGTAGGTGTCCGCCCAGTAGCGACACATGTCCTGGATCCAGGCCAACGGGGCGCCCTGGCTCCAGTCCTGCACCAACTCCGCTTCGGGCCAGCGGGTACGCGCCAGTCGGGCCCGCAAGTCCTCCAAGACCTCCTCGGCCACCTCGATACGAAATGGTCGTAGCGCTTGATTCATCGGCGAACTCTCCCTGTTCCAGCCACGGTGGCCCACTGTAGAACCCCCGCCGCCCCCGGGCCGCGCGGGGTCGTTTTCGCGACGTTGGCTCCGGTACGCTTTGCGCCATGGCCAATGAGCACGGACGACTCCCCAAAGCCGATCCCGACACGCTTCCCGCCGATCTACGTGACCGCCTAAGCGTCTGGTTCGACAAGGCCTACAAGGACGACAACCTGTTCCTCACCCTGGCCAAACGGCCCGGGGTGCTCGACATGTTCCTCCACTGGGTGACCTTCGTCTACACCGATGCATCTTCGCTGGACCCCAAGATGGTCGAGCTGTGCCGCATCCGCATGGCGACACGCAACCAGTGCGTGCATTGAAGCCTCGCCCGCAGCGCATCGTTGGTGCGCAAAGGACTCACCGAGACCGACGCCGCGGCCGCCATCGGCGACCTCGACCAAGCCGACCTGCCAGCCAAGACCATCGCCGCACTGCGCCTCACCGACCAGCTTACGGTCCAACATCCCAGCATCGACGACGCCGCTTTCGCGCTGCTGAGGGAAGAGCTGAGCGAAGGAGAGATCCTCGAGCTGTCTGCCGTGGTCGTCATCGGGTCGGGCTGGCAGCGCATGATCGAGGCCTTCGGCATTCGGCCCGATCACTGGTCCGAGACCACGCCGATGCCCTGGCAAGGCCACACGGAAGCGGGTAGCTGAGCATGGACTTAACCACCGTCGACTTCCACTTCGATGTGATGTGCCCGTGGGCTTATCAGACCTCGTTGTGGATGCGTGAGGTTCGTGACCAGCTTGGACTCAGCGTCAACTGGCGGTTCTTCAGCCTGGAGGAAGTCAACCGGGAGGAAGGCAAAAAACATCCGTGGGAACGTGATTGGTCCTACGGCTGGTCGATGATGCGCATCGGCGCCATCCTGCGCCGAACAGACATGGCCCAACTCGATGCGTGGTACGCCCGGGCAGGACGAGCGCTGCACGTCGAGGGCCACAAGCCCCACGAGCCAGACGTGGCTCGCCACCTCCTAGCCGAGATTGGCCTCGACCCCGCGGTGGTGGACCAGGCCATGGCCGACCCGACCACCCACGATGAGATCCGGACCGAGCACCAACGCGTCATTGACGCCGGAGGGTTCGGCGTGCCAACCCTGTTCTTCCCCGATGGCCAATGTCTGTTCGGTCCGGTACTGCTCAACCCGCCCACCGGCGAGGCCGCCGTACAGCTGTGGTCGGCAACAACAGCGTGGTTGCAGTACCCGAACCTCTACGAGATGAAGCGGCCCAAGACGCGCGCCGATGAACGCCTCATCACCGAAGCGTTCCGGCCGTACCTTGAGGCGCGCGACTGGGTGAGCATCGACCGTGGCCAGGTCGTGGAGTTCAAGCCGCCCACCTGAACGGCGCCGGTTGGCTGGCCGCGGTCATATCCCGGCGGGAGGAAACAGCGCGTCGAAGGCCGCCACGAAGCAGCCCAGCGGGGCGGTCGTGATGCCCGCGCCGATCTGACCGACACCCGCCGCTCGATGAGCGATGCCGGTGTTGATAATAGGCAGGACCCCACTGTCGAGGACCCGTCGGATGTCGATCCCGGCCACGGTTGGGGCAAACCCGAGCGGGGGAAGCGTGAAAGCCGGATTCTGGGCGATGGCGAGGCGAGCCATCCGGCGGCTGTTGGCCAGGGCGTCGGAGGGGGTCCCACCGACGAATTGGGCGATGGCCGGCGCCGCCGCCATGGCGAACCCGCCCAGGCCTGCAGTTTCGGTAATGGCGCTGTCACCGAGGTCCGCTGCGGCGTCATCGGGGCCGAAGCCAGGGAAGAACAAGCCCTTCACCACCGGTGCGGGGGCCTCGAACCACTGTTGGCCCCCGCCGGAGACCTGGATACCGAAACGCACGCCGTTGCGGGCCATGGCGGTCACCATGGTGCTACGGGCCACCCCTTCAGCCGCGGTCAACATGGCCTTGCATGCAGCCATGGACACGTTCAAGAAGAAGTGATCGTTGCCCCCGATGAAGGCGGCGACACGGCCGAGGGCGGAAATCGGTGCGCCACAGGCGAGCAGATCGGTGAGCAGCCTCCTCAAGAGCAAGCCGGTGGCTGCGGCGTTGCGGTTGTGGACCTCGTCGCCCATGTGCAGCGCCTGGGCCATAAGGCTACGAAGCGGTAGGCCACCGGACTCGCCGGACCGGGTGACGGCCAGCGTAGACGCCAGAACCGGGCCTAGCTCGTCGCGCATCCAGGCCAGTCGCTCGAGGACCTCGGGACCGTTGGCCCCGAATCGCAGTACCGCCCCGAGTCCCTCGTTGAGCGAACTGAACGAGCGCCGGGCGGAGCGGCGGTCCTCCACCACCCACACCGGCATCGATGGGCTCAGGACCCCCGCCATCGGGCCCACCGCAGCATGATGATGGCAGGGCTCGATGGCTACCGCACCGCGGCGCAACAGGGCTTCTGCTGCGACGGGGTCCCCCGCCCAGCCCTCGAACAGCACCGCGCCGACCAGCGCACCGTGCATCGGTCCGCACATCTCCTCGAAGGAGATCGGTGGACCTGCATGCAACAGCCGACGGGCACCTCCACCGAGCGCTTCTATCGCCGTCGCGGCAGGAACGACGTCGACGAGGACCGGATCGGAGGCCAGAAACGCCGCCACCGCGATGGCGTTGGCCGCGTCCACCTCGGCGTCCGCCAGCGCGGTGGCCAGCCGCCAGGCCCGCTCGGGATCGGCCCCCGCCGGCGGGCGCCAGGCCACCGAGGTCACCCGCCCGCCGGCGGCGGTGACGGGCGGCGCGAAGCTGGTCAACCCGACATTGAGCACGCCGAGCGGCGTCGGTCCGAACAATCCCTCACCCGTTGGCACGCTCATGGTCGGGTGCCCCTCGCCGCGACGCGCCTTGCGGCCAGCGCCGCGGCGGCGGCGTTGGAAGGCGCGACAAGGGCACCGCAACGGACCAAGGCCTCCACCACCAGGTGACGCGGAATCGGGTCGCGATCGGTGCCGCACACATGCACGACCACCTCAGGGCCCGAAGGTCGCGACGCCAGCAGCGCCACCAGGCCGCCAATCGGGTCGGGCGACCCACCGTGACCGAGCACCACATCGAGCAGCACCACCGCCACCGCGGGATCCTCCAGCGCCTCGGCCACCCAACGGTCGCGGGTCGCGGGATCGATCATGGGATGGGGTCGTCCGTCGGTGAACTCATCGGCCCCGAGGTCGATCACGACATGACCGTGCAGGCCGGCCCCAGCAATGAGCCGAGCCGAACCCGGCGCGGGGGCGTTCGAAGCGACCTCCAGGCCGTGCTCGCGCAGGACCAGTTGCGCCTCGTAGCCGAGGGTCCCGCCACTGAAGAGGCCTCGCAGCAAACGGCGGCTGGCAGCACCATCAGCGACGTGGGACCCATCGACTGCCTCCCCTGGCTCACCATCGCCGCTCGGTCGCGCGCTAGGCGGCGAACCGAGAACGAGTTGGGCCGCGAGTTGCGCCGCAGCGGCCAGCGTGGAGGCGCCGTGCACCCCCGCAGGCGCGATTCGGCTCACCTCGCTGCCGAGCAACACGGCGACCACCGGTTTGCCCAGCGTTGCGGCCACACCGAGCACCCGGCGGGCCACGACCTCGTCCGGTGGCTTGGACACCACCACAATCACCTCGGTGGCCGGATCGGCTCCGAGCAGCAGGAGGGCGGCCTCGCTGGAAAGTCCACCAACCGCCGCGGACAGGTCTCGGCCTCCGGTACCGATCAGCTGGGACACGCCGACCCCGAGACGATCAAGCTGCGTGCTCACTTCTTGCAGCCCCGTCCCCGACGCGCCGACGAGCCCCACCGGGCCGCGCCGCACCTCGTTGGCGAAGGCCAGCGGCATACCGTCAAGGATGGCCGTGCCGCAGTCCGGGCCCATGACCAACAGCCCGAGAGAACGACCAAGCTGCTTCAGTTCGACCTCGGCCTGCACCGCCACGTTGTCGCTGAAGATCATCACGTGCATACCTGCCACGAGCGCCTTGCGGGCCTCGGCCGCGGCGAATGGGCCGGGCACCGAGATCAAGGCCACCGACGGCCGTGGTTCGCTCGTCAGCAAAGCCAAGGCGTCCGCGATGCACGTGGCCGGTTCGTCCGCCGTCGCACCGGCGGATCCGCCGCCGCTCACCACCGCCACGGTCAGGGCCGTCCAGGCGGCCTCCAGGGCGTCTTGCGCGAGGGCCTCGTTCTGCGCCGTCACCACGACCAACACGTCCGCCGGGCCGGCATCGATCGGGCCGATCGCACCAGCCTCGAGCGCGGCGGCCACATTGACCGCGGTGGCCATGGCCACCGAGGCCCGACTCACCCCGTCCAACGCGGCGAGGCGAGCCGACACGGCCAACAACGCCACCGAATCTCGATAACAATCGGGCGCGACTCGCCACTGCACACTCACCGGAGCACACCCAGACAAAGCTCAGCGCAGCGTGGCCCGCCGGTCTGTTCGGGGTTCTTTACCGCCGCCCGACTCAGGGTTTCAGCGAGGCCGAAGAGCAGATCGGCACCGGAGGTGGCACCCACCGCCACCAACGCCTGCAGCGCAGGGTCAAGCTGTTCGTTGCTAGCGACGTGTACGAGCGCACGGCGGGCCCCCAGCAAGGCCGCCCCGAAACGGCCATCGAGTCCATGTTCGAGGTAGAAGCGGCCCACGGCCGTGGTGGTAGCGAGCCGAACAGCCACGGCTCGCCTCAGGCGCTCGGCGGCATTGGTCGGCCCGCACGCGTCGGGCCGCGCCTGCAAGGCCGCTAGGAGGCCCACGAGTAGGTCGTCGCCGGACGGCGTGAGCCCCGGGCCGAACCCGACGAGACGGTCGAGCAGCGCACCGAGATCCCCATCGGGATCGGCCAAGGCGTCCAAGAGCGAGCAAAAGCGAGTGCGCGCCGAGACATCGCCCCCGCCGGCCCAGGTGAGAGCGTGCGCCGCCGCGGTCGCCACGGCGGCTTCGGCATGGCCGCTGGGCTCGTGGTCCATCGAGCCGCATTCCCATGCGGGTAGAGCGCCGCGCTGCAGCGTCCACGCCGGGGCGGTTCCGCCAGCGAAGTGCAAACGGTCACGCTCGAAGCGCACCCTCACCCCCACCGACCTCGCGCTCCGCGCCGCAAGAATTCCGGCGTCGAGTTGAACTCCGCCGGGTACGCAGTCCACGTCAGGGCCATGCAGCACCGCAACCAACCGCTCGCCAAGGGTTAGGTACCACGCTCGGCTGGAGGCGAAGCGGACCACACCCTCACCGGGACCGTCCGGTACCGCACGCGACCACGACCGGGCGGAGAACTCACTCGGTCCCATACCAGCGGTCATCGCAAGGCGCGACACACGGCCGCACTGGCCGACACCCAGGCGAAGATCGCGCCCTGAGCCTCGAACATGGCGAGGCCCACGCGCTGGAACTCCGGAAAGTACGAACCGACACAATCCTCCAGCACCACACACTCGAAGCCGCGGTCGTTGGCCTCGCGCACGGTCGTGTGCACACAGACCTCCGTCGTCACCCCACAGACCAGCAGGGTGCGAATGGACCGATCCCGCAGGATGAGTTCGAGGTCCGTGGCGTAGAAGGCACCCTTGCCCGGCTTGTCGATGACCGGCTCGCCGGGGAGGGGGGCCAACTCGTCGATGATGTCGTGGCCGGGCTCGCCGCGGACCAGGATGCGCCCCATCGGACCGTTCGTGCCGATGAAGGTCTTGCCCCCGCGTTCGAGCTTGGTAGGCGGACAGTCCGTCAGGTCGGGGCGGTGACCCTCCCGGGTGTGGATGACCAGCAACCCCGCCGCTCGGGCGACGTCGAGTACCGCCCTGATCGGCGCAATCGTGCTGCGCAACAGCCCGACATCATTACCGAGCAGCTCACCGAACCCGCCCGGTTCGAGGAAATCGCGCTGCATGTCGATCACCACCACGGCGGTGCGCGATGGGTCCAACACGGCCGGAAACGGGCGGGCCGGCAGTTCAATCGTGTCACTCATCGTTGCTCCAAGTAGGCCCGCCACCCGCCGAAGCGTGTCACCTCGGGGGCGCCTTCGAGTGCGTAGGGCTCACATATGAAGCCGTTGTGCCAGGTTCCGTCGGCCAGCTCCACCGAGCCGATGCCCAATGGCGGCGGCACCTCAGCCACGAATGAACCGAACGCGGCCTCGCTGAGCGCCCACAGCTCGACCACGATGGACGCACCACCCTCCCGCACCCGCTGCAGACCAGGCTTGGGTGGCGTGGTGCCGGGCAGGGCGAAGAGCCGGTAGCTCGACGCCGTGGACGTCACGGCCACCAACCGAGCCCCACGCTGGGTCAGCTGGTGGTTGAGGGCCATGCCGCTGAGGTGAGCACCGACCACGACCACGCCCTGCTCCGCGGGGCCGATCGGCAGGGGTGGATGGGACCGGGGGTCCTCGCCCGTCAGCCGCAAGGCAAAATCGGCCAGTGGCTCATCGCTCCATGGCGGGCCGATGAGTTGCACTCCGTTGGGCATTGCATCCGCTCGCCGCGGGGCGGGCACCGCGACCGCCGCCAGACCGAGCAAGTTGGTGAAGGTCGTGAACCGACCGAGCGCACTGTTCGCCCCGATGGGGTCCGCCGCCACCATCTCGGGGGTGACAACCGTGGGAATGGTCGGCAGCAGCAGCGCGTCGATGTCTTTCCAGAGTGCCGAGGTCTCCCGACGGGCAGCCACGAGGCGGTACTCCGCGGCGTAGGCGTCCGTTGCTGTTGCCGCCATGGCTCCGGTGATGATGGATGCGACCACCGGGTCCGCATCGGGGGGTCCGGCGGCGAGGAATTCGCCGACTTCGACCGCCCGCTCCGCGCTGAATGGACCGCCGTAGAGCCAACTGCCCACCTCGAGCAACGGGGCGACGTCGACTGCCACGATTTCAGGGGCGTCCGGCGCAGCGGCCACCGATGCCACAAAGGCGGCGAATGCCTCTGCCACGGGAGCGTCGCAGTACGCCTCGATGCCGGTTGGGATACCGAGCCGACGGACCGGAGCAGTGGTCGGCCCCGGGGCCGATGACCATGGATCGCCGGGGTCGGGCCCGGCCATTAGGGCGGCAACGGTGCGGGCATCGCCGACGCTCGACGCGAACACCGTGATGCAGTCGATGCGGCGCACAGCAGGCACGCTGCCGGTATTGGGAACCCGACCCGGCGTGGGCTTCACCCCGACGATCTCACACAGCGCAGCCGGGACCCGACCAGAGCCGGCCGTATCGGTGCCGAGAGCAAATGGAACGAGGCCTCGGGCGACAGCGACCGCGGAACCCGAGCTCGAACCACCCGGGATCAGCGTCGGATGCACCGGGTTGCGGGGCATTCCATAGGGCGATCGCGTGCCCACCAGACCGGTGGCGAACTGATCGAGGTTCACCTTGGCCACCGCGATGGCGCCCGCAGCCTGCAGCCGGGCGACAACGACCGCGTCCCGCTCGGCGACATAGGCGTAGGACGGGCAGGCCGCAGTGGTGACTGCGCCCGCCACATCGATGTTGTCCTTCACGACGAAGGGGATTCCGAACAGCGCCAGGCCGGCTCGTGCTTCTGCCGGGAGCCGATCGAGGGCGTCGGCCAGCTTCGTGGCCCGCGCCACCAGTGGGTCGCCAATGAGCAAAGCCGGGTCGTCAACGGAGGCGAGTTGGCCCAGCACCGCATCAATCACGGACCGAACGTTGCCGCCAGAGCGGTACAACTCACGGTAATGAGCGAGCGGAAGGGAAACCGGCCCCCCGCTGGGGTTCGTTGCGCTCATCCGGCGAGCGCCTCGATCAGGGCCGACGATGGGGCGATGGCCCCGAACACGCCACCCTGCATGGTGATCATCTTCAACGCCGCTCGGTAATTGCCTTCGTCGGTGGCCCCGGTGCAGTCCGTCAGCAGCAGGCATTCGTAGCCGCGATCGTTCGCTTCGCGCATGGTGGTATGGACACAGACGTCGGTGGTGATCCCGGTGAAGATGAGGTGGGTCACCCCCCGGCTGCGCAGCACCAGGTCGAGGTCGGTGGCGTAAAAAGCCCCCTTGCCCGGCTTGTCGATCACGACCTCATCCGCCAGAGGGGCCACCTCGGGCACGATCTCCCAGCCGGGCTCACCCCGGACCAGGATGCGACCACAGGGGCCATCATCGCCGATGCCCGCGCCGATGGATTTGGATCGCCACAGTTTGTTGGCCGGGCAGTCGCTGAGGTCAGGTCGGTGACCCTCCCGGGTGTGCACGACATGCAGTCCGGCTTGCCGGGCGGCACCGAGCACCACCTGGGTGGGACCAAGTCCACCGCGGGTCAACTCGAGGTTGTAGCCCATGGCGTCCACGTAACCGCCGGGGCCACAAAAGTCGGTCTGCCAGTCGATGCAAAGCAGCGCCGTACGGCTCACATCGATCGGGCCGTCGAAGGGCCAGACATAAGGTTCGGCGGCGACCTGGGTCGGCACGGGGGGCTCCTCGGGCTTGCTTGAAAGGGGTACGAACAATGATGCCACCACAGCCGACGCGAGCACAGCTGTCGTCGCGAAGTGGCGCGCCGCGACGCGCACCCGGCCGGCCACAGAGCGCTGGCCGGCCGGGTGAGGTGCAGATCAGCTCTTGGGCAGGTCGCCCACGACACCCTTGACGAACTTGACGTTCAGCTTCTCGACGATGGCGTAGTCGGGGGTCTCGCCAGACTTGAACATCGTCGAGCCGTCCTGGGCCAGGACCGGTCCGACGAAGGGCGAGCCGTCCTTGGAGATCTTCGCCTTCTGGTCCTCGATCAGCTTCTTCGTCGCGGCGTCAACCATGGTGCCGAACTTGGACTGTACGAAGGGGTTCTTGCCGTCCTTGTAGCCAACTCGGAAGTTGCCGTTGTAGGGGGAGCCAGTGAACTTGCCCTCCCGCGCCGTCTTCACGATGTCGATGTACATGTCGGCCCACGCCCACTCCGAACCAGCGACCCAGCCCTTGGGGGCCAGAACCGAGGCGTCAGCGTGATAGCCAACCACCATCTTGCCCGCTTCCTCGGCGGCCTTGGTGATGGTGGCGGTGCAGTCCTGGTGCTGGGTGATGACATCGATGCCCTGGGCGAAGAGGCTCTTGGCCGCCTCCGCTTGCTTGGCCGGATCACACCAGCTTGAGGTGTTGACCACATAGGTCTGCACCGCTGGGTTCACCGATGCGGCACCGAGCTGGAAGGCATTGATGTTGGCGATGGTCTGTGGGATCGGGAACGCGTAGACGTAACCCAACTTGTTGGACTTGGTGGCCTTGCCCGCGGCGATACCGGCGAGGAACACGGGCTCGTAGACGGTTCCGAAGTAGGTGCCGGCGTTCTTAGGAATGGCGGTGGCAATGAAGTTGCCCTGGGCGACCACCACGACGTCGGGATGGGACTCGGCAACCTTTAGCCCCGGGTCGAGATGTCCGTAGGAGGTGGCGAAGATGATCTTCGCCCCTTCCGCGATCATCTTTTCCATCACTCGGGTGGCGTTGTCGTCCTCAGGGACGTTCTCCGCGGTGAGCACCTCCATGTCGGGGTAGTGCTTCTTCACCGCTTGGCTGCCGGCATAGGCAGCCTGGTTATAGCCGTAGTCGTCCTTGGGGCCGACGAAGATGAAGCCGACCTTCTTGGAGCCGGCGCCGGGGCCGGTGGCGGTAGCGGCCGCGCCTTCAGCGGCATCGTCCCCGCTGTCTGAGGAGCCACCACAGGCGGCGGCCGTCAGAGCGAGGGAAACCGCAAGGGCTGGGATTAGCCAACGTGTGCGCAAGGGAATGACCTTCTTTCGTTCGTAGCAATTTCGGTTAAACCGATGACCGGCGCGGCACTGCGCCCCTCAGCGGGTGGGTTGGGCGTCGAAGACCTTCGACAAACCCTCCGGCACGTCGCGTAGTTGGCGGCGACCGAAGGCGATGAGCACGAGCAGCGTGACCACATAGGGCGCAGCATCGAGCGCGAACTGGTTAATCCCCACGCCGCGGGCCTGCAAGGCCGGCGAGAGGGCAAGGGCGGCTCCGAAGAGGTAGGCGCCACCGGCGACCCTGATGGGTCGGCGGGAGGCGAACATGACCACAGCGACCGCCACGAAACCCCGGCCCACCGCCATGTTCTCGAACCAGGCCTTGGTGTACGCGGTGGACAGATGCACCCCGCCGAGGCCGGCCAGCATTCCGCCCCCGACCACGGCGGCGTATTGGATGGGACCCACCCGGTGGCCGTGAGCCACAAGAACCTCGCTGCGCTCCCCCGAAGCCCGCAGCAGTACACCCCACCGGCTACGGAACAGCAACCACGAGAGGAGCGGAACAAAGAAATAGGACAGGTAGACGAGTGGGTCTTGTTCGAAGAAAACCGGGCCGATGAACGCGATGTCGGACAGACCAGGAATGGCCACCGGCGAAAAGGTCGGCGCGATGGCTTGGACATAACCGACGCCAAACAGCGAGGTCAGTCCCAAGCCGAGAAAGAGCACCACCAGACCGGTGGCGAGCTGGTTCGCCCCGCGGGAGAGCACGAGGTACGCATGGACCAGAGCCAACAAGCCGCCGGCGACCGCTCCGGCTAGGACTCCGAACCACGGCTGGCCGGTCTCCGCTGCCACGGCGTATCCGGCGAGCGCTCCGGCGAGCATCGAACCTTCGGTACCGAGGTTGACCACCCCCGCCCGTTCGGACACCGTCTCACCGAGGGCGCCGTACAAGATCGACGTACCGCCCCGGATGCCACCGGTGAGGACTTCAGCCACGATGTTCATCGAGCGGCCTCGCGCTTCTTGGCAAACCCGAATACTCCGAGCAACAGCAGCGCCATGAGCACGTTCACACTGGCCCCGGGTAGACCGGAATCCAGCTGCAGGCTGTCCCCCCCGATAACGATGCCCGAGAGCAGCAAGCAGGACAGCAGTACCCCGATCGGTTTGTGACCAGCCAGCCACGACGCCAAGTAGGCGACGTAGCCATACCCGAGCACGAAGCCGCTGCGCAGCTTGAACTCCGCTCCCGCGAGCTGCGCGAAGCCACCGAGGCCGCCCAGCGCCCCGCCCACCAACATGGCGGTGAGCAGCAACGAGCCGACCTTGAGACCGGCCCGGCGAGCAGCCTCGGGGTTACCGCCCACCACCCGGAGACGGAAGCCCCACGACGTGGTTTGGAACACCAGGTGGACCACAACGACGGCCACCAGAGCGATCAGCAGGCCGAGGTGGACTCGGCTCCCACCGAGCAACCCCAGCCGATCGGCCTTGTCAAGCGCTCGAGTGGCGGGCTGGCCGGACCCCTGGGGATCCTTCCAGCGCTCGTAGATCAGAAAGAACATGAAGTCCAGGGCGATGTAGTTGAGCAACAGCGTGGTCACCGCTTCGCTGATGCCCCCTTTGAGGCGCAACAGTGCCGCCAGCCCCGACCACAGGGCGCCCGCGGCCGCGGCCGCCACCGCCATGAGCACCAGCGCGCCTGGTCCGTGCAGCGCCCCGCCGAGGGCCAGTGACACGCCCATGGCCGCCACACCGCCCATGATCAACTGCCCCTCACCTCCGACGTTGATGAGGCCCGCCCTCGCCGGCACGGCGACGGCCAGGCCGGCCAGGATGAGTGGCGTCGCCCGTACCGCGATACCACCGAGGGAGGTGGTCGTGGTGAAGGTACTGATGAACATGTCTCGATATGCCGCGAACGGGTTCACTCCCTTGACCAGCATCAGCGCGGCGAAGATGGCCATGGCCGCGCCCAACGCGAGCACCGGCCTCCTCATAGCCCGACCGAACACGCATGCGGACCGCCAACTCAGCCACCGGTGCAAGGCAGCCGGTCCGCTCGCGGCGGGATTCGTCTCGCTCCCAACGCTGGTCATGAAGAACTCACTCCTGCGCCGCCAACGCCAAGCGCACCCAGCATCATCCGCCCAACCTCGTACGTGTCGCTCTGTCTCGGATCCACCACGCCAGCCACCGCACCGGCGTGCATCACCGCAATGCGGTCAGATAGTTCAAACAGCTCGTCGAGGTCCTCGGAGATAAGCAGAATGGCGCAGCCTTGCGCTCGACGCTCGAGCAGCAATTCCTGGGTCCGGCGTGTCGTGGCGACATCGAGTCCTCGGCTGGGATAGGCCGCCACCAGTAAGGCTGCGGGAGCCCCGAGAGCTCGCACCAGCATGATCCGCTGGATGTTGCCACCGGACAGGCTCTGCACAATCCGCAAGCCATCCGCCCCTTGTAGTCCGCAGCGCTCGTTGCGATCCTCGTAACGGCGCCTGACCGCAGGCCAGTCGATGCCCCAGCCCTTGCGTACCGCCTTGAGGTCGTCGAGTGCGACGTGATCGAACACGCTGAGTCCAGGTACCACCGAATCGGCCACCGGGTCCTCGGGGACACCGACCGCACCTGCCCCCAGAGCCCGGCGAGCCGTGGCCCGGCTCATGTCGACCCCATTGAGGGTCACCGATCCGCTGCTGGCTCGGCGCAGGCCCAAAGCGAGTTCGTACAGCGGCAGCTGACCGTTGCCAGCCACACCGGCCACACCGACGATCTCACCGGGGAACACCTCGAGATCGACGTTGTCGAGCAGGTTGCCCCGGTGCGGCTGCGTGATGGTGACGCCCTTTATCGCCAGCACGGCCGAGGGCTGCCCCGCGGGCGCGGGCCTTTCCGCCGGCAGCGGAGCAACCCGACGACCCACCATCGATTCGATCAGCTCGTCGTCGCTACACGTTGAGGGATCGATGCCGTCGCAGATCAGCTTGCCGCCGCGCAAGATCGTGACCCGGTCGGCGATGGAACGCGACTCGGCCAGTTTGTGGGTGATCACCACCACGGAAAGTCCGCCCTCGCGCAGGGTACGCAACCCGCGGAAGAGATCATCTACCTCTTGGGGGGCGAGAACGCTGGTCGGCTCGTCGAGAATCACCAGCCGGGCCCCCGCCAGCAGCACCTTGAGAATCTCGACCCGCTGGCGCTCGCCGATAGAGAGGTCGCGGACCTTCGCTGAGGGGTTGACCTGAAGTCCGTAGGTCGACGCCGCCTCCTCGATACGCGTCGCGAGGCCCCGTCGATCGAGGCGAATTCCCCGTAGGGGCAACGCCATGGAGACGTTTTCGGTGACCGTCAATGCCGGTACGAGGCGCAGGTCCTGAAAGACCATGCCGATGCCGTGCGCCCGTGCCACCGCGGGGCTGGTCACCGCCACTTCGCTACCGCGCACTCGGATCGTGCCGCGCTCGGGCGGATACAACCCGTAGATGACCTTCATCAGGGTCGACTTGCCAGCGCCGTTTTCGCCCAGCACGGCATGCACTTCGCCCTCGTGCACGGTCAGGTCGACCTCATCGTTAGCCACCAGTGAACCAAAGGCCTTGGTGATACCCCGCGCTTCGAGCAAGACGGTAGGTGGACTTATGGACGCATTCATGGACGAACCCCTCTGGCCATTCGGGCCAATGCCTCAAGGGCCCGTTCCTCGACCACGGCCAAAGACCCGCTGAGGTGGGCATCGAAGGCCGCGATGGCGGCCACGAGTTCCCCATCGAGCACCTGTTCGACGATGACGAGGTGCTCGTCGATGGTCGCCGCGATGCGCTCCTCGCTGAGGAAGTCGTACATGCGGATCAACCGAATGCGCTCGTTGATGCTGTGCAGCAACTCAACCAGAACCCGGTTCCCTGCGGCCATGGCCAGGGTCTCGTGGAACGATTCGTCCACCAGAACGAAGTCAGGGTCGGCGTCGGGCCGCGGCCCGACCCGTAGCGTCCGCCACTGATCGCGCAGCGAAACCAGCATGGCCCGGTCGTGCACGGTCCCCACACGACCCGGCCGACTTATCGCCTGCAGTTCCAGCGCGGCGCGCACCTCGTAGAGTTCGCGCATCACCTCGGTGTCGGGCAGACACGGCCGGAATCCACCGTCGGGGTGCGCCTCGACGAGCCCTTCGCCGCTGAGCCGTCTCAGCGCCTCGCGTACCGGGGTCCGTGAGACATCGAGTTCGCCCGCGAGGCGAGCTTCGGCCAGCCTGATGTTCACCGGAAACTCGCCCCGCAAGATCCGGGTCTTCAGGGCGCGGTAGGCGACGTCGGCCAAGGTCGCGGACCCCGAGATCGGGTCCGCGAGTCCAAATTCGCGGCCCTTGGGGCCTTCGGTGTGCCGAGCGGTATACATCGCTGCGCACCGTAGGAACTCGTTGTGAGCGCTGGATGGACGCTGCATGAACGATCGTTGCCACGAAGTGAACGATTGTTTCCAATTGCTGACATGAATCTTACAATGACCGCTAGGGCGGGCCGCATCCCGAGCCGCGAGGAACCGGGTGTGAGTGGAGTCGAATCGTTCAGCCCGTGGCGGGGCCTTGGGCCTCAAGCACCCAGTCGATGGCGTCATTACCGTCGCGGGTACCCCACATGCCGGGGCCCCCACCACGGACCCGGCCGACGGGGATTGGATCGACCCGACGCCACTCCTGGGCCACCACCCGGTAGGCAATCAACCAATCGCCCTGGCGTTTTTCGAAGCGATCGACGTAACGAATACCCCAGATGTCGTCCCGACCAGAGCGGTCCTCGAATTGTTCGCGGTGATAGGCAACGGCGTAGGTCTCTGCTCGGGCGACGTCGCCATCGACTTCGATGAGCATGTTGCCCATGAAATGCATCGTGGCCACGAAGCCGGGCAAGAACTGCTCCGCACCGCCGATAAACAGGTCCACGTCGCCCTTCATCGAGCCGTGGTCGTCGTAGGCATCAGGGTGGTAGCAGGACCGCACGAGGTCAAAGTCCATCCGGTCGATGCCCCGTGCATAACGGTGAATGACATCGGCGATCTCTTGTTTGGCCAGCAGGTCTTCAATGGTGAGCGCCATGTCGTCGTTTCTACTCCTCTGCTGCGCCCTGCGCCTCGCGAAATGCCCGGCCGCAGCCCCCAGGCCGCGACCGCAGAGCTAGGCCCGCCGGGAAACCGGTCGTGGATCGGCGAGCACACCGAGCGGCGATTGGGCCCGCAGGCCGCCGTCGACGGCAATTGCCTCGCCGCACACGAAGGAAGACTCGTCCGACGCCAGCCACAACGCCGCCGCGGCGATCTCCTGCGGAAGGCCGAGGCGACGCAGGGCATGGGCATTGATGTTTCGTTCGAGCACCGCCGGTTCGGCCATCATCCGCTTCACCGGAGGCGTCTCGATGGTGCCGGGGCAGATGGCGTTGACCCGCACGCCCTGGGGGCCGTGGTCGGTGGACAGGGCACGGGTCAGGTTGATGACTGCGGCCTTTGATGCGGCATAACAGACGGCCCCACCGTCTCCGTGCAGTCCCGAGATGGATGCGGTGTTGATGATCGATCCGCGGCCCTGCGCCACCATGTGCGGCACGGCGAACTTGGCGCCGAGGAACACCGAGCGCACGTTCACCGCCATGACGAAATCCCAGTCCGCCACGCTGAGTTCCACGGCGGTACCAGGGCGCAGCGTCCCCGCATTGTTGAAAAGCACGTCGAGTCGACCGTACTGACGGATCGCCACGTTCACCATCGCCTCCACCGAGGCAGCGTCGGCCACGTCGACCTCCACGGCAATGGCTTCGCCCTGTTCGTCCCGAATGGCCTGGGCCACCGCTTCCGCCTTGGCGTGACGGATGTCCGCCACCACCACCAGTGCGCCCTCCTGGGCAAATCGGCGGACGCTCGCCTCACCGATTCCCGACGCGGCTCCAGTGACGATGGCGACCTTGTTCTCCAACAGCATGACCGCGTTCCTCTCGGGGACGGCCGGCGGTGTCTGGTTCTGCCGGCAGATGGGTTCATCATGACAAAATGCGCCAACCTGGAACCCACAACCGGAGAAACCCCATGCCGACGCCAACGCTGAGCCCCGACGCCGTGGCCGCCGCCGCCGATCTGCTCGCCGCGCACCGCGCCAACGGCCACCAACTCCGCGGCCTGCCCAGCGCCATCTGTCCGGTCACCCTGGCGGACGCCTATGCCGTGCAAGACCTGCTCGTCGAACGGCTGTGCCGCGCCGCGGGTGGCCGACCAGTGGGCTACAAGGTGGCGTGCACCAACGTCGTCGCCCAACAGGCCCTACAGGTGGACAGTCCGCTGTTCGGCCGACTGCTCAGCCACTCTGTGTGGCCCGAACCGGTCACGCTCGAGGCCGCACGGTTCACCACCCGCATCATTGAATGCGAGTTCGGGTTGCGCTTCGGCGCCGACGTGCCTGCGGGCGAGAGACCCTATGACGCGGCGTCAATCGCCCCGTTCGTGGATGCGGTGTTTCCTTCCATCGAAATCGTCGATCACCGCTTTGCCGACTGGTCCCTCGGTGCGGCGTCGATCGCGGCGGACAACGCCATCCACGGTGGCTGGGTAGCTGGCCGCCCCTACGCCGGTGATTGGCGAGATCTCGACCTGGCCCGCCAGCCAATCGAGGCCCGCGTCGACGGCGTCGTGGTGGGCACCGGTAGCGGCGCTGCGGTCCTCGGCCATCCGCTCAACGTGGCCGCCTGGTTGGCCAACGAACTGCTGGCCCGGGGCCGGTGCTTGGGCGCGGGCGACCTCGTCACCACCGGGGTCTGCACCGAAGTGTTCACCGCTGATGCCGGCTCGACGGTGGTCGCCGACTTTGCCTCGTTAGGCCACGTCACCCTTCATTGGCGCTGATCATCGCCGGTGAGGACGCCCTACCGTGCCCGGCGCGGCGGGTGAGGTGTAACTTGGCGGACAAGGGCACGCCGCCCGGAGACAGCGTTGGGGGAACACGTGAAGGTCGATTTTCCGATCATCTCGGCTGATTCGCACATCACCGAGGCACCGAACACCTATCTGGACTACATCGACCGCAAGTACGTCGACATAGCACCCCGGGTCGTGGAGACGGACAACCATGGCGACGTCTACGTCATCGACGGGATGAAGCGGTCCATCCCCATGGGGCTGGTGGCCGCCGCCGGCCAAAAGGCCGACGAACTCAACCCCAAGGCCCGCTACTCGGACCTGCCCAAATCCGGCTATGACTCCTCCTACCGAATTGCGGACCAAAACCGCGACGGCGTCTCGGCCGAGGTCATCTATCCGTCGGTGGGCATGGTGCTGTGCAACCACCCCGACTTCGACTACAAGAAGGCGGTGATGGACGCCTACAACCGCTGGATTTCGGAGTACTGCGACCTGGACCGTAACCGCCTGCTGGCCCTCGGCCAGACCGCGATGCGCTCGCCCGAAGAAGGCATTGCCGACCTAGAGAAGATGAAGGCCATGGGCATGCGCGGCGTGATGATGCCGGGTAACCCCCAAGTCGAGGACTATGACTCGCCGGTCTACGACGAGTTCTGGGATGCCTGTGTCGATCTCGGCCTGGTGCCGAGCTTCCACATCCTCACCAGCGCCGCCGACGGCCTCAACCGCAACCGCGGACCCAAGATGAACGGCTTCTTGTCCATCATCCGGGGCTGCCAGGACATCATGGGCATGTTCGTGCTCGGTGGCGTATTCGAGCGCAAGCCCCGCCTGAAGCTGGTTTGTGTCGAAGCCGATGCCGGCTGGGCCCCGCACTTCATGTACCGGATGGACCACGCCTTCAACCGGCACCGCAAGTGGCTCACCGCCAACATCGACAAGATGCCCTCGGAGTACTTCCGTGAGCACATCTACATGACCTTCCAAGACGACTTCGTCGCCTTCCGCAACGCCGACCAGATGAATTGGCGACGGCTGTGCTGGGCGAATGACTTCCCCCACTCCGACTCCACGTGGCCGTGGAGCCAGGAGATGCTGACCGAACACACCAGCCACCTCACCGAGGAGCAGCGCCGGGGCATTCTCTGCGACAACGTCGCCGAGTTGTACGGCATCGACACGTCATTGCTGCCCGTCGGTGGCGACACGTTGGCCACCAGCACCGCCTGATCCACAACGAATGAACGCACCAGGTGGCGTCCCCGAACCTCGGGGCCCCCACCTGGTGCGCGTTCGGCGCGCGCGTCACAGCAATGAGGCGTACGCTTGCACTATGGAATTTCTCGGGGTTCACCACATCTCGCTCAACGTCGCCGACAACGAAGCGGCCGAGCGTTTCTACACTGACGTCCTCGGCCTGGCAAAGCTGCCTCGCCCCGATTTCGGCTTTCCCGGCTCGTGGCTTGGCCTCCCTGACGGGCGCCAGGTCCACCTGATCCAAAGCGATGACTTCGTGCCGCCGAAGGGTCCGCACTTCGCCCTGCACGTGGCCGATCTCGATGCGATCCGCGACGAGTTGATGGCCCAAGGCATCAAGGTCTCCAAGGTTTCCGAGATCGCCCAGGTCGGCCGTCAGTGCTTCTTCAAGGACCCCTCGGGTAACGGCATCGAGCTCAACGAGCCGCTGACCTCACGTCGGACAACTCGCGAGCCGGCTGCGGCCGCGGCGAGCTGAACGTCGACCAACCGCGCCCCGTGCCCACGCCGCGCTAGCTGGCGCCCGGCGCGGTCACCGTATGGCTACGGCCCGTGACGCAAGCAGCGTTGAGACGCGCCCGCCAGCGCAGAAGTCCACCGACGAATGCGACACCGTTGGCGCGGCCTTGGGAGCTACGGTCGCGCCGTGCAACTCGGGGTCTGTGTCCGTGATATCGCCGTGGCAGACGTGGTCGGCTTGGCCCGCGAGGCCGAGGGCCTCGGCTACAGCCACCTGTACTTGCCCGAAGGCAGCCAGATCGACAACGAAGCGAGGTTGGCTGGCCGCGACCCCTTCGTGACACTGGCCGCAGTGTTCGAAGCGACCTCGACGCTGATCGGTGCGGTCGGGGTGGCCCAGGCCATCTTCCAGCGCATGCCGCAACTGGCGTTGCGGGCGGGCACCCTGGCCGAGCAGTCCGGCGGGCGTTTCGACCTCGGTATCGGGGTGTCTCACCGCGAGATCGCCGCCCGCTTCGAGGTGGCCTTTCCTACCTCGCCGCTCGCCACCCTTCGCCACTGTCTCGACGAGTTGAAGGATTGGCGCGGCCGGTTGCGCTTCGGCAACGACTTCGCGGTCCTCGTCGGCGCCCTCGGGCCGAAGATGGTCACGCTGGGCGCGGGCCATGGCGACGGTGTGGTGCTCAATTGGCTGACCCCAGCCACCGCGCGAACCACCGTGGCCACCGTCAAGGCTGTCACCGGCCCTTACCGCAAGGCCCAGAGCGTGCTCTACATACGGGTTGGTACGGCGATGGGTCTACGACCCGATGCCATCGGCTACGACCAGATGGCCAACTACCACCGGCACTTCGTGGCCCAGGGACTCACAGACCCTGATGCCGTCGTCGCGGGCACCTGTCTCGACGTGGACGACATCGGTGCCATGCGCGCCGCAATAGCTACCTACGACGACGCGGGCATCGACGTCTTGTGCCTGTACCTGCACGGCCATACTCCACCCGAACGTCGCCGGATCCTCGCCGCCATCGCCAATCGTTGATCCTGGCGGGACCGTTCGGTCGCACCCTAAGGGCAAACGGTGCCCTCGGCGATGGCCTGAATCATCTGTCCGACCGAGGGCAGACGGTCACGCTCGACGAAATGCGCCGGATCCCACAACTGCGAACGGGTGAGGGCCTTGGGACACTGGATGTAGACCGCCTGCACGTCGACCACGATGACGCAGGTTGGAACCTTGTCGCCTTGAGGTCCGGCGAAGCTTCGGCACAACGCGGCATCGGTGCTCAACGACGCCGCACCGTTCAGTCGCAGCGTCTCACCCACACCGGGGACCAGGAACAACATGCCGACCCTGGGGTCGCGCACGATGTTGCGGAGCGAATCGACCCGGTTGTTGCCACGCCGGTCGGGCAGCAACAGCGTCCGCTCATCGTGCACCCGGACCACGCCACCTAGCTCGCCCCGCGGTGAGCAGTCCAGCCCTTCGGGGCCGGCCGTGGCAAGTAACACGAAAGGCGATTGCTCGATGAATCGCCGGTAGTCCTGGGAGATGAAGCCCAGCTCCTTGGTGACCGCAGCAGGGACCGGATGGCCATAGAGGGCGTCGAGTTCAGCCTCCGAGGCGATAGCCGAAGCGAGGAACGGGTGGCCGGAGCCGGTGCGGGACATGGTCCCACGGTACTCCCGGCCCCACTGGCCCGCTCGCCGCGAGGGCGTAACTACCCGAGAGCGGCCCGCAGTTTGGTGTGGATCTGAGCGAGCTTGTCGATCATGGCGTCCACCGAGCGAGCACCGGCCTGGAAGATGGCGGTGGCATTCACCGCCGTCCAGTCGACACCCATGGCGGAGATCTGCTCCGCCCGACGAACGACCCGGTCATGATCGGCGTAGAAGGACTTGCCCTCGGCATCGGTTGGAGGCGGGGCCAGCATGAGCTGCATCCCAATGGCGGAAGGGTCTCGACCTGCTTGTTCGGCGTAGCCGCGAATCTTGGCCATGGCCTTCACCACACCCTCGTCGCTGCCGGTGGCCGAACCCATCCAGCCGTCGCCGAGTCGGCCAGCGCGGCGCAACGCCGCGTCGGTGAGCCCGCCGATCCAAATCGGCAGCTTGCCGCCCTGCGGTGGCTTGGGGTCCATGGCTATGGCGTCAGCGGGGTAATACCCCCCGTCACGGTCGATGCGCTCCTGGCCCCAGTAGGCCCGCAACACCTCGATGGCTTCGTCCATGCGCCGACCGCGATCTTTGAAGGAGGTCTGCAACACGTCGAACTCGGCCTCCTGCCAGCCGACACCGACCCCGAGCCGCATCCGGCCCGCCGACAGCGTGTCGAGGGTGCTGACCTGCTTGGCAACCAGTACGGGCTGACGCTGGGGTAACACCAGGACCTCGGTCGACAAGCTGACCCGCTCGGTCACCGCCGCGGCGAAGCCCAACAGGATCAAAGCCTCGAGCACGGGCATGTTCGAGGGGTACCGCGGCGCCGGTCGGTGCTCGGTGGGATAGCCCATCACCACGTGGTCGAACACGGCGAGCTCGTCGTAACCGATCTCCTCGATGGCCCGAGCCACGGCGGCAACCTGCTTGGGGCCCTCCCGGAAGGCCACGCTGGGAAACTCCACTGCGATCTTCATCGTCGATCCCCCTGGCGTACCCCCTGTGCGGACGCCGTAACCAGCCTCCCCCAGCAGCCACCCTGGCCGCCAGCCAGCGTTGCCGCGGCTCCGGCCCTGCATACCGCGTGCGCCGGTGGCACCATGGCACCATGGCAGATGCATCGAACAAATGGAGTGAGGTCGGATCCCACGTCAGCGGGTTGGGCCAAAAGCTGCGCTACCACTTCGAGCAGACCCGCAGCGCGGAGCCGGGGGCGACCGGGGCCGACACTGCTCGTGACGCACGGGTCCACGAAGCGGTGCGAAAGCTGGGTGATGCGCTCGACGGGGTGCTCGACGCAGTCGGCGCCGCGGTCAAAGACCCCGCAGTCAAAGACGATGTGAAACAGGTCGGGACCGCATTGTCCGACGCCCTCGCCACCACCTTCGCCGAGATCAGCGACGATCTGCGCCGCGCCTTCCGTCACGCTGACCGCGACGACAAACCCCACGAACCCACGCCTGACGCCTGACGCCGCACCGGGAGGTCACTCACCAAGCGGCGTGCAACACCTCAAGCACCTCGGCCGCATCGGTGACCGGCCTCGGGTTCGTGGCCAGGGCACCGTCGCCGAGCACATGTTCAGCGACACCGGCCAGGTCGCGTTCAGCCACGCCTACATCACGCAGCCGGGTAGGCAGACCCAGGGTCTGCGTGAGCTGCTCGATGCCCACGATCAGCCCCTCGATGGCGTCCCCACCGGCATCAACGCCGACCGCCGCGCCAGCGCGACGCAGCGCCGAACCGGCGGCTGGCGCGTTCCAGCGCAACACATGGGGAAGCACGATGGTGGAGGCCACACCGTGGCCGACCCCGAGGCCAGCACCGAGTTGGTGACGCAAACCTGCCACCAGGCCGACACCCACCATGGCCAACTGCGGCAGGGCCATACCCACCGCGAACTGGCAGCGGCCGCGCGCCGCGAGGTTGTCGCCATCCGCGGTAGCCGGGCCCAATTCCTCGCTCAGCATGGACAGCGCGGCCAGCGCCACCGCGTCCGAAAGCGGCGTGGCCCGCCGCGAGCACAACACCTCAATGGTGTCCGCCAGCGCCTTCATACCCGTCGCCGCCCACAACGAGGCCGGCGTATCGCGGGTCAACTCCGGATCGAGAAGCACCCAGCGCGGGGTCAGCTTGGCGTCGCGGTAGATCTGCTTCACCCCGCCGACAGGGTCGGTGATTCCGGCCGCCCCGGTGAACTCGGCCCCCGACAACGTCGTCGGCAACGCGATGTGGACCAACTTCGGCGCGTTGAGCTCGGGACGGCGATTACGACCGGGTTGCCCGGCGCGGAATTCCATACGGAGCTGAGACAGGTCTTCACCCTCGGCCAGCACCATGGCGATGCCCTTGGTGAGGTCCACCACTGAACTACCTCCCAGGCTGATCAGGCCGTCGGCCTGGGCGGAGCGGGCCGCGCTCGCGCCAGCCAGCACGACTGGTTCTGGGGTGTGTTCCATCGAGCCGTGGAACATCCCCACGAAGCGCTCGCCGAGGATCGCTTCTACCGTGGCGGCAAGCCCGCAGCGCAGCACAGAGGGCGTGGTCACCACGAACGCCCGCTCGACGCCGCAGCGCTCAAGCAGCTTGTTCAGCTCGGCCCGGGTGGTCCCCGGACCGTAGACAATGCCTTCCGCGGCCGGATTGGAAATGCGACCAACCAGCGGCGCGGCGGACGAGTGAGCGGGATCGAGGACCATCGGCGGAACGTAGCACCGTGCCCACCAGCCGTGAGCAGGAATGGCGACCCGAAGCCGCGGGCCGGCGGCGCCCGGGCGGGAATGACAGACTCGTGCGGTGAGCTTCGTTGACGAACAACGTGAAGGTGCGCTGGTCAAGCGCGAGTTCGACCTCGACCGTGACGGTCGGCTGGTGTCGGGCGTGTTGTGGCAACCCGACGACGTGGCGCCCGGCGCCCCATTGGTGTGTTGTGGACACGGCGCGTCCGGTGACCGCCATCAGGCCCCCATCCCGTGGCTGGCCCGACGCCTCGCCGGTGAGCACGGCTGTTTCGTGCTGTCCATCGACGGACCAGTGCACGGTCGGCGTTTCCGCGCTCCAGGTGGCCGCGAATCGTTCTGGCCGGAATGGCGCCGAGAGGGCAGCGTGGAGGACATGATCGCGGACTGGCAATATGCCCTCGACCACGTGGCGGCCCTTCCCGAAGTTGGCTCCGGCCCCATCGGCTACTGGGGTTTGTCGATGGGCACCATCTTCGGCGCCCCGTTTGTGGCCGTCGAGCGACGCGTTGAGGTGGCCGTCCTGGGCCTGATGGGCATCACTGGCCCCGACCATTACCGCCCCCGCATTTCGGCCGCGGCGCAGGCCATCACCTGCCCGGTGTTGTTCTTGTGCCAGCTGGAGGACGAGTTGTTCTCCCGCGAGGAATACCTGGCCTTGTTCGATGCGTTCGGCTCAACGGACAAGCGACTGCACGCCAACCCGGGACTGCACCCCGCGGTGCCGGTGGAGGAGCTCGAGCACAGCATCGATTTCCTTGTCGGTCACCTCAAGGGCGCAACCACCGACACCAGCCCCACCTTCACGGTGTCGAACTAAGCGGAAGCGATTGCCCGGCCGGGTCACGCCGCCCGATCAGGTAGGTGCCAGGCCGTGTTCGTCGAGGAACGTCACGATTTCGGCGTTCACTACCTCGGCCGCGTGGCGGTGCACGTGGTGGCCGGCCTCGGCAACGACGACGAAACGGTTGGGGCCACCGAGCCGTGTGGCCACATAGTTCAGCGACGCCAGGAAGCGGACATCGCGTGCGCCCGCCAGCTGCAACACCGGCACCGTGATCGAACCGAGTTCGTCGATGACCCACGAGTCGTGCTGCGCCAGAATCCCCGCCGCCTCCGCCGGCATCCCGAAGCGGGCGATGGCCCTCGTAACGTTGGCGTTCCAGCGCGCCCGGGCCTGCGGGTCGCGGAAACCGGGGCCCGCCGCCACCAGGATCAAGGCCCGCACCTGCGCCGGATGGCGCAGCGCGAACGCCATGGACAGGTACCCGCCGAGAGAATGGCCGACCAGCACCACCGCTTGGCCGCCGGCCAGCATCTCAAGGTCGGTCAGGGCCGTCTCCCGGCTGTAGTAATCAGCAACAGCGGGGGCGGCAGAACGGCCATGGCCGCGCAGGTCCCACGCCACGGTGGCCCAGCCCCGACGGGCGAAATCGGCCGACGGCGACGCCCACGTCTCGGCTCGGTCACCGCCGCCATGGGTAAAGATCATCCGCTGACCCTGGCCGCAGGTCTGCACGTACAGATGGGACAGGTTCGCGTCGAGGAGCGGATCGGGCGTTGCTTCGTCGGGCACTGGGGGCCTTTCGGGGGCTGGGGACGAGTTCGCAGGCGGGGACAGCGCAGTGACCGGACTCAGCGACGAATGGTGAAGCCCGCCAATTCACAGTCCCCGCTTGGGGCACTTTGCCAGCGTCGCGCATCGCTTGCTTGGGATCGTTGCCCGACGCGGTCTTGCCGAGGTCGGACACCACCTCGAGGTACCGGGAAACGGCGTAGCGGCGCAGAGCGAGTACCTCGCTGAACATGGACGGTCCTTTCGAGCCATGCTCGGTGACGACGGCGCCGCCGTCCACGAACCGCCTGCTCGGCGCACCCGATGAGCGCTTCAGCGCCCCAACTACGGTTCGGGTCCGGCGGCTTCGGCCCAAGGATTCGCCAAGTGACCCCTCGGGGCTGAAAACTGGGTCCATGGCCAACCGCCTTGTGTTCCCCGATGCCGCCCTACCGGCTTCCACTGAAGCGATCCGCACCCGTGTTCGGGCGTTCCTGGAGGCCGAACTGGCCAACGGTACGTTCACACCGCGGGCGGACACGTGGCTATCGGGCCACGACCCCAGCTTTTCGCGCAAATTGGGCGCGGAAGGCTTCCTCGGGCTGACGTACCCCAAACAGTACGGCGGCCAGGAGCGGTCCGCCCTCGACCGTTTCGTGGTCGTCGAGGAGTTGCTGGCCTACGGCGCCCCAATCGCGGCGCACTGGATCGCCGAACGGCAGTCCGGGCCCACCATCATCAAGCACGGCAACGATGCGCTACGCGAGGAACTCGTGCCGGGCATCGTACGCGGCGAAACGTACTTCTCCATCGGCATGTCCGAGCCTGACTCCGGCTCAGACCTGGCGTCAATCCGCTCAACGGCGCGACGGGTCGATGGTGGCTGGGTGATCAACGGCACCAAGGTGTGGACCAGCCAGGCCCACAACAACCAGTACTTCATCGTGCTGGTGCGCAGCACCCCCGCGGCGGAGGCCAACGGCCGCCACAACGGTATGAGCCAATTCGTGCTGGACCTGCGCTCCCCCGGCGTGCAGATTCGCCCGATCCGGCTGCTGTCGGGCCACCACCACTTCAACGAGGTGGTCATGACCGACGTGTTCGTACCCGAGTACATGATGCTCGGCGTCGAGGGCAATGGTTGGGCCCAGGTCATCGGCGAACTGGCCTACGAGCGTTCCGGACCCGAACGGATCCTGTCCACCTACCCTCTACTGGCCGCGCTGGTGGACGCCGTCGGCCCAACTCCCTCCTCGGAAGCTTCAGCCGAGATCGCCACCTTGTTCGGCCGTATGACCGCCTTGCGTCGGCTGTGCATCTCCGTGGCGCTGTCGCTCGACGCAGGCCGGTCCCCAGTTACCGAAGCCGCCCTGGTCAAGGACCTTGGCACCCAACTCGAGGGTGAGATCCCCGAAGTGGCCCGACGCCTCGTACCGCCCGGCGTGAGCGAGCGTTTCGACCAGCTTCTGGGCGATTCCATACTGTCCGCCCCCGGGTTCACCCTCCGCGGCGGTACCAACGAGATCCTTCGCGGCATCGTCGCCCGAGAGTTGGGAGTGCGCTGATGAGCACCGTCGATCCACTGCTGATAGAGACCATCGAGTCGATGTTCGGCGATCTGTGCGAGCCCGAGAAAGTGGGCGCCGCCGAGGGCGGCCTCGATGCCGTGCTCTGGAACGCCCTGACCGAATCGGGCATGTCCACTGTTGGCTTGGCCGAGTCCATCGGTGGCTCGGGCGGGACCCTTCACGACGCCGCCGCTATCGCCAAGGCCGCAGGGCGCCACTGCGCCCCAGTTCCGCTGACGGAGCTGTCCATTGTGGGCGGCTGGGTGTGCGAGCAGGCAGGATTGCAGTTGCCCGAAGGCCCCATGGCGGTGGTCATCGGCGAAGGCGCTCGAACCTACTGGGCCCCGGTGGCCACGGCCTTTGTGGTGGTCACCGACGCTGGGGTCGCCGTGGTGAGCAGCGCTGATGTCATCCTCGGCGAGTCCGGCCGAAACTATGCCGGAGAGCCGTGGGCGAAGGTGACAGTGTCCGCAGCGTCGTTGGTGGCAGGGCCATCGGTGGCCGCAGTCCATGGCCGCGGGGCACTGGCCCGCTCGCTGCTGATGGCGGGGGCTTTGTCCCATGCCGCGGACCTGTCCGTGCAGTACTGCAACGAGCGCGAGCAGTTCGGCAAGCCGATCGGCAAGTTCCAGGTACTCCAGCAGTACCTCTCCCAGATGGCGGGTGAGGCCGCCGCGGCGCAAGCCGCCGCCGACAACGCCGTAGACGTACTTGCCGCCGGCGCCGACCAGGACGAGGCGATGCGAGTCGTCGCCGCGGCCAAGACCGTCACCGGCCGTGCGGTGGGCATCATCAACAAGCTGGCCCATCAGATCCACGGCGCCATCGGCTACACCGACGAGCATCGCCTCCAGTACACGACACGTCGTCTGTGGTCTTGGCGTGACGAGCACGGCGCAGAAGCCGAATGGGCCGCTGCCCTCGGTGCCAGCCTGGCCGCTGCGGGCGGGCGAGCGCTGTGGCCGGCCATAACCAAATGGCCGCCAGCCGCGGTTCGCTGACCGACGCGTCCAACGTCGCCGCTGCAAGGAGGTCCCGGTTCGATGTCCGAGGTTGCATTTCCCACCGTCGGCGATCAGGCCGCCTGGCCGCTCACGCGCCAGCTGGCCGCTCTGGTCGCGCCCATACACAACGTCTCGTACTACACACCCGAAATAAAAGTCTTCGCCGAGTTCGGCATCAAGGGCTGGTGGACGTCGTACTTCGCCTACCGCTCCGCGCCGATGGGCAAGGTCGAGCCAGAGGTCATCGCGGCCACGTTCTACGGCTTCGCGTTGCGCATGGTGCAGCGCGCCGTGCCCGAGGTATGGCAGTACATCAGCCCGCAGCAGTGCCTTGACGTTCGCCTCGATGCGGTCGACCGGGCGTGGCAACGGATCTTCGACGGCGCGAGCAACGCCCATCACGCTGCCATCGCCGAGGCCGCGGTGCTGGCCCGGCAATGCATCGAAGGCGTGCAATCAGGGGCCCGCCCGCTCTATGGCGGCCATCTGACGCTGCCATGGCCCGAGCCTGCCCACCTGCAGCTGTGGCATGCCTGCACGCTGTTGCGTGAACACCGAGGCGACAGCCACGCCATTGCCCTCGCCGCCGCCAGCGTGGACCCGGTGGGTTGCCAAGTGCTCATGGCAGCGCGCGGCCATGGCAACAAGCAAACCCTGCAGGCCATTCGGGGCTGGAACGACTCCGAATGGGATGGCGCGGTCGATGCCCTCGTGCAGCGCGGATGGTTGGATGGGGCCGGAGCGCTGACCGTTGAGGGTCGCAATGGCCGAAGTGCCATCGAGACCCACACCGATGCCTTGGCCGCAGAACCGGCTCGGCGGTTGGGCGCGTCCGGCCTCGCCCGACTCGCCGAACTGCTCGACCCCGTGCACCAGGTGTTGCTCAGCCGCGGCGAGATCCCCGGCAAATGGCCACCCGACCATGTGCTCAAGGGCCAAGACCCCGCCCGCTGATCCCGATCGGCGCCGCAGTCGTGAGGTCCCCAGGTGTGGGTCCGATCCGAACGCGGGTTAGATTCACCGGTGGTACCGGTAGTGCGCACCGGCCAGACAAGGAACTGACCTATGAGTGCAGGACGTCGGTTGGATGGAACCCCCGAGCCCATGCATCGCTGGCCACTGTCCACCGGCACCACCGTGGCCGGTGATTGCTGGGGGGACCTCGAGGGGCCACTGGTCCTGCTGCTGCACGGCGGAGGCCAAACCCGTCACGCCTGGAAGGGAACGGGCGAACGCCTAGGGCGGGCGGGCTATCGCGCCGTGGCGGTCGATGCCCGCGGCCACGGCGACTCGGACTGGTCTGTCGACGGCGTCTATGGACCCGATGTGATGGTGGCAGACCTCGTGGCCCTCCTGCACACGCTGGGCGACCGGCGACCGGTGCTCGTCGGGGCCTCGATGGGCGGTGGCATCAGCCTCACCGCGGTGGGCCAGGACCATGTCGACGCCACCGCCTTGGTCATGGTCGACACCGCCCCTCGTCTCGAACCGGAAGGAGTCGACAAGATCCTCTCCTTCATGGACCAGCGCCCGGACGGTTTCGCGACGTTGGAGGAGGTGGCCGACGCCATCGGCACCTACCAGCCCCATCGCAGCACCCCGCGCAAGATCGACGGGCTGGCCAAGAACGTCCGCCTCGGCGCAGACGGCCGCTACCACTGGCACTGGGACCCGCGCTGGCGCAGCAGCGCGCCCGACCTCGAGACCCTCTATGAACGGCAGGCCGCATGCGCCCGGCGTCTCACGTTGCCCACCCTGTTGGTGCGCGGTGGCTTGTCCGATGTGCTCAGCGAGCAAGGCGCCCGCAGCTTCCTCGAGCTGTGCCCGCATAGCGAGTACGTCAATGTGTCCGACGCGTCGCACATGGTTGCCGGTGACCGCAACGATATTTTCGCCGACGCCGTGGTGGAGTTCCTCTCCCGCGTCGTACCGGCGGGTGGTCGACCACAACAGCAGCCCCGCCACCTCCAGCCCACGCCCATCGAGGAAAGCTGGCGGGAAGCTCCCTGACCGAACCGGCCGATCTCGAGTCGAGTTCGGCCCCTCAGCGTTTCAACCGCCGAGAGCCTCGATTACTGCGGCGGCGAATTGCACCGTGGTAGCCGAGCCGCCCTGGTCGATGGGAAGCACCACACCCGCGGCGTACACCGCGCTGACCGCGGCATCGACGCGGTCCCCGGCGGCGATTTGACCCACATGGCGTAACAGCCAAGCGCCGGCCAGCATCAACGCCGTCGGGTTCACCACATCAGCCTGATCCGCTGGTGCTGGCGCGCCCTGTGGCGCCTCGAAGTAGGCGAAGTCGTCGCCGAAACAGCCCGATGGTGTGAGCGTCATGCCTCCCACCTGGCCGGCGCCGCCATCAGCGAGAATGTCGCCGTACTGGTTGGGCAGCACCACCACGTCGAAATCGTGCGGGCGGAGCGCCAGACGGTGAGCGAGGTCGTCGATGATGACCGTCTCCACCTCGATCGGGTACTGCGAACCCACCTCGGCGCAGATATCGGCGAAGAAGCGGTCGGTGACGGTGAGCATGTTGGTCTTGGCGCCGATGGTGAGTCGTCCCGGGTACCCGGCGGCCTTGCGGGAGACGGTCTCCTGACAGGCCCGGTGAGCGATACGTTCGGTGAAATCACGGGTGATGATCTTCACCGCATACCGGCCATCAATACCGGGAGGGACGCGCACCCCGCGAATACCTTCAGCCAGGCCGCTCGCCCGCAATGTCGCCAATTCACCTTCGAAGCCGATGTAAAGATCCTCATGGCATTCGCGCACGATCAGATAGTCGATGCCCTCGGGCTGTGCATAGGGAGAGGCAAACCCCCGCCGCCACTGCACCGGCCGTAGGTTGGCCCAGGTGCCGCGCTGGTAACGAAGGTAGATCGGACCTGGGGTGATGCCCCCCGTCGAGCCGAGCAGCACCGAATCGGCGGCATCAAGACGGGGATGGACCACCTCGCCACGCTCGGTGGGGCTCAACGCCTTCAGCACCGCCCCATCGGGCAACACGTCGAAGTCGATGTCGACATCGGCGGCGTACAACACGTCCAACGTGGCCGCCATGGCGCCCGGCGATGCCCCGTCGCCGGGCACGACCGCGACCCGAGGTCGGCTTCGCACCGCAGTCACGACCCGCCTGCTGAACGGCGCCGGGTTGGCATGGCGTTCCCTCTCCATCGTCCCCACGCTGGACACCGCGCGTGGGCGCATCGTGCACCCTAACCATGATTGGCACCAGCGACGATGCCGCTACCGACTGTGCCCAGTACCAAGGTGCTAGACCGACCCGGTGCGCATCAGCCGGCGGGATCGACCAGCCCCGTTCCGGGCCTTGCGGGTGCGCAATTACCGGCTGTTCTTCACCGGGCAGGTTCTCTCCGTCATCGGCACCTGGACCCAGAACACCGCCGTCGCGTGGATCGTGCTGCATCAAAGCGACTCGTCGCTGTCGCTGGGCCTGATCGTCGCGCTGCAGTTCACCCCGCTGCTGGTGTTCGGCGCCTGGGCGGGGGCCATTGCGGACCGCTCGGACAAGCCGACCATGCTTCAGTTCACCAACGGCGCGGCGGCGGTGATTGCGCTGGCTACCGCCGTGGCGGTGTCCAGCGGTCATCAGTCCACGCCGCTGCTGGCGGTGATGGCGCTGCTCGGCGGATGCGCCAACGCCTTCGAGACCCCGACCCGTAGTTCAATGGCGGCCGAACTGGTGCCTCCCGCCGATCTGCCCAGCGCGGTCGGGCTCAATGGCGCCATCATGACCAGTTCGCGCCTCGTCGGCGCCGCTATCGCCGGCCTGCTGATTGGCACCATCGGCGCTTCAGCTTGTCTGTACGTCAATGCGGTGTCCTTCCTGGCCGTGGTGATCGCCATGCAGCGGCTTCGCCGCAGCGAACTCTTCACCGTGGGACGGGCGGCCGCGGGCAAGGCGCAGATCCGTCAAGGAGTGCGTTACGCCCTGCACGAGCGAGAGGTACGCCTACCCCTGGCCGCGCTGGCAGTGATCGGCACCCTCGCCCTCAACCAGCAGCTCACCACTCCCCTGCTCGCCCGCATCACCTTTGGGTCCGGTCCCACCATGTTCGCCGCGTTCGGCTCGGTCAGCGGCGCCGGTGCCCTGCTCGGCGCGCTCACCGCGGCCTCCCGACGCAACGCCGGTGCAGCCCTCATCGGCCGTGCGGCGCTGTTGTTCGGCCTCGCCGCGACCGGCGTCGCCGTCGCGCCCCGCGCCGAGATGGCCTTACCGCTACTCGCGTTGACCAGCTTCTTCGCCTCGATGTACGTCGCGGCCACCAACACACGCCTTCAACACGTCGCGGACCCTGCTTTCCGGGCCAGGGTGGTGGCGCTGTACGCCATCTTGTTCCTGGGTTCCACCCCGGTGGGCGCCATCATCGTCAGCGCCATCTCCGAGGTCGCCACGCCGCAAGTGGCGGTCGGAGTCGGTGGCGCGGCCACCATCGTCACCGGTCTCGTGCTCATGCGTGCCACCCGCTTTGGCGATGATGGCACCATCAACGCGAACTAGGTTGCGAGGCCACATCCACAGCGGCGACGCACCCTCCGACGGAGCGGTGGCGAGCCAGATAGATCCGGGGGAACGGTCACCATGTTGACAGGAGAGCAGTACAAGCAGTCGCTGCGGGACGGTCGGCTCACCTACTTCGAGGGTGAGCGTGTCCCAGACCTGCCCAGCCATCCGCTGCTCGGCCAGACCGCCGATTTCACCGCCCGCGCCTACGACAAGTACTACGACCCGACCCCCGGTGCCACCAGCCCCTTGCTCGGGGTGCCGCGCTCCGCGGACGACCTGCGGGCGCTCATCCCGATGCTGCACGACGCCGGGATGATGGCGCACGTCACCTCGACCTCCATCCAGACGCTCAAGACGGCGTCGGGCCGCATGGCGGGCGTCAAGCCCGAGTACATCGAGCGCATGGACGCCTACATCGAGGAGGCGCAGAAAAACGACGTGCGCATCACCCAATGCATTACCGACGCCAAGGGTGATCGCAGCCGTCCCCCCGGCAAGCAGGACGACCCCGACATGTATGTGCACGTCGTGGATCGCCAGCGCGACGGCGTGGTGCTACGCGGCGCCAAGCTGCACATCACCGGCGCCTCCTACGGGCACGATCTGCTCACCATGCCGACCAAGGCCATGAAACCCGGAGAGGAGGAATGGTCCATCGCGTGTTCCGTGCCGGTGAGTTCCCCCGGCGTCCGCATCATCAACACCACCTACGCGCCCCGCCATCACGACACCCGTTCCTTCCCGGTGTCCTCCCGGTATCACTACCCCGAAGGCTTCGTGATTTTCGATGATGTCTTCGTACCGAACGAACGGATCTTCCTCGATGGGGAAACCGCCTACGCTGCGGTCTTCGCCCACTCCCTCGGGCTGTGGGAGCGCCTGGGAGGCCTCTCTGCGTTCGTAGACGAGGCCGACGAGCTCGTCGGTCTCGCCCAGCTCGTAGCCGAGGCCAATGGCACCGCCGGCATCAGCCACGTCAAGGAGAAAATCTCCGAGATGATCATCCATGCCACCCTCATCCGGGCGACGCTGGAGGCCGCCATCGCCAACTGCAATATCGGCCCTGAGGGCGCGGCGTTCCCCAACGAGTTGTACGTCAACGCAGGCAAGTTCCACGCCGCCGCCAACTACAACCAAATCGTGCGGCACGTGCACGATATTGCTGGCGGTGCGGTGCTCACCGCTCCCGCACCCGCCGACCTCGAGAACGAAGAGGTCGGCCACCTCGCCCGCAAGTACATGTCCACCGGCGCGGCGGACGGGGAGTATCGCACCATGCTGATGCACACCATCCGCGATCTCACCGCGGATGCCTACGGCGGTTGGAAGTTTGTCACCAACATCCAAGCCGGTGGTGGTCTCTACGCCCAGCGCATCGTGACTCGAAACCACTACAACATGGATCTCGCCAAGCGTAAGGCCCTGGCCATCGCCGGAATGAGCGAGAACGACGTTCACTGAGTAACCGATCGTCAGGGCGGGCCAGCACTCGGTGGCCTGCCCGACATCGGGTCCAAGATCGGTTGCAGCCAGGTCAAGAAATGGCCGGTAGCACCTCGGTGCCGAAACGCTCCAACGTGTCCAGCATCAAGGGCTGCGCCATGCCGCCCAGATCGAACATGAAGGCGAACCGGTCCAGTCCCAACATGGCCTTCCACTGGCCCACGCGGTCGATGACCTGTTGGGCACTGCCGCAGATGGCGGGGCCGTTGAGCATGGTGTCGAAGTCGAAGGCCAGGCGCGGCGCGTTGGGGGTGTAGGCAGCAACGAGGTCCTGCACCCAGGCCCAATACTGGAGGTAGTGCGGCTCGAAGGTCCGTCGGGCCGCTTGGGTGCTGGCCCCGACGTGGCAATGGCAGATGGCGCCGACCCGCGCCGGGCCAGCATGACCTGCCGCGTCCCACGCGGCACGGTAGGCCTCCGCCGCCGCCACGAACTGTTCCGGTGGGGCGAACACACTGGGCAGCATCAGCGGCAGACCCAGGCGGGCGGCCAGCGCGGGGGTATCGCGACTCGAGCCGCCACCGACCCAAACTGGCAGGTGACCTTCGGGGCGCGGGCGAGAGGTGAAGCCATCGAGCGCCGGTCGCAAGCCACCGGGGTGGCTCACGTTCTCCTCCCGCAGGAGGCGCACCAGCAACTCGACGTGCTCGGCGAACAACGCCTTACTCTGGCGGAAATCCTGACCGAGATACTCAAAGGTACGAGCGAAGTAGCTCCCCCGACCGGCCACGATCTCGGCTCGCCCTTCGCTGAGCCCGTCAAGGGTGGCGTAGTCCTCCGCCATACGCACCGGATCGAGGTTGGCCGCCAGCGTCACCCCGGTGGACAAACGCACCGTGGTGGTCCGAGAGCTGATAGCAGCGAGCACGACCGGCGGAGCGGACAGTTGATAGCCGCTACCGTGATGCTCGCCGAGATGCACCAGGTCAAAGCCGAGCGCCTCCCCCGCTACCGCCATCTCCACGATGGCGCGGGTTCGCTGACCATCAGATGGCAGAGTGCCGCCAATCGGGTCGGGCAGCACATCACCGAGGGAAAGCAAGCCGATCTCCACCGCGGCAAGTTAGCACCCGTCCTTGCCCCGTTCATGGGTGCAACGGCGTGTGTTCGAGCCGAAAGCGGCCGCGGCTGCTCACGCCCCCGCACCGTTCAGTCCACGAATTTTGCCGGCCGCTTCTGGAGAAAGGCCGCCGCGGCTTCCCGATTGTCCGCCGAGCCGATCAGGCTGATCAGACGGTCCGACTCGAACTCGAGATGCCGGCCGAGATCCACGTTGCCACCCTCGTTCAAGTTGGCCTTGATTCCTGCCAGGGCCCGGGGCGATTTCCCCACCAGCCGGGTGGTCCGCGCTGCGACCTCCACCAGCAATTGGTCGTCGTCGAACACGTCGTTCACGATGCCGAGTTCCTTGGCCTGCGCGGCATCGAACACGTCGCCGAAGAAAAACAGCTCCTTGGCTCGGGTGGAGCCCACCGTTCGAGGCAGAAACCACGTCAACCCAAAATCACCGGACAACCCGGCGTTCACGAACGCCGTCGTGAACTTCGCCGACACTGCGGCGTAACGAAGATCACATGCCATGGCCCACGAGAACCCGCCCCCGGCGCAGGCGCCGTTGATAGCGGCGATGGTGACCTTAGGCATCTCGTAGAGCATCTGCGAGGTACGGGTCAGCTCGCGTAGGGCCCGCACCCGGGTGGGGCGCGGGGCCACTTCATCACCAGCGGGTTCGGACATGACACTGAGATCGCCTCCGGCAGAGAACGCCCGACCGGCGCCGGTCACGACCACGACGCGCACGCCTCGATCCGAGGCCGCCGTGTCGAGGTACTTCATCGCGAGCTCGAACATCGCGGTGGTTTGTGCGTTGAGCCGAGCGGGCCGGTTCAGAGTCAGCGTCGCCACACCATCAACCACGTCGTAGAGCACCTCATCAGCCATGGTTCCCAGTCTGGCCGAGGTTGACCGTGCGCGCCGGTCAACGTCGAGGGACAACCGCGACCACGTCGCGGCGGTAATCTCCGACCGCGCCCGGCACCAACCCATCGCCGCCGCGACGTGGACGAGGGGCGAACACGATGAGGACCGACCGGGCGTATTGGACTGGCCTGCCCCGAGGGGCCGACGCCACCACCGTGGCCGAGGCCGCCCGGCGGGCCGAGGACCGAGGCTATCGGGGCGTTGTCGGCACCCAGGTCTACGGACCGCCCTGGGCCCAACTCGCCGTCGCGGCCTCGGCGACGACCACGCTCGAGGTGGCTTCAGGCATCGTCATGGCTTTCGTGCGCAGCCCATTCGAGACGGCATGCGCCGCGCTCGACCTCGACCACCTCGCCCGCGGACGGTTCACGCTCGGCCTCGGCGCGGCACCGAAGTATTGGACCGAGCGCTACTTCGGTGCCGCCTACGAGCCGCCGATCGGGCGATTGGCCGAGGTGATAGAAGTGGTCCGCCACGTGGCCGACGCCGCCCGGCACCGGCAAGCAATCAGCCCCTTTCCCGGTCGGCACTACGACCTGGACTTCGTCGGCATGGAGCCGACGTTCGCCCCCCGTTCGGCGCCCCTACCGATCTGGGTCGCGGCATTGCGCGAGCGCCTGTGTGAGCTCGCAGGGTCGAGCGCCGACGGCCTCATCGGCCACCCGGTTTGGTCAACGGACTGGACCTTCGGCCCGGCCATGGATGCCCTCGCACGCGGTGCGGCCGCCGCCGGTCGTGACCCCGCATCGGTCCATCTGCAGCTCTGGGTGACCGCGTCGGTGGACACGGACCCGGCCCAAGCCGTACGTCGCGCCCGGGGCAACATGGCCTTCTATGGTGGCATCGACCAGTATCGGCCGTACTTTGCCGCCCACGGGTTCGGTGACGTGGTCGATCGCCTTATCGAAGCCCGACGCACCAAGCCCGTCGCCGAGTGCGTCGATCTCGTTCCCGAGGCCATGGCCCGCACGTTCGTGCTGTGCGGGGACCGTGATGACGTCTTGGGCCGACTGGAAAAGCTCTGGGACCGAGCCGACTCAATGGTGGTGCGGCCGCCGAGTTGGGGGGTGGATCCCCAACGGTATGCCGTGCTGGTGGCCGAACTCGAGACCATGCTGCTCGGCCCACCCTGAGCCGCGCCCGCGGTCGCCATCACACCCGCTGGTTTTACACCGTGGTGGGTTGAACGCGATCAGCGCTATGCGCCGTCGCCGAGACTTTCCGCCAGTTGCGGCCTTTCGCGAAGGGATCGCTTGAGTTCCGCCATACCGGGGAAGGTCGCCACTTCCCATACCGCGTCCCACAATCGCAGCGCCTCCTCACCCCGCGGGACCCGGCTGATCACCGGGCCAAAGAAGGAATAGGTTTGCCCGTCACGGGCGAAGCTGATGATGGGTGTGCCGACATCCCGACCGGTACGGCTGAGGGCCTCGTCGGTCTCGGCCTGCAACACCTCGTCCCAGGCCGGGTCGTTGGCGGCGGAGAGGTAGTGCTCGGCGATGCCGACCGAGCGGAGGTAGTCGGGGAAGCCAGCTTCGAAATGGTCCACGATGTCGTGGCGGCGCCGACGCACATGTAAATCGCCACCGAACTGGGTGTACAGCTCGCCCATGGAACCCGAGCCCTCGGCGGCACGGATGGCCGCCGCTACCCGCAGCAGCTTCTGGCCGCTGCCGTGGCCCGCGATATACCCCTCCGGAAAGTCCTTGAGGTAGTCCTTGTCCTTGTTCAACAAGCGCAGGCAGATGAAGCGCCAGTCGACCTCGAGGTTGCGCAGTGTGGCCACTTCGGCCACCCAGCGGGAGGTGAGCCAGGCCCAGGGACAGACCGGGTCCCAGAAGAATTCGACATCGGCGGCCCTCGAGGTGCTCATAGCAGGTCCTTTCCTACATGGTGACGTCTAGTGCTCACCAAAGCGGGGGGGTGGCAAGATGCCAATCGGTGAAGTGTTGGAAGGCGGCCCCAGCCTGCAGCACCACCGCGTCGGCGAACGCCGGTCCGGCAAGCTGCAGCGAGGCTGGCATCGAATCGGCGAGACCCATCGGCAGGGCGATCGCCGGCAAGCCCAGCGAGTTGTACGGCGGGGTGTACAACGTACGCAGCCGCGCCGCACGGTCGGGGTCCGCTCCATAGCGAATGGCCGTGGTTCCCGTCGTCGGGGTGGCGATCAGATCCACCGACTGGAACAGTTCAGCGACGCGGCGCCGCCCCAAAGTCCGCAAACGTTGGATCTGCACGTAATCGCCGCCGCTGATCAACGCCCCTTGGGCGATACCGCGCCGGGTGTCCACCCCATAATCGTCCCAACGGCGAGCCAGCAGGTCGCGGTGCCAGGCAAAGGCCTCGGCAAACAAGCCACTGAAGCAAGACTCGCCAAGCTCGTCCCACAGCGGGAACTGCACCGCTACGAGCACCGCACCGGCAGCGCGCAAAGCGTCCAACGCCGCCTCGAAGCAGCCGGCCACCGCGTCGGAAGCCGAACCCGCATCCACGGTCACCGATCGAGCTACGCCGATGCGCATTCCGGCCACGCCGCGGTCCAGGCCCGCCGCGAAATCCTCCGCCGGGCGTTGCACCGTCGTGTCATCGCCCGGGTCAGCACCCGCCATGACGTTGAGCAAGGTGGCGCAATCTGCCGCGCTGCGCGCCAGCGGCCCCATGTGGTCGTAGCTGAAGCCCAGCGGCACGACCCCGTTCTTGGCCACCAGTCCGAATGTCGGCTTATGTCCGGTGACCCCGCAATACCCCGCAGGCAAGCGCACGCTGCCGGCAGTGTCGGTACCGAGCCCGGCCGGGAACAACCCGGCGGCGACGCCGGTGGCGGTACCGGAGGACGAGCCCCCCGGCCAGTGGTCCAACCCCCAAGGGTTGCGTGGCAAGGGAAAGGGCTTAGCGGCCTCCGACGCGCTGTCGTCGATTCGGTGCAGACGCAGGTCGGGAAAGCCGATGGCAAAC
This sequence comes from Ferrithrix thermotolerans DSM 19514, assembly GCA_945906305.1. Lineage (GTDB taxonomy): Bacteria > Actinomycetota > Acidimicrobiia > Acidimicrobiales > CAIXPF01 > CAIXPF01. The sequence continues at coordinate 37,419 of CAMDQT010000010.1, read as the reverse complement.
TCCATCGTGGTGGTCTTTCCCAGCACGATGACGCCCGCAGCACGTAACCGCGCCATGACCGGCCCATCGCCCGCCGCCCCCCAAGCTGGATCGAGAGCGAGGGACTGCGCCGTCGTCGGGCCCTCGTGGGTGGCCACAATGTCCTTGACCCCCAGGGGGATCCCGTGCAGCACCGAACGCACTCGACCCTGGGCGCGTTCGGAGTCGAGTTGCTCCGCGGCCGCGAGCGCGAGGTCATCGAACCGGCTCAGGTAGGTGCCGGTCTGGGGGTCGATACGGTCCGCCGCCGCCTGATAAGCACGCACCATCTCCACCGAGGTAAGCGAGCCGGCGTCGAGCGCAGCAGCAAGCTCCACCACTCCACGGCGACGGATCTCATCGGCCTTCATGACCCATCCCCGCAATCCACCGCATGGATCCGCTCCATTCGGCGCCGCAGACTGGGGTACAGCGCGGCAATAGCGCCCAGATCATCGGGTGGGACCGCTATGCCGTGCAGCTCCAACAACGCGGCCACAAGGACATCGGCGGCCAGGCTCAGCGGCTCATCGTCCATCGCTGCACCCTAATAGCTGACGGCTTTACCCTCCGCGAAGGCTTGACTGGGCGCGCGATGCGGTAAGTTTTGAACTACCACGAGCGCAGCATCGGGGGATGTTGCGGGGGAAGGACAACACATGACCGATTTCGACATCCATATCAAGGGTGGCACGATCGTCGACGGCACCCGGGTGCCCCGATATCGCGGCGACATCTGGATCAAAGACGGCAAGATCGCCCAGATCGGTGGCCGGGCAAAGGGCGTCTCAAACAAGATCGTCGAGGCCGATGGCCTCATCGTGGCCCCCGGTTTCGTCGACCTGCACACCCACTACGACGCGCAAATCCGCTGGGACCCCTACTGCACCATCTCCGGCTGGCACGGCGTCACCTCCGTGGTGCTCGGCAACTGCGGTTTCGGCTTCGCCCCGGTCAAGCCCGACTTCCGCGAGCGTTCGATGCTCACCATGGTGCGCACCGAGGCCATCCCCTACCAGTCCATGGTCGAGGGAATGCTCCCCACCTGGGATTGGGAGACCATCCCCGAGTACCTCGACAGCCTCGCCCGGGCGCCCCTCGGCGTGAACTGCATCCAGTACATGCCCACCGCCTCGCTCATGATCTACGTGATGGGTCTCGAGGCGGCCAAAACCCGCGCCGCCACCCCCCAGGAGCGCAAGGAAATGCAGCGCCTGCTGCACGAGGGCATGGATGCCGGCCTGTGCGGTTTCTCCGTCCAGCGCCTCGGCCCCAACTCGGTGCAGGCCGACTACGACGGCACCCCGATGGTCACTGACACCATGTGTGACGAGGACATCTTGGCCCTCGGCGAGGTGCTCGCCGAGCGTGACGAGGGCTTCATTCAGCTCACCCAAGGCACCGGAGACATCCGCGCCGACATCGCCTTCATCGAGAAGCTGGCCGAGGTGGCTCGCCGCCCGATCTTGCACAATGTGGTCGCCCCCGCCCGTAAGGACCCCGAGGTTCACCGCCGTCCGTTGCGGTGGCTCGAGAAGGCCTGGCAAAAGGGCCTACCCATCTACGCTCAGTGCGGCACCGGCCGGGCCGGCTTCGCCTTCACCCTTGAGCACTGGAACCTCTACGACGCCTCACCGGCATGGCGGGCCATCACCACGGGCACCAAGGAGGAGCGCATGACCAAGATGCGCGATCCCGAACTGCGCGCCGCAGTGGTCGCGGAGTCCGAAGAGGCCGACCGTCGCCTCCAGGTCATCCAGGCTGGTGTCGGTGGCAACCCGGCTGGACTCATCGTGCAGGGCGTCAACCGCCAGGCCGACCTGCAGAAGTACGTCGGCCGCTCGATAGGCGAAATCGCCGCTGCCGAGGGCAAGGACGTCATCGAAACGATGCTCGACCTGTCGCTCATGGGCGATCTCAACGTCGAGTTCCTCGGCCCAGACAAGGGCTCCAACGCCCAGTTCATGGCCGAGATGATGAACGACTCCCCCTTCACCGTGCCCGGCGTTTCCGACGGTGGGGCGCACACCAAGTTCTTCACCGGTGGCGCCTACACGACAGACTTTCTCACCTGGCTCGTGCGTGACGAGGGTGTGATCACCCTGGAGGAGGCGCACTACCGTCTCTCCGCCCTCGCCGCCCATGCCGCCGGATTCCGCGACCGTGGGGTGCTGCGCGAAGGCGCCGCGGCCGACGTCGTCGTCTACGACATGGAAGAGTTGGCCATCGATCCGCCGTGGATCGGCACCCAGGAGTACGACCTGCCCGGCGGCGAGTGGCGTCGGGTGCAAAGGGCCAAGGGCTACAAGGAGATCATGGTCAACGGTGAGATCACCTTCACCGATGGCGAGTGCACCGGCGCCCTACCCGGTCGTCTGCTCCGCCACGGCAAGGGCTGAGCGCCACACCAAATCAACAGCTACGTGACGGCCGCCGGCCGTCCGTCTGGAACGGGGCCGGGATCACCGGCACCACCAGGCGGGCGGTCGGCGGTTCACGTTTGCTGCCGTGGTGGCGGTGACGCCGCGGACCGTACCGTTGCCCTGCCGCGCTCGGGCTGGCGGCGCAGTGGACCGCTACCGAGAATAGGTACGCAGCTCCACCACATTGGCGTCGGGGTCGAGCACGTAGACACTGGTACCGGTACCTTGCGCCCCCCAGCGGGGCCCGGGACCTTCCACGACGGTGAAGCGACCAGACGCTGCAAGCTCGGCGAGGTCGATGTCCGCAACCACCAGACACAGGTGATCCACGTTGCCTCGCTGACCCGCACTCAGATCCACATCACTTTGGCCGTGCAACATGTCGATCACGGTGGTCTCATCCACCCGTACCGACGGGAATGGGACCCTGCCCTCCCGCCACTCCTGCACCCGCTCGGTGGCCAGGCCCAATTCCTCACTGTAGAAGCGCAGCGAACGCTCGACGTCGGGGGTGATGAGCACGAGATGGTCAAATCCGATGACCTCGATGCGGGACGCCATGTCAAACAACGGTAGCCCCCGCAGCTGGTGGCGCAAGTCCTGTCGGGCAACGACAGGCGGCACCGGCGTCAGCACCCACCGGCGCTAGCGGCCAGGGCCGCCGCCATGGTCGCCCCTTTGGAAGACCTGCATCATCACTACGACGACGCGTATTGGGAGGCCCGACGCGCCCTACGGTTCGTTCATGCGCGCCGCAATCATCGACCCGAACCGTCACAGCCTCGTGGTCACCGAGGTGCCCGACCCTGAGCCCGGCCCGGGCGAGCTGCTGATCGCGGTGCGAGCCGCCGGACTGAACCGGGCCGACCTCGCCGTGCGCGCCGGAGGATACGTGGTGTCAACCAGCCGTGCCGCGAGCAACGCTCGACCCTCGACCCCGACGATCGCCGGAGCGGAACTGGCGGGTGAGGTCGTGGCCGTGGGCGCAGACGTGTCGGGCTGGCGGGTTGGCGATGCCGTCATGGCCCAAGGGCGGGGCTACGCCGAGTTGGCGCTGGTGGAGGCGGGCCTGGCCATACCCAAACCATCCTCGTTGAGCTGGGAGGAAGCCGGTGGGTTGCCGGTGGCCCTGCTCACCATGCATGACGCGCTGGTCACCAACGGCCGCTGGCAGCCTGGTGACACCGTGGCCGTACATGCAGCCACCTCAGGGGTCGGCGTGGTGGGCATGCAGTTGGCATTGCACCTCGGTGCCCCGCTGGTTTTCGGCACCTCCCGCACACCGGCCAAGTGGCCGGTCCTGTCCGCCGCGCTGGGGTCCGCCGTAGAGCAGGGTCGAGCGGTGATGGTGGTGCCGGGCGACCTAGCGACGCGCAGCGCCACGCTCACGGCGGACCGAGGCGTTGATGTCATCATCGACAACGTCGGTGCTGCGGTGCTCGAGGCATCGGTGGCCTCAATGGCAATCAAGGGCCGCATGGTGCAAGTCGGACGGCTCGGCGGACGCATCGGCAGCTTGGACCTCGACGAGTTGGCCCGGAAGCGCATCTCGTTGATCGGGGTCACCTTTCGCACCCGCACCCGAGCCGAGCGTCTGGAGGTGGTGCAGGCCGCCCGGCGGGAACTCACCAACGCGCTGGACGCCGGTGCACTGCGCCCAGTGATCCACCGGGTCTACCCGCTCGACGAGGCCCTCACAGCCCAGGACGACCTGGCCCGGGACGAGCATGTCGGCAAACTCATCGTGCGCCCCTGAACGGTTGCCACCTGGTTCTGCGTCGCGACGTTGACGCCGCCGCCCCCTGCACTGCCTCCTACGCCGAACATCACGAGCACCACACCCCTGCGTCAGCCATGATGTGCCCATGGGCAACGTCAACTTCATACTGTTCGCGTTCCGGGTCGGCCTCGGTGTCACCCTGGCCTTACACGGCTGGAACAAGTTCCACAAAGGTATCGACGGTACCGCAGGCTGGTTCCGGGGCATCGGCATGCGACCGGCCAAGCTGAACGCCTACCTGGCCGCCTGCACCGAGATCGGGAGCGGGGCGCTGCTGGCCATCGGCCTGTTCACGCCCTTCGCCTCGGCCGCGATGATTGGCGTGATGCTGGTGGCCTATTGGGTGGCGCACCGCAAAAACGGGTTCTTCATCAACAACAAGAGTCCAGGCTGGGAGTATGTGTTCATCATCGGCCTTTCCGCCCTGGTGATCGGTGGGATCGGCCCCGGTGAATGGTCCGCCGACGACATACTCGGGCTCAGCAAGCCGTTCTACAGCACCTGGTGGGGGTTTGCGATCAGCCTCGTGGGTGGCATCGGCGGAGGCTTCGCGCAGCTCGGGGTGTGCTTCCGGCCTCCCAAGACCGACTGAACATCACCCGTAAAGTCGACACCGACCACGTTCGCCGCTAACTCGGCCCGGCCCAGGTGGCTTGGGTGAGCGCAAACAGGCCCGACCGCTTGCGTATCACCCACGATGCCAAGGTGTTGCTCCAGGCCCGCGGTCTGCGCGCCTTCGCCGACGGCTTGGTGTCCGTCGTCCTGCCGTTATACCTGTTGGCCCGGGGCTTTTCGCCGCTGCGTATCGGGGCGCTGGTGACTGCCACCCTGCTTGGGTCTGCTGCGGTGTCCCTCGGTGTGGGGTTTTGGGCCTACCGGGTCGACCGCACCGCTTTGCTGCGCACCGTGGCCTTGGCCATGGCCGCGACCGGGGTGTTGTTCTTTGCCTGCAGTGGCTTCTGGCCGTTGCTGATCGTGGCAACCGTGGGCACGCTCAACCCGTCAAGCGGAGATGTGAGCGTGTTCCTGCCCACCGAACAGGCGCTGCTCCCAAGCACCGTCGAGGATCGCCATCGCACCTCGCTGTTTGCCCGTTACGCCTTCGTTGGGTTCGGACTGGCCGCGTTGGGCGCGCTCGCGGCGGTGGCAGCGACCCCGTTGCAGCGCTGGTTGGGCCCCTCCGAGGTCGTGGTCCTGCGGGCCGCGTTCGGCCTCTACGCGGTGATCGGACTGGTGGTGTGGAGTACCTACCGACGTCTGACCCCAGGTCTGGGTAATACCGAGACGGCCATGGTCGTGCCGCTGGGGCCATCACGTCCCATTGTGATGCGCCTGGCGCTGTTGTTCTCTCTCGATGCCTTTGGCGGGGGCTTCGTGGTCCAGGCCATCTTGGTGCTGTGGCTCCGTCAGCGCCACGAGTTGTCCACCACGACAACCGGCCTGTTGTTCTTTTGGGCTGGCCTCGCCTCGGCCGCGTCGGCCCTATCCGCGCCCTGGCTCGCCCGTCGGATCGGCCTTATCCGGACCATGGTGTTCACCCATCTCCCGGCGAACGCCTTCTTGGTTGTCGCGGCCTTTATGCCTTCGGCCACCGGTGCGGTGATCTTCCTGCTGGCGAGAGCGGTGCTCAGCCAGATGGACGTCCCCGCCCGCACTAGCTACGTGATGGCCGTGGTCACCCCAGCGGAGCGACCCGCGGCGGCGAGTGCCACGAACGTGCCCCGCAGCCTTGCCGCCGCAGCTACCCCGTTCGCCGCAGGTTGGCTCTTGTCGACCACCTCCTTCGGCTGGCCGCTGGTCATCGCCGGCATCCTCAAAGCGGCGTACGACCTCATACTGCTCCAGATGTTCCGAGATCTCCGCCCGCCCGAGGAGCAGCAGACCCACCGTGGACGCCCCTCGTGAGGATGGTGCTACAACGGTCCGCCGCCTAGCGTGCCAACACCGCGAGGACCTCGGCTTTCGCCGCCGGCAGGTCGCGAACGGAGCGTTCAATCGGACCGCTGGGCCGACAGAAAACGAAACGGCACTCCCGCACCGTCTGGCCCGTAACTGCCTCGAGGGCCACCGCGTAGGACGCCGCCTGAAGCTCGTACCGATCGAGTTTCGCATCGATCTCGGCCTCGGAGGTGACTGTATCGGTCTTGTAATCGACCACGACAAGGCCGTTGGGGGTTTCGATGAGCAGGTCGACGTAGCCCTCTAGGACCCGCTCACCGAAGGGGGCCGCCACGTACAGCTCCTTGTGATGGGGGTAGCGAGCGGCCAAGCGCACCGCATCGCTGGCTAAGGCCGCTGCCACTAGGCGTTCAACGGTATCCACGAGCGGCTCGATGGCCTCGATGGCGCAATGCTGACGCACGACCGCAGCCACCGCGGTGGGCCGCGAAAGGTCCAGGACCTGGAGGGTGGCGTGTACCGCTTGGCCCACGGCTGTTCCCGCCCGCCCCCTCCGCCGGACCAGCGGACCGTCACCGTCCACCGCGTCCGCCTGGTCGTCGTCCTGCTCGACGAGCGAAGTCGTTTCGCCCTGGTGCCCATGAGCTTCGAGCCACAGCGACACCACCCCGGTGGCGGACACCGTACGGGCCGTACTGTACGGCTGGACCAGCGCGGCACGCGCCGCCACCCACGCCTCACGCTGGCCGAGCACCTCATCAGCCAACCCAGGACCGGTCGGGACCGGTACCAGAACCGCCGGTGGCGTCGTTGATGTTGGGGAGGACCGTCCGTCTGAGTGTGGCGCGGGGGGTGAAGCTGCTAGGCCCAACCCAACCAAGCCATCAGCAGTTGGCGTTGTGGGCGCGGGCCAAACCCGTATCAAGTCTGGCGCAAGGGTGGCGAACTCCCATGCTTGTTGGGCATAGGTGGACCCCGCGTCGCTCCGGTGATGGCAACTGACCACGAGGTGATCGCGGGCCCGAGTGGCCGCGACATAGAACAAGCGCAGCTTCTCGTGGCTATCCATCTCGGTTTCGATATCGGCCCGTAGTTGGTGTTGCGCCGTCTTCATTTCCTTGTTCAGAGCGAGTTGCGGCAGGCCCATCGGTTCCCACAACAGGCTGATCCCGTGCGCTCGTGGGGTCGACAACGAGGTCATACCGGACAGAATGGTGACGGGGAACTCGAGGCCCTTGGCCCCATGGATAGTCATGATTTGTACCGCTGCCTCGTCGGTCTCGGGCAGGAGCGGCTCATGGACTCGCGCCCCGTCAGCTCCCTGCATCGCCGCCCACTCGACGAAACCACGTAGGCCGGCGCCGCTGGCTTGCTCGAAGGCCCGAGCCTGGTCGATGAGGAAGCGCAGACGCCGCCAGACGTCGGCGGGGCGAGCCGAGCCGAAGCCGAGCAGGAAGGCGTGACGTTCGCGCACCACTCGGGCGAGCATGGCCGAAGGCGTCAACCACCAGCGCTGCTCGCGCAAGGACCGCAGATGAGCCAACGCCGAGAGCACCGGGTGGTCCGGCTCAAGTGACGGTGGTGGTGTGGATCGTAGATCCCACCGTCCACCGGCTTGGCGGAAGGTGAACAGATCAACGTCGGAACAGCCGTACAACGCTGAACGTAACGCCGCAACAAGGCTGGACTCATCGCCAGGGTCGTCAATGGCCCGCAGAGTTGCGATGAGGTCTCGGACCTCTTGCGTGTCGTAGACGAGGGTGCCGGTGGCGAGCCGGTAGGGAACCTGGGCTGCTTCGAGGGCTTGGCGGAGGTAAGGCAGCGATGTCCGGGTCGGCAGCAGGATCGTGATATCGGCCGGAGTTACCGGTCGCCATTGTTTCGAACGCAGGTCCTGCACGGGCCAGCGCTCAGGCCCAGCCAACATGTTGGCAATGATGGCGGCGACGTCGTCTGCTTCGGCTTCGCGCAGGCCTGCCGCCTTCACCTTTGCATCGAGGTGCGGACCGCCAAGCAGAACCGGACGATGATCGGCCCCCGAGTCCGCCGCTCGGAACGCCTCGAGGGGTTCATAGGCGGGTTGTTGTTGGGCTACCTCATGCATCCGGTCGCCAAAGAGGGCATTTATCCAGCGCAGCACCGGCTCGACGGTCCGAAAGTTGGTACTCAGCCGGGCCAGACCGCCGTCGGCGCCGAACCGATCACGGGCGGCCAGGAACAGTTCGATGTCCGCCCGACGAAACCGGTAGATCGATTGTTTCGGATCGCCGACAAAGAACAGGCTGCCTTCGGTGGGGTCGAGTTCGGTCCAACCCATCGTGCCCGGTCGGGCGATCGAGGTGGCGATGAGCAACGCGAGTTCGATCTGGATGGGGTCGGTATCTTGGAACTCGTCGAGCAGGAGATGCTGATAACGCTGGTGCAACACGGCACGCGCCTCGTCATGATGGCGCAAAAGGTCGCGGGCGAGTACGAGCAGGTCATGGAACTCGAGCCCACCCTCGGCGCGACGTTGGGCCGCACTGTCGAGCACGAAACGCGCCGTGAGTACGAGCAGCCCACCCAGTGTCTCCTGCACAGCGCGGTCCGCCAGCGCGCGGACTTGGACCGCGAGTTCCGCTCGGACGGCTCGAGCGGCGACGACATCGGGCCAGTTCTCCTTGCGGCCGAACGAGTTGCCTTTCTCCCAACTTTTCGCCTGGGGCAACAAGGCCCGAACTTGACTGTCAGAATCGAGACCCAGTAGCTGGCGTGCCTCCTCGACCGTTTGAGCCAGCCGCTCGAGCAACTTGTCATCGGCGGCGGTGCAGGAGTGCATGGTCAACTCCACCCGCTCAACGAAAGGCAGCAGGCGGGCAACGTCGACCGGGGCGATGTCGGGGATTGGCTGCGCGGCGAGGGGACCGAGGAGGTCCCAGTTCTGGTTCAGCTCGGCGGCAACCTCGCGCATGCTGGGCTGAAAAAGATACTGGGGTTCGAGGGCGATCTCGAGCAGGATGGCTCGGGTCAGCAACGCGTCATGGTTACCGCCGTCGTAGATTTCGTCCACAAACTGCTGCCATCGATCCTCGGCCGCCAGTTGTGAGGAAAGCTCGTCCAGCACCTCGATGCGCGGAGGCAGCTTGGCGGCAACGGCAAACTCGCCCAAAATTCGGCTGGCAAACCCGTGCAGAGTGGTGATCGCAGCGCGGTCGGCGTCGGCCAGCGCCGCCAGACAGCGACGCACCTCTTCTGGGTCCGCGCTCTCGCGGCTGCGCCGTTCGAACTCGACGCGGATGCGACTTTGCAGTTCCGCCGCCGCGGCTTCGGTAAAGGTGATCGCCGCCACCTCGTGCAAACAGACGCCGCCTACCACGACCAGGTTACAGATACGACGGACCAGCTCGGTGGTCTTACCGGTGCCTGCTCCAGCCTCGACGAAGAGCGTTCGGTCGAGACTGCCGCGGGTGATCCGGTCGCGCTCTGCTTGGTCGCCTGGGACGTGCGTGGTGCTCATGGTGAGGACGCCATGTTGAGCGCAGCCCGTATCGCCAGGCGTGGGTCAGCCGCCTTGGCGTCGGCCATCTCGCTGCGTTCTCGCGGACACACCCGATCGAAGGGGCAATAACGACAGCCCTCATGAGCGGCGAAATAATGGTTCCACTCCCCCGGGACGGCACTGAAAACACCCTGCTCGATACCCGTTGTGATGGCGGACACCACGCTGACCAAGCGCTGCTGTCGCGCCTGGTCCCAGTCGTAACCGTGCTGTTTGAAGCCCCCATCGGAGCTGATAAACCAGTAGTACGCCGCGGCGCGATCCGCGCCGAGGTGCGCCAAGGCAGCCTGTGCGTACAGCCCGAGTTGCAGCTTGGTGCCAGCACCGACCGCATCGACATCGAGGGCGCGATACCGGTCGGCCTTGCCCGTCTTGTAGTCGAACACGAGAACCCGACCATCTTCGGCTCGATCGACCCGGTCGGCCCGACCCGACAGCTTGAGCTGACGTCCGTCGCCCAGATCGACCCGAACGGGGTCCGTCTCCGCTCCGGTCCCGAAGGCCCACTCGACCCGTTCGGGGCGGCTGCGGGCTTCGAGACGGTAGCGCTCGTCTGCGGTCAAGAACTGGTCGAGATCGCTCAGAAGATCGGCGCGTGTGATCTGCCACCGCAAGGCTCGACCGGTCCGCGAGCGCCGTTCATACCCTTCAAACACCTCCGCCGCGATGTCGAATGCCCGCTGGCGAGTGCTGTCCTGCCAGCGTTGATCGGGATCGGGCACCCCGTCATCGATGACCTCGCGGTAAAACCGCTCCAGCACCTCGTGCAGCAAGGAGCCCCGATCCAGCGCGCTGAGTTCGATCACCCGCTCGGGGTCATCGCGTTGGCCAACGCCGAGCACATAGGTGAGTAGATAGCGAAAGCCGCAAGAAGCCCAAGTCTCCAGACGCGAAGCGGACCACGACACGTCGCCCGCCGCAGGCAGGCCAACCCCGGCCAGGTTTCCGTCCCACTCGGTGAAGCGGTCAGAGGCGCGCGCCGACTGCGCCTGCAGTCCACGGCCGGCCAGCGCCGACAGGGGATGTTCGAGTGGGTCCCAGCCTTGGCGCACCGCCTCGCTCAGCGTCACCAGATCGCGCTCGACAAGATCGGCGGCCATTGCAGCCCCGGCCTGTCCGGCGGCGAAGGAGGCCACCACCTGCACAACCGGCGCACCAAGATCCGCGAACTCAGTCATCGGAATCGGCCTGGCGGCGATCACCGCCGCGCTGTCGAGGAGCCAGCGCGATGGCAGCGCCTCGCGGCTGCTGCGAAGGTCGCCTCGCGGCAGCAGCATCGCCCGCCGGCCCTCCGGCGCCGCGGCCAACGCCGCCAGCAGCCACCGGTGTTGGTCTTGCATCCGGCTCGCCCGCAACTCGAGTTCGCCATGGGCCAGCTTGCGGGCCTCGTCGCCAAGTAGGGCGTCCTCGCGACGCGCCGACGGGCACAGCCCTTCGGTGCAACCCAAAATGAACACCGCATCGAGGTCTAGGCCCACGCTTGCCGCCAACGGCCCGTAGAGCACCCCGGTACCGAATCGGCCGTTACGGCCACCGGCACTGTCCAGCGCCGCACGCAGCGCCCGAAGAAACACCTCGTGGTGGGGATCTGCTTCGAGCTCGTCGAGCGGGGCAAGGCGTTGCAGCGCGGCCTCGATACCGTCCCACGCCCGCAACTCTGCCTCCGGCCAGAACCCTCGTTGAGCCGCAGCGCCGAAAAGCTGACGAAGCAGCGCCAGGGATTGCTCGGACTTGGCCGACCAACTCGTCGCCTGCTGAACACGCAGCACCGCCGCCGCCAGACCGCGGACAAAGGCCGACAAGTCTTCCGCCTGCTCGGCATCAGCCAACCGGGGGTAGGAACGACCGCCACCCTGGGCCGCTTGGTCCACCGGGCGTCGGTTGCTACGGGCGAACTCAGCCAGTTGCCGCGACCACCCTTCCAGGCCACTCACCACCCCGGCACGGCGCGATATCCGCTCCCAAAGCACCGGTCGGACGGGATCGGCACCGTGGCGCAACGGTGCGCCACCGATCAGAGCCAGCACTCGGTCGCGTCGCCACTGCACGGAGGGCAAACCCAGCGCCGCGAGCAAGCTGCGACCCGCAGCCGATTCCGCCAGGCGCACTCGGGACGGCCCGTTGGCTGGCAAGTCCGCCGCCGCCAACTGTTGCTCGAGGACGGCAAGGTAGGGATCGGCTGCGGGATAGAACACGCCAATTCGGTCGAGGCGCACGCCCTCACCACACAGTTCAACAATGCTGCGAACGGTGGCCCTGACCTCCTCATCGGCGTCGGTGACTGAGATCAGGCGATCGGCACTCGGCACGCTGAGGGCCGGCGACGGGGCCGAAATACGGACCCCAGCCCGTCGGCATACCTCCATGACGGCCTCATCGGCGTCCTCGATGCCGGTGAGGCCCACAATCACGGTGGAGGGTGCAACGGCGAGCACGATGGACAACAAATGCGCCAACGGGAGGTGCATCGAGGCCGGCAGATACCACACGAATGACCCGAACGGTTCCAGTGCCTGCGCCAGCAGTGGCCGGTCAGCGGCGGCGCGGGCCACCTCCGCCTCGGAGTGGAAGGCGGTGAGATAGCCGGCGATGGCGTCGCAAAGATGTACCGCCGTCCGTGCCGTTCGGCCATGTTCGGCTACTCGGTTGCGGGCATCAGCGCTGATGTTGCTGATCTCGCTGAACAGCCCGACCAGAGCGGCCTCGGTGGCGTGGTGTCCGGCCACGTTGGCGAATGGACCCGGGTTGTCCTTGAGCGCCAGACGCACCGCAGCACCGAGCACCGCCTTGGTGAGCGGTCGGGTCTCAAGCGGTTGATCGGCCCCCAGCAATTCGGCCAGGCGAAAGGGGGTCAAGAACGAGACGTTGGCAATGCCTGGTACGCCGAGCGTGGCGGACCCGAGAAGTCGACGGGCGGAAAGACCCGCGAAGTTCGACGGCACCACCACGGTGACCGGCGAGAGAGACCGGCCTTGCTTGGCATCGGTGATGGCGTGCGCCAATGCCAACGAGGCAGGTCGCCCGTAGCCCACCGTCACCACATTCCGGATCATGGATGCAGCGTACGCAGCGCGTAGGACACGGAAGGTGGCGAACCGTCGCCACGCCGGCGCGGACTGCCCAGCGCCGGTCACGCCCGCCGAAGCGCCTTACTCCAGCAGCGCCGCCGCCGCGAGTTCAGCAATACGGTCGGTGTCATAACCGAGGAAGTCCGACAGGATAGAAAACCCGTCCTGACCGAGCGTCGGTGCGGCGCCGTAGCGCGTCGGAAAGGTCCGCGAGAAACGAAAACGGCTTCCCTCGATCCGTATCGGTCCGTGGATGTCATGGTTGACCTCCACGAAATGACCGCGATGGGCCAGTTGTGAGTCGGCGTTGGACTCGGGGCTGTTGGCCACCGCGTGCGCCGCCACACCGGCCTGTTGAAGCAGCCTTTCCACGTCGTCCTCGTCGAGGTTTGCCACATAGGCGTTGATCAACTCGTCGAGGTCGTCGTGGCGCCGGTGCCGCTCCTCGATGTCCAAGCCGGCCAGTTCCTGGCGACCAATCACCCCGCACAGGGCCTTCCACGCCGCGTCGTCGGTCACGGCGATGGCCACCCAGCGATCGGTGTCGCCGCCTCGGGGGGCGGTGCGGTAGACGCCGTGTGGTGCCATGACCCGATCACGGTTGCCCTCTCGGCCGGCCACCCGGCCGTTGACGTGGTAATCAACCAGCGCCGGTCCAAGCAGGTGCAGGCAAGCCTCGGCCTGAGAGAAGTCGAGGTACTGGCCTTCGCCGGTGCGCCGACGTTCCTCGAGCGCCGCCATCAGCACCGCGAGCGAGAACCGCGGCGACACATAATCGGTGTAGGCGGAGAACGGTCCCGATGGAGCGCGATCCGACCATCCGGTGATGTGATGGAACCCCGAAATCGCCGCCGCGAGGTTGCCGAATCCGGCGAAATAGGCCAACGGCCCGGTCTGTCCCATCAGACAACTCGACAACATGATCAGGCTCGGGTTGACCTCCCGCAACGTGTCATAGCCCAAACCCCAGGCCTTCATGGCCCGCGGGGAGAACGATTCGCACACCACGTCCGCCCATCGCACCAGGTCCAGGACCACGGCGCGAGCTTCCGGGTTTCCCAGATCTATGGCTAGGCCAAGCTTGCCAGCATTCATGTTCAAGAACAGGCCCGAGTTCTCGGCGCCGATACGGCCCGCGAGGAAGGGCTGCATGGTCCGCGCCACTTCCAGCTTGTGTTCAGACTCGACCCGCACCACGGTCGCGCCGTAGTCCGCCATGACCCTGGTGGTGGCTGGCCCGGCCATGGCCCACATAAAATCGAGCACCTTGACCCCAGCAAGGGGTAGCTCACCGGCCGCGGTCCCTTTGAGCGTTGCGGGTACCGCCGGCCGGCGAGGCGTCGCCAGCTCGCGTTCCACGGCGTCGGTATCGGCACCGAGCCGTGGTGGCGGCGCCAGTGGCTCCAACGGCGTCCGCGAGGCCCTCGTCATGTTGCCCGGCATGCGGACCGCGACGTCCAGGCCGGGAACCTCGACCTGCTGCCAGTACCCTCGCGACTCCAGCTGCGGGCTGACCGCAACGTCAGCGACGGTGGTGACCGGGGCGATCAGCAGCCGCCGGGTGAGGGACTGCTCGAGCAATTCGGCCTTGGTCTTGGTCAGCAGAAAGGCGCCGACACAGCCCTTTAGGCGCTCGAACTCCTCGACGGTCTCGCGTCCTTCGTCGACATGTACCGCGAACTCGATCCAGTCTTTATCCAGGGTGGCGGCGTCGCAGAAGCCCTCCTCGTGAACCCAGCGCATAAGCCGCTCAGAGAACGGTCCGATCGAGGAGCCGAAGAGGAAGGCCACCGTCACGTGCCCGTCCTTGCACTGCCACACCAAGCGGAGATCGAGCGGAGGCAGCTTCACGCCACCGGCGATCCGCACGACTTTCGGCGCGCCGAAAGGTTGGGACAACACCATCGACTGGGTGGACTGCAAGACCGAAGCCTGCACCGAGACATCGATGAACTGACCCAAACCGCTTCGCTGTCGTTCGAACAACGCGATCAGCGCCACGTCAGCCGCGTCAGCCGCGGCGTGGTGCCACGCCTGGGGCAGTGAGACCCGCACCGGCGCCCGATCATCGTCGCCCGTGAGAGCGAGATAGCCGCCCGCGGCCATCAGCGTGAGGTCAGTGGCCAGATATCCAGCCTTGGGTCCGTCCTGGCCAAACGGCGTGATCGACACATGCACCAATGCCGGATTGTCCGCCGCCAACTCGCCCGGATCGAGACCCAAGGCGCTCAAGGCTCCTGGCGCTTCGTTGTCGATCAGGATGTCCGCCCCACGGACCAGGGCCCGAAAGCGGTCACGATGCAGCGCCGAGGTGACGAGGTCCCAGACGACCGAACGCTTGCCGCGGTTGAAAGACCAATGCACCAATGACCGTTCGAGATCCGCCACATCGCCCAGGAATGGCCCCTCGGCTCGAGCCGCGCTACCACCCGGCGGTTCGACCGCAATGACCTCGGCTCCAAGTTGGGCCAGCATCAGTCCCGCGAGATTGCCTCGGTGGTCGGTCAGATCCACGACGCGGTACGGCGTGAGCAGGGGCAACGTAGTCTCCCTCGATACGGCATCATGCCGTGTGCGAAGCCTAGATCCCCATAAAGCGGATCGAGCAGCAAAGGTTCCCGCTACGGTGCTGCCATGACCGACTTCAGTGATTGGCAGGCGGTATTCGACCTGTCGCTGCGCTATGCCGAGGCTATCGACCGTCGCAACTGGGCGGACATGCTGGAGGTATTTGCCCCAACCGTCCGGGTCGACTTCTCGAGCTTCTCCCATGCACCGGCACCGGCGGAGCCAGTGGACGGCGCGGCATGGGTCGCCGTGGTGAAAGGAACCATCGAAGGCTTCGCCTCAACACAGCACCTCATCGGCAATCAGCGCATCACCGTGGACTCCGAAACGTCGGCACGATACACCGCCTATGTCCAGGCACAACACTGGATGAGCCGGGACCGCTGGTACCTCGTGGGCGGTTGGTATGACAACGAGGCCACCTGTATCGCCGGTCGTTGGCGCCTCTCGAAGGTGGCGTTCAATCAGACTTGGGACGCCGGGGACCGGACCTTGTTGCGCGAGGTGGCCCGTCGAGTGGCCCCCTAGGGTCAATACCGCCGGGCCGGCACCTACCAAGCGAGGCACGGGTAGCACCCATGGGCGACGTGCAGTCGATAGGTTGCGGACATGGCCGACCTCGAGCAGATGATGCGAACCACCTTCGCCTGTCGTTCCTTCAGCGATGAACCCCTCCCTGATCACGAACTCGCGGCGATCCTCGACGTGGCGAGATTCGCCCCCAGCGGCGGGAATCGCCAAGGGTGGCAGGTCATCGTGGTGCGCAACGCCGAGCGCAAATCGACGCTCATCGACTTGTCCGTACCCGCGATCGAGCTCTATGTCGCACAACGCGCCGCCGGTGAGAACCCGTGGAACACGGTGGACCCCTCCACTGTCGATCCGGCGACGGTGTCAGTTTCCCCGGCGGCGACAGCTTGGTATCGAGACTTGGCCCAAGCTCCCGTCTTTTTGGTCGTTGCCCTCGATCTCCGCGTCGTAGCCTCAGCAGACCGAAACCTCAACCGCATCGGCGTGATCAGCGGCGCATCGGTGTACCCCTTCGCCCAGAACATCTTGCTCGCCGCCCGCGACCGGGGCTGGGCAGGAGCCCTCACCACGTTCATCGCCGCGGCCGAACCCGACGTCCAGGCGCTCTTGCACCTGCCCAGCCACATCGCCGTGGCGGCGCTCATCCCCCTTGGACGACCCCAAAAGGTGCTCACCAAGCTCACCCGCAAGCCAGTCAGCGAGTTCACCCACCTCGAGACCTTCGACGGACCAAAACTCGACGCGTCAAACCCGCATCCATGAGTTCCCTCGCGGCCATCGAGGGCCGTGACGACCGAGCGGCGTGGGCTGCTCTGGCCGAGCTCTACCACCGCTATGTGACCGGCCTGCTGCTGGCCCTCGCCAGCCGGGAGGGCACCGCTCGCACCGCCAGCGTGGTGCGGGCAACCTTCCGTCGGCAGCACCTCGAGCTGTTCCTACCGGGCCTCGCCAAGCTCGGCCTGACCGACCTGCCGCCCGCCGTGGCGTGCGCCAAATATCACGTCTTGTCCAACGCCCTCGGCGGGGTACAGGTGAGCTGGATCCCCGAGAGCGACACCAAATCGTGGGTTCGTTATCACCCGCCCCGTTGGATCTTCGATGGCACCGCGGTCTGCGCGATCCCGACCGAGGTCAGCCGCGCGATGATGCACGGCTGGCACGCTCACAACGGCGTTTCACTGGGCAATGACCGGCTCGGCTTCGTGTGCACGATGCAGACCACCGACGGACAGCCGGGGTTGGAGGGCTACTACATCGAGGAAGACCACCCGCTCGATCCCGAGGACCGACTTCGTTTTGCTCCGGGCGAGCGTCCGCCTGGCCCACCAGCCGAGCTTGCCCTGCCCGATTGGGACCCTCGTCGAATGGCCAAGGTCGAGCGGAACTACTCGGTGGCGTATGTGCGCAGCATCCTGGCCGAAATGGCCGCCGTGCTTGGCCCCGCCGAAGCCGGATTCATCGGACGCATCGCGGCACGCCAGGTTGCCATGCAATACCGCAACGCGATCACCGCTTTGCTCGAGCCCCGCGGGACAGCAACATCCACCGGCGCCCATGGGTTCGCGAGCCGCCTGGCGCGTCTGTTGGCCGCGCACGGCAACGCCGTTCAGATCAGCGATCGTGGGCCGCACCCGGTCCTGCGCCAGGTTGGTTGGAGGTTGGCAGAGGGCCTGGTGCTCCCCGAGGAATCCTTCGAAGCCTGGAACGGACTCTGGGAGGGACTCGCGGCAATGGAAGGCCTTCGCCTCGTGCTCACCGAGCGCCAAGATCTTGGCGATGAAGCCTTCTGTTGGGAGATTCGACCCCGGCGCTGAACCGGGACGGCAACCCCTGCCGTCGGCATGGTTGAACGACGGGCCGACCTGACGCGCCACCGCAGTCAGCGAGGCATCTGGCCGTCATCGACCTTGATCACCGTGCCGGTGACAAACTCCGACGCCGGCGCGCACAGGTACAACAGGGTGCTGTCAAGCTGCGCCGGATCGCCCATGCGTGCCCTGGCCATGCCTTGGGTGAAATCACCGAGGCGAGCGACCATGCCATCCATCATCTCCGAGGAGAACGCTCCGGGCGCAATCCCGTTCACGTTGATGTGGAAGCGGGCCCATTCCACAGCCAGGGTCTCCGTCATGCGGTTCACTGCAGCCTTGGTGATCGAATAGAGCGCGGCGCCAACCCCGTCGTACTGGAACGCCCCCATGGACGAGATGTTCACCATACGACCTGGCATGCGAGCCTCTATCAGCCGTCGACCTACCTCAATGGCAAGCAAGTACGGACCGCGCAGATTGGTGTCGATCACCGCGTCGACCAGTTCGACGGACATCTTGTGGGCTCGCTGCGCGTCCGGGATCCCGGCGTTGTTGACCAAGATCGTCACCGTTCCGAAGGCCGCCTCGGCGCTTTCGACTGCCGCCACGATCGAGGCGGCGTCGGTGACATCCATGGGCACGGCGAGGCATGTACCGCCCACGGCGGTGATCTCCGCCGCCAAGGCCTCGAGTCGGTCCGCTCGACGCGCCGTCGCCACCACCGATGCTCCGGCGGCAGCCAGCACACAGGCAAAGCGGCGACCCAACCCCGAGCTTGCGCCGGTCACCAACGCCACTTGACCGCTCAGATCGGTCGAACCATAGGGAAGCGGAAACCCACCAGCACTCATTCTCAGAAGCCCTTTTCAGCGAAGCGAACGCGCACCCGATTCAGCACGTTCTCAAACGTATCGATGTCCTGGGCGCCCGGGATCATCAGACGGTCTTGAACCACAAAGGCGGGCACGCCGGTGATCTCTCGATCTAGTGCGGCCTGCACATCGGCGAGCACGACGTCGCGGTACGCACCGGCCGCCACGATCTCGCCGGCCACGGTCCCATCGAGCCCCACCTCCCCCGCCAGGCGGGCCAGCGTCGAAGCATCGGCCACGTTGGTCCCCTCCTCGAAGTACGCCCGCAGCAATCGTTCCTTCAACGCTCCCTGACCGGCCGCTCCGGCGTCATCCCACGCCCAGGCGAGCAGGCGGTGGGCATCGAAGGTAGACACCCGAACCGCGGCATCGAAGTTGTACCCGATGCCTTCAGCCTCGCCGAGGGCGCCAAGGCGCTGTTTCATCCCTGCGAACGCGCCGGGACCATATTTGCGGTTCAGCGACGCCTCGAGATCCTGGGGCTGGGCCGTGGCGGTCGGGTCGAGCAGATAGGCCCGCCAGTGGATCTCGATCTCATCGGCCCAATCGAGTCGTTCCATGGCCCGCTCCAGGCGTCGTTTGCCGAGGTAGCACCAAGGGCAGATCACGTCGGACCAGATGTCGATACGCATCGGGCGAGCCTAGGCGAGGCCTGCGCAGCGGCGATGAAGGTGTAGCCATCACTGCGGTCCGAAATCCGGCGAATTCGGTCGCGGATCTTTGCGCACCGGAGGCGCGATGTTCCGGTTAGGTTTCCCCCGTGTCCTGCCCCGGTCTGTCCGCCGGGTCACCGTACGCGAGGGGATCGAGCCATGAGCCAGAACCGTTGGACGACCTATGTAAGCACCGAAACCGCGGTGGCATCCGGTTGGCGCATCGACACCGTCGTCGAGCCCAGTCGACTGTGGGGCGCCAACGGCATCGTGTGGTCACCCGATGACCGACTGATGGTGACCCAGGTCTTCGGCTCCCAGGTGACCGCTATTGAGGTCCGGGCAGGAACCCACCAGGTCTATGCCCCGCTCGGGGGTGGCATCGCCGCTCCCGACGACGGCGCGTTCGGCCACGACGGCACGTTCTTCGCCACCGAACCGATGAACGCCACCGTGTCCGCCCGCCGGCCCGACGGCAGCTATCACACGCTGCGCGACGATTTGCCCTCGGCCAACGGAATGACCGTCAGCCACGACGGCCGCCGACTTTTCGTCGATGAGTTCCGCCCCGGTGGTCGTCTGCTCGAACTCGACCCCAGCGGCGAGAAGCCCCCGATCGTGCTCGCAGATGACCTCGCCATGCCCAACGCCTTCGCCATGGGCCCCGACGGCGCCTTGTACTTTCCTCAGGTCCTCGCCGGGGAGATCTGGCGCTACGACCTCGACAGCCGGACCCTCGAACGGCGTTTCACCGATCTCGCCACGCCAACTGCGGTCAAGTTCGACCGCGCCGGACGGCTGCTCACCAGCGAGGGAGGCGCCGGACGGCTGACCCGCATCGACCTCAAGACTGGCGCCCGCGAGACGCTGGCCCAGGTCAACCCCGGTATCGACAATTTCGCCATCGCCGCGGACGGGCGGCTGTTCGTCTCTCATTTCACCGACGGCCGGGTGGCTGAGGTGACCGGAGGTGTCGAAAGGGTGTTGTCGCCCTCGGGGCTCATCGGCCCCTTCGGCCTCGACCGGATGCCCGACGGCTCACTACTCAGCGCCGATGGCCTCGCAGTCAACCGCACGTCGCCCGACGGGGTCAGCTCCGTGGCGATGAGCCTGCTGGCGGACCTGCCCGGCATGGCTTCCGACGTCGCCCACCACGACGGGGACCCTCTTGTCCTGCTGACACGAGGCCAGGTCCTCCGCCGCCACCGCGATGGCCACTTCAGCACCGTGGCCAGCCGTCTCGAGGGTGCCACAACCCTCACCAGCACGGCCGGCGGCGGCGCCTACGTCGTGGAGCGACGGGCGGGCCGCATTCGCCACCTCGACGGTGAAGGCGGTTGGCGCGAGGTCGCGACAGGACTCGATGCACCGGTGGCGGTGGCGCACGACGGCGACGCAACGCTGTGGGTCAGCCGTCGCGGTGGCATCACCGGCCTCGTTGACGGTGCGGTCGTAGCCACCATCGAAGGGTTCGACGACCCCCAAGGTATCGCCTGGCATGACGGCGCGATTTGGGTGGCAGACACCGCCCGCCGGGCCGTGGTGCGTCTCGATCCGCGTGGCGGCACCCGCCTCGATGTCGCCACCGACCTGCCGCTGGGCCCGCCGGTGGCTGGCGTGCGGATGGCCCATGCGTTCTCGCCGCTACTGGCGGAGCGCGACGCGGTGCTCGTCGGTTGCGACGGCGACGGCAGCGTCCGGCGCCTGAGCGCAGGCTGAACCCCTCGCGGCGCAAGGCTCAGGGCCACGGCCAGGCAAGAAGCGTCGCCACTAGGCCATGATGACAAGGCTGGCCCAAACCTGGGACAGGATCGATGACGTAGGGAGCCATGTGGACCACTCGCTCGAAGGACGCACCGCCAAACCGTTCACGATGGTCGTGGAGGCGGGCAAGATCAGGGAATTCGCCCGCGCCACCAAGTCACAGAACCCGGCCTACGACGGTGGCCCCCAGGGCCAGCCGATAAGCCCGGCCACGTTCCTGATGAGCGCCCAATTCTGGCAAAGTGCGGAAAACAGCCCGCTGGCCGGAGTCGAGTTGAACTGGGAGCGCATCCTGCATGGCGAGCAGGAGTTCGTCTTCCACGGCACCCCGCCGCGGGCGGGCGACGTGCTCCGCGGACAAGCCCGTATCGACAAGGTGTTCGAAAAGGCGGGCAAGCGAGGCGGCACGATGATTTTCACCGAGCAGGTGACCGATTTCCGGGACCAGTCAGGGCGGCTTGTCGCTGAACTGCGGTCCACCATGATTGAAACGTCCAAAGCAACAACGGAGGGTTGAGTATGACCACCAAGGACCTCACCGTGGGTGCCTGCCGCGAGCCTTTCGTGGACAAACCCCTCACCATCACCGACTTTGTGCGCTATCAGGGCGCATCGGGCGACATGAACCCCATCCATCACGACAGCAGCTTCGCGTCCAAGGCTGGCTACCCCACCCCCTTTGCGGTGGGCATGCTGCAAGCAGGCGTGCTCGCCACCTTCGCCACCGACTGGCTGGGGGCCGACAACGTGCGCTCATTCAAGGTGCAGTTCCGTGAGCAGGCGTGGCCGGGCGACGTGCTCACCTACTCCGGTACCATCGCCACGGTGCGCGAGCAGGACGGCGAGCGCCTCATCGACGTGGAGTTGTCCTGTAACCGCCAGGGCGGAGGCACCCACCTCAAGGGGTGGGCCACCTTCGTCGCTCCGAACTGAGAGGCCTGCACATGCCGACCCCATCCCGTGTCGTGGTGGTCCCCCAGGAGTTGGGAAAACCGCTCGAAGTTCTCGATTGTGTCCTGCCCGACCCCGGCCCCCACGAGGTCGTGGTCAAGCAGTACGCCTCGGGGATCTGTCACAGCCAATTGCACACCATCCACAGCCCCAGGACCCAAGCACAGATCCTCGGCCACGAGTCCACCGGGGTCATCACCGCCACTGGCCGCGCCGTGCTCGGACTGGCAGTCGGCGACACCGTCATGGTGACCTGGGTTCCGAAGGACCGCCATCATGCGCGCCGCGAGGGCGAGCTGATGACCCTCGAATTGCCCGACGGCCGACGAGCGGAAAGCCGGAACGTGTTCACCTGGGCCACCCACACCCTCGCCGACGAGATGTTCGTGGTGAAGGTACCGGCCGACATCGACCGTGAAACCACCGCCATCATCGGCTGTGCGGTCATTACCGGTGCCGGCGCGGTGCTGCACACCGCCGCAGTACAGCCAGGCGACAGCGTGGCCATCTTCGGTGCAGGCGGGGTGGGCCTCAGTGCGGTGGCCGCGGCCCGCAAGTGTGGAGCCGACCCCATCATCGTGGTGGACCTCAGCGAAGAGAAGCTCGACTTCGCCCGGCAGTTCGGGGCGACCCATGGGGTGAACGCGTCCGAGGTTGACCCGGTAGCCGCCATCCGTGAACTCACCGTGCAGCCCGGCCGGTACGACATTCTGCGCCAACCACTACGCGGGGTGGACTTTGCCTTCGATTGCATTGGGGCACCGGTGACGATGGGACAGATCGCCAAGTGCATCCGATCGGGCGAGTTCGGCCAAAGCCGGGGCGGGGTGGCGGTGCTGGTGGGAGTGCCCCAGACTTCGTTGGAGCTGGACAGTCGTTTCCTGTTCATTGGTGAGCGCAGCTACCGCGCCAGCCTGGGCGGTAGCTGCGTGCCGGCCGAAGATCTCCCCCGCTTTCTCGACTGGTACGCCAGTGGGGACCTCGACCTCGACGCCCTCGTCACCCGCCGTTACGGGATCGACGACATCGGCGAGGCCGTCGTGGACCTCGAGCATGGGCGTATCGCCGGGCGTTCGATCTTGGTGTTCGACTGATGGCGGCCTACCTGATTGTCGACATCGACGTGCACGACCCCGAGGCGTACAAGGGTTACGCGGCGCAGGTGCCGCCGCTGGTCGCCCGCCATGGTGGTACCTACCTCGTGCGTGGCGGCGCCCACGAAACCCTGGAAGGGACGTGGGCCCCGAGCCGGGTGGTGGTGCTGCAATTCCCCGATGCCGATGCTGCCCGAGCCTTTGTCGATGACCCGGACTACGCGCCCGTGAAAGCCATCCGCCATCAGGCGTCGACGAGCAACATGGTGCTCGTCGAGGGCGCCTGAACTCATCGTGGGCCCTACCGGGGTGGGCCATCGCCAGCGGTGGATTCCGCCACTACCTTCGATGTCATGACACCGGCCATCCCGACACCTCCGGCCGGGGTACACATCGTCGAGTTCGCCTACGTCGCCCACCTCGGCCCCCTGTTGGCCCGGTGGCACGCGCAGGAGTGGGGCCACCTCTACGACACCTGGGACCAGGTGCAGGCCGAGGCCGAATTCGCCGCCATGACCACGGCGGGCGTGCTGCCTACCACCTGGGTGGCCTTTGACGGCGATCGCCGCGACGAGGGCGCGGTGATGGGCTCGGTGACCCTGGCTCTTACCGATGATCTGCCCGGTTACGAGTCGCTCTCGCCTTGGTTGGTCAGCCTCTTCGTCGCCCCGGCGCACCGAAACGGCGGGGTCGGTGCGGCCCTGGTCGAGCGGTTGATGGCCGAGGCCGATGGCTTGGGTGTGGACACCGTGTGGCTGTTTACTGCCGGCCAGGAGGGTTACTACCTCGAGCGGGGCTGGCGCTGCGTCGAGCGCTTGGATGTGCACGGTGAGGCAGCGGCGTTGATGGCCCGTCGAGCGGCACCAGGGCCGTCGCCGTCGTCGTGACGGTGGACATCGCGGTACAGCAACAACATCGAGCATTGCCCCCCGTTGGGCATCTTCGCCCTGGTTGCTGGCAGCGGCGCGCACCATGCCGAATCGTTCAAGACCACTTCCCGTCATCTCATACCCCTCGGGGGTACAATGGTGACGTGAGCAGCGCCCCGGGCCATCTCAACCGCAAGGATGATCTACTCCGCCGCCTGCGCCGCATCGAAGGCCAGGTCCGTGGCCTCGAGCGGATGATCGACGAAGAGACCTACTGCATCGACGTGCTCACCCAGATCGCGGCCACCACCAAGGCATTGCAAGCCGTGGCCGTCCAACTGCTCGAGGAGCACCTACGCCGGTGTCTCGCCGGTGCCGCGAGCCGCCACGACCAAGAGCCCTCGAACGCCCCCAGCCCGGAGACATTGCTCAACGAAGCGGTACGCGCCCTTGAGCGCCTCCTGCGGACCTGAGCGGGATGACCGGCCCGAACCATGCGAACCACAGCCAGCGGAGCGGATATGGACACCATCATCTTCATGGTTCCCGGTATGACCTGTGACCATTGCGTCGCGGCGATCACCGAGGAGCTGCACAAAGTACCTGGAGTGACCGATACCTCGGTCGTGCTTGAAACCAAGGCGGTCGTCGTCACCGGCGAGCACATCGAGCGGGCCAAGCTCGTCGCCGCCATCGACGAAGCCGGGTTCGAGATCGCCTGGCCATGAGCGCCCGGTGACCAACATGATCGCTGGGCCATACTGCGCCGGGTCCCACCAGACCTTCTGTCCAGATGATTGGCTCAGCAAGGGAGGCGACGAGAAATGAATGCTACTGAGGCCCCGGCCCTCGATGGCCGTCGTCAGGTCCATCTGCAGATCACCGGCATGACCTGTGCCACGTGTGCCCTACGCATCGAGAAGAAGCTCAACCGCATCCCCGGGGTACAGGCCAGCGTTAATTACGCCACGGAGAATGCCTCGGTGCAACTCGATGGCGAGCAGTCCACCGAGGCGATCATCGCCGCAATAGAGGCGGCCGGCTATGGCGCCAGCCCCCCGTTTGGTTCGGGTGCGACCCCCCACCGAGCCGGCGGAACCGCGGTCACGCTCTCGCCCGATGATGCCGACCCCGTGCTGGCACGGCTGCGTCAGTTGCGCCAACGGGTCGTCCTCACGGCTCTGCTGTCGCTGCCGGTCCTGCTGGGTTCGATGATCCCAGCGCTGCAATTCCGTTTCTGGCAGTGGCTGGCCTTCGCCCTCGCCGCGCCGGTGGCCACCTGGGCCGCGTGGCCTTTCCACTCCGTTGCCGCCAAGAACCTTCGGGCCGCAACCACCAGCATGGACACCTTGATCTCCTTGGGGGTGATCGCCGCCTTCGGCTGGAGCACCTGGGCGCTGTTCCTGGGCGGAGCGGGAGAGCCCGGAATGACGATGCCGTTCTCCCTCACCCTGCAGCGCAGCGCGGGGTCGGGCCACCACCTCTACCTCGAAGTGGCCTGCTCGGTGGTGCTGTTCATCCTGTTCGGCCGCTATCTCGAGGCCCGGGCCAAGCGCCGGGCGGGAGCCGCCCTACGGGCACTGTTGTCAATCGGCGCCCGCGAAGCGAACGTGTTACGCGATGGACACGAGCGAGCCGTCGCGGTCAGCGAGCTACAGCCGGGTGACGTCATCGTGGTCCGCCCCGGAGAAACAATCGCCGCCGATGGCGTGATCGTGCAGGGCAGTTCAGCAGTAGACAAGTCGCGGCTGACCGGAGAATCGGTGCCCGTAGAGCTCGGCGTCGGCGATGTGGTGATCGGTGCCACCATCAACCTAAACGGCAAGCTTGTGGTGGAGCTGCGCCGGGTCGGTGCCGACACAGTGCTCGCTCAGATGGGTCGGCTGGTCCAAGCTGCACAGGCTGGCAAGGCCCCCGTGCAACGTCTCGCCGATCGGGTGTCGGCGGTGTTCGTCCCGGTGGTCATTGCCATCGCTTTGGCCACCTTCGGCTACTGGCTCACCAACAGCGGCAACGTCACCGACGCCTTCACCGCCGCGGTGGCCGTGCTGACCATCGCCTGCCCCTGTGCGCTTGGGCTGGCCACCCCCACGGCGCTGCTGGTGGGCACGGGCCGCGGTGCGCAGCTCGGCATTGTCATTCGGGGCCCCGAGATCCTCGAGTCAACCCGTCAGATCGACACCATCGTCCTGGACAAGACGGGCACGGTTACCACCGCCATCATGACGCTGCGTGAGGTGTTGGCAGCGCCCGGCCACGATGAGTCCGATGCCCTGCGTCTCGTCGGCGCACTTGAAGCGGCCAGCGAGCATCCCATCGGACGGGCCATCGCCACCGAGGCCCAACGCCGCCACGGGCCACTACCCGACGTCGAATCCTTCCGGGCCACCGCCGGCGCCGGTGTCGAAGGCCGCGTCGAGGACCACCACGTACGAGTGGGCCGCCCAGAAGGCCTCGACCCGGCGTTAGGGGCATTGGTGACCCAACGTGAAGCGCAAGGGGCCACCGTCGTGGCGGCCTGGATCGATGAGGTGCCGTTGGCCCTTTTCGTGGTCACCGACATGGTTAGGCCCACCAGCGCGACGGCGATCGCCACGCTGCGCAACCTCGGGCTGCACCCCGTGCTGCTCAGCGGCGACAACGCTCGCACGGCAGCCGCCGTAGCGGCCGAGGTCGGCATCGACGAGGTAATCGCCGAGGTCCTGCCGGCAGACAAGGCCGCGGCAATCGCCCGAATGCAAGCCGCGGGGAAGGTGGTCGCCATGGTGGGCGACGGGGTCAACGACGCCGTCGCACTGGCGCAGGCCGACCTCGGCATCGCGATGGGGGCGGGGGCCGACGTCGCCATCGAGGCCAGCGACCTGACCCTGGTGCGTTCAGATCTCACCTCGGTGGCTGTGGCCCTACAACTGTCTCGGCGAACCCTACGCACGATCAAGGGAAACCTCTTCTGGGCCTTCGCCTACAACGTGGCCATGATCCCGGTGGCCGCCTGCAACTTGCTCAACCCGATGCTGGCCAGCCTCGCCATGGCCACTTCCAGTCTCTTTGTGGTCAGCAACAGCCTGCGCCTGGGACATTTCCGGCCCCCGGCCGACCCGACGGGCCAGGCTGGCCGGGTCATGACGTGACGGCGGGCTACGGTGCCGGCCATGGCTGGCAAGGCAACTCCCGCCACCACGGCCGCCCAACGGGCCAAGGTGGTGCACCAGCTGCACGAGTACACCCATGATCCGGCGCAGCGCAGCTTCGGGCTCGAGGCAGTTGAGGCGCTGGGCCTTGACCCTGCTCGTACGTTCAAGACGCTGATCGCGGTGGCCTCGGGCGGAGGTAAGCCGCTGTGCGCCGTTGTCCCGGTGAGCTCCCAGCTCGACCTCAAGGCACTCGCCGTCGCGGCGGGGGCAAAGCATATGGTCATGGCCGAACCGGCGATGGCCGAACGGGTAACGGGCTATCTCGTCGGGGGCATCAGCCCTTTGGGTCAAAAGCAGCGACTGGCGCTGTTCATCGATGCCTCGGCGCAAGACCTGCCGACCATCTTCGTCAGTGCCGGCCGGCGCGGCCTTGAGATCGAATTAGCACCCGTTGCGCTCGCGGCGCTCACCGGCGGCACCTTTGCCGTCATCGCCCGTCCCAACTGAGCGGCCCGGGCTCACCCACCCCACCACGCTATTGGTCCTCTGTTCACACCTACTGACAGGCCGAACAGCGACCGGTCATGGCGAAGTGTTGAAAGGCGACGGCAAAGCCAAACTCTGCCTGCACCTGGCGACGGACCTCGTCGAAGCGAACCCGCGGGACCAACTGCACGGTGCCACAGCCCTCACAGGCCAGACGATAGGAGGGGTCCGCGGCTAGCTGCCATCGAGCCGGTCCATGGCCAAGGTGCAGATGTCGGACCAGCCCAGCCTCCTCCAACGTCTCCAGCGTGCGATACACCGTCGAGGAATGGACCTCGGGATGGTCTCGTTGCACGAATCCAACGATCTCCTCCGCGGACAGGTCGGCGTTCGCCGCGACGACCTCGATGATGGCCCGGCGTCCGGTCGTCACCCGCTGGCCCTGCTCCCGGAGCGAGCGGATCAGTACCTCCGCCCGTTGGCCTGCTGCGCTCACCCCCAGCTACCCGACATGTCCGAGATGGGCCACCTGCGACCGGCCTCGACGGCCACCGACGGTCAAGGCGAAACAGAACAGAACCGTACCGACCAGCACAATGGTAGGGCCGGACTTCCAGTTCAGGTGGTAACTGAGGATCATGCCTACGAACCCGCAAAACGCCCCAATCCCCGTCGCCAGCCACAACATCTGGGAAAAGGAGTTGGTGAGCATGCGTGCCACCGTGGCGGGAATGACCAGGGTGGCGGCCAGCAACGTCACCCCGACCACCTTGAGCGTAACCAGGATCGAGGTGGCGAGAACCACCATCAGCAGCGCATCGACCCGGGCGGTGTGCACGCCGCTGACCGCCGCGACGTCGGGATCAAACGTGGCGAAGAGCAGCCGCCGGTAGGCGAGGAACACCACGACGATCGCCGCCGCGCTCACCCCGGCCACTGATGCCACGTCGCGGCCCGACACACCGAGAATGCTGCCGAAGAGGGCGGCGTCAAAGCTCTCCCGGGGGCCGCGGAACACATCTCCGAGCACGAGGCCCAGCGCAAAGCTCGCGGTAGTTATCACCCCGATGGCGGCGTCGGAACCGATCGGCCGGCGCCGGGTCACCGCACCAATGGCGAGCGCGGACGCCAACCCCCACAGGCCCGCTCCGAGCAGGTAGTTCACCCCTACCAGCGAGGAGGCCACGAAGCCACCAAAGATCGCATGGGAGAGGCCGTGGCCAATGAAGCTCATGGAGCGCAGCACGACATAGGTGCCAATAAGTCCGCACAGAGCCCCAGCCAACGTGGCGACTACCAAACCGTTGCGGAAGAAGGTGAAGCTAAATGGTTCCCACAACGTGTTCATCAGCTCACCCGACGCGGACGTTGCAGGTCGATGTCCACCACCACGGGCATGCCAGCATGGGACAAGACGTCCATTCTCGCCCCGTAGGTGGCTTCGAGTACCGCAGGGGTGAGCACGCTTGCCGGCGGGCCCTGGCCAATGATGCGCCGGTTCATGCAGACCAACTGCGGAAGATGCGCGGCGATGCCGTTGAGGTCGTGGGTGGTAAGCAGCATGGCCGTGCCCTCGGCGTTGAGCTCGTCGAGGAGGTGCAGAATCTCGTGGCGGGTCCGTACGTCAACGCCGGAGGTGGGCTCGTCCATCAGCAACAGATCCGGCGAGCCGATGAGGGCCCTAGCCAGGAACACCCGCTGCTGTTGACCGCCCGACAGTGCTCTGATGTGACGCGACGCCAGGCCCGCCAGCCCCAAGCGATCCAACATGGCCTCGATCGCGCGCCCTTCCGCGGCCGAGCGCCAGGGCAGCCGACGCTTGCCCAGCAAGGCCATGGCCAGCACCTCGCCCACCGTGACCGGAAAGTCCCAGTTCACGGTCTCCACCTGCGGCACGTAGGCCACTCGGAGGCCTGAACGTAGCTGCACCGTTCCCCTGACGGGCCGTACGGCACCTACCAACAACCGAAGGAGCGTGGTCTTGCCCGACCCGGATGGTCCGACGATTCCCATGAAACAGCCGGGTTCGACGGTCAGGTTTATTTTTTCGACCACGAGGTGATGGCCGTAGCCAAACGAGACGTCCTCGAAACGAACCAGGGTGTCGCTCATTGCGGGTATATCGCCCGGTCAGGGACCACTGGGGACACATCAACCTGCTGCAAGGCCAGCGGGTCGCCTCCCAGGGCCTCGGTCATCGTGATGAAGTCGAAGCGCATCAGGGCCAGGTAGGAATGTTCTGCCCCGCCGGGAACGCCGGGCAGATCATCGTCACGGAGATCATCCACGTAGGCCACCCCGGCCTCTTTGCTGAGCTGATCGAGCACCGGGCTGGGGAAGACCTCTGAGCCGAAGATGGCCTTCACCCCGCTCGCTTTGAGTTGTTGGACCAAGCGGACGACGTCCTTTGGGGTGGGGTCCTCGAAGTCGGACATCTGGATGGCCCCCAGGATGGTCCAGCCGTACTCCAGGGCGAAGTAGCCGTACGCGTCGTGATACGTGAGCAATTGGCGCTGGCCGTCGGGAATGGTGGCGAAGGCCGTGCGCATGGCGGCATCGAGGCGGTCGATCCGGGCCGAGAATGCGGCGAGGTTGCTGGTGTACACGGCGGCCGAACGAGGATCGATCTTGCTCATCGCTTCGGCCACAATCTCGGCGTAGCGTTTGGCCATCAATGGGTTGGTCCACAGATGCGGATTGGGCTTGCCCTCCTCCTTGGGGAAGGAAAAGTCGAACAGATACTGCTCCGGAGTGATGGTGCGGTCACCGAGTTGGACCAGTTCGGTCCGCTTCTTTCGGTTGGCCTCCGCCAGCTTGCGGGTTGGCTCTTCGAGTTGAAGGCCGTTCATGAAGATGATGTCGGCCTGGGCGAGGTCTTTGGCCACCGACGGCTTCGGCTCGAAGGTGTGGGAATTGATGCCCTCAGGCACGATGCCCACCACCCTGGCCTGATCACCGACCACGCTGGCCACGATCGACGTGATGGGGGCGACGGTGGTGACCACCAACGGCCGGCCGTCCGCGCCCTGCGCGCTGGCACAGGCGCCGAGACTGCCCGCGACCACTGCCCACAGCACCGTCCAACACCCGGCTCGTCGCCCACGCGATCGAGCGTGCTTACCCATCGTGTCCACACAGCCGTTTACATCGAACCCAGATGCGACCAGCTCGCACCTAGTGCACTGTTCTAGTTGGGTGAGACTGGCTCTGGTGGCGATTTGAGCCAAAAAGCCGCCGGAACCGGCTCTTTCGATCCGGCTCCGGTCACTCAGGGTGGTGGTGGTTACGCTCCGTCGAGATAATCACGAAGCTTGTGGCTGCGAAGCGGGTGGCGCAACTTGGCCAGCGTTTTCGACTCGATCTGGCGAATTCGTTCCCGCGTGACGCCAAACTCCTTGCCGACCTCCTCCAGCGTGCGGGCTTGGCCGTCCTCCAGGCCGAAGCGGAGCCGTACCACCTGCTTCTCCCGGTCCGAAAGGCCAGCGAGCGCTTCGATCACGGCTTCGCCCAGCATCATCTTGGCCGCCGCATCGGCGGGGGCCTCCGCGCCTCCATCGGCGATGAAGTCGGCAAGGTTCGAGTCGTCCTCCTCGCCCACCGGCGAATCGAGCGAGAGAGGATCCTGGCTGTAGCGCAGGATGTCGCGGACCCGCTCCGCCGTCATATCCACCCGGGCGGCGAGTTCCTCGACCGTGGCATCGCGTTCGAGTTCCTGCACCATCTGGCGTTGGACCCGATGAACCTTGTTCATCGACTCGACCATATGCACCGGGATCCGGATAGTGCGGGCCTGATCGGCGATCGCCCTCGTGATGGCCTGGCGGATCCACCAGGTGGCATAGGTGGAGAACTTGAAGCCCTTGGTGTGGTCGAACTTCTCGACCGCCCGCATAAGACCGAGGTTGCCCTCCTGGATGAGGTCGAGCAGAAGCATGCCCCGACCCACGTAGCGCTTGGCGATGGAAACCACCAGACGCAAGTTGGCCTGGGTGAGTTCCTGCTTGGCCAGGTCGCCGTCATTGGCCACCCGACGCAACCGGCGACGTTCGCGGGGCTCTATCGTGTCGAGCCCACCGGCCGCGGTCAGGTCAGCAAGTTGCTCTGCCGCCAACATGCCGGCCT
Organism: Ferrithrix thermotolerans DSM 19514; assembly: GCA_945906305.1. GTDB lineage: Bacteria > Actinomycetota > Acidimicrobiia > Acidimicrobiales > CAIXPF01 > CAIXPF01. The sequence goes on along the minus strand of CAMDQT010000010.1, from coordinate 5,838 downwards.
GTATCCGTATGGCCAAGGCCACCTCACCTTCGGCGGCGAGCAGCGCAACTTGGCCGATTTCCTTGAGATACATACGGACCGTGTCCGAGGTACCCGCCGATCCAGCTCGCAGGCTCGGATCGACCCGAGCCGAGGGCCGACGAGTTCGAGGGGCATCATCGTCTACTTTGCTCAACCGACGGCCACGAACGGCATCCACGCTCGGAGTGTCGGTGCCGACAAGGGGCACGATCCGCAATGTCACGGCAGGCTCGCCGAGCACCTCGATCCCCTCGGCCAGGGCCAACGCTCGGATTGCGGCGTACAACTCGCTCGTTCGCCGTGCCGCCGGCACGACCTGCTCCACGTCGCCGTACGCGATCCGGCCGACTTCACGGGCTTTGGTCAACAGCGCCTGGAGGTCATCGCCGAGACCCGCAGCCTCTGGGGCCAGGGGCGTTGGTTGATTCATCGCATTGCCTCATCCTGGTCGAGCAACCACGCTAGCAAGTCCGTCCCGGCTTGAAGCTTTGTGTCGCTAGTGCTTTCGTCACTCATCAAGGTCGACTGCAACCCGACGACAAAGGCCAGCCGGCTGCTTAGAGCCAGCGGGTTCTCCGCACCGAGTGCGGTCTGCCTCAAATCAGCGATCACGCGGCGAACCGCCTCCTGGCTCAGACGGAGGAATACGTCCTCCATGGTGGAATCGGTCTGTTCGGCGGCAGCCTGCCGCAGCAACTCCGCCGCTTCGGGGTCGTCGTCCTCGGTCGCCGCCAAGGCCTCGACCAAGCTCGGCCATGCCACCAACGCCGCGAAGGCGCGCCGGTGGGGTCCTTCGGAGAAGAGCACCGGATCAAGCCACGCCAACGATTCGTCCGGGGCGTCAACCGCAACGCGCAGGGCATCGCGGTCGACTTGTTGCAGCACCCCGTGGCGGCGATCACGCAGGTCGATCTGGGCGATCCGATCACGGCCTCGGTTCGACGCGCCGGCAGAGGTTGCATCGTTGGCGTAGGAACGGTCGCCGTCTGCCCGCGAACGCCCTCGTTCGGCCTCGATGCCCGCGGGCGGGCGTTCAGAGCGGCGGTCGAGGAGCTGCCGCAGGCGGTCGACCTCGATGCGGCAATGGGAGGAGACTTCGAACAGATACTGGTCTCGCACCAACGGGTTCGGGTGTTGCGCGATGGCGTCAAGGGCTCGTTCAGCGGTGCGGGCCCTTCCCTCGGGACGGAGAAGATCACCCGCGGCCAAGATCCGCGCCAACCGGAACCCGAGGAACGGAACGGCATGCTCCACCGCAGTGCGAAGCGCGGCCGGATCTTGCCGGGCGAGCTCGGCCGGATCGACGCCATCGGGCAGGTTGGCCACGACTACGTCGAGCTCATAGGTCTGCTCCCACTGATGGAACCGCTCCGCCGCAGCCTGGCCAGCCGAATCGGCGTCAAAGGCCAGCACCAGCCGCTTCGCGAAGCGGGTGAGCAGCCTCACATGATCTTCTGTCAACGCGGTGCCACACGTGGCGACGGCGCGGCTCATCCCTGCTTGGAAGAACCCGATCACGTCGGTATACCCCTCGCAGACGATGGCTTCATGCACCTGAACTATTTCGGCCTTCGCGGCGGACAAGCCGTACAGGACTTTGGACTTATCGTAAATAGGGGTGGCGCCCGGATTGAGATACTTCGGACCATCCGAACCCTCCATCTTCCGGCCCCCAAAACCGATCGGATCGCCTTGCGGATCGAAGATCGGAAACAGCACCCGGTTGCGGAAGAAGTCCTGCTGGCGGCCTCGTCGATTGATCAGTCCGAGACCGCTGTCGCGCCAATCGTCATCGCCGAGCCGCATGGACAAGGACAACTCGTCCCATCCCGCTGGTGCCCAACCAAGGCGAAACTGCCTCACCTCTTGGCCGGTGATGCCCCGCGAGCGTAGATAGCCACGGGCCGGACCAGCGTCGGCGCCGCCTAACAGCCGCTGGTGGTACCACTCGACCGCCTGATCGATGATGTCGGAGAGGTGTTGACGTCGCTTGCGGGTTTGCCCGCCATCGGCGTCGGTGTAGCGCAGCGAGAGGTTGGCCTTGGCTGCGAGGCGCTCGACCGCCCCCACGAAGTCGAGCCCCTCGAGCTCGCGCAGAAAGGTGATGCTGTCGCCCTTTTTTTGGCAACCGAAACAGTAGAAAAGGCCCTGTTCCTCGTTCAGCGAAAAGCTTGGCGACTTCTCCGGATGAAATGGGCACAACCCCACCCAGCGACGGCCAACCCGCTTGAGCGGCACGAACTGACTGACGACGGCGACGATATTCGTCGCGTTGCGGACCGAGAGCACGTCCTCCTCGTTGATCATGAACGCTCCAGCCGCACCGACATCAGGCCAAGACAACCACAAGCGAGCCGCCCAGCGGAGCGGATTATCCGCCCAGCCCCAGAACTGGGGGCAGGACCATCCGCCCGTGGGGCGAAGCTACCCTCGCCCCCGGGCCCGGGCTGAGCTCGCCGCCAGGCCCTCATCGATCCGCCGGGTCGTTGGGGACCAATCCCATCAGGTCAAGCACGGCGTGAGCGGCCGCCAAGCGGGCCACAGGGACCCGGGACAGCGGGCAGCTCACGTAGTTCACGCCAGCCGCCACCAACCAGGCAATGGACGCAGGGTCGCCGCCATGTTCGCCCCACACCCCAATACCGATCTCGGCTTTACGTCCTCGGCCCCGGGTCACCCCGATGGAAACCAACTGGCCGAGAACCTCGACATCGATGGTCTCGAACGGGTTAGGCACCGACCGCCTGGTTTCGAGGGCCGTCGAACCGGATCGGGCTTCGAGGTCCTCGCGGCGCACCCCGAGGCTCAGCTCGGTCAACTGCTGCGTGTCGAAGCAGAAAAAGTCTGCCCCCGTCGCGACCTCCGCCGCCCGAAGGACCTCAGGCGGGGTCTCGATCATCCGGCCTAACGCCAGAATGCCCGCGGGCCACCGATCCCAGCCGTGGCGGGAGGCGGCGGCGGAGACCTCGCGCTGCACCCACTGGCGCAGCAGGACCAACTCTTCACCGTCGAGGGCCGTCGGGATGATGATCTCGGCCTTGGGGTGACCGCCGAGGGCGAGCCTGGCGGCCACAGCATCTAGCAACGCCGCGGCCTGCATTCGATAGAGGCGAGGACGAAGCAGATCGAAGGCCGCCTTGGTGCTATCGCTGCTGTCCTCCGTGGCGGGCCAAAAGCCCTGCCGGGGCGGATCGAGCAGCCGTACGGTGAGTGGCAGGCCGTCCAAGGCCAGGAGTAACTCCTCGAAGTCCGCCCGCTGCCGCGCCGCCAGCTCAGCGAGAGCGGCGGCCTGCTGAGCGTCGGTCGTGGCCCACATGGCCCGCCGCAGCAGCGGTAGCCGCTCGGCTTGGAAGTGGCCTTCCGTGCGGCACAGGCCAACGCCTTGCGCGCCAAGAGCCCGCGCCATGGCAGCGTCGGACGCGGTATCGGCATTCGCCAGCACTCGAAGATGGCCCTGCCCGACCTCGTCGGCCCATCCCAACACCAACGCAAGCTCAGCGGGTGGGTCTGGCTCAACGGTGGCTGACCCATCAAGCATGACCACGCCGGAGTTCCCGTCGATGGCAATCACGGTGCCTTCTCGAACCACCACCGTGACCCCTTCGACGGTGGCGGTGAACATGCCCTCCCCAATCGCTAGGCCTTGCGCCCCAACAACAGCGGGAATACCCCAACCACGCGCCACCACGGCGGCGTGGGAAACCAGGCCCCCTCGGGTGGTGAGCAACCCACGCGCCACCGCCATGCCGTGCACATCCTCCGGCGAGGTTTCCGCCCGCACCAGGATGACGTCGTGACCCTGTTCGGCGGCCTGCACCGCGGCGTCAGCGCTCAGGCACACGCGACCAACCGCCGCTCCCGGGGAAGCCGCCAGTCCGGTGGCGATTACCGCCCCGGTCCCCGAAAGGGTCCGCCGCAGCACCTGTTCGACATGCTCGGGCCGAATCCGCTGCAGCGCCTCCCGCCGATCAAGGGCGATGTGGGGGTCCTCGGCCATGGCCACCGCAATTCGCAACGCGGCGGCACCGCTGCGTTGGCCCACCCGCGCCTGCAACATCCACAGCTTGTCCTGCTCAATGGTGAACTCCGTGTCGAGCACATCGCGATAGTGACGCTCGAGGCGGGTGAATATGCCCACCAACTCCTCGTACGCGGCCGGAAAGGCCATACCCATCGCCGCCAGCGGCTCGGGGCGGCTGATGCCCGCGACGATGTCCTCCCCCTGCGCTCTGATAAGGAAATCGCCATAGGGCTCCGCGCTCCCGGTGACGGGGTTGCGGGTGAAGCCCACCCCAGTGGCGGAGCGATCGTCACGATTGCCGAACACCATGACCTGCACGTTGAGTGCAGTTCCGAGGTCTGCCGCGATTACCTCGCGTCGACGGTAGGTCCTCGCTCGAGGCGATCCCCAGGAGCGGAACACCGCCTCAATGGCACCGCGGAGTTGCTGGGCCGGGTCCGAGGGGACCACCGCCCCCGAGTGATTCAGCACCACTTGGAGCGACGTGGCCACGACCTCTGCCAGCGCGTCGGTGTCGAGTTCAAAGTCGGCGCGTACCCCGCAGCGTCGTCTCGCGTCAGCGAGCGCAGTCTCGAATAGCTCAGCTGGCACCGCGAGCACCACCCGGGCGTACATAGCAATGAATCGACGATAGGAGTCAAGCGCGAAGCGCTGCTCGGTGCGACGTGCGAGTGCGGCCACCGTTTCATCGTTCAAGCCCAGGTTGAGCACCGTGTCCATCATCCCCGGCATCGAGAAGCGCGCCCCCGACCGCACGGCGAGCAGCAGCGGGTTGGTGGGATCGGCGAGTAACCGACCGGTCCGCAGCTCCAGGCGGTGCAGCGCAGCCTCGAGTTCGGCGCTTAGGCCATCTGGCCAGCCGCCGCTCAGGTAGGCGCGACACGCCTCTGTGCTGATAGTGAAACCCGGCGGGACCGGCAGCTGCAGAACCGAGGTCATCTCGGCCAGATTGGCGCCTTTCCCACCGAGCAGGTCGGCGAGCTCCCGTGGCGGTCGTTCATGCCCGTGATCGAAGTCGTAGACGTAGCGACCATTCGGCATCTCCGACAACCCTGCCCTTCAGGCGCTTGGGCCTCGCTCAGCCGGGCAGGCCAAGCAGCTGCCGCACACTTGCCACGTCGGAGCGCATCTGCGCCACGAGCGCACCCGCAGAGTCGAACTTGGCCTCTCCTCGTAGACGGTGGGTCAACACGACGCTGGCCTGCTCGCCGTACAGGTCTCCAGAAAAATCGAGCAGGAAGGCCTCGAGGAGCGCCGCCGTGCCGTCCCGGTAGAAGGTTGGACGCCGACCGATATTCACCGCGGCGCCGTGACGCGACTGGTCCGGCCGGAGATACCAACCGGCATAGACCCCGTCCGCAGGCAACAAGATCTGCTCCGGAATCGCCACATTGGCCGTCGGAAAGCCCAGCGTCCGACCCCGTTGGTCGCCGCCGATCACCACGCCTCGTAGTTCGTGGGGCCGTCCGAGCAGCGATGCGGCAAGCTCGACATCGCCGGCAGTGACCGCCTCACGGATGGCGGTTGAGGAGATGACCTTGGCGCCGCCCTGCAGCAACTCCAGCCCAATCACGTCAAAGCCGGACGCCGCGCCCAAGGTGCGTAACAGGGCGACATTGCCGAGCCTGCCCCGACCGAAATGCAAATCCTCGCCTACCACCACACAGCAGGCGCCGAGACACCCCACGATGACCTCAGCCACGAAGTGCTCCGCTGACTCCAAGGACCGCTCCTCGTCGAAGCGCACGACATAGGTGACATCGACGCCAGCGCCATCAAGCAGTTCCAGCTTCTGG
>CAMDQT010000009.1 GCA_945906305.1 Ferrithrix thermotolerans DSM 19514 | reverse complement strand
GGATGAACCGATGGAAGCCAGCATTGAATGCCTTTACCATCGCCTTCCCAGGGCGTATACTCACCACCACGAAGTAACCGAGTTCACTCAAACAGCAGAACCAGTTACACCGTTAATGAGACAGTCCCCTCTACGACACCCGAAGCGCCCTCGACCCGTTCGGTGTGCTGTTGGTCGACGAGATCGAACGGGTCACCGGTCTGTTGTTGACGATGAGCTCCGCCAAGGACCACGCCCGCATCCACGCCGCGCTCCAGCCGGCCGTCGACCGGTTCTACGCGCTCGACGAGGACGACCAGGGGCTGTTCCGGGATGCGCTCGAGCACTTCGTGCGCACCTACGCGTTCCTGGCGCAACTCGTCAGCTTCGGCGACACCAAGCTCGAACGCGACTACGTGTTCTGCCGGGCGCTCGGCTCGTTCATTCGCCGCGACGCCGGTTCTCGCCTCGACCTCGGCACCGAGATCGAGCTGACCCACCTGCGCCACGAGATGACCTTCGAAGGCTCCGTCGCGCTCACCAGCGACACGGGCGAAGTGCGCACGGTGTTCGACGGCACCGGTCGACGTGTGGAGCCGGCTGAAGAAGCCCTGTCGCAGATCATCTCCACGCTCAATGAGCGCTATGGCCTGAAACTTGACGAGGCCGATTGTCTGCACTTCGAGGGGATAGCTGCGTCGCTCGTGGCCGACGTGACGTTGCAGCAGCAGGCGGCCGCGAACACGGTCGACAACTTCCGCATCGCGTTCGAGCAACGTTTCGACGACGCGGTCGTGCAGCGTCTCAACGACGCGCAGGACCTCACCTACCGCGTGCTCGACAACGCCGAACTGCGCGCCGACGTGATCGCCGCGTACCTCCCGCTCATCTACGGGCAAGCCAAGGTCGCCCACCAAGAGCACTGCCCCATTGGTGAACTGCTCGGCCGCGGGGAGGACGCCCACCTCGAGTACAAGTCGACGTTGCGGTGGGACCTCGCGCAGGCGGCGGTGTCCAAGGCGATCGAGACGGCTTCGCTCAAGACGATCGCCGCGTTCCTCAACAGCCGCGAGGGCGGCACGCTGCTCGTGGGTGTAGCCGACGACGGTTCGGTACTCGGCTTGGAAAGCGACTACCTGACGCTTCGTCGCGACGGCAAGGACGACGCCGACCTGTTCCAACTCGCGTTGACCCAAGCTGTCCTGAACTCCGTCGGCGCCGCCGCCGCCACGAACGTGACGACCCACATCCACACGGTCGACGGACGCGACCTGTGCCGCGTGCACGTCAAGCCGAGCGGCCACCCCGCCCGCGCCACAGTCACGATCGTCGACAAGCAGGGCCTTCACCAGAAGCAGCAGATGTTCTATGTCCGCATGAACAACGGCACCCGCGCCATCGACGACGACGCCGAGGTCGAGAAGTTCATCGCCAGCCGGTGGACCAACTCCTGACGACCCCGGTCCGTTTCGGCCGGGCCGGATAGGGGAGAGGCAATCGGGTAACTTCGCCGAAGCTTTGGGTGGGGCGGCCACGTCGTGTCCGTCCCATCGTGGGGCGAAGGTGAACGGATGGAGTCCTTGGAGCTAGAGATCGCCCGGTGGCGTCGCTTCGTCGCTCCCGTCGGGGCAGTGCACGGTGGCGACGAAGGCCAGTTGGAGGCGCAGCTTCGGGCGCAGATCGCCGGGTTGCAGGCGGCTGGGCTGCACGAGGACGAGGCGTTCCTCATTGGCGTGAAGCGGCTCGGCAGTGCCCATCCGTTGTCTCAGCAGTTCGCCCGCGAGCACGCCGGGCGGCTGTGCAGCCCGCCCGCGGGCTCGGTGGGCGAGGCCCAGTCCGGCGCGGCCACCTTGTGGCGCGAGGTGTTGGTGTTCGCCGCCGCCGCGGCGGTGGCGGTCCAAGCTGGCCGCCTTATCACCGTGCGCCCCGGCGAGGAACCCGTTTGGCTGCTGCACAATGCCAGCTTGCTCCTGTTCCCGTTTCTGGCCGGCTGGTTCGCCCGTCAACGCCGCCTCGGTTGGCGCCAGCTAATGGTCCCCCTCGGCGCGCTGGTTGGCGCCGCCGTGGTCATCAACACCTACCCCTTCCACCACGGTGGGGCGACCGAAATCCTCGCGGTGGCCCATTTGCCGGTGGTCATGTGGTTCGTCGTGGCGCACCCGTACATGGGCGCCAACGTGCGCGGCTACCAACGGCGTATGGACTTCGTGCGCTTCACCGGCGAATGGTGCATCTACTACGTGCTCATAGCGTTCGGCGGCGGCATCTTGACCGGACTGACCGCATCCGCCCTCGGTCCCGCCGGAATCGATCCCGATCGCGTGGCCGAGTGGGTGTTGCCCGCCGGGGCGGCGGGCGCGGTCATTGTGGTGGCCTGGCTGGTGGAGTCCAAACAGCAGGTCACCCAGAACATGGCCCCGGTGCTCACGATGCTGTTCACCCCGCTGTTCGCGGTGATGCTCAGCGGCGTGTCGATCATCTACGCGGTGACCGGGCTGGGCCAAGGTTTCGACCGCGAACTGCTCGGTGTGTTCGATGCCCTCATGGTTGTGGTGCTCGGCCTGGTCCTCTACGCCATGTCCGCCCGAGATCCCTCACGTCCGCCGGGAGCGATGGACCGCATCGGGTTCGTCGCCGTCGTGGGTGCTTTGTTGCTCGACGCCATGGTGCTCGCGTCAATGGCGGCGCGAATCGGTGACCTGGGCTTGACCCCCAACCGGGTTGCCGCCCTGGGCCTCAACCTGGTGCTCCTCGTCAACCTCGCCGTCACCGCGTGGCTGTTCATACGGTTCATCACGCAGCGCGACGGCTTCGAGCGACTGGTGCGGTGGCAGATGGGCTACCTGCCCGCCTTCCCCGCCTGGGCTGCCACGGTGGTACTCATCGTGCCACCGGCGTTCGCCTTCAGCTGAGCTGGGCCTCGATCAGCCGGCGTTGGAATCGAGCGTAAGCCGGCGGTCGTTGAGCGGCTGTAGGGGACGGTTGTTGGGCTCGGGGAACGCCGCGGTCAACGTAGCGATCTGCGCCGCGCTCATGGTGATGGGGGTGGCCATCACGAACCACGACACCATCTCAGGGCACGGCGGTTTGGTCAGCGACCCTGAGTAGCGGTACGTCGCCCGCGTCGAGGGCAGCAACGCCTCGAGGTTGAACGCCTCGGTGAGGTCGGCGTGGCTGTCCTCAGTTTCGGGCATCTGCTGCAGCATCGGGTCGAGTGCCGCGTTGGGGGCACCCACCTCGATGAAGACGCCAATAATGGCGAGACGACCGGCGGCATTCCGATGCTCGAGGTGCACCTCGAGGGGGTAGGAGATTCCGTCTTTGACGTGCTCGCTCGGTCCGTGGAAATGGAACTCCACCGCGCGGTACTGGTCGCCGCCGACCGTGATCGTTCCCGCATCTTGGAGATTGACCTGGACCGTATGCCCGTGGTCGATGATCGCCGCCGTCGAAGGCCGGTAGGCGAACTTGATGTCCTCGAGCTCGACCGGCCTGGCCCCCGTCAGGTCGATGGGCGACTGCTCCCTGCCTTCCGAACACGTCGAGTACGACGGGGAGAGCTGGCCCCAATGGTCGGGTCCGGCTGCTCCGGAGTAGGTGAAGTGCGCCGCGTAGGCCTCGCGGTGCACAGATTCGTGCTGGTCCGCCCAGTGGCCGGTGGCGGCTTCGTCCGAGCAGGACGCCAACACGCCAAGCAGTGTCACAAGCGCCGCAATCCGATGGGTCCTCTTAGTCATGGCGGGCAGTTCTAGCGTTGCTTGGCGGCTCGAGGCCAGTTCGGGGTCCGTCGTTGCACCAGCGCCGCTACCCCTTCGCTGAAGGCGGGTTCCTTGACCATGTCCAGCACCAATTGGTCGGCATCGCGCACGGCCGAGCCGATGTCACGGTGCTGGTCGGTATAGATCTGCCGCTTGGTTTCCTGCAGCGACCGCGGTGACACGTTGGTGAGCAACTCGCCGGCGAAGCGGTAGGTGTGAGCGAGCAACTCCTCGGGCTCGCACAGCGCGTTGACCAGGCCGATCCGTTCGGCTTCCTCGGCGAAGAAGGGGCGGCTCGTGTACAGCAGCTCGTTGGCGCGGCCCAGCCCGACAATGCGCGGCAGCAGCCACGACAGGCCCGCCTCCGCGGGCAGGTTCAGCCGGCCATGGGCGGTGGTGAACTTCGCTCCTCGGGCGGCGAAACGGATGTCGAGAAAACAGGCCAACACCAGACCGATGCCCGCCGCGGCGCCGTTGAGGGCACCGATCGTCGGTTTGGTCAGCCCGAAGTGGAAGGCGTAGGGGTGGTCGAACTCGGGCCGCACCCCCCAACCGGGCCGGGCCAGCTTCTCGCGTATCCCGGAGTCGTATTCCCCTTTGGCGGCGTGGCCCTCGAGCGCGCCGCTGTCCGCTCCGGCGCAGAACGCCCGTCCCTCGCCGGTCACCACGATGACGCGCACCTCGGGGTCCTTCTCGGCCTGTTCGAGCAGCCACCGATACTCGGTGTGCATGCGCCCGGTCCAGGCGTTCATGCGCTGCGGACGCGACAGCGTGATGGTGGCGATCTGGTTGTCGAGCGCGTACTTGGTCGCTTTGAGCTGCACCCGTGGACCGTACCAGCACGATGTCCGCACCGTGGCTGACCGACCAGGGGGTTATCAGTTGGCGAGCAGCGACGCCAAGTTGGTCCCCATGATGAGGTCCTTGTCGCCCTCGCTCATGGCCCCCAGCCCGTCGATGAAGTCGGCCGGTTCGGCGAGGCCTTCGGGGTGAGGCCAGTCCGAGCCGAAAAGCACCCGCTCCGGGCCGATCAGCTCCGCCAGGGACCGGATGTCCTCCTCGTGGAAGGGTGCCACGTAGACGTGGTGGCGGAAGATCGCGCTCGGCTTGTCCGACAGTCTCCCACCGGGCCACGTTGCGCCGCGGGCCATGCCCACCATCTTGTCCATGAGGCGCAAGAGGTAATCCACGAAGAGCGAGCCGTTCTCGACGGAGGCCACGCGCACGTGGGGGAAACGGCCGAAGACGTTGCCGTAGATCAAGGCCGAGATGGTTTCCATGACCGGTCGGTCGCCCATGTGATGGGTCCACTGGAACGCTGACTGTTCGTAGGCGGCGGGGTCGGTACGTTCGCCCCAGTCCGTTGAAAGGCGGGCGTTGTAGCCGGCATCGCCGATGTGGAGGGCGCAGACCACCCGGGCGTCGTTCATCCGAGCCCAGAACGGATCGAAGTAGGGGTCGGCGGGCGAACGCCCGGCGGCGGGGCCGGGGCTGAGGGCAATGACCCGGCAGCCGCGTTCGATAGCCCAGTCCAGTTCGGCGCACGCCGCGCTGCGATCGCAGAGGCTGATGAGCGGGGCGCTGTAGATGCGGCCTTGGGCGCCGAGGCCCCAGTCTTCGTCCAGCCAGCGGTTGAATGCCCGGAAGTTGTCCCACAGCAGGTCGGCGTCGCCGCCGAAGGCTGGCTCGACGGTCACCGCGGTACTGGGGAACATCCAGGTGGCCTGCACGCCCTGACGGTCGAGCAGCTCGATGCGCCGGTCACGGTTGAGGGCGGCGGGGTCGATTGGCCCGACCAGCGGCGAGCCGCCGTTGGCCAGGGTGCCGCCCTTCTTGATGGCCGCCATCAGCTCGCGCAGCGAGCCCGGTCGTGCGGTCTCCCCGACGAAGAAGCCGCCGGGTGCCATCACGTTGACCGCTCGGCCGTTCACCACGGGCCGCTCGACCCCGTCGATGGTGGCAAGCTGGAACGCTCGACCGGCCCGGTCGGGCGCCATGTGTCGCACGAAACAGTCGACCGGCTCGTAATAGTGGTTGTCGGCGTCATACAGCGCGACAGATAACTCGACCATGGTGACTCCTCTAGTGGATCGGGCCACCTCGCGTAGCATACCGATCAGTTTCGTTCGTCAGAGGTGATGTGTGATCCCAAACCTGCTCCTCGTTGGACTCGTCGTCGGGAGTACGGTTCGCGATGCTTCGTCGTTTCGCCGCGGCCTGCTCATCGGGGCGGGCGTTTCGCTGCTTTGGGCCTTGCTCATCGTCCTCGGCGCGCGCAGTCTTGGTGTGGCTTTCGGTGCCGCGCTGGTTGGCATGGCCAACTTCGTGGTGGGCGCGGTGTTCGCCGCCGGGGTTCGCCAGGCCATTCGTCGTCGTCGTCGACGACCGTGACCCCCGGCGGGCACCGGGCGCTCTGCGGTGCCGGGTGGCTCAGGTGTTGCGGCCGATCCTCACGTAGTTACCGCTCGGGTCGGTGAGGGTGAACTCGCGCATTCCCCACGGTTGGTCGCTCAGTTCGCTGAGCGCAAATCCTTTTCCGGCCAGCTCGGCGTGCCATTCGTCCACTTTCGCCACGATCAGGTAACAGCCGGACCGGTTGGCGGCGACGTCGAGCTGTTCGCTCCAGTCGAGGTCGAACACGCTGACGTCGTGGTAGGTCACGAACGCAAAGCCGCCACCGTCGTAGCGACGGGCGTCGAACCCGGCGCGTTCGTAGAACGTCACTGCCTCATCGAGGTCACGCACGGGCAGGATGGGTGTCGAGTCCGCCGAACCGGCCCGGCGGGCGAGCCAGCCGATGCAGTTCCGGCAGATGCTGACCTGCTGCGGAGCGGACAACGTGGCCAGCGTTGCAGGGTCTCGGTCCTCACCACAGCAGGAACACGTCATCGTGTCACGCTACGCGGGGCGCTCAGCGCGGCGGACATCCCAGCCGGTGTGGTCCTCGGCGAACCCGGCGAGGATGTCGGCCACTTATCGACCGCCGGGGTCAGGGTCCAAGGGCGTCGACCGGCTGGCCGCGGTGTGCTCGGCGTGGCGCTAGTTGAGCCCGACCACGGCCACCGCGAAGGCCAACGTCGCCAGCGTGGCCACGATGGCGAGGGAGACCACCACGCCTTTACGTCGCCGTCTGGGGTGAGGGTGCTGCTGGGCGGAGAACGTAAAACGGGTGGCCCAGATGATGGTGGCATAAATGTCGAGCATCAGCGCCACCGCGCCAAGGGTTCGCCACGACCAACCGAAGGAGTCGATGAGGCTGATGGCGACGGTCAGAACCGGAGCTGCGGCGATGGGTAGGCACAGGCCGCGCGCCAGCGGCGGCCATTGGCGTCGTGCCACGGCGAGCCCGCCACCGAGCACGGTTGGCAACATCAAGGCCCCGCCCCCCGCGAACAGCGGGGCCATGGTCAACACCGCGAACCCTCGCAGCAGCGTCAGCTTGCGTCCTTGGTCGGGTCGCTGACGGGCGGCGGCCACGGCGGACTGGCCGAAACCGAAGATGCTGAACCCGGCCACGATGAAAACCGTTCCGTTCCAGCTGAACTCGGGGTCTTCGGAGATGAGCCGCATCCAGGCCCGGGCGATCACCCCGAGCGTCGCGCCCGCCGTCGTGCCGGCCGCCACGATGGCCGCCGCCCGCCACGATGCACGCGACACCGCCGGGTCAGCCTTGCCGGGGGGCGAGGTGGCGGCGGCTCACGTAGTTGTTGACGCCAATGGCGTGACGGATGGCCTCGGTCGCTGCCACGCTGCCGTGGTCGAGCGGAGTGCCGGTGCCGTCCGCGAGGCGCGTCATCATGTGGAAGAAGGCGCAGACCGCAATGGCATGCACCAGCGCTTCGGCTCCGAGCGCGGCAGCGGCCTCGGCGCGAGTGAGGGCGAGTTCGGCCGGGTCGTTGCGCCACATGGCCTCGGCGAGCCGGGCGAGCAGCGCCCCATGGGCGATGGCACCGTCGCCGTGCTCAGACCCGTTGACCGCCTCAAAACCGACCGGTATGTCAAGTGCTTGTCCGCTCAGACCGAGCAGAAGCGCGTGGCTGCTCGCTCAATAGAAGCATTCGTTGAGGGTGGAGGTGCGGGCGGCGACCAGTTCGATCTGTGGTCGGCTCAGACCGGCGCGGCCGGCGGTGAGCTCGCCGAGCAGGGCCGCCTCGGCCACGTAGTGGGCGTCGGAGAGGATGCGGCGCGAGTCGTTCTCGAAGGGCAGCAGGCTCAACGCCTTGAGAACGTTGGCGCCCTTGACTGCCGCGGTGGGTACCCAGTGGTCGCGAACCTCGCAATCCTCGGCAATGGCGACGCGAGGCTGGCCCGGCGTGGGCGTCGGCAGGATATGGCGGGCTATGCCCAGCGCGTCGGTGAAGCGGTCCACGCAGTTGGCTTGGGCCACCACGGCGACAAGTTCCACATAGGGCCCGGCGGCGAGGCCCCGGTCGAGCAGTTGGTGGTACCAGTCGATGGTGAGGGTGCCAGGGTGGTTGGTGAGCCGCCATATCGCATCGCTGAGGGGGGCGGGTAGCACGCAGGCGGCGTCGAGCAGGCCTTCAACGCTCGACGGAGTGACCCACGCCGCGAGCGGCGCGGCGTCGCGGGCCTGACGGACCATCTCGACAATGGCGAGGCGTTGCGCCGCGCTCCAGAATGACCCCGGGGTGGCCCAGCGCGCCACGATGGTGTGCTGCGCGGCGGCGATATCGGCGGGGATGGCCAAGCTTGGCTCGTGCATCACGGCCATCTTCGCACGCTGGCGGCGGATGTTTACGCCGGCTGAGCGCTGAGCCAACCCCGCCGCCGGTTGCGGCTGGGCGTAAGGTCCTGTTCCGGCCGTGGACGCATCGGGCGCTCGGCGCAAAGCCGGATGGGGTGTTGGTCGTGGCGAACAACGAGCCGTATCAGTCCTTCGAGCAGCTCAAGGTCACCGTGGACGATGGTGTCGCCGTGGTCACCATCCCCTCGCCTGGTTCCTCCGGCCGGCGACAGGCCGCGGTGCACGCCGAGGTAGCCAAGATCTGGCGCGCCATTGGCGAGGACGCTGCGGTTCGCTGCGTGGTGGTGACCGGCGAGGCGCAGGAGTTCTACGTCAGCGCCGACGCCGGCGGGCTGGCCGCCATCCCCGGCATCGCCAAGGAACAGACCTTCGAACTGCTCCAACGCATGCTCGGCGAAGGCCGCGACATCGTCTACGGCATCATCGAACTGGACAAACCCGTCGTGTCCGCCATCAACGGCCCGGCCGCGGGCGGTGGGCTGGCGGTGGCGCTGCTCGCCGACTTGTCCATCGCCGCGCAGGACGCGGTCCTCGTCGATCCCCACATCGCCCTCGGTGTCGCCGCGGGCGACCATGCCGCCATGATCTTCCCGCTGCTGTGCGGCATGGCGAAAGCCAAGCTGTACCTGTTGACCAGCGACCCGCTCGATGGCCGCGAAGCAGAACGCATCGGCCTGGTGAGCCTCGCCGTACCTGCGGAGCAGGTGATGTCCACCGCCATGACCTACGCCCGCCGCCTCGCCGACGGACCGCAGTACGCCACCCGGTTCACCAAACGGGCGCTGAACCAATGGCTACGTCTCGGTGGGCTCACCGCCCACGACTACTCCGCGGCGCTGGAAGGGCTGAACTTTTTCGGTGCCGAGCTACGCCAGGCCGCCGAGGCCTTCAACGTCAGAGACACGACGCCCCCGCGGCGCTGATACTCAAGCCGTTCAGGTGCTGCGATGCTGCGCCGCGGGCAGCATGAAATACCAGATGTCCTGGCTGGCGCCGGCCGCCTTGAGGGCGTTGGCGGCGGCGCAGATGACCGCCCCGGTTTGCGTTGTGGCGTAGAACCACGATTCGACCTGACGGGCCGCGGGCACATGGTCCGACAACGCGAGCGCCGCCTCCTCGTAATAGCCCCGCACGTCTTGCGCCGCGGCCAGCACGCTGTCGGCGTCGAAACCGGCCGCGCTCAGGTCCCCTCCGTCGGCCAAGGTGACGAACCGCTCGATCAGCGCCGCGATCCCATCGGCATCGGCCAGACGTCCCACCGCGGTGCGGCCCGACGCCGCTAGTCGTTGACGGTTGTACGCCGGGCGAAGCCCCACCGCCTCGTCCACCGCGCGGTGCACGTTCGGGTCGTGTCGAGGCGGCAGCGGGCACGCTGCGGGCTGCTCGGTCTCGTCTTCAATGACCACCGGGTAATCCTCCAGGACCGGAACATCGCTTCGTTCCAACAGCGCGAACGCCCGGCGGATCACGTCGGTTTGGAACTGGGGGTCTCCGGGTCTGCCCAGCGGACGGCCGAGCGGGAACTCACCGTGCAACATCCGTGGCGCCTTGATGTTCTCGGCCTGGCGGCGGACCAAGGACAGCCCCACGGTGGCCATGCCCGCTTGTTCGAAGACCCGTGCCAGCACTCCCACGGTGCGCGTGCACAGCGGTCAAATCGGTGTCAGCAGCACCACATCCACACCGTCGTCGAGCAACACCCGCGCCGCCGCCGGGCCGCTGTCGAGCAGGATGGTGGAGAACGTGGCATCGGTCTGCGCGCCCATGAACGAAAGGTGGGCGTTGGCGACGCTGCCGATCTCCCCCGCGGCGGCCATCTCGGCGAGCCGATCGATGGGGTACACCACGTTGAGATCGGCCGCGAACCCGGAGCGGTCGAAGTTGGGCGAGAAGTGCGACAGTTGCACATCGCGGGCGTCACCGGGCAGCACCGTGAAAGACCCGTCCGTCCGTGACCACAGGTCGATATCACCGCCACGGCGCAGCCCGGCGGTGGTCACGATGGCCACCCGGGCGGCGGACAGGGCACCGATGCTGGTCACCGGTGTGGTGAGGAACTGCGGGGTTGGGATATCCCCGATTCGGGCACGAATAGCGGCATCAGCGCTCACCGCCAGACGATACCGCCCCGCGCCGGGTCAGTCCGCCTTACGCACGTTCATGCAGGCTTACGCACTATGCGGAACACCGGGATGACACGCGGCGCGGCCTTCTCGGCGTACTTGTGGAAGATCCCCATCTTCGCTGCCTGCGCCGCGAACAGCGAGTCGCGTTCGGCACCCTCGGTGAGCACCGCGGTGGCCTCGTAGCGGTCGGTGCCGACCTCGACGGTGATGTCGGGGTGGGTTTTGAGGTTGTGATACCAGTTCGGGTTGTTCGGCGCGCCGCCCATCGAGGCAATCACGACTAGGTCCTCGCCGTGCTTGGAATAGGCGAGCGGCGCGCAGAGCTCACGGCCGGACTTGGCGCCCTTCATGGTCAACAGCACGATCGGCGTGTCGGCGAACGGCGGACCGCAGCGGCCGTTGTTGGCGCGGAATTCGGCGATGGCTTGCGCGTTCATGGTCAGGAAATCGATCGGCATGATGGGCTCCTTTGGTGGACAAACTGTACGGGATGGCGCGGCGCGGCACGGAACCGCGCCGCCACGGTTTCACACGTCGAGACGGAACTTTCCGTCGCCGAGGTTCACCATGTGGCCCGCGGAAGGATCCGCGAAGTGGGTGCCGATGACCAGCGCGCCAGATTCGGCCCAACGGGCGAATGCCGCCCGACGGCTGGCCCGGGACATGACCGGGTCGCTGTCCACCCCGGCGGCGAGCTCAGGGTCGTCGATCTGCAACGGGGAATGGACCATGTCGCCGCTGATCACCGCACGTTCGCCGGCCGATTCGATGATGAGAGAGATGTGACCGGGAGTGTGCCCGGGGGTGGATTCGAACCAGACGTTGTCGTTGATGCGGTGCTCGACACCCACCAGGTCGGCCAGGCCGGCGTCGTAGATGGGGGCCACCGAGTCGCCGAACACGTCGTCGCCGAACAGGTCGGGGGTGTTCTTCCAGTGCTCGTACTCCGGTTGCGCGAACAGGTAGCGGGCATTGGGGAAGGTGGGTACCCATTGGCCCTGCACCAGGCGGGTGTTCCAGCCGACGTGGTCGATGTGCAGGTGGGTGCAGACGACCTCGGTGATGGATTCAGGCGGGAAACCCGCCGCGGTCAGGTCCTCGAGGAAGGGCAGCTGGAGGTTGTTCCAGTCGGGGCTGTGACGCACCTTGTCGTTGCCCACGCAGGTGTCCACCGCAATGCGGTGATCGCCGATCTGCACCACGAGGCACTGGATGCGCATCAGCAGGTAGCCGTCGTCGCTGACGAAATGAGGCCGGATCCAGCCGGCCGCGTCGGCCCGGTCCAACACGTCCTGCTTGGAGAGCTCCTTGAACAAGAACCGCGGTGAGGTCGGTCCTTGGCTTTCCAGGATTGAGGTGATGGTCGCGTCGCCGACCTTCCACTGCAGCATGTCGCTCTGCCTCCTCTGGCCGATTGGGATCGGGCCGTACTCACGCCGTGCACACGGCTCGTCGCACGGTATCGCATTGGGCGCGGCCGGGTCCCCGTCGTTGGCCGGGTTCACCCCCACCGCGGCGAAGGCTCGATCAGGCGGTGCTGAACACCGCCGCGGTGGCCGTGGTCGGGTAGCCGCCGCGTAACGCACCGGCGCGTACGTCATGGAAATAAGCGGCGAAGCTGCGCGGCAGCTCCCGTCCATTGGGCAGGCACAGGAACAGCCGCAGCAGATGGCGCCGCTCTTCGGGGTCTGCCGCGGTGTCGGTGAACGCGGTGCGAAGGTGAAAGGTGCTGTGGTTGTTGGCGAAGAGCATCGCTCCCTCTTCGAGATGGCGCATGACCCCGAAACCGGGTTCGCGTGCCACCGCCCCGACGAAACGGACCGCTTCTTCCTGGGCGGCGCGAAGCGGTGGTGCCCCGGCGTTTTGGTGGGCGAGCAGGATATTGGTGCTCACGTAGGCGCAGGCAGTGTGCTCGCGCACCCGGCCGTAGACCGCCATGTCGTACCAGGCCTGCTGCCCGGGCAGCTCGTTGGACTGCCAGCTCACCGGGAAGGGCTGGTAGAGCAGATCCATGAGGTCTGGTCGGCGGCGCAAGATCTCGTTGTGCACCGCCACCGAACTGGCGAAACCGGAGGTGCCGCCGGTGTCGGTCTGACGCAGGAAGAACAACGCGGTCACGTCCGCGGCGTCGCAATGCCAGCCCAACTCGACGTTGGAGGTGTAGCCCCGGCCAGCCTTGCCGGTGATGCCGGTGCCGAGGTCGCGCACATCGCCGATGAGATCGCCCCGCCGCGACTGCACCAGCGCCGTGCCGAGGTGCAGCCCAATGCCCCACCACAGCGCCCGCAGCTCGTCCTTGGTGTGCGAACGCACCGGAAATCCCTCCAGCACGGTCACCCCGCAGCCGTCCACCAGCTCGCGGCGCACCGCGTGCAAGGTGGCCGCGACGCGCGTCAGCGGGAAGTCCGCCAACTGCCACGCGGCGAGGTTTTCCTGCCCGTGGCGGGCTTCGGCGTGGCGCAGCGCGGCGACGAGTTCGGTGATCTCATCGTCGCCAAGGTCGCGACGCCATGATGTTCGGGTTTCGAGCTCTTCGCCGAGCCAGCAGGCCCGGTTGTGCACGAGGCGCGGCGTTTGGTCCTGCACCACGCCATGTTTGCAGACCGACGCTGGGCTTGCAGACCAACGCTGGGCTTGCAGACCAAGGCAACAGCACGGTCTGATGCGCCCTAGTCGGGCGGTAACAGTCGGGTGAAGTCGATGGACACGAACAACCCCTCGGCCTTAGCCATGACCGCGTCGCCGTGGCGCAGCTCGCCCGCGGCGAAGATCTTGCGGCCATCGACGCGTTGCACCCAGCCCGTCGCCACCAGATCGGCGTGCAACGGGGTCGGCGCCAGGTAGGTGACCTCGAGCCGGGCGGTCATGCCGGGGCTGTTCGTGCTGGCCTGCGCCGCGCCGAGCACCTCGTCGAGGATGGCGGCAACGAACCCGCCGTGCACGTGCCCGGGCGGGCCCTCGTAGAGGTCCCCGAAACGGACCGTGCCGACCACCGTGGCGTTGTGCTGGGACAGCTTCATCGGCGGGGCGATCGGGTTGGCCGCCCCCATGAACGGGCTGTGGTCGAAATGGGCGAAGGTCTCCGCGCCGCCCGGGGCCATGTCGTCTGCGCTGAGGCGGGCGATCATCTCGGCCATGGTCAGCTTGGGCTGACGGGGGTGCGGTGCGAGCATGGCGCGCAGATCGCGCACCTCCTCGGCCAGCGCGTCGAGCATCGGGCCCGGTGCCGTGGTGAGGTTCAGGGCATTGAGCAGCGCGCGTAGCTCGGCCGCGAGGCGAAACTGCGCCGCCAGATCGGGCGGTACCTCGCGCCGCTCCCACGCCGCAAAGCGTTCCGCGAAGTTGATCGCCGGCGGCGTTGGTTGGTTGGTCATGTCGTCATCCGCAGGATTGAGGGCCCGGTGCGTTCGGCTGGTTGGGTTGCGCCGCCGGGCAGGGCCCGGCCGAACGCGGCTGGTTGAAGCTAGCGGCGCCGCCCGGCGCGTCGCGCCCCGGGTGCGTCACGTCGGCGGTGAGGCGGCGCTAGGTTCGCGGCGTTCGGAGCGGCGCCCGATGCCCGCCGCCCAGAGAACCGATCGAGGGAGCTTGCGTGGACAGCGACGCGACTGAGGACCAGCGAGCCCTGCTCGACGTGTCGGTCCGATTCATGGCCGAGGCCAGCCCGCTGGCCATGGTGCGCGAACCCGAACGCCGCGACGCGGCGTTCGCCACGACCTACCGCAACCAGGCCGCGGAGCTGGGCTGGTTCTCGATGCTGGTGCCAGAGTCTCTCGGCGGCGGCAGCATCTCGGGCAACGGCGTGCTCGATGCCGCCCTGATCGCCTTTCGGCGTGGTGGCCTGCTCCAACCGGGGCCGTTCATTGGTACCAATGTCGTGGCCGACGCCATCGCCCGGGCCGGCAGCGACCGGCTGGTGGCCGAGGTGCTCGGCGCCCTCGTCGCCGGTGAGGCGTCCGCCGCCTGGGCGGTCGCTGGCGCGCAGAGCGCCGGACGGCTCGACGGTGGCGTCCAAGCGAGTATCGGCCCCGACGGCGCCGTGGTGTTGCGCGGGGCCAAGACCGCGGTGCCAGATGTGGAGGCCGGCGCCTGGCTGCTGGTCACCGCGGCTTCGCCCGACGGAGTGGTGCAAGCAGTTGTGGCCGCCGACGCGCCCGGGGTAAGTGTGGTGCCGCTCGAGTCGCTCGATCTCAGCCGCCGCTTCGCCGAGGTCCGTTTCGACGAGGTGACCGTGCCCGCCGATGCGGTCCTGCGCCCCCGAGGTTCGATCGAGGCGTTGTTGGACCGTCAGCTCGCCGTGGCCGCCACGCTCGTTGCCGCCGAGTGCGTGGGGGCCATGGAGGCCGAGTTTGCGCTGACCTTGCAGTACTCCAAGGACCGCATCGCCTTCGGCCGGCCCATTGGGTCTTTCCAGGCCATCAAGCACGTGCTCGCCGACACCAGCCTGGCGTTGGAGCTGAGCAAGGCCGTCACGGTCGCCGCCGCCCGCACCCTGGGCGCGGAGGACGACTACGGACCGTCTGCGGCCAGCATGGCCAAGGCGCTGGTGGGCGAAGCGGCGGTGGACCTAGCGCAGAACTGCTTCCAGGTGTTCGCTGGCATCGGCTACACGTGGGAGCATGACCAACACCTCTACCTGCGTCGTCTCACCACCGACGCCGCACTGTTCGGCGACGCGGCCTGGCACCGCGAGCACCTCTGCCAACTGGCCGGGATCTAGGAGCGAGGGACCCAACCATGACCGACACGATGATCGACGTCGAAGAGTTCCGTCGCCAGGCACGAGCGTGGATCGAGGCCAACCTCGAACGCCGAGAGAAGGTCCGCATGGGCCGGGTGGTGGGCGAGATCACCACCCACGAGCAGATCGACAAGGCCAGGGCGTTGCAGCGCCAACTCTTCGACGGTGGCTATGCCGGCATCTCCTACCCGGCGGACTACGGCGGCGGCGGGTTGACCCCCGCCCATGACCACGCCTTCCGAGAGGAGGCCGCGCGGTACGTCACGCCGGACTTCGGGGTGGTCGGCGTGGTGACCATGGGCCCCATCGGCCGCTCCATCGCCGAACACGCGTCGCCGGAGTTCGCCCGGCTGCACATCCCCGCGATCCTGCGCGGCGACGAGATCTGGTGCCAGTTCTACTCCGAGCCTGAGGCCGGCTCGGACCTAGCGGGCATCCGCACCCGCGCCACCCGTGACGGTGACCGTTGGGTGATCAGCGGCTCGAAGATTTGGAGCAGCGGGGCCTACCTGGCGGACTGGGCGATGTGTCTCGCCCGTACCGACTGGGATGTCCCCAAGCACCGGGGCCTAACCTGGTTCGCCATTCCGACGCACGCCAAGGGTGTCACCGTCCGCCAAATCCGCCAGATCAACGGCGGGGCGGAGTTCTGCGAGGAGTTCCTCGACGAGGTCGAGGTCACCGCCGAAGACGTCATCGGTGAGGTCAACCGGGGCTGGTCGGTAACCCAGACGATGCTGGTCTACGAGCGCGGCGCAGGCGAGACGGCGAGCGCCACCGAACCGCGCAACCTCGCCCCCGACCTGGTCGCGCTGGCCCGGCGCGTCGGCCGTGCGCAGGACCCCGCCGCCCGTCAGGCCATCGCCCGGGCCCACATCAACGACTACGCCCAGTTCCACTTGGGACGACGCATCGCGCAGCGCCTCCAGGGCTCGCGCAACCCCGACCATGCAGTGGCGGCCTACTCCAAGCTGGCGGCAGGCGTGCTGACCCCGCTGCGGGCCCGGCTCGGCATGGAGATCGGTGGGCCGGCCGCGCTGGCGTGGCCCGCGGGCGATGAGGTGGAGGCCCGTCCGGCGCTGGACTACCTCAACGGGCGGCGGATCTCCATTGCCGCAGGCACCAACGAAGTGCAACGTAACGGTATCGGCGAACGGGTGTTGGGCCTTGCCCGCGAGCCCAGCTTCGACACCAACAAGGCGTTCAACGAGGTGTTGCGCAATGCCCGCAACTGGGACGGCAAGGTCGGCTGAACATCGCCGGTGCAACCGGCCCGCACCGGCTCGTAACGAGCCGGCGCGGCCGGGTCACCGTCTCTATGCCGAGGTGGGGCGCAGGGGCCGGAAGGTGTAGGGCTCGAGGGTGCCCTCCGCCCACGCCCGGCGCCGGGTCGACTCCTTGCCGCCGTAGTAGGCGAGCGCCCCCGGCTCGGCCCGGCCGTAGCCGTTGAAGTTGGACAGGCAGTCACGCAGGGGAGCGCTGGCGAGGTCGGCCTCGGCGCAGTGTTCGGCCCAGTTCGCCTCGTCCTGCTCGCGGATGTCGACCACCCCATGTCCGGCGGCACGCATCGTGGTCAGCAGCCCCAGCACATAGTCGCTGTGCTCCTCAATGGCATCGGTGAAGTTGAAGCTCCCGCCGGTGCCCTGGGGGCCGGCCACGATGAACAAGTTGGGGAAGCCGTTGATGTGCAGCCCCAGGAAAGTGCGGGTGCCCTCCTGCTGCCACTTCTCGGCGATGGAGCGTCCATCCACGCCGCGCACATGGCCCAGGGTCTCGCGCGACATGAAGTCGAAGCCGGTGGCGTAGATCAGCACGTCGAGGTCATACTGCACGCCGTTGTGGACCACGCCGCGCTCATTGATCTGTGCGACACCGAGCGGGGCGACATCCACCAAGGTGACATTGTCCCGGTTGAACGTGGGCAGGTACTCGTCGTGGAAGGTGGGCCGCTTGCAGCCGTAGGGGTAGTACGGCTTAAGCGCCTTGGCCGTCGCGGGGTCGGTGACGATGGCGTCGATGCGGTCACGGATCTGTTCCATGATGCGGAAGCTGGCCTCGAGCTCCTGGTGGATGCGCTGATCGCGGGTGGGACGCGGGCCGTCGCTCGTGCGCTTGCGACCCGACACGGCCGCCTTGCCGGCCAGGAAGTCGTCGTTGGCCTGCAAGGCCCGACGTCCGATGAGCTGCGCGAAGCGGGTCCGACGCGCCTTGGCCCATCCCGGTTCGTTCTTCCACTCCTCGATCTGGCTGGCGGTGGTGGCCCGCTGGTCGCGCACGTCGATGGTGGATGGGGTGCGCTGGAACACGTAGAGATGGCCTGCGACCTTGGCGATCTCGGGGATGGCCTGCACCGCAGTGGCGCCGGTGCCGATCACCCCGATCCTCTGGGCGGACAGGTCGATGTCGTAATCCCACCGCGAGGTGTGGAAGGACAGTCCAGCGAAGCTTTCCATGCCATTGATACGGGCCAACCGCGGGGTGGTCAGCACCCCGTTGGCCATGATCACGAACCGGGCGGTCATGGCGTCGCCGCGCTTGGTGCGCACCGACCAGCGTTCGTCATGGTCCGCCCAGACGACGTCGGTGACCTCGGTGTGGAACAGGCAGTGGTCGTAGAAGCCGAACTTTTCGGCCATTTTCTGGCAGTACTCGAAGATCTCGAAGCCCGAGGCGAACTTCATCGTCGGGAAGTACTCCATCTCCTCGAGGAGCGGGAAGTAGGAGTAGGACTCCACGTCGCAGGCGATGCCGGGGTAGCGGTTCCAGTACCAGGTGCCGCCGACGTCGCCACCCTTTTCGCAGAAGCGGATGTCGGTGAAGCCGGCCTGGGACAGCTTGTACCACAGCAAAAGGCCGGCGAACCCGGCGCCGACCACCACGATCTCGCACTCGTCGGTGAGGGCTTCGCGCTCGATCGGCGCGGCTGAGTAGTGGTCTTCGAGGTAGCGGGCGAAGGTGCCCTCCATCAACAGGTAGTCGTCGGTGCCGCGGCGTACCTCGTTGAATTCGCGGTAGCGGGCTTGCTGGTCGGCGTCGAACTCGGCGCCGGGCTTCAAGGCCGGCAAGGCGAGCTTGGCCGGGTCCGACACGACGTCGTAGCCCTTCCCGTTGACCCGCTCGGATGCCTTGTCGGCGCGGGTGTTGAACAGTTTTCGCCCGGTCGACGGGTCGACGCGAACTGCCGAATGGCCTTGCGAGGTCATGAGCCACACTCCTGGCGGGAACGGCCCGGCGTCGTCGACGCCGATGTCGCGGCCCTGTCCTGGCGAGGCTAGGCGTACGGACGCCCGGCGCGCCTTTCAGCGAGGCGCGTCGGCGTCGGGTTTCACCAGCACCCCGGCCTCGGCCAGCGCGGCGATGAGGCCGGGGTCTAGCCCTAGCACCGAGCGCAGTACCTCCTCGTTCGACTCGCCCTGGGTGGCGGGCCGGCCGTGCATACCCACCTCGTAGCCGCTTGCCCGTACCGTTGAGTACGGAAGTCGCAGCGTGCCGCCGTTGCGGTCCTCAACGGTGCAAAAGGCGCCCCGCTCGACAGCCCAGGGGTCATCGGGGATGTCGCCCAAGCGGCGGATAGCACCGACGGGCAACTTCATCGGTTCCATCGCCGCCTCGAGGGCCTCACGGTCGGCGAAGGTCGCCGCCCACGCCCGAACGATCTCCGTCATCTCCGCCAGGTGCTCGAAGCGGGCCCGCTGGTTGGCGAAGCGGCGGTCCTCCAACAGTTCCTTGCGACCCATGCAACGGGCGAACGCGGGGAAGGTGGTGGCCGGGTTGCCCGGCAACTGGGCGAAGTTTCCGTCCCCGGTTTGCACGATGAAGGCCTTGGCGGGCCAAAACGTGGGGATCTCACCCGCCATGCCGCCGTTGGCTTCGATGCCGGTCCATTCCATCATGGCCAGCATCGTCTCGGCCATGGACACGTCAAGGTGCGTGCCCCGGCCGGTCTGGCTGCGCCCAAACAGCGCCGCGCAAACCGCGGTGGCGGCTTGCGAGCCGACGGCGAAATCGGCGTGGGACACCGGTTCGGGCTGCGGTGTGAGGCCCCGTGGCTGCGCGCCGAGGTCGATCAGGCCCATCTCCGCGTGGATGATCGGGGCGTACGCCCGGCGTCGGGCGGCGGCGCCGGTCTGCCCGTAGCCAGAAATCGAGCAGTAGATCAGTTCTGGTTTGGCGGCAAGTAGTTCCTCGGGGCCGAGGCCGAGCCGGGCCATCACCCCGGGCCGGAAGTTCTCCACCACAACGTCGGCGGCAAGGGCGAGATCGCGGGCGACCTCGCGGCCTTCGGGCCGGTCGAGATCGAGGCTGATGCAGGTCTTGCCACAGTTGACCTGGGACCAGATCACCGAGATGCCGTTACCACGCACCGGCCGCGCCCGCCGCATCACGTCACCCTCGGGCGGTTCGATCTTGATGACCTCCGCTCCGAGGTTCACCAATGCTTGCGTGCACGACGGCCCGGCGATGACACGGGTGAAGTCGGCTACCCGCACACCCTCCAACGGTCTCGGAAGTTCAGCCATGGGCGGCACGATAGTGGGCCCTTCGTCCTGCGGCGCGGCCTAGTGTCAGCGGCGCGCGGGATCTACCGGGAGGACACCATCATGGGCCAAAGCGGGCCGCTCGACTCGATCAGGGTGCTCGACCTCTCCTCGGTGGTGATGGGCCCGCTCGGGGCGCAGATCCTCGGCGATCTCGGGGCCGACGTGATCAGCGTGGAGGACCGTGAGGGCAACACGAACCGGGTCATGGGACCCGGTCCCCACCCCGAGTTGTCCGGCATCGCGCTCAACTTGTTGCGCAATAAGCGCAGTATCGGCCTCGATCTCAAAGCCCCCGCCGGCCGTGACGCCTTCTTGCGCCTGGCCGCCACCTGCGATGTGGTCATTACCAACCTGCGGCCCGCTCCGCTGGCGCGGCTGCGGCTCACCTATGACGATCTGCGCCTCGTGCGGCCCGACATCGTGCTGTGCCGGGCGCACGGCTATTCAACCCCGAGCGGGCGGGCCGACGCCCCTGCCTTCGACGACATCATGCAGTCCGAAGGCGCCGTCGGCGACCTGTTCAGCCGGATGGGTATCGACCCGATCCTTTTTCCAACCCTGCTGGTGGACAAGGTGGCCGGTTTGACCATCGCCTACGCGGTGCTAGCGGCCTTGGTGCAGCGCGCCCACACCGGTGAGGGACAAGACGTGGAGGTACCAATGGCCGACGTGACCCGGGCCTTCCTGCTGGTGGAACACGGCGCTGGTGCCATTGCCGTACCGCCGCAGGGCCCGGCGGGCTACGAACGCATCCTCACCCGCGAGCGCCGTCCGCAGCGCACCGCGGATGGGCTGATGAACCTGCTGCCCTACACCGAGGCCCACTATGACGCGCTGTTCCGCGCCGGGGGCCGCCCCGATCTGGTCGGCGACGCCCGTTTCGCCACCCGCAGTGCGCGCATCGCCAACGGTGATGGCCTCTACCGCGAGGTCGCCTCGGTGCTCGGCCAACGCAGCACGGCGGATTGGCTGGCCTTCTGCGGCCAGCACGGCATCCCCGCCAGCCGCTCTGGCACCCTTGACGAGCTGGTCGAGAACTTGCCCGAGGCGTCCCACCCCCATGCTGGGCGGTATCGGGTGATCCCCCAACCGGTGCGCTTCTCCTCCGGGCCTACCCCCTTGCGTCGCCATGCGCCCCTGGTGGGGGAGCACTCCCGCGAGGTGCTGGCCGAGGTCGGCTACAATGAAGCCGAGATCGACGAACTCGTCGCCGCCGGGGTGCTGCACGCTTGAACGCGAACGTTGCCCGCAGGGCTTCGGGCGCCGAGCCCGCAGCCTTGCCCGGCTAGCGTCGCTGAATATGGCAGCCATCACCCCCCTCCTTGACAGCGATCTGCGGTTGGGCCGCGCCGTGGCCCTCATTGGGGCCGAGGAGGGCAAATACCCCGCGGGCAATTCCTTGTTGGTGGTAGGAGCGGACACTTCGGTGCTGATCGACCCGTCGGTGTCGGTCTTTGATCGGGGCGGCGCCCCCGCCGCGGTGGACCGCATCCTTTTGAGCCACGCCCATGAGGACCACATGGCCGCGGTGGGGTTGTTTCCCGACGCACCGGTGCACGCCCATCACGAGGACCTGCTCGGGGTGCATTCCCTCGACGGGCTGATGGAGATGTACGGCATGACGCCTCAGCACGACGCGGTGTTCCGCGACGTCGTGCTCGACGAGTTCCACTTCACCGAGCGGCCCGACGCCACCGGCTTCGCCGATGGCGACCGCTTCGATCTCGGTGGGGGGCTGCGCGTCGAGGTCGTCCATCTGCCCGGCCATACCCGAGGGCACTGCGGTTTCCTGGTCGAGCCCGACGGGGTTTTCTTCGTGGCCGATGTCGACCTGTCCAGCTTCGGGCCCTACTACGGGGACCACTGGTCAGACCTCGAAGACTTCGAGGCCGCCCTCGCCCGTTGCCGCCAGATTGATGCCAAGTGGTACGCGACCTTCCATCACAAGGGCATCGTCGAGGGCCGGGCCGGGTTCCTCACTGCACTCGACGCGTTCGAGGCCGTGATCGCCCGGCGCGAACGGCGCCTTTTGGACCTGCTCGCGGAGCCGCGGGTGCTCGCCGACATCGTGGCCCATCGGCTGGTCTACCGGCCAGGGGTGGACATCATGTGGGCGAACGAGGCCGAGTCGCGCACGGCGCAACGCCACCTGGACCGTCTGCTGCGCGACGGGCAGGTGCAAGAGATCGAGCCCGGTCGCTACCGGGCGGCCTGAGCGCCGCAGGCGGTTAGCGGGAGGCTGGTAGCGGGAGGATGAGCCGGGCGCCTGCTTGGTGGACCGTGGGCCCGTTCTCGCCGAACACGGTCACCGTGCGTCGACCCATCACCGTCCAGTGCTCCGGCCCGCCCACCAGCGCGGTGTCTTCGTCAATGCCGACCAAGGTGACCCCGCTTCGAGGCTGGGCGACGCGGCGGCCGAGGAAGGTTTCGTCCCAGTTGGCGATGCGGTCGAAGTGGGGGATGACCGCCACATGACCAACCAGCGCTAGGCCAGCCTCGTTGGTGGCGTGCCGCACCGATGGGGCCTCGGCGGAGAGGGCCATGGCCCCCGCGCTACAGCCGGCGAGTGCCGCGCCGGCGTGCCACGCGGCGCTAACAGCCCGCCACACTGCGCTGTCCCGCAGCGTGGCGGCGAGGTGGGCTGGGTTGCCGCCGGAGAGGTAGACCAGGCCGACGCCAGCGATTTGGGCCGCGTAGCGCTCATCGTCAGCATCATCAGCATTCATGACGGGCAACGGAACGGGTTCGGCGCCCAGGGCGGCGAAGTGGCGGCTGCCCATGTCCAGCCAGCGGCTCACCGTTTCGGGTCCCTCAAGTCCGGCCGCGGTGGCCAGGATCGCCACCCGCGGGCGGCGACCGGCGAGCAACATGGCATCGACCTCGTCCATCTGAGGGAGGAACTCGCCGCTACCCACCAGACCGACCGGTCCAGGGGTGCTCGGTGTGTTCTCGCGGCGTTGGACCATTCCGGCCGCGTATCGCCCGTGCTCGTCGGTTTTGGCTACGCCGCGATGTGGATCAGGCGGCCGGGGCGTCGACCGAGATGGTCTTCATCTCGGCGGGCACGACAAATTCGAGGGCCTCGAGGTCGGACGAACAGGCGGTCTCGTTGTGGATCATGCCGCTCGGGATGGCGAGAGCGGCACCGGCGGCGACCCGTTCGCAACGGCCGCCTTCGAACTCGAGGTCGACCCAGCCTTTGAGCACGTAGACGAATTGCAGATCGCACTCGTGGTAGTGCCAGCCGGTGGTCTCCATCACGTCGGTGGCTCGTATCACCTGGGCGCGGTACCCGCCGTTGGTGACCTTCTCCAGCCCCGTATCGCGGTACTCGAAGAACGAACGACGGCCGGTGTGGCCGAACTCGGCGTCGGCGAACTGCTGCAGCAGTAGCTCGACCGGTCCGCTCTTGACATCGACGGCCATGTGGTTCCCCTTTGCACGCTGGAGATCAAACGCTAACACGCCAGGGATTCGTCCGGTATGGCCTTCGTGCGACCGGCCTAGGCCCGCCGCGCCGCCGCGCTCACCTAGGGTCGCGGTGTGCGCGCAGAACACCCCGATTTCAGTCCCTTCATGGCCGCGTGGCGCGGCCCTCGTGCCGGCCGCTCCGCCAGTGTGAACGAGGCGATTGCCACCATCGCTGATGGCTCCCGGGTTTTCGTGTCCCAGGCGACTTCGGTGCCCTTCACCTTGGTGGACGCTCTCACGGAGCAGCGGGGCCGGTTCACCCACCTTGAGCTGTTGACGGGCTACCTGCTTGAGCCCCTCTCGGCGTTCGCCTATCCCCACGAGCCCTTCGTGCTGAGCACGCTGCAAGCCAGCCTGTCGGCGCGGGCCATGATCGAAGCCGGTGCGTGCACCATCGTGCCCGCCGCGCTCAGCCAATGGCCCGCACTGTGGTCCGCCGGTGGGCCACTCGCCCCCGACGTGGCGCTGGTCCAGGTGAGCGCACCGGGGCCTGACGGCCGGTTCAGCCTCGGCACGGGAACGTCATGCAGCATCGACGTGGTGCGCTCTGCCCCCTTCGTCATCGCCGAGGTGAACCCGCAGATGCCGTACACCTTCGGTGCGGGCGAACTGACGCGGGACCACTTCGACCTGCTGGTCGACGTCGACCATCCCCTGGCGGAACTTGCGGTGCAGCCCGTGGGTGAGCTCGAGCGGACCATCGCCGGGTTCGTCGCCGGTGACATCGCCGATGGCGCCACGTTGCAGTTCGGTATCGGCGCCATCCCAGCCGCCATCATCAGCCTGCTCGGTGATCGACGCGACCTTGGTCTGCACGGCGGGATGCTCGGCGATTCCTGCATCGATCTTGTCGAGTCCGGCGCCGCCACCGGCGCTCGCAAAAGCATCGACCCTGGCCTTCACGTCGGTGGCGAGGTGCTGGGCAGTCGGCGTCTGTTCGATTGGGTGCATCGCAACGAGCGGGTGATGACGGTGCCTGCGGGGTACTCCCACGGCCCGGCCAACCTGGCCCGTATCGAAAACTTCGTGGCCATCAACTCCACGGTGGAGATGGCCTTGGATGGCTCGGTCGGCGCGGAGGTGGCCGGCGGCCGGGTGATCTCCGGCCCCGGCGGCCAGCCCGACTTCGCCCTCGGCGCGAACCTCAGCCGGGGCGGGGTTTCGATCATCGGATTTCCCGCCACGGCTTCGCAAGGCCGAACCTCGCGCATTGTGGCCCAACTCGACCCCGGTGCCCCGGTGACCGTGGCTCGGTATCTGACTGACCGTGTCGTAACCGAGTATGGCGTGGCACGTCTGCGCGGTCTGGGCCTGGCCGAGCGGGCCGAGGCCCTGCGCGCCATCGCCCACCCCGACTTCCGGGCTCAGCTCGGCTGAGGACTCCCGGCGGCTCGATCTGCTGGCGCGGCGCTAGTGGTTAGGGTCTGGCCCATGAGCATCCTCGGCAATGCGGTACTTCGACGGGAGGACCCGGCGTTCCTCACCGTCGGCGGAACCTACGTGGGCGATCTAGATCTGCCCGACTGCGCGGAGCTGGTCTATGTGCCCTCGCCGATGGCCCATGCTCGCGTGACCCGAATCGACGTGTCCGCCGCCGCGGCTGCACCGGGGGTGCTCGGGGTGTACACCCACGCCGATCTCGGGGTGGGGCCCTACCCGAACCCTCAGCCGGCGTTTCCGGCCGAGATGGCTCGCCCCCTCCTCGCGGACGGGGTGGTGCGCTTTGTGGGCGAACCGATCGTGGCCATCGTGGCCGAGAATTCATATCAGGCCGCGGACGCGGCGGAGCTCGTCGAGATCGATTTCGAGCCCCTCGCGGCGTTGGTGGACCCCGAATCTTCGGTGGGTTCTGCCGTCGTGCTGCACCCCAGCGCCCCCGAAGGCAATGTCGTCTTCCGCACCGCGACGGCATCGGCGGCCTCCTTCGAGGGCTGCGAGGTGGTCGTTGAGGCCCGCATCGTGAACCAGCGGATCACCGGCGCACCGATCGAGGGTCGGGCTGGCGCGGCCTACTGGGACGGGGACCGCCTGGTGCACTATTCGGCCTGTCAGGGGGCGCATCCGGCCCGAGACATGCTGGCGCGGATCTACGGCCTGCCCGCCGACCGGGTGCGGGTGATCGTCCCCGATGTCGGCGGCGGGTTCGGCTCCAAGGCGCGCCCCTACCCCGAGGAGGTCGGCCTTGGCTGGTACTCGGCCCAGGTTGGCCGCCCGGTGCGGTGGGTGGAAAGCCGCACGTCGAACATGACCGGCATGGGCCACGGCCGGGGCCAGATTCAGCGGGTGCGCATGGGCGGCCGGCGCGACGGGGTCATTGAGGCTTACCAGCTCTCGGTCATCCAGGACGGCGGGGCCTATCCCTTGATGGGCTCGTTCCTGCCCTTCATGACCCAGCGCATGACCACTGGCGTGTACCACCTGCCCAACGCCGGGTTCGACGCGGTTTCCGTGGCCACCACCACAACTCCGGTGGCGTCTTTCCGTGGGGCGGGCCGACCGGAGGCCGCGGCTGCGATCGAACGGGCGGTGGACCTGTTCGCGGCCGAGATCGGCATGGACCCCGTGGAGGTCCGCCGCCGCAACGTGGTCAAGCCCTTCAGCGAGCCCTACACCACCGGAGTCGGCACCACCTACGACGTCGGGGACTATGGCGGCTCCCTCGAACGGGCGATCGCCGCGGCTGGCTACGAGGAGCTACGGGCCGAGCAGGCCCGACGTCGGGCGGCGGGCGAAACCCGGCTGCTGGGCATTGGGGTGGCGACCTACGTGGAGGTAACCGCGGGGGCTGGTGGCGGCGAGTTCGGCCAGTTGCAGCTACTCGAAGGCGGTTCCATCCTGGCCAAGACCGGCTCATCACCCCACGGTCAAGGCCATCTCACGGTGTGGGCGATGATCATCAGCGACCGGACCGGCGTGCCGATGGAGAAGATCGAGGTGGTGTACGGCGACACCGATACCGTGTCCGCCGGTGGGATCACCGGTGGGTCGCGTTCGGCGCAACTCGCCGGCTCGGCCATGTTCGACGCCGCCGAACGCCTTGTTGAGGCCGCTCGGTTGCGGGCGGCGGAGCTTCTCGAGGCTGCGCTTGATGATGTGGTGATCGACCGGGAGTTGGGCCGCTTCCACGTGGCCGGTACCCCGGCGCGGGCGCTGGACTGGGCCGCGGTGGCGGCCGCGTCCGATCCGCTGGTCGCCCAATCGGAGTTCGCCGCGGCCGGGGCCACCTTCCCCTTTGGATCTCACGTCGCGGTGGTCGAGGTGGACGTCGAGACCGGCCACGTGGGATTGCTGCGGCTGGTGGCGTGCGACGACGCCGGCACGATCCTCAACCCTTTGATCGTGGATGGACAAGTGCACGGTGGCCTCGCCGCCGGGGTGGCGCAGGCCCTGTTCGAGGAGATCGTGCACGATGCGGACGGCAACCCGCTGACCACGACCCTGGCCGACTACGCAGTACCGTCCGCGGCGGAATTGCCCAGCTTCGAGCGGATCCCGATGCAGACCCCGACATTCATGAACCCGCTCGGCGCCAAAGGCATCGGCGAATCGGGCACGATCGGCTCTACCCCAGCGGTGCAGAACGCTGTGATCGATGCCCTCGCCCACCTCGGGGTCCGCCACATCGACCTGCCTTGCAGCCCCCAGCGGGTGTGGGACGCACTGCGGACTGCGCGGTAGGTTTCCGATCGGCGAGCCGATCGGCCTTCAGATGGTTGTGCGAGTGTTCCCGCCTCGCCGGTGGCGCATGTCCTCGACCACGGTGCTGACCGGCACCGAGTACTCCTTGCGGATGCGATGAGGCAGATCGAGACGGAGCCAGTGCGATAATCCGTAGGGCAGGGTTGAGATGATGATCTCGTCGGTGGGGTTCATCATCAAGGCGGTGCCGATCTCTCGGACTGGGTCCCCACCCGTCATCTGTGCCGTCACCGTGGCCCCGGCGAGGTGCAGGCGCTGCTGCAGCGGTCGTAAACGTTCCGCCGCTTGTTCGCGCACCTCGCGGTCCCAGTCGAAACCGATGTCGCCGAGCCATACCGCACCGTTGGTCGGGTCGCCGACGGCCCAGATCGGCCTGGGGTCGAGCAGCACGAGAAAGTTGACGGATCGCTCGCTGTGTGCGGTGAGCCGGGCGTCGAGGGTGTCGGCGAGATTGCGGCTACCGAGGGTTTTGTTGGCGACGACAAGGATCTGTGTCACGGAGTCTCCCCGATGGTTGGTGTGCAGTTTCTTCTTCTCGGTCCGGGTTGGGGCTGAGGCTCCGGCGCTGATCGTGCGGTACCCGTCCGCGGCGAACATTACTCTCCCTACCCGACAAAAGAGTGAAAAATGTCACATAATCTGGACCGAAGGTAGATTGCCGCCCCGGCCGGCTCGCCCCGGCAGGAGCCGGAGCGAAACGCGGACCACTACCGGTCTACGCTGCGCTCATGCGAGCTGTGGGCGTGATGCGTTTCGGTGGACCTGAGGTACTCGAGCTCATTGAGCTGCCCGAGGTGCACGCCGGGCCGGGGCAGGTGCGCCTGCGGGTGCATGCGGCTGCGGTGAACCCGACGGACACCTACGTTCGAAATGGCAGTCGGGCGGAACAGCAAAAGGCCGACCCCCCGCCCTACGTGGCCGGTATGGACGCGGCGGGCATCATCGACGAGGTAGGCGAAGGCGTCAGCACCGGGGTGGCGGTCGGAGACCGAGTCATGGCCATTGTGGTGCCTAGGGGGTCTCACGGTGCGTACCGGGAGAGCCTGGTGCTACCCGCCGAGTCGGTAGTCAAGGCCCCGGCTGGTTCCTCCCATGCCGAGGCGTGCACCCTGCCCATGAACGGGCTAACGGCCCGCCTCTCCCTCGACCTATTAGGACTTCAGCCCGGTGACATCCTGGCCGTTACCGGAGCGGCCGGAGCCTACGGCGGAGCCGTGGTGCAACTGGCGAAGCATGCGGGCCTGGTGGTGGTGGCCGACGCGTCGGAAGCGGATACCGATTTGGTCTCACAACTGGGCGCAGACCTGGTGCTAGCCCGCGGCGATGACTTCGCGGCGCGGGTACGGGCGCACTACCCCGACGGGGTCGACGCGCTGTGCGACGGTTCGGTTCAAAACGGGTTGGTCATCGGTGCCGTTCGCGACGGTGGGGCATTCACCTCGGTACGCGGTTTCGCCGGAGACGGCCAACGCGACATCCGCTTCAGTGTCACCCTGGTCTCCAAGTACTGGCGTGAGCATGAAAAGCTCGACGAACTCGGCCGCCTGGCCGAGACGGGGGTGCTCAGCCTGCGCGTCGCGCAGACCTATCCGGCCGAGCGAGCCGCCGACGCTCACCGTCGCTTGGAGGCCGGCGGTAGCCGAGGCCGCCAGGTCATCGAGTTCTGATTAGTTCTGCAAGGGCAAGGCGTGTTCGGCCAGCCAATCGAGCTCGACATCCCAGCCATCGGTCAGGGTCATCGGGCGGAGCACGAATTTGGAGATGCCCGAGTCGATATGGCGGTGTAGGAGCTCGATGACCTCCGCCTCGCCGATGGGCAAGATGTCCTGGCGCGGCGCAGTGGTCTCGCGCAGGGTGGCGGCCACCACCTCGTCGGCGAGCGGATAGCGCGAGTAGGGGATAGAGATCCCGAAGTGGTCGTCGTCGATGTTGCGACCCACCTCCTGCGCAGTGGCCTGAATGACCTCGCGGTTGGCCCCAGCCTCCGTGGGGGTGGCTCGTGCGCCCAGCCAGCCGTCGGCGTGGGTGCCGGTGCTGCGTAGTGCCTTCGGACCGTTGCCGCCGAGCCAGATCTCCAGCGGGTCCTGCACTGGAGCAGGCTTGACGGTGATTGCCTCGTAGCTGTAGCCGGCGATTTCGGCGCTGACCGACTCGCCGGACCACCACGCCCGGCACAACTCGATGACCTGCTCCACCCGGCGGGGCCGGTCCACGCCGGCAACGCCCAGGGCCGCCCGTTCGCGTGGTGAACCGATACCAGGCATGAAGGCCAGCAGCAGTCGGCCACCGGTCAGCCGGTCGAGATGGGCCAACTCCTTGGCCAGGTGCAGCGGGTTGCGTCCCGGGATGACCACGTTGGTGCCCAGCTTGAGCCGAGTCGTGCGCGCCGACGCCACCGCGAGGGCCAGCATCGGTTCCACCGCGGGGGTCATTGGGGTGTCTGACAGCCACACGGTATCGAAGCGTCGTTGTTCGAGCCCGTCGATGAACGCCGCGAGTTGGTCACGGTTGGCGGGGGTGTTGGTGCTGGCCACGGCCACCCGGATCTTCACGATGCGCCCTTCGTGTTCGGTCCATCGTGGCCGAACACCTCGATGGCCACCCGACCGGCGTTCACGGCGTTGGGCCAACCGGCGTAGAACGCCAAGTGGGTGATGAGTCCCTTGAGTTCCTCCTCGGTGACCCCGTTGTCGAGGGCTCGTTGAAGGTGCCCGCGCAGCTCGTCGGTGCGGTAGAGCGCGGTGAGCGCCGCCACGGTGATCAGACTGCGGTCTCGCTTGGAGAGCTCGGGCCCTTCCCAGACGTCACCGAAGAGCACCTCGTCGCGCAGTTGGCCGAACTTCGGGATGAACTTGTACACCGCGGCGGGTGTGATGCTCTCGGCCACGTCGGATCCTCCGCTCTGGGACGCGCCGCATGGTAGCGAGTGTGACCTCGCGGTGTGGCGCGGCCAGCATCGCGCCGTGGCTCAGATCCGGCGCACGCTGGTGATCCCGCGTACCTTGGCCCGCAGACGGGCACACACGAGGTCGAACACGACGAGGTCATCTACTGCCAACTCGAAGCGTTGGCGTGAGGTGCCCCCGGCGGCGGCGGTGGAGGAGAAGAGTATGTCCGCCCCGCTGTCGGCGATGGTGCGGGTGGTGTCCGCCAGCAGGCCGGGCCGGTCCGAGGCCTCGAGTTCTATGGTGACCACCACATGGCCGGGCCGTTCCGCCCAGCTCACCGGTAGGTCGCTGAGCACCGGAGCGTCCGAGCAGTCGGCCCGGTGGACCACCACGGCCCGCCGCCGGCGAGACAACCGGCCCGCCAGACGGTCCCCGTAAACTGGTCGACAGCATGACGCCAACTCGGTGGCGACGGATGCATCGCCGTCCACGAGCACCCCCGCTTGGTCGCCGCGACGATGACGACGGGACAGCTTGCGTCGAGCCGGGGGCGGTGCCGGCGTGGGGGATGTCGCCGGTTCGGGTTCGTTGGCCCGGCGTTCTCGGGCGATGTAGGCCCGGATGTGCTGGCGGGCTTTGGCCGACACCACCACGTCGAGCCACTGCCGGTTGGGTCCACCCTGACGGCCGGTGATGATCTCGACCCGATCGCCGGTCTGCAGTTTCGC
The DNA here is from genome assembly GCA_945906305.1 of Ferrithrix thermotolerans DSM 19514. Taxonomy (GTDB): domain Bacteria; phylum Actinomycetota; class Acidimicrobiia; order Acidimicrobiales; family CAIXPF01; genus CAIXPF01. The sequence continues at coordinate 74,401 of CAMDQT010000009.1, read as the reverse complement.
GGTGAGCGGCACCATGCGGCCGTTCACCTTGGACCCCTGACAGCCATGGCCGACCTGGGAATGGATGGCGTAGGCGAAGTCGATAGGGGTTGCACCCGCGGGCAGTGGCACCACTTCGCCTCGAGGGGTGAAGCAGAGCACCTCGTCACCGGCGAGTTCGGCGCGCAGTTGTTCGAGGAAGTCTTCGGGGGATCGTTCGGCTTCCGCGGTAGACAGCCCGGCGAGTCGTTCGAGCCAGCCGATGGGTGCGGCGTCGTCGGTCCGTCCGGACTCCTTGTAGCGCCAATGCGCGGCGACACCCCATTCGGCTCGCCGGTGCATCTCGATGGAACGGATTTGTACCTCGAGCAGCAAGCCGCCGGGCCCGATCACGGTGGTGTGCAACGCCTGATAGGTGCTGTAGCGGGGAGTGGCGACCCAGTCCTTGAAGCGCTTCGGCAGGGGAGTCCACAACCGATGCACCACCCCCACTGCCACGTAGCACGCCGCTTCGTCCGCGACGATCACCCGCACACCGAGCAGGTCGGTGATGTCGGTGAGTTCGGCGCCTTTGAGGTCCATCTTCTCCTGCAGGCTCCACAGGCTCTTGCGTCGGCTGTGGACCTCGGCGGCGATACCGGCGGCGTCGAGTTCTGCCTGCAGGCGGTCGACGACTCCGGCCAACTCGACGCCGGTGGCTCCTACGCGATCCTGCACGGCGTGGTCGAGGGTGTCGTGACGGGTCGGCTGTAGCACCGCGAAGCAGCGGTCCTGAAGTTCGGCAGCCACCCCCTCTAGGCCGAGCCGTTTGGCGAGCGGGGCGTAGACCTGCATGGTTTCCGCCGCGATGCGGCTGGCTTTGTCCACCGGCAGGGCGGCGAGCGTGCGGATGTTGTGCAGCCGGTCGGCGAGCTTCACCGCCAGCACGCGCACGTCCTGGGCGATGGCGAGGAGCAGCTTGGCCAGCGACGCCGCCTGGCGGGCATCGGCGGCGGCAAGTTTCAGCCCGTCGATTTTGGTCAGTCCCTCGACGAGCGCCACCACCTCGGTGGCGAGCGCCGGATCCTCGGCGAGGAGGTCGCCGACCTCGGTGATGGTGGCGGACGTATCCTCCACGACGTCGTGAAGCACTGCGGCCAGCACGGCGCATTCCTGCATGCCCCACGATGAGACCAACTCCGCCACGGCGAGGGGATGGGAAATGTACGGCTCGCCGCTGCGTCGTCGTTGGTCGTGGTGCCACGCGGCGGCGGCGTGCGACGCCCGTTGCAGGCGGCTGATATCGAGCGGATCACCCCGGCGGGCGCGATGGATGGCGGCGATTCCGTCGTGGAGCGCGATGGCTTCGGGGTCCGCGCTCAGCTCGATCTGGCGTAATCCTGTGGCGAAGTCCACCCCAGTACGCTAACTCGCTGCTTCCTCGCTCCGGTGGTCACGCCAATGGTTCCGGTTCGGTTCGACTAGCGCCACGCCAGGTCCGCGCCGAGCGTCACGCGTCCGGCGTGGATGGGACCATCAACCTCGGACATGGGCTGCATGAACGGCCCGGCGCGTGCGTCGCGCCACAGCCGGCCCAGTGGGTTCGCCGCCTGGTAGCCCGACCCGCCCGACAGGGTGAGGCAGCGGTCCACCACGGTGATGGCGGTGCGGGTGACGAGATGTTTCACCATTTGCATCTCGGCGAAAGCCTGATGGTGCAACGCCAGCGGAACCGGACCGGGATGTGCGGCGTGCAAGGCGTCGATGCGCCGGCCCATACGCTCGAGCATGCCGTGACAACTGAACAGGTCGCCGACGTTCGCCCCTACCAGGGCCTGAACTTCGGTGCGTTCGCTCAAGGGCCGGTGCGAGGGTCCTTTGGTGCGTCCCGCGAGGGCGGCGACACTTAGACGGTGGGCTTGTTCGGCGATGCCGCAGAACGGTGCCGCTAGTCCAAAGGTGCCGGTGAGGAAGGCGTCGAGCCAGCCATCGTTCCAATCCCCCCACGGACCCAACGTCCGCACCATACCTCTAGGTATTATAGCGCCTTCGAAGCGAATGCTCTGACTGCCCGAGGCGCGCACCCCGAGCCCGTCCCAGTCGTCGCAGAAGTGCACGCCGGGGTTCGCCGAGTCGACCATGGCCAAGGCCAGGCGGGGGCCGTCGTCGGTCTCGACGCGAGCGGTGATGGCCAGAACCGTGGCGGCGGGGGAGAAGGTGGCGAACACCTTGGTGCCGTCGAGTTGCCAGCCCTGCTCGACGCGGGTGGCCCGCAACTCGGGGTGCAAGATGTTGGTCCCCGGTTCGCTAGCGGGCCCACACGTGATCATCCGGGCGGCGCCAAGTTCCGCCAATTGGCCCTCCAGGCGGTCGGCGCCGGTGCTATCACCACTGCGGCGGAGATGGTCCCAACGGCGGGTCAAGTTATGACACACCGCGATGTGCATGTTGAGGCCCAGGGCAGTGGAGGCGCAGCCGCGGGCGAGGCGGGCCAGGCCGACCCCGAGGTCGTAGGTCGAGCGCACTCCCAGCCCGCCGAAGCGCTGCGGGATGGCCACCGCAATGACGGCGGTGTCCACTAGGTCCGCCACGTTCTGCGTCGGGAAGGTTGCCTCGCGGTCCTGCTGTGCGGCGCGTTCCCAGAACCGGGGGGCGAGCGTGTCGGCCAGCAGCGCGAACCGCGTCCCCGCCTCCGTCGACGCTTCGAGTCCGCCGGGCAGCGATAGATCGTTCACGAGACCTCCTGAACCACGCGGTGCTTTTCGGGTGTGTGTCGCGGTGGCGCACTGTAGGGCCCCACGGTCTGTCCCGGGGGGCATGGGCCCGACCCTGACCAGGACGACAGGTATGGTTCTGTTGTGTCCTGCCCCCATTTCGACCACCACGAGGTTCTCGGCGACGACGAGCGCTATGCCCGCTACGAGGAACTGCGGACGTGGCAGGTGTCGCGCTCGGAGGCATCGGGTGGGTTCTGGGTGCTGTCCCGCTACGACGAGGTGATCGAGGCCCTGTTGGACTGGCGGACCTATTCCTCGGCCGAAGGCGTGCTCCTGCCCGCTCCGGTGGGTCGCCGTGCCCGACAGGTTGCGCTGGAACAGGATCCACCGGAACACACCGTCTACCGCCGGCTCTACGCCGAGTTGCTCAGCCGCCCGCGGGTGCGGGCCATGCAGAGCAGTATCCGCCACACCACCGTGGCGTGTCTGAATCGCCTGGCCCACTCGCCAGGGGGCGATTTCGTCGAGCAGGTGGCGGCCCCGGTTCCCATTGAGACGCTGGCGATGCTGCTCGGCCTGGACCCCGAAGTGACCGCCGAGTTGCGCCAATGCACCGTCACCGAACTGAGCCGGACACACCGAGGCGATAGTGAGACCACACGTCCGGCGTTCACCCTGATGGACCTGTTGCGGGCCGAGCTGGACAAACGCCGCGCGCACCCACGCGAGGACTTTGTGACCCTGCTCACCCAGCAGGACCTCCCGCCGTTGGCCATGCTTTCGTTCCTGGTGGGCGCAGTGATCGCGGGGCATGAGACCACGCTCTCCGCCGCCTCCAACCTGGCCTATCAACTCGGGCGCGAGCCGCAGTTGCAGGGACGGCTACGCGAGGACCCGGCGTTGATCCCCCTCGCCGTGGCCGAGAGCCTGCGCCACCGCTCGCCGGTGCAGAACTTCGTGCGGACCCTCACCCGCGAGGTCGAGGTGGGGGAGGTGACGATGGCGGCGGGGGACAAGGTGATGCTGCTGTTCGGAGCGGCCAACCGGGACCCGTTGCACTATGAGGCTCCCGACCGCTTCGATATCGACCGCTACCACGATGGTCGCGAGGCCGGAGAACACCTCGCCTATGGCGGTGGGGTGCATCGCTGCGTGGGCGCGTTCCTCGCCGAGACCGAGTTGCACATCATGGTGGAGGAGCTGCTGCGCTACGAGCTGACTTTGCACGGCGAACCGCGGTTCGTGCCCGTCACCTTCGGTGCCTTTCTGGCCATCGAGGAACTTCCGGTGTCGCTTCGGGCCTGGTCCTAGCCGCTGCTCGCTTCAGTGGCCCAGCGACTGGTAGCAGCCCCGCAGGATGGTGTGGGCGCGGTCGTCGCCGACGGTGCCCTCGCCCATCCGGTTCATGACGTAGGCCATGGTCAGGCCATCGTCGACGTCATTGACCACTAGCGACCCGCCCCAGCCGCCCCAATAACAGACCCGCGCATTGGGGCTGATCGGCGCCCGAGGCGAGTTGAGGCCGTACCCCACCCCGAAGGTCACCCCGATGCCGAGCACGAGGTCCCGTCCAGCGGCCTGCACATCGAAGATGCGTTCGACGGTTGCGGGGGTGAGCAGGTCGACACCACGGGCGGAGCCGCCCGCCGCGACAGCGCACTGGGCCAGCGCCACGCTTCGAGCGTTGCCGTGGCCGCCACCGGCGGGGATCTCGGCCCGCCGCCAGGCGACAGTGGAGGAGTCCTCGGCGGCGAGACGGGGGTTGGCGGCGCGGAAAGGGATGGAGTCCTTGTTGGCGCTGCTGGCGTTGGCACCGCCGTACACCAGGGGTGGAGCGGGGATCACCGGAGCCACCCTGGCGTCGTGCTCGGGGCCGGTGCCGATATGGAAGTCGGCGCCGAAGGGCCCGGCGATCTCCTCGGCGAAGAACTGCCCGACAGTGCGCCCGTCGACCCGGCGGACGACCTCGCCGACGAGATTGCCCTGGGTGATGCCGTGGTAGCCGGATTTGCTGCCCGGTTCCCACCAGGTTGCTTGCTCGGCGAGGAGGCCGGTGACCTTGTCCCAGTCGTAGAGGTCGGTCACGTCGATGCGCTGGTCCCATGCGGGCAGGCCCGCCGTGTGGGAGAGCAAGTGGCGCACGAGAACGCCCTGCTTGCCGGCTTGTTCGAACTCGGGCCAATAGCGGTACACCGGCGCGTCGACATCGACCAGGCCCCGGCTGGCGAGCACGAGCAACGCCAGGCAGCTCATGGTCTTGGTCGTGGAGAACACGTTGATGATGGTGTCCTCCACCCAGGGGCTGGTGCCCTCGACATCGAGCGTGCCGCCCCACAGGTCCACCACCAGCTCGCCGTGCAGCGCCACCGCACAGGAGGCGCCGACGTCGCCGTTGCGTTCGAAGTTCGAGGCGAAGGCGTCTTTGACCGCCTCGAAGCCGGGCTTGCACGAACCGCTGATGTCGACCATGAGTCCCCCTTGGTTGTCGCTGCGGGCGAATGTAGCCGTACGCACATCGGGCCGCGCCGCGCGGGCCGCCGGACGGTGCGGCCATGGCGGGGGGCGGTCCCGCTACGGTGGCCTGGTGGACGATGCGAAGCCGCAGGGCGAGGCTCCGTGGGCGTTGCAGCTGGCGGTGCGGGTAGAGCGAACCGACCGGCCCACGGTGGCCGAGGTATGCCGGGCCGCGGCGGCAGCCACCCTGGCTCTGCTCGAGGACGAGCGGGCCCGCCCCGGGGGCGTGTGGCAGCCCTCGATCGCGGCGTGGCGCTCGGCGAGGATCCGCAAGCTGGTGCGGCGGGGTCGCGGTGGGCAATGGCTCGCGGCGCAGTCCTTACCCGGGGTGACCGTGCACGAGGGCGCTGAGGTGCGGGCTTTTCTGCCCGCTCCTATGGACGCCATCGACCCGGCCCTGGCCAAGCTGCAGATCGACGCCAGCGCGGTGGAGCTGCACGAGCCCGAACCGTGCGACACCATTCGGGCCAGCAACGGTTGTCTCGTGGTGGCGTTGACTCCGCTGGTGGCGATGAGCTGGGCCAAGCGCGCCGCGCAGGCCGCCCATGGTGCTCAGCTGGCCTGGGAGGCGGCCTCACCGGGCGAGCTCGCAGCGTGGCAGGCGCAGTCGCGTCGGGTGGAGGCAGTGTTTCCCTCGGCGTCGGCATGGCCAGCGATTGTGGCGGCAGCTCTGGTGCAGGTGCACGACGGCGGCTTTACGGAGATACCAGCAGGTACGCTCACGGCGGTGGCCTGGTTCGTGCCGCAACGCTGAGTGTCGGGGGCTTCCCGGTCACGGCGGGACGAACTGATGTCGAGGCTCAAATGGTGATGTCGAGGCTCAAATGGTGATGTCGAGGTCCAGAATGGCCTGGAGCTCGCCAAGGTTTTGGGGTCGGGGCGTGATGGCCCCGGTAGTGGGGTTGGCCACCGAAAACGCCTTTGTCGTGGGGGTAAGCCGTTTGGCGGTGCGCTGCTGGGAGAGCAACGTCGCCATCCGCGCCTGAACGGCGGCATGGGTGATGTTGTTGTAGAGGTTGATGAGCTCGTTGCGGTCCGTGGTCATGTTGTACAGCTCGAACTCGTCCTGTGGTGGGGTGACGACTCCCGGCCCGCTGCTGTGCTGCTTGACCACAGTGGTGGCGATCTTGGTGGTGGGCAGCAATGACGAACCCATGATGGTGGTGACGGTGTCGGATACCCCGGGGCTGGTCCAGAAGTCATCGTTGTCGAAGAAACGGCTGTACTTCCACTGCTCGAGCGCGCCACCCCGGCCGGTGCGAAGCTGTGCCACCACCGTCTCTACGTGATTGGGCTGGCCGACCGCCAAGTAGTACTCGCCGAGCATGGTGATTTGGTTCTGGCCCCGGGTGACCTCGTCGTCGGTCATGAAGTAGACCGGACCGGTTATCGAGCTCAGCGGTTTCTCGCCCAGCAGTACCCCCGAAAGGTCACGGCCAACCAGGGGCCGAACCTCATTGTGGGTCTGGCGCAATGTCCGCTGCACGGCGGCAACGTCCACCCCGGCGAGGCCCAACATCGTGGGCAGGATGTCCGCATGGCTGGTGAGCACGTCGGACTTTGCCGCCTGGGGGAACAGCAGTGGGTTGTGCACCATGAAGGGCACGCAGAGCACTTCGTCGTAGGCGTTGTGCCACTTCTGGTGCAGCCCGCCATGACTGCCGAGCATCTCGCCATGGTCCGAGACGTACAGCACGATGGTGTTGCGCCACGAGGCGGCGTCGGCCTTCAGCGCCGAGATCACCTCAAAGGTGCGCTTATCCACCTCTTGTTGCAGCGCGTAGTAGTAACGGCTGTAGGACTCATGGTGCAGAATCGGCTGGAAAGCCCTGGCGTAGGCGGCGCGATAGCTCCTCTGGGCGCTCGGCTTGGTCGTGAGCGTCTCGTTGGCCAGCGCCTCCCAAACCGCGGGGTCGTACAGCTCGAAAGGTACGTTCGAGGACAGCACCCGTTGCTCGAGGTAGAACTGGTTGTAAAGCAGGCTGAATGCACCCCACAGCACGATGTCATGGGGATTCACCAACGAGGTCACGAGCAGCCAAGGCTTCTCCGACGTGCGGAGCGATTTGATCGTCTTCACGCTGAGCCGCGAGTAGGTGGTGTCGCGCCCTACCCCGTTGGGAGCGGCGGCGCCAGAGTTCTGGGGGTTCGACCCGTGGGGCTCAGGACCGACGTACCCGGCGAAGCCGAACGGGCCAAGCAGATTCGCCTGCTCGTAGAACTGCTCCACCGCACGATCGGGGACACCGTTGTCGTCATAGCTGGGGATGGTCGCATTGGTGCCGGGGTAAAGCAGGTCGGCGTCGCTTACGTGCCACTTACCCCGATACCACGTGTCATACCCAGCAGTACGGAAGTAGTTGCCCATGGTGGGCACGGTGTTGGGGTGCAGCCAGTAGAGGTCTTGCTCGGTGGAGTTCTTGGCTGCACCAGAGGTCTGGGTGACCCCGTGCAAGGAGGGGTACTGACCGGTCCACAACGATGCCCGGCTCGGGGCGCACGCCGCGGACATGATCTGGTGATTGTTGAACTGCAGGCCGTGGCGCTGGATAGCCTTTTGGCCTGCGAGGTTGTTGGTGCGCCAGGTCTTCAGCGCGGCTGACTCGTAGCTGACCGGGGCGCGCTGCTCATCGACGATGATGACGAGAAAGTTCGGCCGTGCAGTGAGCGGGCCACGTGGCTCGAAGGCGGGCAGGTCGAGCCTCTCGGCTCCTGCGGACGGCGACGCCAGGTTGAGGGCGGCCACGCTCGCGGTGGCCGCGGCGAGGCCCTTGAGCATCTGGCGGCGACTCAGGCCACCGAAGGTCCCCATCTTGCGCGCCGATTCGTTATTGACCTCGTTCACTCGTCCACTCATCGATCTTGGGGTCGGCTCGACCGGCCCTGACTTGCGTTTGCCCAGCTTGGCCGCGTTGCCGCCCCGTTCGGATAGGCCGATCGGCGAGGGACGCGCCAGAGCAACGTGGCGTATCAGCCCGAGCGTTGCTGGGCTCTAACCTACCGACCGCGACCCGCTACCGGGAGAGGACGTCCAGCGTGCACGACGACGATTTTGCGATGGTCAAAGCCCATCAGGCGGCCGAGGTTTCAGCCACGGCGGTCGAGGCCATCCTCAGCCGCCGTTCGGTGCGCGGCTTTCTGGCCGATCCAGTACCGATCGAACTGGTTCGTCACCTGCTCGACGTTTCTGCCCGCGCCCCGTCGGGTACGAACATGCAGCCCTGGACCGGCCACGTGGTGATGGGCGAAACGCTGGCGAAGCTGAGCGAGGCGGTCGTAACGGTGGCTGGTACCGACAACGGCCGGCAGGGCTACGACCGGGAGTACAAGTATTACCCCGAGGAGTTCTTCGAGCCGTTCTTGTCCCGGCGGCGCACGGTCGGCTTCGGCCTCTACGACCTGATCGGAATCGCCAAAGGCGACCGGGCCCGTATGCGGGAGCAAGGTGCTCGCAACTACACCTTTTTCGACGCCCCAGTCGGGCTGATCTTCACCATCGACAAACGTCTCGAGATCGGCAGTTGGCTTGACTATGGGATGTTTCTGGAGAACTTCTGCACCGCCGCCCGCCAATACGGCTTGCACACCTGCGCCCAGGCCGCATGGTCCACCTACCACCAGGTGTTGCGTCCCCTGCTCGGCATTGCCGATGGCCAGACCGTGGTCTGCGGCATGGCGCTTGGCTACGAGGACACCTCGCGCCCAGAGAACGCGCTGCGCACCGACAGGGCGCCCGCGGCGTCGTTCATGACCTGGCACGACTAACGCCGGCGCGGCACGATATGGCCCGCTCGCCTAGCTTGCGGGCCATGCGAAGCGCAGCAGACCAGCAGGGTGACCGGCCGGCGGACTATGTCGTTCACGGGGCAGGAGGCATCGGCTGCGTCGTGGCCGGTCGGCTCGCCGGCATCGGCAAGGCGGTGACCATCATCGCCAGAGGTTCCCATCTTGAGGCCATGAAGGCCAACGGGCTGACGCTCAAGGGCATGACCGTCGCCCGGCCCGACCTCGTGGTGCTGGGCCATCCCGACGAGGCACTCATCGGCCCTGACACCGTGGTCATCCTGGCCATGAAGACCAATGACACCGCGGCTGCGCTCGACGACGCTGGCGAGCGGTATCGCCACCTGCCGATGATGTGTTTCCAGAACGGCGTGGGCAACGAGGAGATCACTTCCGCTCGGGGCCTCAACACCTACGGCACGGTGGTGATGGTCGGTGGGCGCATCCTCGAACCCGGTGTCGTGGTGCACACGGCGGGGTCCACCTTGATGATCGGGCCATGGCCGCGGGGTATGGACGAACTCACCGAGCGGGTGGTGGCCGACCTCGTGGCGGCCCGGATGCGGGCCAGTGCCCATCGGGAGGTCGCGGTGGCCAAATGGGGCAAGTTGTTCCGCAACCTCAACAACGCCTACCTGGCCCTTGCAGACCTCGCGGTGCAGCAATCTATCCGTTACGAGGAGCATCGCTTCTTCCTCGCCGACGTGCAGGAAGAGGCCCTCGACGTACTCGAGGCCGCGGGGATCGAGCTTGATCTCGGCGAGCGCCGGACTCCGCGGGAGCAGATCGAACGGTTGCGCGGTCCGGGGGAATGGCTACAGGTGGAGATCCCAGAGGACCCCGATCAGCTCGTGCGGCCCTCGACCTGGCAGGACCTGCACTTTGCCCGGGGCCAAGTGGAAGTCGACTGGTTCAACGGCGAGATCGTTCGTTTGGCCGAACGGATGGGTCGCGACGCGCCACTCAACCGGGTGGTGCGCGACCGCTGTGTGGACGCCGCCGAACGTCGACTGCCGCCCGGGTCGGAAACAGCAGCGTCGCTGCGCGCCCTCGTCCGCTGAGCCTGGCCGCCGCATAGGGGGGACTCGCAGTGCGAGTTGCTCGTTGTGCGAACATGTGACCGATGCCGCTCACACCGGGAGGAACATTCGATGTTGCAGCCTTACCGCGTCCTTGACGCCGGTGGTCGTGATGGCTGGATGGCTGGCTTTCTGCTGGCCCAGCTCGGGGCCGAAGTCGTGCTGGCCGAACCACCCGGTGGCTATGCCCGCGACAACTGGTTCGAGGCGTACAACCGGGGCAAGCAGTCCGTCGTGGTGGCCGACGACGCGGCGCGGGCGGCGCTAGCGGCCGAGGTCGACGTGGTCATCGCCGTCGGTTCACCGGCCGAGGTGGCGTTCCTCGAAGACCTTCGGGCTGCCAACCCTGCTCTGGTCACCCTGGCCCTGACGCCTTTCGGTCTGACGGGGCCGAAGTCCACGTGGTTAGGCACCGACCTGACCCTCGTGGCTTCGAGCGGCCAGATGTCCGTCACTGGCGACCCTGACCGTCCGCCAGTGCGTACGGCGCTACCCCAGGCGTGGATGCACGCCTGTTGCGAAGGTGTGGTCGGGGTCCTCGTTGCATTGCTCGAACGGGCGAATAGCGGGCTCGGCCAGGGGGTCGACTGTCCGGTGCAGGCCTCGGCGTTCGGGACGTCGATCTCGGCCACCTTCAACCCACCCGCTGGGCTGCCCACCGCCAAGCGAGCCGGGGGTGGGGTACTCAACGGCATGTTGCCGCTGCGTTGGGTATACCCCGCCATCGACGGCCATGTGGTGGTCAGCGTGCTGTTCGGGCCGATGGGCGGGCCGTTCACCCGTCGATTCGTGGAGTGGATGCACGAGTCGGGCATGTGCCGCGAGGACACCGCTCGACGCGACTACGTCGAGTACGCCATGAAGCTGCACCAAGGCGAATACTCCTTTGCCAACCTGAGCTCGCTCATGGATGAGATAGGCGAATTCACCGTCACCAAAACCAAGGCCGAGCTGGCGGCCGCGGCAACGCAGCGGTCCCTGCTGGTTGTTCCAGTGGCCGATCTCGACGACGTACTGGCCAACCCACAGCTCGCCGCTCGCGGTTATTGGGAGCAGGTCGACGGTGTGCGCCACCCCGGAGCCCTGGTCAAGGCCTCCCTCACCCCGTTGGCGTCGTTGCCGGCCGCGCCGGCCCAACCGGGTGGGGCAAGCCTCATCGCCCGTCCGGCCCGCCCCGTCGCCCCGGTAGCGCCCCGCGCCACCGACAAGCCGCTGGCGGGGGTCAAGGTGTTGGACCTGGCATGGGTGGCCGCTATGCCGCTCGCCACCCGCGTGCTGGCCCACTGGGGAGCCACGGTGGTGCGCATCGAGTCCGAACGCCGACCGGACATTTTGCGGGCCGCGCTCGGCCACCGCGATGACATCCCCGAGCAGGACAATGCCATCACGTGGCACGCCGCCAACGCGGGCAAGATGGGCCTGGCCCTGAACCTCTCGAAGCCCGAGGCTCGTGAGGTAGTGCGCGATCTCGCCCGTTGGGCCGATGTCGTGACCGAGTCCTTTACGCCTGGGACCATGGCATCGCTGGGTTTGGGCTATGAGGATCTGGCCGCGCTCAACCCGTCGATCGTGATGTTGTCGAGCTGTGTGATGGGCCAAACCGGCCCCATGGCCGGTTTCGCCGGGTTCGGCAATCTCGCCGCCGCGGTGGCGGGATTCTTCGATCTGACCGGCTGGCCGGACCGTCCTCCAGCCGGGCCCTACATGGCCTACACCGATTTCACGTCACCACGGTTCAGCCTCATGGCCATCTTGGCCGCCCTGGACCATCGCCGGCGCACGGGCAAGGGGCAATACCTCGACCTCTCCCAGATGGAGGCGGCCACTCACTTCCTTACCCCGGCGTTGCTCGAACGCCAACGTGGCGGGGCCAAGCTCACTCGGGCCGGCAACGTCGACCCTGATTTCGCCCCGCATGGGGTCTATCCCGCCGCTGGTAACGATCGTTGGATCGCGGTGGTGTGCGAGACCGACGAGCAGTGGCAATCGCTGTGTTACGAGATGCGCCGTACCGACTTGTCGAATCTGACGCGACCCCAGCGCCTGGAGCGTCGCGCTGAAATCGACGACCTGGTCGGGGCCTGGACAGCCCGTCAGGACGCCGCCGGACTGAGCTCAAGGCTTCAGGCCCACGCCATCCCCGCCCACCTGGTGTCTGAGGCCCCGGACATCTGGGTAGACCCGCAGCTGAACCATCGTGGGTTGCTGCGCTGGACGCCTCATCCCGTGGCCCGCCAGGTGGTGGTGGACCAGCCGCCATACCACCTGACCCGCAGCCGGGGAAGTTACGACTGGGCCGGACCGACCTACGGCCAGCACAGCTTTGAGGTACTGGAAGGTATCTTGGGCTACGACGGGGACCGCATTGCCGAGCTGGCCATCGCCGAAGCTTTGGAATAACCCGCCGTGGGTTGCGCTCAGCGGACCGCGGGCAGCCGCTCGACGCGGAATTCGCCCGTTACCGTGTCAAGCGTGGCGCACGAGAGCACCGCGATTCCTTCGTGCAGCACTGGTTGGCCAGCCGAACCAGGATTGACGACGCGCAACGAACCGACCTGCACGTCCATGGCCTGATGAGTGTGGCCGAGGATGAGAAAGTCGGCCTCGACCCCGCCGAGCCGCTGCAATTCTGCCGAGTGCGGCCACACGTACTCCTCGTGGGGCGCCAGCGGCGTGGCATGGGTCATGAGCACCCGTTTGCCGTTCGCCACCGTCTCGAGCGCGTGGGGCAGGTCAGCAAGGTAGGCGACCAGATCTGCCGGCACATGCGGGCCCCGGCGGGCCGCGGCACCTTGGGCGGAGAGCAGCATGGTGTCATGGTTACCCTTGACGCAGCGGGCGCCGCGGTCGCGCAGTAGCGCCACGGTGTGGCGGCAAAACCACGACTCGCTGACGATGTCGCCGGCACACCACAACTCGTCGACGTCGCCCATAGCGGCAATGGCCGCGGCGAGGCCCGCCGCATTGCCGTGGATGTCCGAGACGATACCGAGGCGCACTGCCCGACGGTACCAGCCCAGCCGGGCCGGGGCAGGTACGGCCCGACGTTCGTGAGCCGGCGGCGGATCGGCGCGATAGCGTCCTTCGATCCAAGCGGGAATGGGGCTGGCGCATGGGACTGAAACAACTCGATGCAGTGGCGGTTGAGACGCTCGTAAACCGGGTGCGACGCGAGGTCGACGAGGGGCTGCTGCCGTCCTGCCAGCTCGCGCTCGCCTACCAGAACGAGATCGTGGTGAGCGAGGTGTTCGGCGACGCCACCCCCGACAGCCAGTACTGCCTGTATTCGGCCACCAAGGCCATTGTGGCATCCGCCGTTTGGACCCTCATCGGCGACGGGCTGTTGGACGTTGCACGACCGGTGGCGGACTACCTGCCGCGCTTCGGCGCCAACGGTAAGGAGGCGGTCACCGTGGCGCACGTGCTGCTGCATACCTGCGGGTTCCCCAACGCACCGTTGCCCACGACGGAGTGGGCCGATCCGGCGCAGCGCATGGACCGTCTGGAAGCCTGGACATTGAACTGGCCCGCCGGAGCACGATTCGTCTACCACGCGACGGCGGCGCATTGGGTGCTGGCCGAACTGATTTCCGCCCTCACCGGCAGCGACTTCCGCCACTACATCGAGGCCCGGGTCACCGGCCCCGCCGGGTTGCCGCGCATGGTCGGTATCCCCCTCGACGCACAAGGCCATTGCCAGGAGATGTCCCTCGTGGGCGAGTTGGCCAGCAGCGAGGAGATCCAGGCCACCTTCGGGGTGCCGAAGCTGATCGGCCGGGAGATGGTCGAAGAGTTGGTGCTGTGGTTCAACGACCCGGCCCACCGGGAGGTCGGTGTGCCTGGTGCCGGAGGCTTCGGCCGTGCCGTTGATCTGGCGATGTTCTACCAAGAGCTGCTGACCAACCCCAACGGTATCTGGGACCCCGCGGTGTTGGCGATGGCCACCGGTGAGGTCCGCTCCCGCCTGCCCGATCCGATGAAGGTGCCAGCCAACCGATCCATCGGCCTCATCCTCGCCGGTGACGACGGGTTCTCCAGCGCCCGTGGTCTGGGGCGGACCGTGTCGGCCCAGGCGTTCGGTCACAACGGCGCGGGCGGTCAGTTGGCGTGGGCCGATCCCGCCACCGGTCTCTCCCTGGGCTACACCACCAACGGCTTTGACCGTCACGAGGTGCGCCAACCAAAGCGCGGCGCCGCCATCGCGTCGCTCGCGGCGGTGTGCCGAACCGCCTGAACGCTCCGGCAGCGCAAACCTGGCGCCCAAGGGCCGAGCGTGGGTCAGCAATGGCCGGTAAGGTCCGATCCATGAGCACCGTGGACTACATGAAGCAGGCGCTGCGGTTCATCAACCGTGGCTTCGCCGAGGCCGATGCCGGCCTCACCGACGAGCAGTTGCATTTCGTGCCTGAAGGCCAGACCCACTCCATCGCCTGGTGTATGTGGCACGCGGCGCGCATCGAGGACTTTTTCTTCCAGCGCGTCTACGGCGGCGGCCAGGAGGAATGGCGCAGCGGCGGTTGGGCGGAGCGGTGCGGTCTGCCTGACAAGGGTTTCGGTACCGGCCAGTCCACCGAAGACGCCCAGGCGGTGCACATCGTGGACCGAGTGGTGTTCAAGGCCTACCAGAGCACGGTCCATGACCTTGCCCTGGCCTATTTCGACACCCTCACCGATGCCGAACTCGATCGGGAGACCAAGCTCGGGGAGACCGTCGAGTCCCTCGGCCAGTCGATCAACCTGCATCTCACCGTGCATCTCAACGGACACCGCGGCGAGGTCAACTTGCTGCGCGGCATGATGGGCTTTCCGCCGGTACTCGTCAATCAGGGCGGCTGAACCAAGACTGCGGCGGGTCCGCCACCGCAGTCACCGCGGCCTCCGCTACCGTGCGGCGCTATGGCCCCGCCCCTGCGCTTCGGCGTGATGTACGACTGTCGTCGTCTGCCTGGTTCGCAACAGTCGATGGCGTCGGTGTACGCCGCGACGCTCGAGCAGGCTGTCTTCGCCGAACAACTCGGATTCGACAGTGTGTGGTTCACCGAACATCACTTCCTCGCCGACGGCTACCTTCCGGCCTTCCAGCCGCTCGCGGGGGCCATTGCCGCTCGCACCAACCGCGTTCGCATCTCCACCGATATCGCCATCTTGCCGCTATACCACCCGGTACGGCTGGCCGAGGAAATGGCCGTGCTCGACAACCTTTCGGGCGGTCGCATGGAACTCGGTGTGGGGATGGGCTACGTCCCCGCGGAGTTCGCGGCGTTCGGTGTGCCCTTCGCCAACCGGGTGTCCATGACCGAGGAGGCCATCGACATCTTGCGCCTGGCTTGGGCGGAGGGGCCCTTCAGTTACCAGGGCCGTCGCTACCGGCTCGATGACCTCAACGTGTTCCCCAAGCCGGTGCAGTCTGGTGGCCCCCCGCTGTGGATCGCCGCGGTACGCCGGGCGGGCGCGCTGCGAGCGGCGCGCCTGGCCACCAACCTGTTGCCTCAGACCAGCCGGTCCGAGGTCCTCGACCCGTGGCTCGAGGCGGTACGCGCGGCCGGACGCGACCCGGCGGAGCACCGTGTCGGCATCATCCGATCGTTCCTGGTGACCGACGATCCGGAGCGTGACTGGGCCATTTGGAAGCCGGCGGAGAAATACCGGGTATCGGTGTATCGCGAG
This sequence comes from Ferrithrix thermotolerans DSM 19514, assembly GCA_945906305.1. Taxonomy (GTDB): domain Bacteria; phylum Actinomycetota; class Acidimicrobiia; order Acidimicrobiales; family CAIXPF01; genus CAIXPF01. The sequence continues at coordinate 58,683 of CAMDQT010000009.1, read as the reverse complement.
ATGATGAAGGCAACCCCCGACGACTATGGCCGCGGTTGGGGGGAGGGAGACTCGATCCCGCAGCATGTCTTTGTCGGCAACGCCAACCAGTGCGTCGCCGAACTGCAGGGCTTCATCGACACCTACGGCTTCACCGACATCACCATGTCCGGACTGCCACCGGGGGTCGATGAAGACTTTATGGCCGCCAACCTCGAGCGTTTCGCCACCGAAGTCATTCCCCGCTTGCGCTGATGCGCTGAGCCGACCAGGGGTGTCGGGCTGGGCTCGACGGTGTGCGGCGTGCTCACTCGATGATGATGCGGGCGCCGAAAACCTCAGCCTCGTTGCCCTCCGGCCCGCCGAGGCTCAGACCCCGGCGGCGTAGCCGGTCGAGCGCGGCAGGCCCGTCGGCGGCATGCAGCACCAAGCCGTAGAGGCCTTCGCCGCGCTCCTCCAGGGTGTTCGCGATGGCCCGGGCGAAGGGGCGGCGGACATCGACGGGGGAGACCAGCTTGATCGCCGCTCCTTTGGGCGGGGTGCAGATGACCCCGAGCACCCCGCGGTCTTCCTCCACGCAGGCGGGCCCGGTCTGGAGGCCATAGCCACGGCCGTAGGTGTCCGCGGCTTTGGCGGCATCGGCGGTGGCAATGACCACCGTCTGCACCCCGGAGATGGCCGGGTCGAGGTGGGCGAGTCCCTCCAGCTTGCGCACCGAGTTATCTGGATACACCCGGATGAGCACGCCGTGATTGGAGCGTGGGTGGATGTCGCGCCCGCCTGCGCCGCGCATCAACGCCATGACGGCGAGGTCGCGCTCGGCGAGCACGGCCGCCTCGGCATTGGGGTCCGGTGCCTCCAGCATCATGGCGTAGAAGCCGTCACCGCGACGGTCGAGGAACTTCTGCAGAGCCTGGCTCAGCGCTTGGTCGGGGTTGGCCGGTGCCATCAGTTCGATGTTGCTGCCACCTTCGGGCTGGCACATGCCGACATGGGCACCGAGGTCCGCCACGGTACGGTCGGAAAAGTCTGCCACCGGAAGGCCGAACACGTCGCGAAAGGTGTGCACCGCGGCGGCGAAGTCTGCCACCGCGATGGCGATGCGGGGTAAGGCGGTGATCATGGCGGCCTCCAGTGCAGTGCTGCGGCCATCCTAGGTCCGGGCTGCGATCACCGCCCGGCCGTACGCGCCACTGCGCCGCGGTTGGGCGGAGCGGTGTTGGGTCGTGGAGGAATGGCGCGTTCAGGCCACGATGCGGCGCTCGCGCAGCGCGGCGATGTCGGCATCGCGGTAGCCGAGCTCGGCGAGGACCTCGTCGGTGTGCTGACCCAGCAGTGGTGCCGGGCCGTTGATCGCGGCGGGTGTCTCGCTGAGACGCACCGGATAGTTCGGCTGACGCATCCGCCCTTTGGTGGGGTGTTCGAGCTCGACCATCATGGCGTTGGCCGTTAGTTGAGGGTGGTCCATGATGGTGCGTGGCCCTTCGGCCACGACCTGGCAGGGCACCCCGAGCGGGCCGAGCACCTCCACCCACTCGGCCGCGGTCCGGCCGGCGAGCAGGGCATCGAACAACTCGGTCAGCTCGGTGAAGGCCACCGAACGCTGCGGTCGGGTGAGGTAGTTCGGGTCCTCGCCGATGTGGGACACGTCGAGGGCATCGCACAGCTTGCGGAACTGGGCGTCGTTCCAGGCCGAGAGCATGAGGTGGCTGTCCTGGGCGCAGGGGTAGACACAGGTTGTGGGGTCTGCCCCGCCCTTTCCGCCCCGCTTGGTACCGTTGGTCCGCGAGAGAATGGGGTCGTCCTGCACCCACAGCAGGAAGTTCGACAACATGTGCAGGGCGCCTTGCAGCAGCGAGGTCTCCACCAGCTGACCCCGCCCGATCATCGGACGAGCCATCAGCGCGAGCAAGATGCCGTTGGTCAGTACCAGCGGCGTGGCCGTGTCGGCATAGAGGTATCCGGTAAGACGGGGGCCTTCCTGTTCGCGGTTCATGATGCCGGTGAAGGCTTGGACCACGACGTCATAGCCGGGGGTGCTGCCGAGCGGGCCCTCGGGGCCGTAACCGGTGAGTGAGGCGTAGACCAGTTGGTCATGACGGGCCGACAGTTCGTCATAGCCGAGCCCTATGCGCTCCAGCGTGCCGCGTGCCGTGCCGTTGATGAGGACATCGGCTCGCAATGCGAGCTGGGTGACGATCTCGCGGCCCTCGTCGGTGCCGAGATCCACCGCGATGCCTCGCTTGGAGCGGTTGCCGAGTTGGTGGAACATCCCCTCGTGGCCGAGGAAAGGCGTCGTCGAGTTCCGCCCGTTGTCGCCCCGCAACGGCTCGACGTGGATCACGTCGGCGCCCATCTCGGCCAGCATCCTGGCGGTGATGGGTCCGGCGATCTCCTGGGTGATGTCCACAACGCGGATGCCCTGCAATGGTCGCTGCAGCTCGGCTCCGCTTGCCGTGGTGGCCTGGCCGTCCATGGAGTCCCCTTCTCGTGTCAGGGCCCGCTGTTCTGGCCCGGGGCACCGTCGTCACCATCTTCGCGGTTCGCGCCGAGCGGTGCCCGTTCGGGCCTGCTCGCTGGCCGATCGCTGGTGCGGTCCGCCTTGCGCGACGCCGGGTCCGTGCCCGAAGCTTGCGTGATGGACGAATCCCATACCAGATCCGGCGGGGGAATGGCCGCAGGCACGCAACCGCTTGGGGCGGGGGAAGTACCTGATGGTACGCCGCGTGATGGCGAAGCTGCTCGCGACATAAATCGTGCCGACATCACGTGGTGCGGTGTCCGCTTTGAGTTGGGCGACGTTCCTACCGTTGTCGTACGCGAACGCGTGCGCCTTGGCGATACCGACAGTTCGGGCCTGATCTATTACGGCGCGGTGACCAGTTGGCTGACCCGGGCCCAGTCCGAGCTGTGGCTGGCGCTGGGGTTCCGTCAGGAGGGGCTGCAGCCCTCGCCGATGATGCCCGTGGTTGACGCCCACCTGCGCTACCACGGTCCGCTGGCGCTCGGCGACGCCTATGAGCTGCGGGCCTGGATCGATGAGGCAGGCACAACCAGCCTCACCATCGCCTTCGAGATTGGCCTCGACGGGCTGGCCAAGGTGGGCGCCCGGATGACCCACGTGCATCTCGATGCCGTTACCGGCCGACCGTGCGCACTGCCGGCGGCCATGGTGTCGGCGGCCCGCAGTCGCCGCCCCGCGCCCGGTCGCACCTGACCCGGGTGCCGATGCGGAGCAAAGCGAATCAGGCCGCTGGGCCGCCTAACGTGAGGCCTGCCATGACACGGTCGGACCCTGTCGCCCCCAAGGCGCTGCGTCGCCGTGCCTTTCTTCTCGGTATCGCCGCGCTCGGCGTCGGTGTGGGCACGAAGCTCGGTGTCGACCGTGCCCGCCATGACACCGTCGCCTCGGGTGCCGTGTCGGGCATCTCAGTTGGCGATGCGGGGTCACCAACCTCCTCCAACGCGAGCATTGGCGGACCTGGGCCGACCAATAGCGCACCACCGACCGGTACGGTTGCTGCACCACCGACCACGGCGATGGCGCGCCCGGAACCGCCGGGGCCCGCCCGGTACGTGAGCCACGGTGATCGCACCCGCAATGAGGTGGCGCTGACGTTCCACACCAACGGCGACCCAATGCTCGTGGCCCGCCTGGCCGACTTTCTGGCCGCCGCCGCGGTACCGGCCACGTTTTTCGTGGTCGGGGAGTGGGGCGAGGCTCAGCCGGTGCTGCTGCGCCGTCTGGTGGCCGAGGGCCATGAGCTGGCCAACCACACGTGGAGCCACGCGGCACTGACGGAGCTCTCCCGTGTCCAGATCGTGCAGGAAATTCTGCGCTGCCGTGAGCTGCTCGAGGCATATGCGGGTGGCCCAGTCCGTTACTTCCGGCCGTCGGCCATTGACGTGCCGACCGAAGAGATCCTCGTCGCCGCCGGCACGGCCGGTTATGAGGTGTCCCTCGGCTACGACGTCGACCCGCTCGACTACACCGACCCCGGCCCTGCCGCCATCGTGGCCGCGACCGCGGCCGCGGTAGATCGCGGTTCGATCATCAGCCTGCATACCGGTCACATCGACACCGTTGCGGCCATGGTTGGCCTGACGGCACTGCTGGGGGCACGGGGCTTGCGGCCGGTGACGTGCTCGACGCTGTTGCGATGAACGGCGAACTCCAACCGACTTTGGCGATGGCCCGAAGAGCTCAGGCTTGGCCAGCGCCTCTTTCGAGCCTGGCCAGCCGGATTAGGGCAAACGTGCTGAACCCCAGCCCGGCCATCAGCACAGCAGAGGCAAGCAAATACATCCACCGTAAACCGATACCAATACCAATGAGTATGCAGAGCATGAGAGCGGCAGCCCCAATCGATGCCAGGGCGAAGTCGGCCACGTGCACCAGGCGGCAGGCCTGGGGTGTGCGCAAGATCTCGGGTATGGCGTCGTTGTTACGCGCCTGCTTGGCGTCGAGCCAAATCCGCCACGGACCCATCATCGGATCGAAGCCCAACCGCGGGGCCAGCGCGGGCGTGAACCCGCTACCGGCAGCAACTCCCCGGGGACACCCGGGTGGCATTGGGCGCTACGTGCACCTCGGGTCAGGGTTAGGGTCCGTTCTCTCGTGCTCGGAGTAGGTCCAAGCGCCGGGTTCGCCAACCCTAGGCGACCGGTCCCTGCCGCGGGACTATGCGGTTGCTACGGTTTCTTGCGAGGAAGATTTCCTGGCCTGTTTGGAGGAGTAGCGCCATGATCAAGACCCTTATCGTCGGTGTCGTCGTTTTTCTGGTCGCCACCTTCCCTGCGACGTGGCTATTGATGTTGTTCCTCGGCAACTTGGGCTTTGGCATTGGTTATGCGGGTACCCTACCGCTCGGTATTCTGGTGTCGATCTTGCTATCGGGATCGAGCGCGCCGATCTACGTCCCCGGCCGAGGCTGAATCGGGTGCGCTGTTCGCCGCGGCGGCCAGCGCACCGGCTAGGACGCGGTCGCCGTGCCCAAGGGCGGCGACTGGTTGGTTAGGTGGTCATCGAGCCCGGCACGTCGTCCGATGCCGAACTGGCGCCATCAACGAGCACATGTGCCAGCTCGGTCTCCCGTTGTGGGGACGAGGAGGGCGCGGGCGGGCTACGTTGCCTGCCCGTGACGTCGCACCGCTGCCTCAGCTGCACCCCTGGTCCTGATCGGATCGTGGATCATGACCGGACCATCGTCAACGCGCCTCGAGTCTTTCGGGGTCCGGCGACCTCGCTCCACGGAGGCGCTGCTGCCGGTCTGGTGGCCTGCTTGGCAGACGCCCATCTCAACGGACCCGCCGTGCGGTTCAATGTTCGTCTCCATTCGCCGCCCCCGCTACTGACCGACCTGGCCTATCGGGTGGAACTCGACGAGGTCGGCGGGGTGATGCGTTTCGAGATCGGCCCGGTTGGTTCAGCGGTTTTGTCCGGTTGGGCCGCCACCGAGGCGGCGGAGCCGGTAGTCCCCGCTGACATCGTGGCGGAACTTGCGGGTCATGCCACGCTCAGCGCCGCCGAGCAGACTCGCTTCGATGCCTACGAGCGGCCACCCACCGAGGAATTCTCCCAATGTTTCGGTTGCGGTTCGAGCAACGAGGATGGTCTGCACCTGCGTACCCGTGCGATTGATGACCACCGGGCGTGGATTCGCTGGTGTCCGTCTGAACGCTGGCGCGACGGCAACGACCTGAGCATGTTGGCCGCCATCGCCGCGCTGGACTGTACGTCGGCGTTCCCCCTGCAGGAGTTGGGGGTGACGGTCGAGGGCGAAACCTGTCTGCTCGGCACCTACGACGGGCAGATCCACCAGCGTCCGCCGGTAGCGATGAAGGGCGACTTTCGCATTGTCACCGCGCCCCGGTTCCGCCAGGGGCGCAAGATCTACGCAGATATCGGTTTGTTCAACCCTGAGGGCGAGGTTTTCATCACCGGTTGTGCCACCTGGATCGTGCTCGCCGCCGCCTGAGCGGGCCGCGGCGCACTACGGCTTGGGTAGCTCGTTGAGCACCGCGGCAGTGTGCTGTCCGGGCTGTGGAGCGTCGGCTACCTCGTCGCGAGTCTGACGGTCGAAACGGACCGGGGCCTCCACGCTGCGCCCTCCGCCACCGCGCAGCTGCAGCCAGGCCCCCGCGGCCACAGCCTGCGGGTCGGCTGCGACCTCGGCCGGGCTTTGAACTGGCCCCCACCACACGTCGTGGGCGGCAAAGCGCTCCGCCCACTGGGCGAGCGGCCTGGTGGCAAATGCTGCGTCGAGCAGGGTGATGAACTCGACTCGATGGCGGCGCACCGACCGGGCATCGGCGAAACGCTCGTCTTGGAGCAGGTCGGACCGGTCCAGTGCCGCGAGCACGGCGGGCAGATGGCGGTCTGCTTCGACGCCGACCAGCACGAACCAGCGCCCGTCGCCGGCCTGATATACGTTGAACAGCGGGGTTGGGTTGTCAGCTCGGTTCGCTACTGGCTTCGGAGTACCGCCGTTGGCGGCCATGCCGAGTTCTCCTGCCAACGCCCACATGCCGGTGCGAAGCAGCGACACCTCCACGAAGCGACCCCGACCGGTTCGGTGCCGCTCGTTGATGGCGGCGAGAATGCCAGCGACGGCGGACATGGCGGTGAAGGTGTCACCCATGCCGTTCATGAATGGCGCTGGGGCCGTGCCCGTACTGGTCAGCTGATGGGACACCCCGGCGCGGCCGAAAAATCCGGCCAGGTCGTAGCCGGCGGCGTCGCGCTGCGGACCTTCCCAGCCATAGGCGCTCACCGAGCAGTACACCAGTCGAGGGTGACGCTGGGCGAGGTCTTCGGGCACGAGGCCGAGCCGTTCGAGCGCACCGGGACGAAGGTTGGTCAGCAGGATGTCGGCGTGGGCCAGCAGCGCCTCGAACGCGGACCGGCCCGGCTCGTCGCCCAATTCCATTTCGATGGAGCGTTTGGCCCGATTGACGGCGCTGAAGGCCGGGCTGTGGGTGGCCCCGCTGTCCGGCGGCGGGGTGAACAGATGGCGCATCGGGTCGCCGCCAGGCGGCTCGACCTTCACGACGTCCGCGCCCCAGTCGGCGAGCACCCCGCCACAGGCGGGCCCGGCCACCCAGTGCGCCAGTTCGATGACTCGCAGACCGGCCAGCGGTGCGGGCGCCGTGCTCATGGATGCTCCTTGGGAAAGTGAACGGACCGACGATACCGGCTGGCTCGGTCCGCTCGGTCGGGTTCGGTTCGGCTGCGAGTCGGTGGGCGCGGGGCGGTGAGCCGCTACGCTGCACCTGCCGACCGTGGGGGTACGCGATGGCCGTTAGACCGTCGATCGACTTCGATATCTTCGATCCCGATTTCGTTCGTGATCCGTTCCCGACCTACGACCGGCTGCGAACGCAGTCGCCGGTTGTGTACACCGAACGCTGGGGCGGTCAGTGGATCCCCACCCGCTACGCGGACATCGAGTCCATCACTCGCGACACGGACCACTTCTCATCGGTCACGGTGAGTGTGGTGGGCCCCAAGCCCGGCGAAGGCCCGCTGTTGATCGCTCCCCCCGTTTCGCTCGATCCCCCGATCCACGCTGATGTCCGCCGTTTGCTGTTGCCGGCGTTCTCTGTGGCGGCCATCGACCGGGTTGAGCCGCTGACCCGCACCATCGTTGGGGAGCTGATCGCGGACATCGCGGCGCGTGGCCCAGGCCCGCTCGACGCGGCGACAGAATTTGCCCAGCACGTACCGGTGCGGGTCATCGCGGCGATGTTGGGGATTCCCGTGGCGCTCGAGGCCACGTTCACCAATTGGGTGGATCGGATCCTCAAGGTCGGCGCCAACCAGCCCGAGGTGCAAAGCGCCGCGGCCCGCGAGGTGCGGGAATATTTCGCCGGATTGGTTGAGGAGCGCCGCGCCGATCCCAGCCCACCAGATGATCTGATCACCTACCTCATCGGGGCGCAGATCGACGGGGCGCCGCTGGATCGCAAGTACATCATCGGCATCCTGTTCGTCTTGCTCATGGCCGGTATTGACACCACCTGGAGCTCGATCGGCTCGAGTCTGTGGCACCTAGCCACCCATCCCGAGGACCGGGAACGACTGGTAGCGCAGCCAGAGCTGATGCCGATGGCCGTGGAGGAGTTTCTGCGGCTGTACTCGCCGGCGACCATGGCCCGCATCGCTCGGCAGGACTGCGAAATTGCTGGTGTGGCCGTTCGGGCGGGAGAACGGGTATTGCTGCCCTTCCCCGCGGCCAACCGCGACCCGGCGGTTTTCAGTCGCCCCGACGAGGCGGTGCTGGACCGCGAAATCAACCGTCACAGCGCCTTCGGGCTGGGTATCCACCGCTGTCTGGGTTCAAACTTGGCTCGCATGGAGCTTCGCGTGGCGCTCGAGGGGTGGCTGGCCGCTTTCCCCTCTTTCGAGCTCGACCCCGACCACGCCGTCACCTGGACCGGTGGACAGGTACGTAGCGCCAAGACGCTGCCACTGATCCTGGGTCGTTGATGGCTGGCGGCCGCAAAACCGAGCTTGACCGACGCGACCCGAACCCGTTCAACACCGAGTGGGTGATCAGCCGATGAGCAACTCTGCGGTTCTGCCCCCGTTGCACGGCATTCGGGTGCTGGAGCTGGCCACCGGGGTGGCCGGTTGTTACGCCGGCAAGTTGCTCGCCGATTACGGCGCCGAGGTGGTCAAGGTCGAGCCGCCCGGCGGGGATGTGATTCGTCGCTGGGGACCATTCCCTGGCGCCGATCCAGCCGCGGTGGTGGTGGAACAGGGCGCCCTGCACCTGCATCTCAACACCAACAAGCGCAGCATGGTGCTCGACCTCGATCTCGCTGCGGACCGCGACCTCGTGGCGCAGCTCGCCGGAGACGCACACATCGTGCTGGAATCTTTCGCACCGGGCCGCCTCGAGGGCTGGAACCTGGGCTGGGCGTCGTTGCGCGCCGCGAACCCGTCGCTGGTGTTGACCAGCATCACCCCGTTCGGGCAGGACGGACCGTACGCGTCGTGGCGAGGAGCCGAGATCCTCAGCTACGCCATGGGTGGACCCATGCACGCCACGGGGGTGGCGGAACGCGAGCCGCTGAAGCTTGCTGGTCAGCTCATCAGCTACCAGTGCGGTGCAGTGGCCGCGGTGGCGACGCTGGGGGCGTTGGTGATGGCCGAGCAGTCCGGGGTTGGTAGCCATGTCGACGTCTCAAACTTCGAGACCCAGGCCGGCTGTATCGACCGGCGGATGACGTTTTTCGCCCAGTACGTCTATAACGGACGGATCATGGGCCGCAATCCCGCTAACGCATCGGGCCTACTGCCAATTGGGGTGTACCCCGCGGCCGACGGTTGGGTGCAGGTGGTCTGCCCGCCCGCGTATGCCGGCCGCCTCGCCGCCACGTTGCAGGACGAGGGCCTCGCCGCAGCGTTCGCCGATCCGTTGTGGACCTCCGACCCGGAGGTTTCGAGCTTGGCCGAAGCGCTCTTCTACGGCTGGCTGGGCGAGCGCACCACCGCGGAGGCTATGCATGATGCGCATCCGGCCCACCTGCCGCTCACCCCGCTGCGCACCACGGCCGAGGTGATTGCCGAAGAGCATTTCGCGGCGCGAGGGTCTTTCGTCGAGGTCTCCCATCCGGTGGCTGGCCGCGTGCGCCAGCCCGGTGCCGCGCTGCGGATCGACGGTGGATGGGCGGTGCGGCGGCCCGCGCCGCGTCTTGGCGAGCACGACGAGGAAATTCGTCGGGAACTCGCCCGAAGGATACCAACCGGTATTGTGCCTGCCGCGAGCACGGCCGAGGTCCGTTTGCCCCTGGCCGGCGTGCGGGTGCTCGACTTGACCATGGTGTGGGCCGGACCGTACAGCACCATGATGTTGGGTGATCTTGGCGCCGATGTGATCCGGGTGGAGGACTCGCGAACCTTCAACGTGAGCCGTGGTTCGTCACCGCGTCCGGCCAAGTCACAACTCAACGCGCTGGGCTGGCTGTGCGCCTTCCCCGACGACGAGCCGGGGGAGCGGCCGTGGAACCGCACCGCGATGTTCAACGTCCACGCTCGCAACAAGCGGTCGGTCACCCTCGACCTGCGTCAGGCGGAGGGGGTGGAGCTGTTCTTGCGCCTCGTCGAGCAGGCCGATGTGCTCGTCGAGAACAACTCCGTCGACGTGATCGACAAGCTCGGTATCGGCTGGGACGAGTTGCACCGTCGTAACCCGCGTTTGGTGCTGGTACGCATGCCCGCCATGGGCTTGAGTGGACCGTTGCGTTCGGTGGTGGGTTTCGGCGCGAATTTCGAGGCCTTGTGTGGGCTCAGCTCGTTGCGCGGCTACCGCGGTGCTGAGCCTTCGGTTACCGGCGCGGCGGTGTACTACATGGATGCGGCGAGCGGCGCGGCGGGGGCGGTAGCCACCCTGTTGGCGCTGCGCCGGCGGGCCGACACCGGGGTTGGCGAGCTGGTTGAAGTCGCTCAGGCCGAGAACATGTTGAACCTGATCGGCGAGTACCTCATCGATGCTGGCCGAACCGGTCGGGCGTGGTCGACCTACGGGAACCGCCATCTGGTGGACGCACCACAGGGGGCCTACCCCTGCATGGGGGAAGACCGCTGGGTGGTGCTCAGCGTGCACAGCGACGACGCGTGGGCCGGGTTGCGCCGTGCTATGGGCGAACCGCGGTGGGCAGCGGATTCGCGTTTTGCCACCGCGGCCGGGCGTCGCGTCGCCCACGACGAGATCGATGCCCACCTCATGCAGTGGACCTCCGCCGAGGACCGCTGGGAGGTGGCGCGTCGCTGCCAGGCAGAAGGCGTGGCGGCCGGGCCGGTGCTCGACGAGGCCGACCTTTTCGTTGACCCGCACCTGCGGGCCAGAGGCTTTCTGCGTCGTAACGGTAGCGACGAAGTGGGCTGGCACGACTACCCCGGTCACCTGTGGCGTTGGAGCGGTCCGCCGTTGCAGTGGGGCGGGCTGTGCCCCTTCGGCGAGGCCAATGAGGAGGTCTGGCGCGGGCTGGTCGGTCTGTCGGGCCAGGAGTACGCCTCCCTCACCGCCGCTGGCCATTTCGTCGACCGTTTCTACGCACCGGACGGTACGCCGATCTGAGCATTTTGGACCGGCGGCCATACTGAACGGTATTAGTCCCGTTGGCGCGAGTGGAGCACCCCTTCGGTGGTGAGGGTTTCGATGCGTTCCGCGCTGTAGCCGCCCCACGTCATGAGGGCCTCCGCGTTGTGCTGGCCCAGCGATGCCGCTTCAAGGTGGGGAAGTTCCGGCCGATCGGAAAACTTGAACGGGAATCCAGGGATGGTCACTTCGCCCAGAATCGGGTCGGGTACCACCCGCACCATCTCCCGCTGAATGAAATAGGGGTGCTGCAGCGTCTCGCGGGGGCTGAGTACCGGCGCGCACGGCACCCGGTGGGCCTCGAGCACGTCGAGAACTTCCTGGTCGGTGGCGAAGCTCGCCATCCATGCCTCCGTCATCGCCGCCAACTCCCCGCGGGCCTTGGCCCGGTCCCGGGCATTGGCGTAACGCGGGTCCTCGACCAGTTCGGGTCGACCGATGGCGGCGCAGAAGTTGGGCCACTGGCGGTCGAGGGCAATGACGACGATGTAGCCCTGTGGCCCTTGGAATGTGCCTGCAGGGAAGCCAACCCCACCATGCTGGCCGTTGCGCTTGGGGTCGACCTTGGGGTTCGCGGCGGCGAGTTGCACGTTCATTTCGTGGGCGTGATAGAGGCAATCGATCATCGAGATGTCCACCCACTGGCCCCGCCCCGTGCGCTCTCGGTGAAACAGTGCGAGGGCGAGACCGGTTAGGGCGTGTACCCCGGCGGAGACATCGGCGAAGGCCACCCCCACGAATTGCGGCGGCCGGTCGCGTTCTCCGTTCATGTGCATGAACCCGGAGAACGCCTGGGCGATGGTGTCGAAGCCGACCTTGTGGCTGAGGGGACTGTTCTGGCGGCCGAAAGCGGAGATCGACGTCATGATCAGTCCCGGGTTGACTGCCCGGAGCGAGTGGTAATCCAGGCCACGCTTGTCCAGGACACCGGGGCCGTAATTCTCGACCACGACATCGACGCTACGCACGAGGTCCAGTACTACCTCGGTGCTTTCCGGTCGGGACAAGTCGAGGCAGACACTCTTCTTTCCCCGGTTCTGCTGCACGTAGTAGGCGGAGCGCCCATCCTGTTTGAACGGCAACTGGCGCGAAGGGTCCCCGCCCGGCGCCTGTTCGATCTTGACGATGTCGGCGCCGAGTTCGGCCATCAACCGGGTGACGGTGGGCCCAGCGAGGTACTGGGTGAAATCGAGAACCCGGATCCCTTCCAACATGCGGGGGACGTCATCAGAGAGTGGGTCGGCCATGGTTTCATTCTAGAACCGCAGGTCCGGCCCGATTCGCCGGTTGTGCGCCGATCGGAATATGCGAGGATGACCGCCATGGCCTCTCCTCGTCCCATCGTGTTGGTTCATGGCGCTCTGCACGGCGCGTGGTGCTGGGCTGCGGTGCAGAGTGAACTCGATCGTCGCGGCGTGCCCAGCTACGCCATCGACCTGCCCGGACACGGCAGCTCTACCGAGGCCCTCAGCGACACTTTGGGCAACGCTGCATACGTATCCGCCGTCATCGATCGGGTGGTCGCCCGCCACGCGCAGCAGGCGGTGCTGGTCGGTCATTCCTACGGTGGCACCGTCATCGGCCAGGCGGCCGAGGCAGACAAGGTGGCCCGGTTGGTGTTCCTCACCGCGCTGGTGACTGAGGTCGGTGAGAGCCCAACCGCGCTGATGGCCACGTTCCCGCCACCGCAGCACAGCGGCACCATGCCGGGCCGGATCTTCTTGCGGAACGACGATGGCACCATCAGCGGCAACCCCGACGCCGCCGTACCGGTGTTCTACAACGATTCACCCCCCGAAGCGGCCGCCGCGGCCATCGCCCGGCTGTGCCCTCAGCGCAGCGCCAGCCTCAAGCAGGAGGTGACCCGGGCCGCATGGAAAGACATCGCCTCCACCTACATACGCTGCACCAAGGACATGGCCATCTCCATCGCGGCCCAGGACATGCTGATCGCCAGACTGACCGATCCCTCCGTGGCGACCCTCGAGACGGACCACTCGCCCTTCCTAGCTATGCCGTCGGCTTTGGCCGACATTCTCGCCCCGCTTGCCGCAGGCTGACCCCGGCGGGCCTGATCGGTCCGCGGGGTTTTCGCGTGGTCAGGACTTGCCCTTGTGCAGCACGCCGGCATCGGTGAGCGCGACGATGCGTTCGGGGGTGAAACCGAGGCGCTCGCCGAGGATCTCTTCGTTGTGTTCGCCCACCAGGGCGGCGCGAATGTCGGGCAGTTCCGGCTGGGCGCCGAACTTGAACGGGAAGCCGGGGATGGGCAGTCGTCCTGCGAGGTCGTCGTCGACCCAGCGGACCATGTCGCGGGCCAGGAAGTGTGGATGGTTCAAGGCGTCAAGCGGTGACAGCACCGCGCTGGCCGGCACTCGGTGGGCGAGCAGTTGTTCGAGCACTTCCTCGTCGGTGTCGAAGGTCGCCATCCAACCCTCGATGATCGGCGTGAGCTCCTCCTGGTAGTTGCCGCGGTCCGATGAGGTGGCGAGGCGGGGGTCATCAAGCAGGTCCATCCGGCCGATGCAGCGGCAGACGCTCGGCCATTGCAGGTCGAGGGCGAGCACCACGATGTAGCCCTGCGGTGCCTTGAAGGTGCCCGCAGGAAACACCGCGGCGTTGTGCCGTCCGTTGCGCATGGGCACGAACTCGCCACCGGTGGTGTGGTTCAACTGCAGGTGGGCCTCGTGGAAGTGGAACAGGGCATCGGTCATGGCGATGTCGATGAACTGGCCCCGGCCGGTCTTCTCCCGGAAGTACAGCGCATAGCCGAGTGAGGCGAAGCCATGCACCGCGCCGTTGGTGTCCCCGAGCGCCGACCCGACGAACATCGGTGGGCCGTCGCGCTCGCCGGTCATGTGCATGATCCCCGAAGCTGCCTGGGCGATGTAGTCGTAGCCCGGCCGATTCGCCCACGGTGAGGTCCGGCCGAAACAGGACACCGACAGGTAGATGACGTCAGGGTTGATCGCCCGGATTGACTCGTAGTCAAGGCCGCGTTTGGCCATGATGTCGGCGGTGCCGAAGTTTTCGGCCACGATGTCCACGTCTCGGGCCAACTCGAGGAGCAATTCCCGGCCCTCGGTGGTGTTCCAGTCCACGCTGAGGCTCTTCTTGCCCCGATTGTGCTGGATGAACCATCCACTGCGGCCGTTGTCGAGCACCTTGGGCAACAACCGGCCGGGATCGCCCACCTCGGGCAACTCGACCTTGATGATGTCGGCCCCGAGTTCGGCCATCATCCGGGTCACCCCGGCCCCGGCGAGGTACTGGGTGAAGTCCAGTACCGTGCACCCTTCGAGGATCATTGGATCGCCGTTCGATTGCGGCATGCTGCTGGCCTCCCCATGTGGCGGTCGTGGCATCGTAGGCGGCCTTGGCGCGGTAGTGTCGAGTGTCACGTACGAGGGTTGGCTGGCCGGCTCGAAGCCGCCTCGCGATGCCACTGGGGGATGACGCGATGACCGCTCGAATTCGTTTTGCGGGGTTGCTGCTTGTCGTCGCCGCCTGCGGCACGAGCAGTGGTGGGGACGCGGCGGTAAGCATCTCGACCAAAACAGCGTCGGGCACGGCAGTTCTCACCGCCAACAACAACACGTTCGCGGCGGCCACTGCTCGAGTCAACGACAAAGTGCAACTGGTCAGCGGTGACCCGGTGGGCCACAGCGTGATGTCGGACTCCGATGCTTGGACCTTCGACTCGAAATCGTCCTCGTTCGTGGCGCCCGCCAAAGCCGGTGCCTACCCGTTCTACTGTGGGGTGCACGGCAAGTCGATGGCGGGTGTACTGCAGGTCACCGCCTGAGGCTGGCTCTACTCGCCGATCGCTGGCTGGCCCGTGCCCCCCGCAGGATGTCGAGTTCGAGTCCTTTCATGAGCCATGAGGCTCCGAAGGCCCATACGGAAAGCACCTCTGCGATCACGAGCGCGTCCGCTGGTCCGGCGGTGAGGGCGGACAGCGAAACCGCGATCACCGACACCGCGATGGCGGCGGCGCAACTCCAGTGGTAGATCCGCCAGAACTGCGGGGAACGGTGGGCCTGCGCCCGCCGAGGTCGGGCACCTTCGCGCACGCCGAAGAAGTAACACAGCACGGCGAGGGTAGCGATGAACACTGTGGCGCTGAGGTAGTGGACCGTCTCGACTGCCATCTCGCCCAACCGCTGTTGGAGCGGACTGAGGCGTTCGATGAGCGGGTCGGGTCGCCGGGTGGGGAAGAGGGCCACACCGAACGCCGCCACGCCGGCGAGAAGGCTCAGGGTGTTATCGAGGTTCGCCTCCGACACCTTGTAGGTGACCAGGAACACGGCCACGGCGCACAACGTACCCACGAAAAGGTCTCGTGCCCCCGAGTAGTAATAGGCGCTCAACGAGCCGCGGCTGAAGGGTCCGGTGGCGGAGAGCAGCAGGTCACCAACGCCGAGTACCAACGGTAGGGCGACCGCGAGTACGCCGATCATGGTGCGCATGAGCAGATAGGCGCGTAGGTAACGCAGGCGGTCAGGTTCGAAAACGGTGGGCCGTGGTGCGGTGCGCACCACCGGCGTCAGCAGCCGTCGCAGCCGCTTGCGACGGACCAGGAACGGCCAAGCACGAACGATACGGTGGCGGCGAACCATGCGCGTTCAGGCGAGGATCACGGGGCGAGCACCACCGGGGTCCACACCAGGATGTCGGCTCCGACTTCGCCGTCCGCGCCTACGGTGGCGCCGCGAACCTCGAAGCGCAGCAAACGACCGCCGGGCACGGGTGCCTCCTCCACCACCGTGTGGCGGAATGCCAGCAGGTCACCCTCGAACGCCGGCCCCACGTGGTCGCAGCCGTCCCAGGCCACCACCGTGGCGATACCGGGCAGCACACGGCTCAGCGAGGACTGGGCCAGGCCCTGGACGTGGCCGCCGTACACCAGGCGCTTGTGATAAATGCTCGCCGTGGCGTCGCGGTGCACGAACGCCTGGTTGAACGTCATGCGGGCCAACGACGCGGCGAGATCGACATGGTCACGCATGGCATCGGCCCGGGTCTCGCCGACCGCCCACTCGGTTCGCGGTAGCACGGAGAGATCCCACGATGGTGCCAGCGGGGCCACTTCGGCCAGATCGACCGGTGCGGATGGGCCGGGGATGACGTCGTTGTGGCCGGGCGAACCGTGTCGGGCGGCCACCAACGCGCAGCGCTCGTAGCGGACCACCGGGCCGTTGTCGCCCACGGTCTCAATTCCCAGCCACACCTTGCCTCGGTGCGCGCCGTCCTTAGGTTTTCCGTCGGAGAGGCCCAGCACGGTGGCGGTGGTGCGTAGGGTCTCACCCACCTCGACGGTGCGAAGCAGACGCACGGACCGGTAGTACAGGTTGGCCACTGCCCGTCGGGTGGCGTTGGTGGTCTGGCCGATCGAATACTGCATGGCGAGGGCCGGGTAGACCATGGCGGCCTGACGCCCGGTCAGCCGGGCGGCGAGGCCTCGGTCGGCCGAGGCGAGGTGCTGGTCGCCGGTGATCATGCGGTAGGCAAGGTTGTCCGCCTCCGTCACCGTCACCGGGGGCAGCCACGCAATGGTCATGCCGTTGGTGAACTCGTCGTAGTACGGACCGTCGTTACTCGCGCCCTGGCTCATGGCGACCAGTGTAGGAAACCGGCCACGGCCGGGAACCGTCGAGTCGGTTTCAGTCCGGCGTGACACCGGTTCGGGCGATGACGTCGCGGGCGACTTCGGACCACCGCGCCAGGGTGGTGGGGTCGCGTCGCCAGTCGGCGAAGGTGAAATACAACACCAGGCGGTCCGCCATCGCCTGATAACGCTCGATGATCCGGTCGGACAGTTCGTCCCAGGTGGAAACCACGGCGTACTGCTCGAGCATCTCGTCGCTCACCAAGGCGACGGCAGCTTCGCTGTCGCCAGCCTTGATGGCATCGTTGAATCGCGGCGAGAGTTCCCCGTAACCGTGATGGGCCAACACCGGCGCATAGTTCTTCGTCGAGCCGTAGAAGGCGATCTGTTGACGAGTGCGCGCCGCGGCTCGCTGGCGATCTTCCTCGGTGTCGCCCACCACGGTCATGCAGGGGATGGCGAGCTTGATATCGGTGCTGTCGCGGTTGGCTCGCGCGGCACCCTCGGCCACTTTGGGCAGCACGACGTCGTTGAGGTACCCCACCGAGTGAAAGGGGTGGATATGGATGCCGTCGCACACCTCGCCCGCCATGCGCAGCATCCAGGGGCCCACCGCGGAGATGTAGATGGGGATATCGGGATGGGCCATCCGCCCCGGCGACCACTGCTGGTTGAACAGGGTGAACGTGTAGTACTCACCGTGGAAGTCGAGCTTCTCGATGCCCTGGAACGCCCTAAAGATGGCCCGTAGCGCCAGCACGTACTCCCGAAGCCGGGGGCCGGGCGGGTCGAACGAGGCGGAATAGCGCCGCTCGATGTGGGCTCGGACCTGGCTCCCGAGGCCTAAGGCGAAACGGCCCCCGGATGCTTCGGCGAGTTCCCAGGCGATGCCTGCGGTGGTCATGGGGCTGCGGGGGAAGGCCAGGGCCACCGCGGTGGTGTAGTCGAGTTCGGGTACGGCGAGCGCCGCTGCCCCACAGGACAGGTATGCGGTGCGACCACCTTCGGCGAAAGCGATGCCGCTCCAACCGCCGTCGCGCACCTGGCGGGCGAGGTCTGCCGCTTCGGTCATGCGGGTCCCCGCCGCGATCAGATCGACCTTCATCCGTGCTCCCTCCGCTGCGGTCAGACCGGTTGACCGTACCGCCCTCGGGGTGCACGCGCCTGCCCTTTTTGTCCGGTTGACGCTCAGCCGCCGAGGTGTAGCGCCCGAACACCAGCGGCCACGCCAGCGGCGATGAGGACCACGATCACCATGGGGGCCTTGCGCCACACCGCGACTGACGCTGCGGCCACCCCTGCGATGCGGGCGTCCAACACGATTTGGTCTCGGGAGGTGAAGGTTTGCACGGCGAACACGGCGGCCACCACGGAAATGGGTACGAGGGCCATCAGCTTGGTCCAACGAGGGTTGACGCCGGCCCGGCGGCCCAACACGAACATGCCGGTGGCGCGGGTGATGGCGTTGCCGATCGAGAGGATGGCCAGGGCTAATAGGCTCACGACTGATCGTGGTGGGCTTGGTCTGCGCCGCGGTGGCCTCGGGTGAGCAGGGTCCGCCAGCCCAGGGGACCGGCCGGGACGCGGCTCGCCAGCACGGCGGTGAGCGCGGCCACCAGAAACGGGACCCCCGCGGGGACGAAGGGGACGAGCGCCACGGCGATCATCGCGCCGCTCACCGCTGCGGTGGCGGTGTCACGGCTGCGCAGGGCCGCCGCGACGGTGCCGAGAAGGACCGCAGGGAATACCGCGTCGAGCCCGATGGCCTTGGTGTCGCCGATGACGTTGCCCACGAGCGTGCCGAGGGCCGAACCGGCCACCCAACCGATGCCCATCGCCAGGGCGATCTGCCAGTACAGCCTCCGGGCCGTTCGAGGGTTGCGGGCGGTCAGCGCCGCCGCCACGGCGGGCTCGCCCGATAGCTGCATGGCGGCGAGACGTTCCCACAGCGGCATGGGCCACAGGTTGGCGATGCTCATGGCCATCAAGCCGAACCGGGAACTCACCAGCAGCGCCGATATCAGGCCCGCCGCCACCGACCCGCCAGAGAGGATCACCGCCGCGAAGGCCAGTTCCCCACTGCCTGAGAATGCGGTGACGGTGGCCAGCATCACCACCGTCGAACTGGTCCCGATATCAATCATGATGGCGCTCACCGCCACCCCGATCGCCATGGTGGCCGCCGCTAACGCGATCAAATCGGCGGGTCCGAGGCCTTGTACCTGCTCGGTGTCCTCCACGGCGCAGGACCCTAGCGGACCCCATCTGCCGCTCTTGCACTGGCATTGGGCGAGCACGGCGGTGCGCCGCGGTGCGAACATGCACACATGACGCAACCGACGCCGTACCTTGAGGGCTTCCGGGTCCTCGACTTCACCCAGTACCTCGCTGGCCCATCCTGCACCCGCTTGCTGGCCGAGATGGGTGCCGACGTCATCAAGGTGGAGATGGCCCCCTTCGGCGATCCGATCCGGGCCAACTCGCCCCGACGCAACCGCCGTTCGGGCTACTTCGTGCAGCAGAACCGGGGTAAACGAAGCCTCTGCCTCGACTTCTCCAAGGCCGAGTCGATTCAGATCATCCTCGACCTCATCCCGACCATAGATGTGGTCGTCGAGAACTACAGCGCCGGGGTGATGGCCCGGCGCGGTCTGGATTACGCGTCGTTGTCCGCGCTCAACCCGAGGCTGGTGATGGCGTCGATCTCCGGCTTCGGCCAGACCGGACCGCTGTCCCACAAGACCAGCTTCGACCTCATCGCCCAGGGCTTTGCTGGCCTGATGCACGTCACCGGCGAGGCGGATGGGCCGCCGCAGTTCGTGGGGGCGGGCATCGCGGATTGCACCGCCGGGTTCACCGCGTATGCCGCTATCGGCTATGCGCTGCTGCGCCGCACCATGACCGGAAAGGGCAGTCATCTCGACATCTCCATGGTGGACGCGCTGTTCCATATGCACGAGATGAACGTGCACGCCCCGTCGATGACCAACGGCGAGTGGAAGCCGATGCGCGCCGGCGCCCATCATCCGGCGGTCTGCCCCGGTGGGGCCTACCAAGGCCCGCAGGGCTACATCATGATCTTGTGCACCCAAGGACAGATGGTCGGCCTATGGGCGGCCATCGGTCGTGAGGATCTCGGCGAAGACCCTCGCTTCATCAACAACGCCACGCGCTTGGACAACGTCGACGAGTTTGTTGCCGTGATCGAGTCGTGGATGGCCACCTTCAGCACCGACGAGGAGGTGATCGCCGCGCTCGAGGCCCAGCGGGTGCCCTGCGGTCCGGTTCTCGATCCCGGCCAGGCGGTTAACCATCCGTATTTCCAACAACGGCGAATGGTGCGCGAGATCAGCGATCCGCTCGCCGGTAATTTCTACGTGCCCGGGTTCCCGATCAAGTTTTCCGACGCCGCGCCGGAGCCGGAGTTGACCACTCCCAACCTCGGCCAGCACAACGTCGAGGTGCTGCGTGAGTTGTGCGGCTACGACGAGGCGACCATCGCCGCGTTGGCCGAACTCGGCGTCCTGACCGAGAAGGACCGATAGGGGTTCGTCGATGCCGCAATCGCTACGCCGGGCTGAAATAAAATGGTGCGGCGTCGAACAATGAGCTGGACGCCGCCACGGCCAGCACCGAACGCTGCCATAACGTGCATCGGCGCTAATCCGGCCGCTGGCGACTGGGTCGGCCGGGAGGGCTGGCCCTTCGGTAACCTGAGGCTCGATGAGCACTGAGTCTTCCCTTCCGCCACGACCCGGTCCGAGCGCTGACGATCTTGTGGCGTTGGACGGCATGCGTTTCACGAACCGTTTCACCGCCGAACTGCCGGGAGACCCCGACTCCGCCAACGGGGTCCGCCAGGTGCTCGGTGCGGCCTCAAGTCCGGTCCGGCCGACCCCGGTCAGCGCCCCGCGGCTGCTGGCTTGGTCGCCCGAGGTTGCTGACCAGCTCGGATTGTCCGAAGACGTCGTCCGCTCGGCCGCGTTTGCCGAGGTGTTCGGCGGCAACCGGCTGCCTGCCGGCGCCGAACCCTACGCCGCTTGCTACGGCGGCCATCAGTTCGGAAACTGGGCCGGCCAGCTTGGAGATGGTCGAGCCATTGCCCTGGGGGAGGTGCTCGATCGTCACGGCGTTCATCAGACGTTGCAGCTCAAGGGCGCCGGGCCGACGCCGTACTCGCGCGGTGCCGACGGCCGCGCCGTGTTGCGCTCGTCGATCCGCGAGTATCTGTGCAGCGAAGCGATGCACCACCTCGGCATCGCCACGACGCGGGCGTTGTGTCTGGTCGCTACCGGTGATGATGTCGTGCGCGACGTGCTCTACGACGGTCACCCTCGCCCCGAGCCCGGCGCGGTGGTGTGCCGGGTGGCGCCGTCGTTCCTACGTTTCGGAACCTTCCAGTTGCCGGCGTCGCGGCAGGACCGAGTCTTGTTGCGTCGCCTCGTGGAGTTCACCCTTCGCAACGATTTTCCGCACCTGGTCGCTCTCGGTTCCTTTGAGGAACAGGTCGGCGCTTTGCTCGCTGAAGTGTGCGCTCGTAGCACCGCGCTGGTGGTGGACTGGATGCGGGTCGGCTTCGTACACGGGGTGCTGAACACCGACAACCTGTCCATTCTCGGCCTCACCCTTGACTACGGTCCGTACGGCTGGCTGGAGAACTTCGATCCGGGCTGGACGCCGAACACCACCGATGCCCAGGGCCGCCGTTACCGCTACGGCAACCAGCCCGAGATCGTTCACTGGAACCTGTGGCAGTTAGCCAATGCGCTGGTAGGGCTGGTGGAGGATCCACAACCGTTGCAGGCTGCCCTCGACGCTTACTCCGGCTGCTACCAGGAGCAGTACCACGCCATGATGGCCGCCCGGTTGGGCTGGGGCAGCTTCGCGGCTGGCGATGAGGAGCGCCTCGCAGAGCTCTTCGCGGTTCTGACCTCCGCTGAAATTGACCAAGTGCTGTTCTTCCGGGATCTGGCCCGGGTGCCGGTGAACGACGTTGCTGCCCGCCCCGACGAGGAGTTGCTCGGCCCGTTGCGCGAGATCTGGTACGAGCCCGCCGATGCGGCAGGGGCGGCGGGCGAGGCGATGGTGCGTTGGCTGCGGTCATGGGCGGTTCGCGTTGGCGTCGGGGGACTGGCCGAGGATGAACGTCGTCAGATCATGGACGGGCTCAATCCCCGCTTCGTGCTGCGCAACTACCTAGCCCAGGAGGCCATCGACGCGGCGGAGGCCGGTGACCTCTCGCTACTCAGCGAACTCGCCGACGTGCTGCGTCACCCCTATGACGAACAACCGGGCCGGGAACGGTTCGCCGCCCGGCGGCCAGAGTGGGCCCGTCATCGGGTCGGTTGCTCGATGCTCTCCTGCTCGTCCTGAACGCAGCATTGCGGGCGCAGTCAGTGCAGCGCCGGGCGGGGTTTGTTGAACAGCCCGAGGACCAAGGCCGCTACCGACAACACGGTGACGACGAGGTAGGCCAGAAAGCTGCCGTGCAGGAACGCCGCCTCGGCGCCGGGGGTAACGGCGATCTTCGACAGAGCGATGTCGAAACCCCTTGAGGTCATCACCCCGACGACGATGGCGGAGGCCACGGCCTGGCCGACGACGCTGCCGATATTGCGGGTGAGGTTCATGAACGCGCCGACCACGCCGAGATGCTCCCGTGGCGCGGAGGCCAGAATCACGGTGCTGTTGGGCACATTCCACAGGCCCAAGCCCAGCCCGTTGGCGAAGAGTAACGCCATCACCAGCCACAACGGGGTCGATCGGGTGAGCAAGGCCGCGCCGAGAACGGCCACGGCGTTGAGCGCGAAACCGGCGACAAGAATTGGTCGTTCACCGATGCGGTCGGTGAAGCGGCCCGACACGTTGGCGGCAATGCCCATGCCCAATGAGGACAGGAACAGGACCGCGCCGGTGAGGCCCTCACTCAGCCCGCGCACGCTGATGAGGAAGATCGGCATCAGGAAGATTGTTGTGGTGTAGCCCACGAAGCCGAGCGTTCGGGCGGTCACCGAGATGCTGAACGCCGGGTGGGTGAACAAACGTAGTTGCAGCATCGGCGAGTCATGGCGCAACTCCCAGCGTATGAACGCCGCGAAAAGCACGATGATCGCGAGCCCACCTCCGATCATGATGAGCGAGGTCCAGCCCAGTGCCAGGGGATTGCTCACGGTCAGCACCATGACGGTGATGGCAAGGCTCGACAGCGCCGCGCCACCCCAGTCGAAGCGTGGCCGGGCCTTGGGTGGGGCAGCAACCGCGGCGGATGCGGCGCCGCTGGCGCTTACCACTGACTCGTCGAGGTAGCGATAGCCGGCGACGAAGGCCACCAGCAGGGGTGGGATCAGCAACAGGAAGAGCCACTGCCAAGCCAGCACCTGCAATAGCAGGCCCGCGCCGATCGGTCCCATGGCTGCGCCGATGGCGACCACCGATGTCTGACTGCCCAACGCCTTGCCTCGCTCCTCGGGGGGGAAGATGGCGACGATCATGGCGGTGCCTACCGCCTGGCCCATGGCATTGCCGACGGACATGACCGCCCGAGCGGCGATCATCAGGCCGAAGGTCGGCGCGAGTGCCACCCCGAGCGCCCCACCCGCAAAGAGCAGCAGCCCGATGAGGTGCACTCGGCGACGGCCGACGATGTCCGCGACGCGCCCCATTGGCAGCATCAGCCCGCTGATGACCAGAGACTGCACGATGACCACCCAGCTGACTGCCCGCAAGGTCACGCCGAAGTCGTCGGCAATGGCCGACAGCGCCACGAACACCATGGACATGCTGAAAACCATCGTCACAAAGGCGATAGCGATGGCGATGAACGATTTCCATTTGTCGGCATGGGCGCGCTCAAGGCGCTCCTGTTGGAGTGATTCGAGCTCGTCGGCGTCGCCGGGGAGGTCGGGGTCGATGGTCGTCATCGATGCAGGCCACCGGTGCGAATGCCGCTCATGGCGGGCACCGTAGCGCCAATGCCGGTGTCAAATGGTCAATAAGGTTGCCGAGCCTCATCCGGAGCGCAGTTTCGCTCTACCGGCGGAAGGCATCTGGGGACCGCGGCTAGCTTCTGGGTACATGAGCACCACAAGATCGCTGCGGGTCGGGGTCACCTCTTTCGGGGCAGAACTGCCAACGCGGACCAAGGTTTCCTTGGCCCAGCAGGCCGAGCGGGCGGGGTTCGCTCGGTTTCTGCTGGTGGAGAGCGTTGAGACCAACGAGGCCATGGTGCAACTGGCCGCTATCGCCATGGCGACGGATTCCATCGGAGTGGGCACCGGCATCGCCAACATCTATTTGCGACGAGTCGACATGCTCGGTGCCGCCGCCGTGGCCGTGGCCGATGTGTCCGCCGGGCGGCTGGTGTTGGGCATCGGGCCGAACAATCGCCGGGCGGTGCAAGGCTTGGGTCTCACCTGGCAGCCTCCGGCGGAGGCGTTGACGCAGACCACCGAACGGTTGCGGGCGTTGTTCGCCGGCGAAGCCGGACGCTGTGGGCCGGCGTCACATCCAATCCCCATTCCCTGGGCCGCGGTCGGCCTCGGTTCGGCGACCGCGGCGGGCCGTCACGCCGATGGGGTCATGGGCTATCTCGCCACTGCGTCGCGTCTGGCCAGCGTGCGTGATTGCTTCCGTCGCGGGGCCGAATCCGCCGGCCGCGATCCCGACCAACTCGAGTTCAGCTTGCTGCTTCCAACCTTCATCGACGAGGACCTCGAGACGGCAAGGGCCGCGGCTCGGTCATTCCTGTCCTTCTATACGACTTTGCCGCATTACCGAACCATGTTCGAGGCCTCCGGCTTCACCGACGTCGCCTCGGTACCGGATGGCCTCATCGACGCCATCGTGCTCGCGGGCCCGGTGCAACACTGCCGTCAGCGGCTGGCCGATCTCGCCGCCGTCGGATTGACCGATGTCGACCTAGCCCCGCTACCGGTGGGTGGCCGGGATCTGCCCGCCGCGGCCGCGGTGCTGTTCGAACAGCGGGAGGCCCTTGTCGGGTGAGTCCTGAGGTTGCACCCGGCTGTGCGAGAGCTGTGCGCGGCGTAGGTATGGGCGGCACAATGGCGCCATGTCCGGTCGTTTCGCACCGTCCCCGACGGGCTCGCTGCACCTCGGCAACCTGCGTACCGCGTTGGTGGCGTGGTTCGCGGCCCGCTCCTCGGGCCGGGGTTTCCTGGTTCGAATGGAGGACCTCGATCGCGTCACATCCTCGCCCGTGCACGAGCGGGCCCAGCTCGAGGACCTCGCCTCCCTCGGGCTGGACTGGGACGGCCCCGTGCTGCGTCAGAGCGAACGGTTCGAGCGCTACCGCGCGGCCTTAACGCAACTCGATGACCTCGGGGTCCTTTACCCGTGCTACTGCACCCGCAAGGAGATTCGCGCCGAAATCGCCGCCGCTGCGAGCGCACCGCATGGTTTGGTTGCCGACGGTGCGTATCGCGGTACTTGCCGTGCGCTGTCGGCTCGCCAGCGGTCGGCGTTGCAGGCCGCGGGGCGGCGGCCCGCCTTGCGGCTGCGGACCGCCGACGAGCCGGTGGGATTCGTCGACGAACTGGTTGGTATGGTCGAAGGACAGGTGGACGATGTGGTCCTCGCCCGAGCCGATGGGGTGCCGGCGTACAACTTGGCGGTGGTGGTCGACGACGCGGCGCAGCAGGTGACCCAGGTGGTTCGCGGTGACGATTTGTTGTCCAGCACGCCGCGGCAGATCTACCTGCAGCGGCTGTTGGGTTTACCCACCCCGTCCTACCTGCATGTGCCGTTGGTGCTCGGGCCCGATGGCACGCGGCTCGCCAAGCGCCACGGCGCCGTGACCCTGGCCGAACTCACGGCGGGCTTGGACCCGCCGCACCGGGCCGCTCGCCTCCAGATGGTCCTCTCCGTGCTCGCGGCGAGCCTCGGCTTGCTCGACGGAGGGGAAATGGTTGAACCGGCCGATCTCAGCGGCCTGTTCGATCGGTTCTCGCCCGCAGTGCTGCCACGGGGCCCAGTCGCCTGGCCCGATCTGGCCGCCCAGTTGGCCTGACCGGCTGCACCGTAGGGCGCGGCCGGGGTACCGGTCACCAGGTGCAGGGCTGGTGGCGGATGCCGTTGAGCAGGCTGGAGACCGTGCGTACGGCTGGGCCGTCGGCCACCAGGGTGGGGACCCGGGTGAACAACTCTTTGAACAGGACCATCAACTGCCGGCGGGCGAGGTGGGCGCCGATACAGAAATGGGGCCCGGGACCTCCGAAACCGACATGCTGGTTCGGCTCTCGCCGGATGTCGAACCGTTCAGGTTGTTCAAACACGGCGGGGTCACGGTTGGCCGACTCGTAGAACATGACTACCTTGTCGCCCGCGGCGAAGGTGTGCCCGCTGAGCTTCACGCCGTCCTGGGTGACCGTGCGGCGAAACTGGATGACCGGGCTGGCGAATCGCACGATCTCCTCTACCGCGGTGTTGGCCAACGCGTCTGGTTCGGCCATCCACGCCGCGCGTTGATCGGCGAACTCGGTCATGAACCGCAGTCCCCAGGTGCTGGCGTTGCGGGTCGTCTCGTTGCCAGCCGCGGTGAGCACCACGAAGAAGGACTGGATCTCCTGCTGGGTGAGCCGCTGCGCGTCGACCTCGGCCCGCACCAGGGCTGCGAGCAACGTGTCGCTGTCGGGGGCCAGGGTGGCGATGACGTCATCCATCATGGCGGCGAGAGTTCGGCCCGCCTCGAGTACAGCGCGGCTGCGAGGCACACCGGCGGGCGTTGAGCCCGGGTCGAGGATGATGTCGGACATGCGCACCACGAGGTCGTGGTGTTCGGCGGGGATACCCATCATCAGGCAAATGGCCTGTAACGGCAGCCGCGATGCCACGACGGACACGAAATCGCAGGGGCCGGTGTCTAGCAGGCGGTCCACCAGGCCGCGGGCGATGGCCGCAAGGTCAGCCTCGATGCGGGCCATCGTGCGGGGGGTGAACGCCGAGGACACCAGTCCGCGCAGTCGAGCATGGCGCGGATCGTCCATGTTCAACATCGAGCCGAAGAACTCGTTGTACTCCAGCGGCAGGTCTCGGATGGACGTGCCTTGGGCGGAGGAGAACAGATCCGGACGGCGGCTCACCTCCAGCACGTCGGCGTGGCGCGTGACGGCGAAGAACCCCGGCCCCTCCGCGAACCGGGCTGTCGCTGGCTCTGGATGGAAGCTGACCGGTGCCTCTCGGCGCAGCCGCTCGTAGGCGGCCCAGCGTTCGGGCAGCGGGCGACTCCAAAACCCCTCATGGTCGCTGAAGTCGATCCCCTCGATTGTGGGCACTGCCCCCTCGCTCATCGCGACCCCCATCGGTGCGGCCTGGAATGGACCGTGCTTGTGTCGGGCGCAGGCTACAGCGGCGAGTCGGCTGCTTTGTCCGCGGTTTGGGCCCTCACGCTCACCGGGCGGTACCAGAAGCGCAACACCACCCAGCACAGGAACACCGAGACCGCGAACGCCAAGAACACCTGCTGGTAGGCGACAAGGGGATTGGGCCGGTCGGCCGGGCCGATGACGGTCACCGCCACGGCAATGCCCAGCGCCCCGGCGATGTTGCGCACCGTGTTGAACGACGCATTCACCTCGCCGAAAAGGGCGGGTTGGACCCGGGTTAGCACGCCACTGTTGAGCGGTGGATAGGTCAGTGACCAGCCCATGCCGAACAATCCGAGGGCTGGGGCCACGAGAAGATAGCGGGGCGTTTCCTGGAGAAACAGCAGCGGCCAGATCACCGCGGCGGTGCAGATAAGCGATCCGGTGGAAACGATACGTTCGTGCCCGTACCTCTCTGAGAGGCGTCCGCCGAAGATGGTGACGACTCCGCTGACGATCGGACCGGGCATCAGGGCGAGGCCGGTCTGCATCTTGGAGAAGCCCCAGACTCGGGTGAAGAACAGCGGCCACACCAGCCATGTGGCCAGGCCGGCGAAGTTGAGGAGGAAGTTTGCGACGTTGGCTACGGCGACCGCGGGCAGGGTGAACACCTTGATGTCCAGCAGTGGCTGCGGGTGGGTGCGACAGCGCTGGACGAAAACCGGGAACAGCACCACCGCGGTCAAGAAGGCCCCCACAATGGTCGGACTCGTCCAGCCTTTCTGGGAGCCGAAGCTGGCACTGAACACCAGGCCGGCGACCACGGCGGTGCCGAGCACGACGCCGACCAGATCGAGTGTGCCGCTCGGTTTTTCGGACTTGGACTCGTGCAGCGATCCGAAGCTGCCAATCAGGATCAGTAAGGCGACGGGGGCGCTGAGCAGGAACAGCAGCCGCCAGCTGAATACCGCCAGGATCATGGCGGACAGGCCGGGGGCCACCGTGGCGGCGAGCGGTCCGGTGGCACTCCAAAAGGCGACGGCGCTGAAGTGCCGTTCCTTCGGGAACTCGGTGAGGACCACCGCCAACGAGCTCGGTACGATCATGGCCCCCCCGGCAGCGGTGACCAGCCGGGCGATGATGAGCACCAACACCGTCGGCGCCAGAGCCGCGAGTACCGATCCGATGGCGAAAGCCACCAGCCCCGCTCGGAAGATCCGGCGGCGGCCCATCCGATCGGCCAGGCGGCCAGAGAGCGGCAAGAGGCTGGCCATGCCGATGAAGAAGATCGACGCTACCCACGACAGTGCCGCGGCGCTGGTGCCGGGGAAATCGGCGCCGATGTCACCGAAGGCCAGGTTGGTGGCGGTGGTATTGAACGCCATCAGCGAGTAGCCGAGGCTCCCCACCACCAGCGCCCGCCAGGCGCGCGCCGGTATCGGCGCCGAGGCGGTGGATGTGCTCGGTGGGGAGGCCATAGTTCAGGTTGCCACAGCGGGGCCGATCGGGGACAAGGCTGTGCCGGACGTCACCGATCAGCGATTGCGATGGTCGCGGCCCTGGTCAGCTTGTTTGGGGTGGGCGTAGGCGTGGGGGGCATAGCCGCTGTCCCTGCGGGGTGGGGTTAACGGCGCGAGCGCGTCGACGGCCTGGCGGTAGGCCTGGACCAAGCGGTCCTCGGCGTCGTAGTCGAAGCTGTCCCCGATGGCCGTTTCAAGCTGCCCCCCTGGTTCGAGCCGATTGGCGACGAGCCATTGGGCCGTGATCCGCACGCCCTCCTGCACGCTGACCACGTCGTGGTAGCCGAGGTCGGTCCGTAGCTTGTGCAGGTCCAACAGGCGGTGAAAGCCCTGGCCTTCGAGCAGCAGTGAGTCAGCGTGGCCCGCGAGTTCGAGAGGAAGGCTCAGCGTCGGCAGTTCTGCCCCCAGCGCGGCGGCCACCAACTCGATCCATTGCCGCACGCTGTACTGGGTTTCGTCGGCGCAGTTGTAGATCTGGCCCGCCGAGCGCTGCGGTAGGTCCACGGCGAGCAATACGGCATGGGCGAGATTGGCCGCAAAGCCCCGGCTGCCCAGAGCTTGTCCACCGTCGGCCACCAGCATGTATGGTCGCCGGTCCAGGACGCGTCGCACGATCGACCATTCCTTGGGCTCGACCTGGTGGGGTCCATACACGTATGGATAGCGGAAGTGGGCCGCGTCGGGATGCGCCGCCAGCACCGCCTCCTCGGTTGATCGGATCAGGTAGGAGAATCGGTTGTCCTGCGGCCCGGCCACGGCGCCATCTTCGGGAAGGGGCACGGCCATGCCCGCCGGGCTGAGCTCGAAGGGGTCCCAGTAGCCCTTGTAGAGGGGGAAGCCGCCGACGGAGACGAACCGGCCGACCTTGCCGACAAGAGCGTCGGCGAGGTGCCGTATCCGTCCGTAGGTTACGACCGCGAGGTCCCAGGTCGTGGCACCGAGGGCGGCCTCGATGGTCTCGGGGAAGTGGGGGTCGCCGTGAATGTGGGTGATGTCGGCGGGGATCTCGGGGATCTCGTGGGTACCACGGTGGAAGATGGTCACGTCGTAGCCGCGTTCGCGCAGCCCGGCAACCAGGTACGGTCCGGTCGGCCCGGTGCCGCCAACGACCAATGCTTTTGCCATGGTGGTCCTTTCGATGTTTGGTCGGGTTGGGCGTGGCGATTCGCCGGTCAGTGGCGCAGGGCGCCTCGCCGGTCGGCCCTGGTACGGATGATCTCGAGCTGGGCGGGGGTGGGCAGCGGGGTCGTTGGCACCTCGCGCCCAACGTCGAGGTCGAAGCCGGTGTTGGCCTGTATCTCCTCGACGCTGACCCCGGGATGGCGCGACCGCAAGCGCATCCGCTTGGTGTCGGGCGCGAAGTCCATGACGCCGAGCGGGGTCACGCAGTACTTCGGTCCGCCGCCGGGCAGGCCGAGCTTGGTACGGGCGTCGGCTCCGCCTTGGCCCCAACCGTAGGCGCTGACGAAATCGCAGCGCGGCACGAAGGTCCGAGCGGTGTGGGAGTTCAGCACGATGTGGTAGCGCCCGACCAACGTCGCCAGCGTCGAGGTACCCACCGACCCCGGCCCGCGGAACCGCAAGCGGCGGTGGTCATCTCCGACGCCGATGAGATTGGTGTTGCCGTAAGGGTCAACCTGGACGCCGCCAACGAAAAACACCCGGCGGTGCCAGTCCTTGACGCGGTCGAAGCGGTGACCGGTATCGCTATAGGACTCCGCCCAGCGAACAGTGCGTCGATCCCAGCCGAACTCGGGGGTGGGCAGCACGTCGAGATGGGCGGCGTTCATGCGGGCGCCGATGAAGATCAACTCCATGTTGGGCCCGTGGGAGAAATGGGCCAGCCTCACGGCGACCTCGCCCACGGGCATGGCCGCGCCGATCTGCAGAATCTCGCCGTCCTCCAGGTCATTGGCCAGGAACGTGGCCATGATCTCCTGGCGGCTGGCGGTGGTGGGATCGAACGGCCCGGATTGACCTTCGGCTGCGTTGTCGTTGGCCATGTCGGGTTCAGCCCTCTCAGTACTCATACAGCGCGATGAGTTGCTTCACGCCGACTGCTTCGAGGTAGTCGCCGTGGGTTTGTGGTTCGTAGACGTAACGGGCGAGGAAGTGGTCGAGCAGACTGCGATCCTCGCTCGAAGCTGCGGCGCTGGCCGCCTCGACGTAGAGCCTGGTGAAGGCCCGATCCTGCACGTAGTAGCCACGGCTATAGAAAGGGTGGGCACCGTAGGGGGCGCGCACCACAGCATCGGCCCGGGCGATGGTGGTGGCCCAGGGATTGGCGCGGATCTCCTCGTTGGAGATGATCTTTTCGACCTGCACGATGGTGCGGTCTGCGGCCCGTTGCAGGAACAGGTCGAGCCAGCCCGGCCCACCGCAGTGCTGAACGTTGCCGTAGGCGTCGGACACCGCGGCGTGCAGGATGGCCACATCGGGCTCGATGGCTGGCACGGCGATGAGGGTCTGGCCCTTGATGGGGTCGACGATCACCTTCAGATCGGGGTTGACCTCGGGTAGGGAGGTACCGACGCCACCTCGCCAGGGCAGGAACGGTAGACCTTGTGCGGCGGCCCGCAGTCCCGTAGTGAGGATGCCTTCCTCACATTCCCATACCTCGATCTCGCCTTGTTCCGCCGCTCGTCGGAACGACGGCGCCACCGCACCACCGGACCCACCACCGACGTAGTACGCCATGGTACGGCGCACGCAACCAGCGGCGATGAGCAGGTCGAGCGCTAAACCGCTGCCTACGACGGTGAGCTCTTTCACTCCCCGGCGGATGATCTGGCGGATCATCGCCATGGGGGCGGGATCGCCGATGGCGAGGATCATGCCGTCGCTAACCCACGTCGCGGCGTCGGCTTCCTCGACGATGTTCTCGTGTCGCGTCGCTGAACTCACGTGGGCCCCCGTGTTCATGCTGGCAGGCACGGCAACCTAGCGCTTTGCGCCGACCCGCGGCGGGCCGGTGAACGCCGAGCGCGGGCCGATGTCCGATGGCCGATGCGCGGTCAGCCCGCCTGAAGTTCGGCGACGATGGGCTTCCAGTCGATGGAGGCGGGGCCGAGGTAATAGAACGACACCCGGTCCGCCAGCTTTGAGTAGCGGCGCAGGATTTCGCCCGCGACTTGGTCTGGTGGGGCCACCACGCAGTAGGTGTGGAGCACGTCGTCGGTGATCCGTTCACCCATGGCTTCCCATTCGCCGCGGCGCGACATGCTCAGCAGGCCCTCGTGCAACCCGCCAAAGCCGTGGTGGTCGAGCACGGACGTATAGGCCGGGGTCGAGCCGTAGAAGGCGATCTGACGGCGCATCTGAGTGGCCGCCTCGTCGATCTCGGCCTTGGTGTTGCCAGTGGCGATGTAGCAGGTGATGGCCACTTCGAGTTCAGCCGCGTTGCGGCCGACCTTCGCCGCCCCCGCCGCCAGACTGGGCCTTATGACCTCGGTGAGGTAGGCGGGGCTGGTGAAGCTGTGGCAGGCGAATCGGTCGGCCACCTCCCCGGCCGCCTCGATCATGCGGGGTCCAACCCCGGCCATCATCACCGCCGGCGGTCCATACGGGTTCGGCGGTGGGCAGAAAAGCGGGTTCATCAGGGTGTGGGTGTAAAACTCGCCCCGGAAATCGAGCGAGGTGGCGTTGTTCCAGGCGTCCCAGATCGCCCGCATGGCCAGCACGTACTCCCGCATCCGAGCTGCAGGTCGGCTCCACGGCATGGCGAAGCGGCGCACGATGTGTGCCCGTACCTGCGTGCCGACGCCCAACACCAACCGGCCAGCGGAGAGTTGCTGCAGGTCATTGGCGGTGTAGGCGAGGGCCATGGGGCTACGAGCGAAGGCGACTGCCACCTTGGTGCCCACTTCGACCTGCGCGGTGGCCTGGGTGGCGAGGGTGAGGACCACGAAAGGATCGTGGATTGTTTCCGGCACGAACACGCCGTCATAGCCGTCGCGTTCTGCTGCCGCGCTCGCCGGGCCGATTGCCTCGAGTGGGGCCTTGGTGCCGGGCCCTCCGTCCACCTTCATGGCTCTTTTACCTTTCCCCAAAACGCTCGGTGCGGGGGCGCCTTAGACGCCCCCGCACCGAGACAAACTAGCCGCAGCTATCGGTTAGCCGCAGTTGCCGGTTTGCTGGTTCCACGCGCAGTTCTTCGACTTGCCGGACAGTTCGATGAGATCGCCCTGCTGGATGAAGGATTGCTTGAGGTAGTCGTACTTGCCGAACTCCGACGCCTCGGTCAGGTAGGCGTCTTTGTTGCCGCTGAGGTTGAACTTGGCTCCTTGGAGCAGGTACGGCGCGGTCAGATCGAAGTTGCGAAGCGCGACCATCAGGTTGACTCGGGTGAGGCCACCGTCAAGTTCCGATGCGATCCGGAAGACCTGCTCGGTGCTCCATCCCCAACGGCAGGCGCCGCTCATGTACGCCGGGTTCTTGACCCAGTCGATGCTGTTCTTCTCCAAGCGCTTGCGGCACTCCATGGCCCAGATGTCGGCGTCGAAGGATTGCGCCTCCAAGGCCTTGGTGCCTCCGCCCACGACCCACCAGCCATCCGACGCCTTGCCGTCGCCGCCGACCTTGTCTTTGCCCATGAAGGAGTTGGCCTTGCACACCGAGGGCTGGAAGACGTACAGCGCCTTTTCCTTGAGTCCGTTCTGCGCCGCCTCGGTGACGGCCTGGGTGCAGGAGGTGCCAGCGGTCTCCGCGATGAAGATCTCAGGGTTCTTCGACGCGAGGGTGGTCATGGCATCAGTGATCGTGGGAGCCGAAGGCTCGATGATCTCCGTGAAGTACTCGATGTCGGCCTTCATGGGCGACTGGGCGAGCCAGGCTTTGAAACCGCCGTCATAGGCCCGACCGAAGTCGTTGTTCATGACCAGACCGGCGACGGTGATCTTGCCGTCCTTCTTCTTGAGTTCCGCGGCGTTCTTCTCGATGAACCCACCCCACAGAACGGCTTCGGTGTTGTAGGCGAGTTGCTCGCCCGTCGTCCACGGGTGGTTGATGGGGTCACCCCACGCCGGATGGCCCGTCATGACCAACGGCTGTGGGATGCAGCGCTGGTTGAGTTTGTCGTAGGTCTTCATGGTGTTGGGCGAACCGAGGGTGATCACCATGAACACCTTCTCGGAGTCGATCAACTCGTCGACCAGAGGAATGGTACGAGCCGAGTCGTAACCATCGTCTTTGAAGATCAGGTTGATCTTGCGGGTCTTGCCCGCCGTGTCTTTGATGCCGCCTCCGGCATTGATCTCGTTGATGTAGTACTGCCAGCCGTGCGCGATCTGGCCGTACACCGCAAGGGTGCCGGACAGGGCGGTGGTGTGGCCGATCTTGATCTCGGTGTCGCTGAGGCCCTCGGTGTTGTTCCAGCCAGAGGGGCACTTGGTGAGATCAACCGTGTAGCCGTCGCTCATCAGGACCGACTTGCCGTCAGCAGAGATGCCGAACTTGCCCGCCTTGATCTTCTTGACCGATGCGTCTCGCTCGGACTTCCAGCGTGCTTGCCACTCATCCATCGTGGTGGGGTACTTGGCCGCGGCGACCGTGGTCGCGCTGCCCCCGGCGCTGGTGCTGGTCGCGTTCATGGCCGCATTCACGCCGTCCTTGACCCCGGCGTCGATCGTGCCATCGGTTGCGTCGTCGCCACCACTACCCCCACATGCGCTGGCGAGGAGCGCAAGTACCACGCCTGCTCCACCCAACACCCCGAATTTGGATCTTGTCATCTCGCCCCTTTAGCTGAATGAGTCACTAAGTGTGACAAGTATCACATAAGAGGCCGTCGAGCGGTAGGGCAGGCTGTTTGTCGCGACGTTGGGGCCGATAGGGTCTCGCCCATGACGGCAACACTGGACTGGTACGGCTGTGCCACCTACCGGCTGAGCATCGGCGACGTCGTGGTGTTCCTCGACGCTTACATCGATCGTGTGCCCGAAGCAGCAGGTCCCAACCCTGCGGTACGGGCCGAGGACATCGACCGGGCCGACTGGATCGTGGTCGGCCATTCTCATTTCGACCATCTGTGGGGGGCCGAACGCATTGCGGCGCGGACGGGGGCCACCATCATCGGATCCCACGAGACAGTGCGGGTGATGGAGGCGGCAGGGGTACCGATGGCGCAGCTGATGCCGGTTGCGGGCGGTGAACGGATCGAGCTCGCGGCGGGCATCTTCGTGTCGGTCTACCCGAGCCTGCACTCCTGTGTGTGGTCCCACCAAGGCATGCATCCCGTGGACGAGGTCTGCCTCGGTGACCTTTTTGTCCCCTACCAGGAACGCCAGTCCCGTATGGCTGGCCTCTTCTCCTACATCGCCACGCTCGGCGATGACACCCGGGCACACCTCAAGGCCTCGGCCCAAGGTCCCCGCGGCGACGGACACACGCTGGTGTTCTTGTTCGACACACCTGAAGGGTCCTTGCTGTACCAGGACACGTCGGGGCACTGGTCGGGCATCGTGGCCGACCTGCGGCCCGACGTGGCCATTATCGCCGCCGCAGGGCGGGGCAATGTCGACGGCGAGCCCATCCAGGGCTCCCTCGCGCAGTTCGTGGCCCGCCAGGCGGCGCTGCTGAAACCGGCACGGGTGATCCTGTCCCACCACGACAACTGGTTGCCGGGTTTCTCGATTGCCACCGACGTCGAGCCCATCCGGGCGGAACTGGCCCGCTGGTTGCCCCGAGCCGAACTGTGCGAGCCTGGCTACCTCGACGGGTTCGAGGTCTTTGCGGGCCTGAACCGGGGCTGAGCGCTTGGCGCCAACCAGCCGTTGGGTACCTAGCGGCGGGGGGCGCGCACCGTGAGATCGGAGCAGGCCAGGCACACCCGCTCGGGTAAGAGATGGGCTCGGATGAGCAAGGCAAATAGCTCGCAGCCAATGCAGAAGGCGAAGACCGCTTCCAGCGTGGCGGCGAAGGCCACCATGGCCAGGAGTACCAGGGCCAGTGTGGTCGCGCCGAAACCCAGGTAGGCGGCGGCGGCGCTGAGTGTGAGCACGGCGCCAATACCCTGGGCGAAGCGCTTCGGGGAGCCGGCCACGGGGCGCTCCTCGAACCCGAGACGCGGGACGATCACCGCGGTGACGAAACGAGCCCACGGACTCAAACGCGGCCCCGCCAGGACTCGGGCGACGAAGCCGTAGGCCAGCGGAATGGCCAGCCATGGCTGCCCGCCGATCACGGCAACCAACGCGGTGATGGCCACCCCGCCCGCGACGCAACGGGCGGCGACCTCATTGACCGGATTGGGAAAGACCATCCAGGCCGTCAGCGCCGACTTCGGGCCGGTCCGCTCGGTGGTGTTCAGAGTGCCCGAAGGCTCGGTACTCATGGCCGCGGTCCTGTTCGTCGAGCGGGACAAGGGGCCTTCGCAGCACGGTTGCGCCACGGCCCCGACTACATCGGGCTAATCGTTGTGGTCCAAAAACTAGATGCGGAAACGATGGGCGGCAAGGGGATTGCCGACGAGGGGTCCAAGTGGGCGATGATGCGGGAGATGGCCTCCACCCGACACCGGCCCGGCGGGTCGACCAGCCGCACCGCTCAGGAGCGCAGCATGAAATTCTGGGGAGCATGAAAGTCCGCATCGCGTTGGCACCGGGCACGGCAATGGTCGATCGGATCGCCTTTTGCCGTTTCATCGACGGACTCGAGCAGTACGGGTTCGACACGGTCTGGCTGTCTGACGTGCCGTTGGGGACGGTGGTGGACCCGTTGGTCGGCCTGGCTCTGGCCGCGGGGCGGACCGAGCGGCTGAAGTTGGGGGCCAACGTGGTGGTGCCCGGCCGGAACCCGCTGATGCTGGCCAAGGAACTGGCCCAGCTCGACCGGCTGTCGGGCGGTCGGCTCCTACTGTCCTTTGTGGCGGGTCAGGAGAGTCCGGCCGAGCGAGAAGCACTCGGGGTGTTGCGTGAGGACCGCGGAGCGCGCATCGAGGAAGTCATCGGGCTGTGTCGGCGTTGGTGGGCGGGGGAGAGCGTCGAGCACCACTCCGAGCGCTTCGACATCAGCGGTATCGCCTTGCAGCCCACCCCAATCCAGGAACCGCTTGAAATCTGGCTCGGTGGCATCGGACCAAAGGCACTGCTGCGGGTGGGTCGGGTGGCCGATGGCTGGCTCACCGCCCGAGCCACGCCCGCCCAGGCCGAACAGGGCCGCCTCATCATCGAGGAAGCCGCCGCGGCCGCCGGTCGGACCGTAGACCCCGAGCACTTCGGTATCTCCATCCCGTACTCCCGTCAGCCACTCGATGAGCGGGCGGTGGCCGCAGTGCTGCGTCGGCCTGGGGCAGCCCCGCTGGCAGGCGAAACTGCGGTGCGCGACATCCTGCCCGTCGGTGCCGGCGAACTGGTCGACCTGCTCGAACGTCACCACGCCGCCGGATTGTCGAAGTTCGTGCTGCGTCCGGTGCAGCTCGGCCAAGGCTGGGATGACGAACTGGAGTGGCTTGCCGACGCCGTTCTGCCCTTGCAGGGCTGAGCTGGCGGACGCATTGCTCCGCGCGTGGCCCAACACCGCTGAGGATCTACCAGTGCAGCGCGGCGGGGGCGTTGTCGGGCACGATTGGTCGGGTCGGACGCAACGGTGCAAGGCGACGATAGGTCGCCCCCAGCGGCGGCCGGACATCAGTTTCGCCTCGCTGGGGCCACATCGACATGGCCCGTTCGGTCTGCGCGGTGATGGTCAGCGACGGATTCACTCCAAGGTTGGCGCTGATCGTCGAGGCGTCGGCCACGTGCAGGCCAGGACAGCCGAATACCCGCTGGTATGGGTCGACCACGCCGGTCTCGGATGAGTCGCCGATGCAGGCCCCACCGAGGATGTGAGCGGTCGCGGGGACATCGAGCAGGACCTCATTGATGGAACTCGCTGGGACCCCTCCCATGATTTCTGCCGCTAGGCGGGCGGCTTCATTGGCAATCGGTAGGTACGTCGGGTTCGGGGTGGCGTCGTCCTGCTCGCTGGTGAGCCGCACCCGCCCGTTGCGCCGCGCCCGCCAGCGCAGGGTGAGGCTGTTGTCGTGGCTTTGCATGACCAGCAGGATCAGCGTCCGTTCCGACCAGTGGCGCACCGACAAGCTTCGGGCGAAGGCCAGGGGATGGCGGGCCACTTCGATGCCGAAGCGCAGCGGTCGGGGCAGGCGTCCGCCGCCGTCGACCAATACCGTCGACAACAGTCCCATGGCGTTGGACCGCTTCGGGTAGCGCACCGGTTCGATGTGGGTACGCGAGTCGGGATGGATCGACGAGGTGATCGCGAGGCCCTGGGAGTAATCGGTTCCAACCCGGCCTAAGGTCTGCGCGCCCAAGATGGCCTCGGAGTTGGTGCGCACTCGCACCCCGAGGCGCGAGGACAAGCCGGGCAGGCGGCCGCGTTCTTTCAACGACGCCAACAACCGTATGGTGCCGAGCACGCCGGCGCTGATCACAACTTGTTCCGCTCGAACCGACTGTCGGTCGCGGCGCAGCCAGGCGCCACTGCGTTCGGTCACCACTTCGTAGCCGCCGCCCGGCAAAGCAATGAGGTCGAGGACCTCACGATTGGGCTGGACTTGCGCGCCGTGGGATTCGGCCAGGTGCAGGTAATTACGGTCAAGGGAGTTCTTGGCGTTATGGCGGCAGCCCACCATGCATGCGCCGCACTGCACACATCCGCTGCGGCTAGGCCCGAGGCCACCGAAGTAAGGATCGGGTACCTCGCGCCCGGCCTCGCCGAGGTAGACCGCGACGTCGGTCGCCCGGTAGGTGTCGCTGACGCCCATCCGTTCCGCCATGGTGCGCATGACGGCGTCGGAGGCCGTGTCATCTGGGGCGCGTGCCGCGCCCAACATGCGTCGGGCCTGTTCGTAATGCGGAGCAAGCTCATCGGCCCAGTCGGTGATGGCGGCCCATTGCGGGTCCTGCCAGAAGCCGGCCAACGGTTCGTACAGGGTGTTGGCGTACACGAGGGACCCGCCGCCCACGCCGGCACCGGAAAGCACCAGCACGTTACGCAGTAGGGTCATGCGTTGGATGCCCCGCAAGCCGAGTCTGGGGGCGAACAAAAATCGACGCAGCTGCCAGTTCGATTTGGGGTAGTCCGCGGCACTGAAGCGACGGCCGGCCTCGAACACGACGACGCGGTAGCCCTTTTCGGTCAGTCGCATGGCGGTGACCGAACCGCCGAAGCCGCTGCCGACGATGGCGACGTCGACGTCGAAGGAAGTGCCGCAAGGCGGATCGGCAGGCATCGCTACCCACCGTAGCGGCGAAACGATGGCCTCCTTCGGTCGCCGCCCGCGATTCTCCCCCCGAGTTTCGATGGCCAAACCAGGGCGCAGGGCCTAGCGTGTCCCTGGCCCGCAGCCCGCTGCTGTCGGGCGTCAAGGTCGCGAAAACCGTAGGGGGAATACGATGCCGACGCCGCCGTCCGAGGAGCAAGTACTGGCTTGGTTCGATGATCTGTCGAACTGGGGACGTTGGGGGAGCGAGGACCGGTTGGGCACGCTCAACCATTTGACCCCGGCCAAGCGGGTGTCCGCCGCCCAGCTCGTCCAAGAGGGTCTGTCTGTGTCCTGTAGTTGGGACATTCGCACCGGCCAGCAGCCCGGTGCCACCGTCGAATCGCAGCGCTACATGCTCTCCACCGGGCTTGGTCTCAGCGACGAGGGTCGCCGGAACTGGATGGGTCGCGCCGGCGGTGCGCAGGAGTTCATCGGGATGGTGTTCCATGGCCTCGACGTCACCCACCTCGACTCGCTCGCCCACCTGTTTTGGGATGGCAAGATGTACAACGGTGCCCCGGCGTCGTTGGTGTCTGACCGTCAGGGCGCGCTCCAACACGACGTGTTGGCGGTATCCGACGGCGTCGTGACCCGCGGGGTGCTGCTCGACATCGCCCGGCTGCGCGGAGTCGACGTGCTCGACGCCAACGACCAGGTGTACCCCGAGGATCTTGAGGCGGCCGAAGCCGCGGCCGGTGTTCGCCTCGAACCGGGAGACGTCCTGCTGATGCGCACCGGTGAAGGCGGAGCGCGGCGATCCGAAGGAAAGAAATACAACCCGAACAAGCCGCGCTCGGGTTACCAAGCTGCGTGCCTGCCATGGTTGCACGAGCGTGGCATCTCCATGATCGGCTCCGATGTGGCCCAGGACTGCAGCCCAGCGGGCTATCGGACCGTGACCATGCCCATTCACATGGTCGGTATCGTGGCGATGGGTCTGTGGCTGATCGACAACTGCCAACTTGAGAACCTCGCGGCCACCTGCGAGCGTCTCGGCCGATGGGAGTTCCAGTTCGCCCTCGCTCCCATCCGCTTCCAGGGCGTAACGGGGAGCCCGACCAACCCCCTTGCGGTGTTCTGAGCGTCATGAACATCGATACCCCGTTGCTGATCGTGGGTGGTGGTCCGGGTGCCGTTGCGGCGGCCGAGATCGCTAGCGGGTACAGCGTCCCGTGCCTGATGGTCGGCCACGTTGCCGGCATCGGGCCCGATCCGGAGTTTCCCGTGCCCCTAGCCGCCGAGGCGGTGGCGGCCCTCGTTCCGCACGGGGTGCTTGACGTGCTGCGGCCCTACCTCGCGGTGGTGGACCCACCCACGTTGTCGCCTCGGGTGTTCGAGGAGGTGCTCAAACAGCACAGCATCGCCGACATGAACGTGACCGTTTACGACGGACTCGAGGTCGTCGAGCGCGAGGTGTCCGAGGCTGGGGTGAACGCGGTGCTTACCGATGGCCGAACGCGTTGGAGCCTGTCCGCCGATGCGCTAATCGACACCACCGACTTTCCGGAGAATCTGTCCGAGGCCGTCCTGCGCGCCGCGGCCGAGGTTCTAGCGGTACTCAGTCGTCCTGGGCGGGCCTGAGCCGTGTCGTCCGTCGAGGTTACCGAACATACCGTTCGGACTGGCCGTCATACCACAGCGTACCTGGCGGCGGGCCCGGTAACGGGCCCGCCGCTCATCTTCGTGCACGGCTGGCCCGAGCTGGCTATCAGCTGGCGCCACCAGCTGCCGGTCTTCGCTGGCCTCGGCTATCGGGCCATCGCCCCGGACATGCGCGGCTATGGCCGGTCCACGGTCTACGGGCCTCATGACGCCTACGCCCAGCGCCACATCGTGGCCGATATGGTCGAGCTCCTCGACGGACTCGGCCACGAGCGCGCCGTGTGGGTCGGCCACGACTGGGGCAGCCCGGTGGTGTGGAACCTGGCTAGTCACCATCCGGAGCGTTGCTCGGCAGTGGCCGTGCTGTGCGTACCGTACTGGACGCTCGAACGCGGTTTCGAGCACACCGTGGCCCTGGTGGACCGTCGGCTGTATCCGACCGAGCAGTATCGCTATGGGCAGTGGGACTACCAGGTCTACTACCGCGAAGAATTCGAGCGGGCCACCGCGGTGATGGACGCCAACCCCTACAACACGCTCAAGGCGTTGTTCCGAAAGGGCAACCCGGCCGGGGCAGGCAAGCCATCGGTGACCGCGACGGTGCGGGCGGCAGGGGGCTGGTTTGGTGGGGCCGCAGAGGCTCCCGACATCCGGGCCGACCATGACGTGGTCACCAACGCTGATTTGGCGGCCTACAGCGCGGCCATGGGCCGCAACGGGTTCGCGGGGCCCAACGCCTGGTACATGAACAACGAGGACAACGCGGCGTATGCCGCGGAGGCCGTGAACGGCGGCGAGTTGGACCTGCCGGTGCTGTTTGTGCATGCCCGCTACGACTACACCTGCGAGACGTTGGACTCGTCGCTGGCCGAACCAATGCGCCAGCACTGCCACGATCTGGTGGAGCGGGTATTCGATTGCGGCCATTGGGTGGCACAAGAAAAGCCTTTCGAGCTCAACGCGGCGCTCGCCACCTGGCTGGTCGAGCGGGTCGATCCTGCCGCCCGGCCCTGAACCGCGAGCCGGCGCGGTGTCCCCGATTCGTGGGATTTTCCTTCGCCGGGGGTTCGGCCTCTACTGATCTGACGGGCAAGGTCCCTACCGTGAATCCATGGTCGGTGTTCTGTGGAGGGCGCGTTGTCGTGGCAGGCACCTCCTTACCATCGTTTCGGTGCCGTTGTTGGCTGCAGTTGCGCTCGGCGGGTGTGACCTGAGCAGCTTGGCCGGAGTGGGTTCCGGGGTCACCTCGCCCAGCGGGGTGACCCTGCCCGCAGCGCAAGTGCTCAAGGTGACGGTTCCCCCTACGGTGACGATGCCCACCACGACGGGCGACGCGAACCCCACGGTGGCGTTGCCGAATGGGGCGATGGAATTTCGTGCCGGGCCTGCCGGAACGGTGACGGTCAGCGGGTCGGCCTGGGGGGTCGATCTTCAAGCCGTGGATCCTGCGCTTGGTTGGACCTGGATTCGGACCCAGAACGTACCGTCCACGATGCTGGTCCGTTTCGTAAGCGGTGCCCGCTTTGTGGAGATGACCTTCTCCATCACGGCGAGTGGGACGATAACGGCCCGGCTTGTCGAGTCGCTCACCAGCACCACGACCACCGGCTCGAGCACGACGTCCATCGCGACCTCGACGTCCACCGTGACCTCGACGTCCACCGTGACCTCAACTACAGCCACCGTCGCGACCACAGCCTCGACGACGACCGCGTTGGTGTCGACATCGACCAGCACGACGGCAGTGTGATCCCGGCGTTCACGACGCCAACGGCGACGGTGAGGACTCGGGCCTCGCGCATCAAGCTCGGCGCTGGTCGGCGTTCCAGAACTTCTCGAGGTTGTCGACGAGGGCCGGGGAGAAGTGGCACCGCGCCTGTTCCTCCGCATAGGTGGCGGCGTAGCGACGATTGAGGTCGAGCGGTTCGGTGGCGACGCGCAGGCTGCGACGGTTGGAAGCGGTGCTGACCACCCCCGAACCGGTGAGAAACTCCACGGTTTCGTCGATGGCGGCGCTGATTGCGGTGGCGGGCACGACCCGGTCGACGATCAGCGATCCGGCCGCGCTGTCGCACTCGACGCGGCGTTCGAACATGATCATCTGGCGGGCTAGTCGTTCGCCGACCTGACGCGGTAGGCGCAGGTTGCCGAACCCAGGGACAATGCCTTCCTTACGGGCGGGCAGAGTGAAATAGGCGTCGTCCGCCGCGAGCACCATCTGCGTGCCCCACAGCGAGGTGGCACCGAGTTCTTCGTTCATGGCCGGCCGGTGCACGATGTCGTAGCGTCAAAGGTGCTCCCCCGCTGCGGCCAGTGCCGTGTCGTAACCGCCGAGGGGCGAGCCGGGATAGCCGGTGATGAAATTTCCGATCGAAGCGCCCGCGGCGCGATCGCGTCGGGCCTGTTCGATGAGCAGACGCACCAAGGCCTGGCTCCCGGTGAGGTAGACCGTGCGGTCGCTCACCGTATAGCGATCCTCG
This sequence comes from Ferrithrix thermotolerans DSM 19514, assembly GCA_945906305.1. Classification (GTDB taxonomy): domain Bacteria; phylum Actinomycetota; class Acidimicrobiia; order Acidimicrobiales; family CAIXPF01; genus CAIXPF01. The sequence goes on along the minus strand of CAMDQT010000009.1, from coordinate 15,809 downwards.
AGATGGACCGCGGGCGATTTCGGCTGCGATTCTGGCGGGTCGCTAGGGCCCGCCAGGAAGTTCTTCGAAGAGAGGTCGCGCACGCTTCGCGATGGTATCGGGCGTTGTCGATCGGTTGGGGCGGACGGGGCGAGCGCGAGCGAGGCGAGCGTTGGTACCAAGCGCCGTTGGTGGTCCGAGTTCAGGCAGTGGGCGGTGCGAGCAGTGCGTCGCCGACCTGGTGCACAGTGAGGACGTCGCCGACGCGAAGTACCGTGCCGACGGTAGTGATGGTGCAGGCCATGCCGAACAGGGATTTTCCCTCCACAACCGCCGCCAGGCCCCGTGACAGCGTCGGCGCCGAGGTGCACCAGCGGTGCGCCTTGAGCACCAGGGCTGGCTCTTTGGACCGCTCAGCGCTGTCCTGGTCGATCTGGGGCATCGTGCAACGAGGCCAGGGCAACAGGGCTTCAAGCTGCGCCGCGCCCACGGCGAAAGATCGCCAGGTGTCCTCGGCCCATGGCTGGTCGGTGTCGAGAATGATGTTGGGCCGGAAACGTTCCATACCGAATGGTTCTCTGGCCCTGCGCTGAAGGTCCGCCAGTGAAGCATTGTTGGCCACCAGCACCGGTGCGGCATCTACGAAGGTCACCGGCTGGGTGCGGACCAGCCTGATATGACGGGCATCGGGGTTGGTGAGGGCCACCAGACGGCAAGGTATGCCCACCACCGCACTCAGCCAGGCCGCTACCTCGTCGCCACCGTCTCCAACGGCGACCTCGTCGCCGAGTAGGGCGATGGCGGTGCGGTCCTCGACCGTGGGGCGGGTGATCTCGACGTGGCCGCGGCCCGGCGCGGTCAGGCGCAGGTCGCGGCCGATCAGCTCGGTGCTGATGGTGGCCAATATCCGATGCTGGCGCTGGGTGACGGCCCCGCCATCGGCGTCGACGATCTGCCATTCGCGGTCGCCGTCCAACCCACAGGCGGACACGGTTGCCTCGGACAGTTCGATGCGCCGGCAAGATTTCACCGGGTGGATGTGCAGGGCGGCGAGGACACCGGTGGTCATGACCGAACCCTACTTGTCCGCGCCGCGCCGCATCGCCGCTTCGGGCCGCGCTCGTGGCGGCGATCCTCGGCGTACGCTGCACCCACGCCGACGCAGGAGGTACGCGATGAACAGGACCTGGCCGCAACGGGTGACTATCACCGACGACTCGATGCGGGAGGGCTTGCAGATCGAGAGTGCGACGATCCCCGTCGAGGCCAAGCTGCGCCTAATCGACGCGCTGGGCGAGACCGGGGCCAAGGTCATCTCCATCGGCTCCTTCGCCCATCCCAAGTGGACACCGTCGATGGCTGAGATCGAGGAGCTGGCCGAGCGGTTCGTGCCCAAGGCAGGTATCCGTTACACCGCGGCGATCTTCAACCAGGTCGGCTTCGATCGGGCCGATCGTTTCTTTCCCAAGCTTGACGTCCGGACCCGGCACTACAGCACCCATGTGGAGCTGTGTGACTCCTTCGCTCGCCGTAACTACAACCGGACCCAGGCTCAGCAACTCGGCGCCATGGAAGGCACCATCACCGCTGCGAGTCGGGCCGGAGTCGAGCGCGGCGCGGTCACCCTCGGTAGCCCGTTCGGCTCCAACTTCGAGGGCCCGTTCTCCTTGGATCAGCGACTGAGCTTCCTGGAGATAATGGTCGACGCTTGGCATGACGCCGGGTTCGAGGTGGGGCGGTTGTCGCTCTCGGATGCCATGGGATGGAACGTGCCCCACCAGGTTCGTGAGACCATCGAATCGGTGCGCGAACGGTGGCCGGAGATCGAGACCTTCCACCTGCACCTGCATAACTCGCGTGGCGCCACCATCGCGAGTTACTACGAGGCGCTCTTGCTCGGGGTCAGCGAGTTCGACACGTCCATCGGTGGGATGGGGGGCTGCCCCTATTGCGGCAACGGCCGTTCGGCTGGCCATGTGCCGACAGAAGATTTCGTCGACCTGTGCCACGAGATGGGGATCGAAACCGGCTACGACCTCGACAAGTTGATCGAGGCGGCCTGGATCGCGGAGGAGGTGGTTGGCCATTCGCTGTGGGGCCACGTTTCCAAGTCCGGGCCGCGACCCCGAGCGGACCGGGTGTACCCGGTGGACATGCCATTCATCGAGACGCTGGAAGAGGCAGCGCATTTCCGTCACGGTGCCTCGGTGTACCAAGGCCAGATCGCACCGTGGCAGCCGGGGAGTGCACTGACTGGATGACCCGAGTGGCCCGCGGCCATGGCCGGGCGAGGCTTGGTCAAGGGCCGGTTTCGATGGCCGCCCTGCCCCGGCGAGTTGGCCGGGCCGGGCGGTCGAGCAAGGTGCTGGAGGTGAGCAGCGCAGTCATGACGAGCCCGGCCAGTGCCCAGGCCGGTCCCGCCCCGGCCCTGGCGTACAGCGGTGCCGCGGTGAGGGCACCAATCGCCGCCGCCGCAGACCCTGCGGCCTCACCAAGGCCCTGCGCCGAAGCAGCATCCCGCTGGGGGGCTGCGTCGGCCAGGGCCGCTTGGCTTCCCGGTGACTGCACCGCTTCGCAGAGGCCCTGGGCGATCACCAGCAGCGCGATGACCGGGATCGACGTGAGGTAGCCGTAGGACGCCATCAGCGGGACGGTTGCCAGGGCCGAAACGATTGAGGTGAAGCGGGGTCCGTAGCGGTCCGACAGCGCCCCAGCGCGTCGGGCCACCAGCAGCATGGGCAACGCGAAGCCGGTAAGGGACAGGGTGACGACCATGGTCGACGCCCCCAATCGGTCGAGGTGGATGGCCCACAACGGTTCGAAAACCCCGATGGAGTAGCGGAACGAGACGATGACCAGAACGGCCGCGATTACCCGCCGGTCCAGCACGAGGCGCCGGATCACCCGTTTGTCGGCCTTCGTCGCCGGGCGCTCGTTGCGCTCTGCCTCGGGCATGTCGATGCGGGCGATCGGTACGAGCATGGCGAGCACGGCAACGCCGAGTACCGCAAAGGGCAGCCGAACGTCGGCGATCACGGTGAGGGCCCCCGCCAGTGGTGGCCCGAACACGAACCCCGCCAGGTACGCAGCGTAAAAGGTGCCGAGTCGCTCGCCCTGGTTGCCGGTCGAGGTGAGCAGGATGGCCCGCCGCGCAGGCGGGACCAACATGCCCACTCCGGCCCCCAGCAGGGCCCTCGCGGCGACGAATTGCCACAGTTCGGTGGCGACCGCGAACCACAGCAAACCGAGAGCGGCGGCCGTCACCCCGATGCGCAGCACCAAGCGGGCATAGCCGCGGTCGGCGTAGCGGGCGATGGACAGCTGCGTCACCAGCGCGGCGGCGAAAGCGGCCCCTGCGATCCAGCCCAGGCTGGCGGTGGGCAGGTCGTAGCGCTGCTGGAGTTCGGCCAGCAACGCGAACACCGAACTGACGCCAGCCATCGTGACTGCAGCAACCAGGTACAGGTTTCGCACCGCGGCAGTATTCCACGCCGAGCGAAGGCAAGCGTCGCTCCTGCGGTGGCGACGCGGTGGCGGTCGTGGCGGTACGGTTCGGCCATGGACATCGGACTGCTCGCTTTCCCGAGCGACATCACCATGGGCCCGGCGGAGCTAGCCCGAGCGGCCGAGGAGCGCGGCTTCGAATCGGTCTTCTATCCCGAACACAGCCACCTGCCGACCACGAGCGGCCCGTGGCCGGGGGGGCCAGTGGTGCCCGGCCACTACGCCCACACCCTCGACCTGTTCGCCGCCCTCGGGGCTGCCGCAGCGGTGACCAGCCGCATCAAGCTGGGCAGCGGGATTTGCCTGGTGCCCCAGCATGACGCCATCTGGCTGGCCAAGCAGGTGGCCTCGGTGGACTGGTTGTCGGGCGGTCGTTTCGTGTTCGGCATCGGGTTCGGCTGGAACCGGGCCGAGTTGGGCCACCACGGGGTGGTATTTGGCGATCGGCGGGAACGCACCCGTGAGCACATCGCCGCGATGAGGGCATTGTGGTCGCCTGAGGAGCTGGTCTCCTTCGAGGGTCGGTGGACGAATTTTGGCCCGTCGCGGGCCTATCCCAAGCCGGTGCGCCAGCCCGGCCCACCAATCCTGATCGCCGCGGGGGCCGGACCGAAGTTGCGCGCCGCAGTCGCTGACTACGCCGACGGATGGGCCCCCATCGAGGGTCGCAACGAGATCGTGGCCGAGTTGCCTGCTCTGCGTGCCGCCTGGGCCGACTCCGGGCGTGACCCCAAGGCGTTGCAGGTCACGGTGTTCGGCGCCGACCCTGCGCCGGCCAACCTCGCTGCGCTGCAAGCCGCCGGGGTGCAGCGGGTGGCCTTCGGTTTGCCCGTGGCCAGCCCGGACAAAATTCTGGCCGCTATGGACCGTTACGCTGGCCTGTTGGGCTGAGCGCCAAGCCCCGGGCTGGCCCCGCCCCACCCTCGAGCAGGTACGGTGCCGCCCATGGCGAGCGAATCCGTCAAACCCCGCGGCCGTTATCCGCACACCAACTCGATCCTCTGCTACAGCAGGGTCACCCACGACATCGCTGAGGACGGCACGGTGGCCGGCTCGATGCCGATCCTGCCCGACAACCTCGACGCCGGTGGTTGCATGCGGATGGGCGCGTTGGCCCCGCTTGTCGACCTGCTGGCCGGGGTGTTGGGGGCACGTTCCGCCCATCCAGACTGGACCGCGACCCTCGACTTCACCCTGCACTTGGCTACCCCGGTTCGGTCGGGCCGGGTGCATGGGCTGGCCCGACCGTTGCGCATCGGCACCAACACCGTGTTATCGGAGAATCGGCTGGTGGACGATGCCGGCAACACCGTTGCGTTGGCCCATGTGACCTTCAGCCGGCTGCCTCGGCGCAGCGCGGCCCCGCCCGGCCCGCTCCCGCCGCGGAGCATGGTCGACTACACCAAGGCCGACGAGGAACCGAGGCTGGCGCCCGACGAGTACTACGGGCTGCGTTTCGACCCTCATGAGCCGGCCTTCGAACTCGACCACCACGAGCGCATCTACAACAGCTTCGGCTCCATCCAAGGTGGCGCGATGGCCGCGATGCTCGAACGGGTCGCCAACCTGGCGGCGGAACGGTTGCTCGGCGGCCCGGCGCGCACGGTCGACATGCATTTCTCCTACCTGTCGCCGGCCACGACCGGACCGTTCCGGGTGGTCGCGGGCCCGGTGCGGGTCGAGGCGACGTCGGTGCTGTCAACGGTCGAGCTCATCGACCTTGGCCGCGATGGCCGCCAGTGTGCGGTCGGTACGGCGATGGCGGTGCTCATCGAGGTCTGAGCGGCCGCAGCGTGCGACTTTGAGACGCTACGGTCCATCGCTGACATCACTATCAACGGGGGATCGTGGCGATGGCAGGCATCTTCGACGGCATTCGTGTGCTCGATCTGACCAACGTGCTCTCCGGGCCGACGCTCACCCGCTTGATGGCCGAGATGGGCGCGGAGGTCATCAAGGTCGAATTACATCCTTCCGGTGATATTTCGCGCTATCTCCCGTGGCGGGTCAACAATCGCTCCGGGTACTTCGTGCAGCAGAACCGGGGCAAAAAGTCGCTGTTCATCGATGCCAAGCACCCCGATGGACTCGTGCTGCTGCACGAGCTGGTGGCCGAGGTAGACGTGCTGGTCGAGAACTTCAGCCCTGGTGCGGTGGACCGGCTCGGTTTGGGCTGGCCGGTGGTCTCCGAGATCAACCCTCGGTTGGTGATGTGCTCCATCTCGGCATTCGGCCAGACCGGGCCGTTGGCGGATCAACCGGGCTATGACAACATCGCTCAGGCCTACACCGGCATCATGCACATGGTCGGTGAGCGGGACCAGGCCCCTGCTATGACCGGCTTTTCGCCCGGTGACGTGCTGACCGGGGTGCACGGTATGGCGGGCGTCAGTGCGGCGCTGTTCCATCGGGAGCGGACCGGGAAGGGTCAGAAGGTCGAGGTTTCCCTCATCGGGTGCTATGCCACCTGCCACGAACTGAACTACGAGGCGGCGTCGTTGTCGGCGGGGCAGTTCGTGCCTGCTCGCCACGGGTCCTTGCATCCGCTCGTTGGCGGTTGCGGTGCCTTTCCGGCCGGTGACGGCTATGTGGCGATGGCGGTGGTCAACGACCGCCAGTGGGCCCAGTTCTGCCGGGCCATGCAGCGGGCCGACCTCATCGACGATGTCCGGTTTTGCACTGCCGAGGGTCGCAGTGCCAACCGCGACGAATTCAATGCCCTCATCACTGACTGGCTGGCCACCCAGCCCAGCCGCGATGCTGCGGTGGCCGCGCTGAGCGCGCAGCGGGTGCCAGTCGCGCCGGTGCTCGACGTCACCGAGGCGTTGAGCCACCCTCATCTCCGCGAGAGCCGCACCGTGCGTACCGTGCACGACGAGCGGCTTGGATCTTTCGACATTCCCGGTATGCCGATTCGGTTTTCGGACTTTCCCGAGGAACTCGACCTGCACGCGGCCGGGCTCGGCGCGCACAACGAGGAGATCGTGCGCGGTCTGCTTGGCTGGGACGCCGACCGCTACGACGCGCTGGTGCGCCGGGGTGTGTTGCGCCGCGAAGCCGATAGCTGAACCGCCGTCGCCGGGCTAGGCCGCCATCGGCACATCGCGACGGGCCCGGCGCACGATGAGGTAGGTGGCGACGGTACCCAGGATGAGCAAGGCACCGAAGGCGGCGTTGCCCGCGTTGACCCCGCCGTAGCCGAGGAAGGTGTACAGCAGGCCCGAGGAGAGGCCGGCGAAAGCTCCCGCGCCGATCATGGCCAAGTCGCCGACGCCTTGCACCCCGACGCGTTGCTCGATGGGGAACGTTCCGACGAGCAGGCTGGACCCCGCGACGACGCCGAAGCACCAGCCCAGGCCGATCAGGAAATTGCCCATGAACACGCCGATCGTTCCCGTGTTCGGGGTGAGCGCCGCCCACCCCGCCCCCGCGGTGCACAGTGCGCCGGCGATGTACAGCATCGGATACTGACCCAGCCGGTCGGTGAGCGTACCGATGAGCGGGGAGAGTAGGTACATACCCCAAATGTGGAAGGCCATCATCCAGCCGATCACGCTCTGGGTCTGGTGGCCTTCGGACATGTGCAACGGGGTGAGGGACATGACCCCGACCATGGTCACCTGGCTGACGATCATGGCGCCCACGGCTAGGCGGGCGGCCGGGTTGCCCACGATGAGCCGCAACGAATCCTTGGCGTTGGCCTTCGGCTTGGCGGCGTCGTTCAATTGGCCCAGCGAGCGGGCGAAGAGCAGAGGGTCAGGTCGTAGCCGGGTTTCCACGATGGCGGCGGCAACGAGGAACATGATGGCGGAAAGCAGGTAGGAGCCGGCCTTGACCGGTAGCCCGATGGACTCTCCGACGTCGCTCGCGCTGCCAGAGATGACCGAGCCCAGGGTGGAGCCGATGGTGGTGGACCACACGATCATGCTGATGGTGCGAGCCCGGCTGTGTTCGGGCGCAAGGTCCGACGCCGCATAGCGGGTGGCCAGGTTGGCGGCGTTGCCGACGCCGGCGCCGAGCACCCCCAGGCACAACAGCGGGAAGGAGCGGGTGATGGCGGCGAGGGTGGCGACGGCGGCGCCGGCGGTGCCGAGCAGATAGCCGAAACGTAGGCCGGCCCGCCGCCCCTTGGTGTTCATGATCCGGGCCAGCGGAAAGGACGACGCCGCCGCGCCGATCGACAGACATGACGCCGCACAGGTGGCGAGCACTTTGGAGCCGGTGATGTCCTTGGCCAAAAGAGCGGTGACGATATAGGTCGCCACCAGACCGACCCCGCCCGACGCCTGGCTGAAGAGCAAGGTGATGACGGTGTTGCGCTGGACCGCGGCCTTCTCGGTCTCGGCGTTCATGACCGAGCCCTCGTTCGCATCCCCGAAAATTTGCATGGGCACAGTGTGGTGCAAACGTCGCCTGCCTGCTCGATTCTCTCCACCCGTGCGCCCGATCTCGGCGAACCCGCCAAGGTGTAGGGTGCCGCGGACCGACTGAACTGAGTGCACCGGGGGTAGCGCGATGAAGGGACATGAGGCGATCGCCAAAGCGTTGGCCGACCAAGGAGTCGACACCGCTTTCGGTGTTGTCGGTGACGGCAACGTGTTCATCGTGGACTCGATGGTCAACAACCATGCGTTGCGCTATCTCGCCGCCGCGCACGAGTCCTCCGCCGTGCAGATGGCCACCGGCTATGCCCGGGTGACGGGCAAGATGGGTGTGGCCACGGTGACGCATGGCCCAGGACTCACCAATACGCTCACGGCGCTGGTGGAGGCCGTACGTTCCAACACTGCGCTGCTCCTCGTGTGCGGCGACACGGTTGTCGCTGATCGCCAGCACTTGCAGAAGATCGACCAGCGTCAACTGGCGCTGGCGTGCGGTGCGGGTTTCGAGCCGATCCGCAACCAGCACACCATCGCCGCCGATGTCGCGGAGGCGGTCAGACGCGTCCACGCCGAGCGTCGGCCGATCCTGCTCAACGTGCCTTATGAGATCGAGTTCGTCGAGGTCGAGGTCGAGACCCGAGCCCGCGCCGCGGCGCCGGCGCTATCGGTCAGCCCGGATCCCGCGGCGCTCGATGTGGCGGTTGGCATCATTGCGTCGGCCACCCGGCCCATCGTGCTTGCCGGGCGCGGCTCGGTCCTTTCCGGCGCCCGCGAGTCGTTGCTGCGTCTCGCCGAGCGCCTCGGCGCGCCGGTGGCCACCACACTCATGGGCAACGGCTACTTCCGAGGAGAGCCCTTCGATCTCGGCATCTTCGGCACCTTGTCCACGCCGGTGGCGTCGGAGGCCATTGCCAGCGCCGATTGTGTCATCGCCTTCGGTGCTGGCCTCAACTACATGACCAGCTACAGCGATACCCTGCTGGCCGGTAAGCGGGTCGTGCAGTGCGATATCGATCCCGGCCGGATCGGCCTGCTTACCCGGGTTGACGCTGGCGTCGTGGGCGACGCCGGGCGCATCGCAGATACCATCGTGGCCTGGCTCGACGAGGCCGAACACAAGCCTTCGGGTTTCCGTTCACCAGAGCTCGAAGCCCGGCTGCGTGACTACGACCCCGCGACGGAGTTCGTGGACCGCAGCACCGACACCACGGTGGACCCCCGCACGTTCACCCTCCGGCTGCAAGACATCCTGCCCGCAGATCGCAACGTGGTCTTCGACGGTGGCCGCTACATGCTCAACGCCTTGCGGATCCGGGCCAGCGAGCCCATGTCTTTCGTGACCACGACCTCGTTCGGGTCCATCGGGCTGGGTTTGGGCAACGCCATCGGGGCGGCCACCGGTCGGCCCGACCAGCCCACGGTGCTGCTTGCTGGCGATGGCGGGTTCATGATGGGTGGCCTGGTCGAGCTCAATACGGCCATCCAGTCGGGCCTCGACATCATCATCGTCATCTACAACGACGGCAGCTACGGCGCGGAGCACATCCAGTTCCACAACAAGAACATGGATCCGGCCCTGTCGCTGCATCGCTGGCCGTCCTTTGCCGCGGTGGCCGAATCGATGGGCGCCACCGGCGTCACGGTTCGCAACCTCGGCGAGATCGACGCCGTCGCGGCGGCTATCGCCGGTCGCAAGGGCGTCGTAGTGATCGACGTGAAGCTCGATCCGCAGATGATCTCTGAAACCGCCGCCCCGGCCCCCCACTGATTGAGGGAGATCTCCCATGCAAGCCCGTTCGGATCGTTCCGAGTGGTTGGCGCTGGTCACCGAGCCGGTGATCGAGCCCGACCTTGCCATCTGCGACGCCCACCATCACCTGTGGCTCGACAACGGCCACTCCGGTTTCCCCTATCCGGTGAGTTCGTTCCATGCCGACACCGCGTCGGGTCACAACGTGGTCCGTTCGGTGTTTCTCGAGTGCAACGCCGAGTACTACACCGATGGCCCCCAACACCTGCGGCCCGTCGGTGAGACGGCGTTCGTCGCCGCCTGCGCGGCGGAGGCCCGTCGGGCCGGAGGCACGGAGATCGCCGCCATCATGGGCCACGCCGATGTGATGTTGGGCGACTCCGTCGAGGAGGTCCTCAACGCCCATGAAGCGGTCGGTGCTGGGCTGTTCCGTGGCATCCGCTACATCGTGGCGTGGGACGCGGACCCCAAGCTGGCCATGCGCGTGCCGGAAGGGATCCTTGCCGATGAGACGTTGCGGGCCGGGGTCCGTGCCGTAGGTCGGCTTGGCTACACCTTGGACACGATGGTGTATCACCCACAGCTAGCCGAGTTGACCGCCATGGCCCGGGCCTGTCCGGACACCGTCATCGTGGCCGATCACCTTTGCGCCCCACTCGGTGTGGGTCCGTACCTCAACCGCCGCGACGAGGTCCTGGTGGACTGGCGACGAGACATGACGCAGTTGGCGTCGTGCCCGAACGTGCGGCTCAAGCTTGGTGGGATCGGGATGGCGATGTTCGGTATGCGCTGGGACAAGGGCGAGTTGCCACCCACTTCGGCGGAGTTGGCGGCGCCGTGGCGGGACGAGATTCGCCACTGCATCGATGCCTTTGGTCCGGACCGCTGCCTGTTCGAGTCGAACTTCCCCATGGACAAGCGCGGCTGCAGCTACTTGGTGCTGTGGAACACCTTCAAGCGGATCGCCGAGGGCTACTCGGCGGCGGAGAAGCGTGACCTGTTCCACGACACCGCCGCCCGCACGTACCGCATCACCACCTTGGCCTGAACGCCCAGCGGGGGGCGAGGGTCCGCCGACCGAATGTGGGCCGGCGGGCTTCGTTCAGCGCACCTGCGGCATGACGTCCTCGGCGAAGCGGCGGATTGCGTCGAGACGGCCCTCGAGGCCGCCTCGCGCGGCGCAGAACACGACGGTGTGGGCGACGCCGAGATCGCCATAGGCGCCAAGTTGATCGACGATGCGTTCGGTGGATCCGCTCAGCACGCCCGGTTTGTCGCTGCTGTGGTCGAAGACGAGGTTGCAGAGCATGGTCAGTTCCACCGACGCGGGATCGCGGCCGATGTCCTCGCAGGCCCGCCGTACCCCGTCCCACTCTGCGCTGAGCCGCTCGGGTGAACTGAACGCCGAATGGAAGGCCGCGCCATACTTTGCGGTACGGCGGTAGGCGGCGGGGGTGTGGCCACCGACCCAGACCGGGATGGTGCCGTTGGTCGGCTTGGGCGAAAACCCGACTGGACCGAATGAGGTGAAGGGCCCTTCGAAGGTCACGGACTCTTGGGTGAAGAGTTCCTCGAATATCTCCAGGAACTCGTCGGCTCGTTCACCGCGGCGGTCCCAGGGCATGCCGATGGCTTCGAACTCCTCTTTCATCCAGCCCACCCCGACGCCGAGGATGGCCCGGCCTCCGGAGAGGTAGTCGAGGGTGGCCCACGACTTGGCCTGCTGTAGGGCTCCCCGGTAGCCGATGATCAGTACGGTGGTGCCGAGTCGCACCTTCTCGGTGACCGCAGCAACGAACTGCAGCGAGGCCAAGCAGTCCAACCACGGCGAGTTGGGTGGGGGGAAGCCGGAGTTGTCCTCGGCGTAGGGGTATTTCGAGGCCAGATTTGCCGGGTCGGGCCAGGCGATGTGGTCCGAGGACCACACCGAGGCATAGCCCGTCTCCTCGGCGGTTCGGGCGTATGCCAGTACCGCCTCGCGGGTGGCCATTTGGCCGGCGTCGGGAAGGTGCAGACCGAAGTGCATGTGTGCGTTCTAGTCGCTCGACGCGCCCTGTGGTGGCGGTTCAGCGATGAAGGAGTTCGGCGAGGTTGCCGCCGTAGAACTTCGCCGCGACATCGTCGGCGAGTTGCTCCCCGGTCTTGGCGCGGTACTCGGCCAGCGGAGACGCATAGCCCTCGGGGTGGGGGAAGTCGCCGCCGAACATCAGGATTGGGCCGAGCTGTTCCATGAGGGCGCCGGGCTTCTCGGCCGCGAAGGCGCTGAGGCGCACTTGGCGGCGAAGGTAGTCGCTGGGTCGTTCGGGCAGTTCCAACAGTCGGTGGCCGCTGATACGTCGGTAGGTGTTGTACGCCGCGTCGACCTTGAACATCAGGTCGACCAACCAGCGAGAGAGCAACTCGACCACGGCGACCCGCATGGCCGGATGGCGGGCCAGCACGCCGTTGAGCACCAGATCGGACAAGGCGAGCTGCGCGTCGGTGCCGTGCAGTGGGTAGCTGAGCATGGGCATGTAGTCCATGTCGTCGTTGGCTATCCACGCCGGGTCGACCAGCCCGGTGAGGCTCGGACCACCGACATGGAAGGTGGGGGTCACCCCGTACCGCTCAAACAGCGACCAGGCCCGGTCGAGGTCGGGGTGGGACAGGCGGCGACCGTCGACGAGACCGGTGCTCATCATGGCCAGGCGGATGTCGTGGGTGTCGAGGAAGGCGAGTTGGCTCTCGAGCCAGTCGAGGTCGCCGCGCAGCGACACGTGACCGACGGGATGCAGGCGGCCTCGACCCTCCTGGCGGACCTCGGATGCCCAACGGTTCCACGCCGCCATGTTGGCGTGCAGCGAGGTGAGATCTTCGCCCAACCACAGCTCCCAGTTGATGCCCCACTGCGGGAAACACACCGATTCCTCAATGCCCCAGCCGTCGAGGCAGTCGCGGCGGGTGGCTGGGTCCCAGTGGCTCGCGGGAAGGTCCCGGCCATAGTCGAAGCGGGCTGGCCGCCCCTCGCGGTGGTCCCCGATCAGATCGCCGATGCTTTCGAAATTGCTGGGCTCGCAGGTCCACGTGAGCATCAGCTTGCGGTTGCGATGCATGAGCCACGGGTGTCCGAGTTCGTCGTTCTCGATGCGTAGCGCGAGCTCGCGGTGCTGGGGGTCTATGTGGCTGGCCCACAGCTCGGGCCGTTCGAAGAGATGGGAATCGGCGTCGAAAACTGCCATGGCCTGCATGAGCGCACTCTATAGCCGGGTGTTACGGCCGGGCTCGGCTAGTCGTCGCTTCGCCCCGAGATGGGCATCGAGCACAGGTCGGATCGCCGGCACGGGGGCAGGAGTGGATTCGACGCGCGACCGCCACGACCGGCGGTACGGTGCGCACAACGATCGCGGACGAATGGAGTAGGCCATGACTGGACCGACGGGAGCTGGGCGCCGCCTGGCGGGAACCCCCGACCCGATGCACCATTGGGCCGGCTCCGCAGGGGTGACCATTGCCGGTGACTCCTGGGGTGATCCCGAGGGGCCGTTGGTCCTGCTGCAGCACGGCGGTGGGCAGACCCGCCACGCCTGGAAGGGCGCGGGTGAGTCCCTCGGCGCGGCCGGCTATCACGCCGTGGCCTTTGACGCCCGCGGACACGGTGATTCCACCTGGGCTCCCGACGGCCTCTACGGCCAGGACCCCATGGTGGAAGACCTGCGTTGCGTCATCGCCGCCCTCGGCGGCAAGCGGCCGGTGCTGGTCGGGGCGTCCATGGGCGGTGGCACCAGCCTGGTGGCGCTGGGCGAAGATCGCGTTGATGCCACCGCCTTGGTGCTGGTGGACATTGGGCCGCGCATCGAGCCCGAAGGAGCGGCCAAGATCCAAGCGTTCATGAACCAGAAGCCTGACGGCTTCGAATCCTTGGATGAGGTGGCCCAAGCGATTGCCAACTACCAACCGCATCGCAGCCGGGTCCGCAACCTCGATGGGCTGGCCAAGAACGTCCGCCTCGGTGAGGACGGCCGCTACCACTGGCACTGGGACCCGAGGTTCCGCACCGGCCACCGCGACTTCGAGGCCCGCCGCATCCGCTTGGAGGCCTGCGCCCGTAACCTGAAGCTGCCGACGCTGCTGGTACGCGGCGGGCTGTCCGATGTGCTCAGCGAAGAAGGCGCGCAGGCGTTTCTGGAGATGTGCCCGCACAGTGAGTACGTCAATGTGACTGGGGCGGGGCACATGGTGGCGGGTGATCGCAACGACATCTTCGCCGACGCGGTGATCGAGTTCCTGGGCCGCACCGTGCCGGTCCATGGCCAGCCGGTCGCCTTGGCGCATGAGACCCACCCGCATCACGAAGGCCCCATCGGCGACGTGCTCGACGTTCCGTAACCGCCCTGTGGCGACGAATTTCTGGTCGGGGCGGGGCAAGTAAATGCTGGCGTGACCAGACACTCGCGTCCCAAGCGATTAGCTTGACCAAGCTTCCGTGACCAGAGTCACAGACAGTTGTGGGGGACCTCGGAAGCGACGAGCCGCGTGCAACGTGTAGGCGGCGAATCTGTATGAGGGGAACCCGATGACAGGACAACGAAGGTACCGCTATTGGGCTGGCGGCTTGGCCGTGATGGCCTTGGTAGCGAGCGCTTGTGGGGGAGGCGACAGTGCGTCCGAATCGGACACCACCGTCGATGCCAACGTAAAGCAGGGCGTCGAGGCCGCCCTGTCGGGATCCACGACGATCTCGGGCACCGCCACCACCATGAAGGACCCCACCACCATCGCGGAGTGGGAGGCGTTGTGGAAGACCGAGCGCGACACCATGGTCAAGCGCATCAAGGACAACAAGTGGGGTGTCTCCGCCGACGGCAAGACGCTAACGGGGCCTGAGGGCTTCAAGATCGACCTGTCGAAGTGCATCGCCGGGTGGAGCAACACCGAAGGCCTCACCGACACCGAGATCAAGATCGGCAGCGTGTCCCCGCTGTCGGGTACCGCCGCCGACTTCGGCAACCTGGCCAAGACCGAAAGTGCCTGGTTCAAGTACCTTTCGGACAAGGGGGCGTTCAAGGACTCCGCCGGTAAGACCCGCAAGGTCAACATGGTCTTGAAGGACGACGTTTATGACGCGGCGAAGACCGTACCGCTCGTTGACGAGTTGTTGACCAGCGAAAAAGTGTTTCTCCTTTACAGCACCGGCACCCCTGCTGGTCTGAAGATGTACGACAAAGTCAACCAGTACTGCGTGCCCCAACCAATGCACGTCAGCGGCTCGCCGGCGTTCGGCGATCCGGTGGTTCACCCGTGGACTGCCGGTGGTTTGCTCTCTTACTCCACTGAGGCCACGATCTGGGGTTCCTTCATCGATCAGCACATCGATGAGTTGACCAAGGACACGGGCAAGGTTCGTATTGCCTCGCTCGTCGCCGCCAGCGACTTCGGTGCCGCCTATGAGGGTGCCATGAAGGCGGTCATCGCCGGCTCGAAGAACAAGGACAAGATCGAGTTCTACCCTGAGCGGCTCGACATCACGGCGCCGACCATCACCGACGCCATGACGAACCTGTTCGCCAAGAACCCGAACGTGTTCATCACGATGACCGGTGCGACGCATTGCCCGATGATCATCAACGAGATCGCCCAGAAGAACATGGGCGCCAAACTCAAGTACAAGTTCATGTCTTCGGTGTGCAAGAGCTCTGGCTATGTCGGTAAGGACAAGGTCGGTGGCGACGGCATGCAGGCCGATGGCTACTACATCGTTGGTGGCGGCCAGAAGGACATCGTTACGGACTCCGCCAAGGGCGACGCGTTCTCCGTCTGGGCGGTCAAGTTCCTCGCCGACAACGGCCATGACGCCAAGCTGTCGAGCAACTTCGGCAACGGCTTCTACCCGGCATGGGTCGTGTCCCAGTCCCTGCAGTGTGGTGGCGATCTGCCCGGGGGTCTGACCCGGGGCAACTTCATCACCTGTCTGCGGGTCTTCGAGGGCACCAGCCCGGTGCACCTCAAGGGCATCAAGATCAACATGAACGGCAACAAGGACGGCTACCTGCTCGAAGGTTCCGACCTGTCGAAGTACAACGCCAAGGCGCAAGTCTGGGAAGTGCAGGGCGAGCTCATTGAGCTGTCCGGCAAGACCAGCAACTGCACCTGGAACGTGTCGGCGATGGCTTGCGGCTGATAACCAGCTGAACTAGCGAGGGGGGGGGGGGGGGGGG